>CAZGNJ010000123.1:0-1523 GCA_964526985.1 uncultured Ginsengibacter sp. | reverse complement strand
ACATTATTGAAGCTGCAAGACAACTAAACGATAACAATAAAAAAAATATGTTTACAACTGAAACCAGGAGTAATGATGATGCCAATAAATTGATGATAGCCGCCTGTCTGGAAATTCTGACTAGATCGTAAGTTTCCTGATCCACCCCGCTTTTTATCTTTTCATCGATCAGCTGAATACAGCTTTCCAGGAATTGATCTCGTGTTAATTGCGCGTTACCCATGGATGCACTGATAATCGCATTTGATTTTTTGGTAGAGAACTCACACCACCGATTAAAGTTTTCTTCCAAAATCGCCTGGTAATTGCTTAACAACTCAGCATGGGCTTCTTTATTTTGTTCCAGCAGCACTTCGTTGAGGGTATGCATCATCAATACCGGATCATCTTGCGACAGAACAATTCCATGTTCCGATGCTACTCGCTCAATGAGTGCATCTAATTTGTCGGCACTCATGTTAGAACTGCCGCTACATTTTCAATGCTGGTAAAAAGCTGCCTGCGAATAATCGTTAATCGTTGGCGCACCATCACCGGCAAAGAACTATTCTTCAGCGCTTCATCGAAGGTAAATTTAGATTGCAGGATTTCACTTAAATCTTTGCCGAAAGTCTCGGGCTTGTAGTGCGGAATTCGGATGATGGCGGATACTCGCGCTTTGTTATCCACATACGCTTTCATTTCTTCGAACTGCTTGCCATTCATGCTGATTTCTCCCCAATAGGGATTTAGCCAGACAACAAACAGTGCTTCTTTGGGAAACTGTTTAATCAGATGTACAAAACCGTTCAATGTATCCAGTAAAGCCTGACTACCTGTGATGACGGTATGTACAACCAGTTCATGCCCCATATCCAGGAGCAAGGCGGGTATCTGGTTGCTGATGAGATAATGTGACATCGGCACGAAGGTGCTGGCCCCATTGTCAATAATGACGTCATTGTCTGCTTTAGCGATAAATTCAATTAAGTCATCAAACTTTCTCGGATCAATCTCATCATTGTTCATCACATTAATCTGCTTAACATTGAGTTTTTTAAAGCCATAAAAAGTGGCATTAACCGGATCGGTATCAATGCATAATGGATTGCCGCCTTTGGCAAACTTATGTTGTGCTAGCGTGGATGATATGAACGATTTGCCTACTCCGCCCTTTCCTTGCAGAATCATATGTATTTTAGCCATCAGACCAACTCCTCTTTTTCAGTTGCAGAATTAAAACGAAATCCTTCATGACCATTCCCAGCTGATTTTCCGTGATCAATGCGCGAATGCAGTTTTCTGTCCTCACCAATATGCCGATTGACCAAAGTCCTGAACCATTGATAAGAACATTTGATTTTTTCTTCCTGGTGCAAAATGTTCCAGATCTGGCGAATCGTCCAGCCATCCTTTAATGCTTGTTCAATTTCCGGTTTCAACGCGATGAACGCCGGTAAAAATTGCTTACCGGTACTTTTGTTTTTATCCGCATAAAGTGCGATTCGATCTGATAAGGATTTAGTCATCACACAATTTCCAAA
>CAZGNJ010000122.1:0-1589 GCA_964526985.1 uncultured Ginsengibacter sp. | reverse complement strand
AGGTGGATATTATTTTCTTTAGAGGGGATAAGTTTTTATAGTAACAATCCCGGGTTATGCTTTCTGTAATTCACGTTTAGCAAGACTGTCATGAATTTGTATCAACGTGTCTTGCAGATTGAATGTCCAGTTCCAATCCGGATAATGTTTTTTAAACTTTGATACATCGCTGATATACCATATATGATCGCCGATGCGGTTGGTATCAGAGTATGTAACATTTATTTTCTTTCCGGAAATCTGTTCGCAAACTTTTATTGCCTCCATCATAGAGCAATTAGCAAATCGTCCGCCACCGGCGTTGTAGGCTTCACCTTGCCTCGGATGCTGATAAAAGTTCCAGAACATATTTACCAGATCAAAACTGTGAATATTGTCGCGTACCTGCTTCCCCTTGTATCCGAAAATGGTGTAGGCAGTGCCGGTAATTGCACACTTCATCAGGTAAGCTAAGAATCCGTGCAACTGTGCTCCACTATGGTTTGGTCCGGTTAAGCATCCGCCGCGAAAAACCCCAGTACTCATCCCAAAATATTTTCCGTACTCCTGCACTAAAACATCCGCTGCCACCTTTGAAGCGCCGAACAGTGAATGTTTAGTATGATCTAAGCTCATCTGCTCATCAATTCCTTCTTTATAGTAAGGATGACTTTTATCTATCTCCCATCTCGTTTCCAATTCAATAAGCGGAAGAAAGTTGGGATTATCTCCGTAAACTTTATTGGTAGAGGTGAAAATAAAGACTGCCTTAGGGCAATGTTGCCTGGTCATCTCAAGCATATTCAGTGTTCCGTTGGCATTCACGGTAAAATCGGTGAAGGGCTCCTTTGCTGCCCAGTCGTGGCTGGGTTGTGCTGCTGTGTGAATAATGAGATGAATGTCTTTCCCGTATTCAGCAAAGATTTTTTCCAACCCGGAAACATCGCGTATGTCAACATTATAGTGATGGTAATTGTTACAACTTTTCTCTAATCTTTTTTCATTCCATTCGGTAGAAGCGTCCTTACCAAAGAAATATTGACGCAGATTATTATCAATACCGATAATCTTATCAAATTTTTTGGAGAGAAATTCTACAGACTCTCCACCGATTAATCCTGCCGATCCTGTAACTAAAGCTATTTTCATGATAGTATAGATTCTAACTGTTGATGATTTTCCCTGAGCCAAAAATAAATATCTTCCAGCATCTCTTTCGGTTTTATTGCCGGTTTCCATCCCGTAAGGGAAGTGATTCTTCTATTATCAGTCAGATATATTCTAATATCCGCCTGCCGGTTTTCAGGAATTTTTTCAATCATAATTTTATTACCGGTGATTTCTTCGCATATAGCAGTCAACTCCTTAAGTGAAACACTTATTTCTCTTCCACCTCCTGCATTCAGTGTCATTCCGTTTACTTTATCAAGATGATGTAATTCCCAATCAATAAGGTTGAATAAATCCCTCACATGAAGAATATCCCTCACCTGTTTTCCTTCTCCCCCATAACCGATGTAAGAAAGTTTTTTCTTCCAGAAATGTTTTGCCAGCCATAATACTACCACACCCTGGTCAACCTTCCCCATTTGCCATGGACCGGTAATTAC
>CAZGNJ010000121.1:0-1671 GCA_964526985.1 uncultured Ginsengibacter sp. | reverse complement strand
CGATTCATCGGCGAATAGCACCGCCGACTATCAGGCTTGGATGGCTCCGAAGACTTTTCGAATTATACTGAAAGAGGGAAATCCCGAAATAAAATGGGAGGCTGCTACCAGAACCTTGATGGTTTCTTTACAAAAAGGTGTAATTGTAAAAATGAATTATGCCTGCTTCTGGCGACCCAATGATATTTTGAAAATGTCGGGAATTCTTGATATGATGGGCATGAATAATCTTTCGGATGCAGTTGGCAAAAGAATTGCTAAAGGTCAACACTGGATGTTTTCTCCCTGGCGTGAAATCAGTTTTGTTCATGCTGTACAACAACCTATCAGCAAAGTAGGGGCTCAATCTTTCCCCTCCATAGCTACGATAACACCCGACCGTGAATATGGTTCTAATATAGCAAAGCTGAATTCCAAATTTTTTGTTCATGGTCCCTCTACAGGCCAGTTAGATCTGGAAGCCGACTGGCTGGAATGGGATGACGACATTGCAAAACCGGCATTGGAAAAAATGCCAATGAAATCAAAAGTATTTCATTACACTACGTTATATAATGTGTTTGAATATGTATTTGGTGAACTGGTAAAAGGCAATCCCTTTCCTGCGGTGCAACATGTTTTTAAAGATACAAAACATCGCATGTTAAATTATAAAACCATCGCCACCACTCGATATAGAGAATACTTTTTTCAGCTTGTAGCAGATAAAGGTGCCAATTTTTTACTAACCAGAGAAAGCAAACCGCTTAATCAAATCAACATACCCAGCAGTGCAAGACCACTTGCGCCACAAATTGAATATATAATACCTACATTTGAATGGGACCGTACCCAGAAAAATAATCAAATACTTACAGGGAGAGCATCGGGTTTAAGAATTTATTTAAAACGGCCTTGGTACAGTAGTGGCGAAGGTGAACAGCTTGCTGTTGTACTTGCCATTAGAGAACAGCCCAATGCCATCGCCAGAATCAACCCCTCGGCTGGAGCAATGGTAAGCACCTGGGGAAAAGACCCTACAAAAATTACCAGTGCATTGCCCGGAGGTGGAGACAATGGCATTATTATCACTGAAGACAATTTTGTAAATATCAATCCGGGAAATAAAGACAGCTTACTTACAATAGCTGAACATCCTGCTGCCAAAGTGAGTATTGTAGCCTATGACGTAAAATATGATAGCGAAAGGCAGTTGTACTATGTTGATGTTATGCTCAATATTCTTACTTCATACTTTCCATTTGTAAGAATGGCATTGGCAAGGTATCAGCGACATTCATTAAGAAAAGAGGGAAGAGATTGCTGCTTGACTCCTATTGTTCAGGCAGATTATATTCAAATTCCACCACCCAGAGCCAGCTCCTTAGATTTCATTAATGGCTCAAAAACACATATCAAAGTTGCGATTTCTGGCAGCCAAACAAGTGTTGACACGTACAATCCTTTTTTCCGGTCAAAAGTGGAATTCATCATAGAACCCATAGATGTACCTGCATCGGAAGGTACTCATATTTCACTGTCAAGAAGACCAATAGATAGCTACAGCTATGTATTAAATGCCAATGATGTAAATAATTTTGGATTCTATCATAGCCATAATTTTAATTTACTGGAAGCGTATGCGTCAAAACCATATAGGGTAAAAGTTCTGGAGTATGAATCTATTATTTA
>CAZGNJ010000120.1:0-1686 GCA_964526985.1 uncultured Ginsengibacter sp. | reverse complement strand
TGCTGGCAAGTTGGTCTCCACCAGAGCTTGCTTCCTCTTCAAATCAGCACCGCATAATAAGGGAATTAATCCAATAAATCACCAACCATTTTTCAGTACATTGCCATCGCTCCTCAATTAAGCGGGAGCATTATCATCTTGGCTGCTGATAATTATCACTATCAGGGCTGTACAAGCGCTCTATCTTCATTGCTCAAATTCCTTTGCAGATGGGGATTCTGAATCAAAATATTTGGAAATCAAGAATGATAAGACAATACGTTTGGGTCATTATATTTCTTGTGTTGATAGCAATATGGCCACTTATAAGATCCGTGATTGCGTGCTCCACAATGAAGTTATATGAATTCTTCTTGCAACATCATTAGCCGTCCTGCGAAATAGATGATATGGATGAAACATGTTGCCTTCTCTATTTTGGTTTTATCAGGCTATCAGCAGGATAATTAGCCTCCATTTCTCTTTGCGCATTTGCAGCCCAATTTATCAGGATGGTCTTTTGTTCAGGACTCAGTACCGCATTGCGATGTGGAATGGTATAAGAAAAGATGGGCATATCACCCTCTTTGATTTCTTTCTGAATTTCCTTAAACTTTTTATAACGCCTGTTCGTAGGATAGCTGGCAAATTCTGAGAAATTTATTTCTCTTTTCCCTTCAACAATATGATTGTGCAGCACCCATGCTACCGGCTGAATATTATCGTACCAGGGATAATGCGTTGTGTTGCTGTGGCAGTCATAGCACGAAACTTTTAAAATTTGTTGAACGTCTTCCGGTACCCGTTGTACCGCTGTTATATTATTGGCCACCAATTCTGTACCCTGGTTTTTCTCAGGCCTGATAAACTGGATTACTACCAGGCCTGTTATCAAAATAATCAATACTGTTTTTAATATCTTTTTCATATGTCGTTTTTATATTTTTCCTGCTTAGCCTGAAGATATCCGCAAATTTCCATAACTCTAATGCGAATCTCTTAGGCATTTTTTTGATGCGAATAACAAGAGCGTAAGGTAGTTCGTGCTTTACTCAAAGTCAATGACTCTGCTTACCGGTTTCAATGATGTTTATCACAGGAACTCATGCTGGCAGCATGGCCAGGGCTAAGTGGAAAAGAATCAGTCAATGGCTTTTGCCTCACATCTACTTTGATCTTCAGGCAAAGGAGGAGACGAAATATTATTGCGCAACCCAACCACCATCTACTACCATTGAATGCCCGGTAACAAATGACGCTTCATCGGAACAAAGCCACATGACGGCATTAGCCACTTCTTCCGGCTGACCTAATCTTCCTACAGGTTCTTGCATTGCAAATTGTTTTTCCACTGTTTTGTTCCTTCCAGTGAATCGATCTATCATCGGCGTGGCAATTACTCCGGGACAAACTACATTTACCCTAATGCCCGTTTTTGCATATTCCAGTGCTGCATTTTTGGTAAGCCCTATTACACCGTGTTTAGACGCAACATAGGCTGGTATATTGGGGAAGCCCACCAAGCCTGCAATAGAAGCATTATTTACAATCGCGCCCTGCCCTTGCTTTAACATCTGGGGAATCTCATATTTCATGCAAAGCCATACCCCTTTCAGGTTTACTTCAATTGTCCTATTCCAGTTCTCGACTGAGCACTCATGAACAGGGGCTGATTGTCCTTCTATACCGGCGTTGTTGAACGCCATA
>CAZGNJ010000119.1:0-1689 GCA_964526985.1 uncultured Ginsengibacter sp. | reverse complement strand
ACTCTCCAATTAAGGGGCTGCAAATGTAAGGAAAGAATAGCTTAATCTATAAGCACGTGCTTGTATAACTTTACAATCGTCTATTCTTCTTTTTCTTCAACTATAAAATTAATTAGAAATGTGGTGGATATACGCTCTCCTTTCAGCACTCTTTGCAGCATTGACAGCCATCTTTGCCAAGATAGGAGTCAAGAATGTAAATTCAGATCTTGCTACAGCGATTCGCACAATCGTAATATTATTTCTCGCATGGGGAATTGTGTTTTTCCGTGGAGAAGCCAAAGGAATTTCATTCCTGTCAAAGTATTCGCTTATCTTCCTGATCCTTTCAGGAATAGCAACAGGGCTGTCCTGGATTTTTTATTTCAAAGCGATAAAAATTGGAAATATTTCACAGGTAGCACCTGTGGACAAACTGAGTCTGGCAATCGTCATCATCCTTTCCGCAATAATATTGGGCGAACCAATAACCTGGAAAGTAGCCATCGGTGCGGGTTTGATCGTATGTGGAACTCTCATCGTTGTCATGTGATCAGGCAGGTAATTTAAGAGCATAAAAAAACCATTGAGATATTTTCCCAATGGTTTCCAATTTTCAAATCGTAAGAAGCGATCAAATGATCTTTTCTACCTGCATATAATTCAATTCTACAGGAGTAGCTCTTCCGAATATTTTTACCTGAACTTTCAATTTCTTCTTCTCGTCATTTACCTCTTCAATCACACCGTTGAAATCATTGAACGGCCCATCGATAATCTTGATGGTTTCACCTACAATGAAAGGTTCTATCATAGTCATACCGCCGGCTTCAGCCATTTCATCTACCTTACCCAACATTTTATTCACTTCAGCTTTGCGCAGAGAGATGATGTTCCCTTTAGCACCTTTTCCGTCAGTAAGAAAATGCATCACATTCGAAATGTTGCTAAGGTGTTGCACCATATCATCTGTAAGCTTTCCTTCCAACACTTCTATCATGATATAACCAGGATAAAAGTTGCGCTCGCGCATTACTTTCTTTCCATTAACAACCTTAAAAACTTTTTCAACAGGAAGAAAGACCTGGGTAATGAATTTATCCCATCCATTACGCACAATGTCCTTGTCCAGGTACTCCTTCACTTTCCGCTCTTTGCCACTTACTACGCGGAGCACATACCATTTCGTATCTCTCTCCGGTGCTTGTTCGGCGGTATTTTCAGTATGCACCTCTTCGTTGTTCTCAGTCATAATTACTTAAATAAAGAATAAATAAATTCCATAACTCTTTGGGAAACACTGTCCATCAGCCAAACCACTGCAGTAATAATGATGGTAGCAATCAGCACGATCATTGTCGATTGTTGCAACTCATCCCATTTAGGCCAGGTCACCTTATGCATCAATTCTTTGTAAGAATCACGGATGTATAATCCAATCTTATTCATAATTCTATTTTAATTTAGATTCACAAAGCGCATTTTCATTAGCCTTGCAAAAAATGTATTACCAAGCACGGGCACAAGGATTCGAACCCTGATCAAAGGTTTTGGAGACCTCTATTCTACCATTGAACTATGCCCGTATAAAAAGAACACTTTTAAATATCAAATACTCGTCTGGGCCGATCATCGTTTCCTAATACTAATGAACTGATTATCTCATTTCAATACATCAGAATTATTCTACCATTGAATGCTGACGAAATT
>CAZGNJ010000118.1:0-1702 GCA_964526985.1 uncultured Ginsengibacter sp. | reverse complement strand
AAACTTTTTTTGTTATCAAAGTTTCCATCCTTGTTTTTTACCATTCATCCCTTATTGAAAAATCCATAACCCGTGTCTTTATGTTACCTTTGCGATTCCATTTATCATGTCTGCGCAAAAGAAAAATAAGCCCCGTTCTTTTTTCAGAAAAATTTTCAGGTATTTCCTCCAGGGAGTCATTGTACTGGCCCCTATTGGCGTTACTGCATGGGCTATCTATTGGCTTTTTGACCGGGTGGATAGTATCCTGCGTCCTTATTTAAATATTCCCGGACTGGGCTTTGTCATAATTCTCGTGTTCATCATATTAGTGGGATGGATCAGTACTCAATTTTTTGTAGGAAGCATCATCAACCTGTTTGACACCTGGATGGATCGTACACCGGTCATTAAATTTATTTATACATCAACAAAAGACTTTTTTGAAGCATTTGGCGGGGAAAAGAAAAAGTTCAGCCATCCTATACTGGCCACTATTTTTTCAGATGATGTCTGGGTAATGGGTTTTCTGACAGATGAAGAATTGGAAAAACTGGATATGGGGGCCGAAATGGTTTCTATCTATATTCCGCAAGCCTATCATTGGGCAGGCCAACTCTACGTTTTACCAAGACATAAACTTAAAAGAATTGAAAAACTGACTCCCGGAGAAGCAATGAAATATGCCATTACCGGAGGTGTAGTGGATTTAGAAGAAGATAAAAAAGATATCCAGAAGCCAGCGCCGGTGGTAATTAATAAAAATCCGGAATTAATTGGATAGTATTCTCCCATTCATTTTAAAAAGAATAAAATTCCCGGTTGATTAGTGATGCTATCAGGCTGCTCCACCCTGTTTGATGCGAGGCGCCCATTCCCTGAGCGGTATCTCCATGATAGTATTCATAAAACAAAAGGAGTTCTTTGTTTTCCGGCAGCTGATAAAACCAATTTTCATTTCCATGAACACGACGCTTATTATCAGCAGTGACCTGAAATGTGGCTATGATTCTTTTTGAGAGAAGATGAGAAACCTGTTCCAGGTTACAAATATTTCCCGACCCGGAAGGAAAAGGAAGTTGAATTTTATCGCCATAAAATCCATGAAGTTGTTGGAGTGTTCTGATAATTAAATAATCCAATGGCATCCATACCGGTCCACGCCAGTTACTGTTACCACCAAACATTGAGTCATTGCTGTTCCCGGGCTGATAAGATATGGAATTCATGGCTTGCCCGAGTTGTAAAACAAATGGATGTTCCTTATGATACTTAGATAAAGCCCGGACCCCACCGGGAGATAAAAATTCATTTTCATCCAGCAAAACCGATAATAATTTTGTCAATCTTTCTTTGGGTACAAGAGATATCAGCAGGTGGCCTTCATCGCTGGTTTCTTCACAGGGTAAAAATTGATTGCGGTCCTTCCGATATTGCCTGATATACTCCATTCTCTTTTTAAAATCGGGTAACTTTTGTAATGCCTCCTGTGAAATAATGCCGACGTTAAACAAAACACTTAAGCCCACAATAGAACGTACTTTCATGGACAGGCTGCTGCCATCCTGCAAATGAAGCCGGTCATAGAAAAAATTATCATTGACATCCCACAGTGTTTCATTTAATGATGAGGCAATCAAAACAAAGTGTTCGTAAAATTTTGTAACAACATCTTCATAACTGTTGTCTGTCTGGGCAATTTCCAATGCCATTTCCATCATGT
>CAZGNJ010000117.1:0-1792 GCA_964526985.1 uncultured Ginsengibacter sp. | reverse complement strand
TTGTACACAAAGGTAGTACAAATCTATATTAGTAATATTGATGGCGGTTCATTATTAATTAGTTACCTGAAGTAAATTTTCATTTTCACAAAATCTAAAATGTTCATGAGAAGAATCGTTACCTTATGCACTATACTGCTCTTGACATCAGTATTTGCATTCTCCCAAAATCGAAAAATCACAGGAACAGTCACCGGAGAAAACGGACAACCGCTTTCCGATGTTTCTGTATTGGTGAAGGGTACTCAGATTGGTACCGTCACAAATTCCTCCGGCAGTTACACCATTGAAGTTAAGTCGGGTGCGAGAACACTGGTATTTTCAACAGTAGGCTCTGAAACACAAGAGGTCGCTATTGGAAATCAATCTGTAGTTAACGTAACCCTTAAACAGAGTGCCGGTCAATTGCAGGAAGTAGTGATTAATGTGCCATACGGTACCATTAAGAAAACATCCTTTACCGGGTCAGAAAACACAATTACCGCACAGACAATTTCTCAAAAGCCGGTAACCTCAGTTACCAAAGCGCTCGACGGACTTGTGCCAGGTGTGATAATGACCAATGGTGGTGGAGGCCCCGGTACAGGGGCAAGCATGCTGATCCGTGGTATCGGTTCTGTAAATGCAAGCAGTTCTCCGTTGTATGTATTGAATGGTGTTCCTTACGATGGGTCTATCACCGCATTGAATACAAACGATATTGAATCTGTTACTATTCTGAAGGATGCATCTGCTGCTGCCTTGTATGGCTCCAGAGCGGCCAATGGAGTAGTCATGATTACAACCAAAAAAGGCCAGAGAGGCGCACCCGTTACACAGGTTGGAATTCAACAGGGGTTTCTTACACGGGGTATTCCTGAATATGATCGTGTAGGACCGAAGGAATATTATGAACTTTTCTGGGAAGCTTACAAAAATAACTATATCGCACAGGGCAATTCACCTACCGTTGCAGGCACGATGGCCTCCAATGTGTTAACCGGTCCGAATGGACTTGTTTATAATGCATACAATGTACCGGGCAATCAGTTGGTGGACCCTGTTACAGGAAAGTTGAATCCATCTGCTCAACTGTTGTGGAATGAATCATGGGAAGACGCATTGTTCAGAACTGCCAGCAGAACATCTGCAAACTTTAATTTATCCGGCGCTTCCGACAGAGCCAATTATTATTTTTCTGCAGGATACCTGAATGAGGATGGTATTGTGAAATTTTCAGGATATAAGAGGTATGACCTGAGGTTGAATGTAAATATGGATGCAACCAATTGGTTAAAAACAGGATTGAACATTGATGGTTCCTTAGGTAATTACGCCAATGTTCCTTCAGGCGGAACGGCGACCACAAATCCGTTTTATTTCACACGTTAGATGGGGCCTATTTACCCTGTATATCAACACGATCTGACTACCGGAGCTATTGTAAATGATCCAAACACAGGGAAACCAATGTTGGATTGGGGTACGCCTGAGCAAATGGGTACACGCCCTTATGCCGGAAGAGCAAACCTGTTAGGGTCTCTTGATCTGGATGATCGTTCTTCAAAAGTTTTCAATGGAAATGCCAATACGTTTGCAGAGATTAAGTTTTTAAGAGATTTTTCTTTCAAGACTACTTTAGGTCTGAATTTTTATTCCAGCAATGGTACCAGCTATCAGAATAACCAATATGGTGATGCGGCTCCTACTCCTGGGCAGGCCGATGGCGGGCGCTCAACCAAGAGCAATGAGAGACAAATTTCACTTACGGCAAATGAAGTCTTGAGTTGGAATAAAAACTTCAATAAGCACA
>CAZGNJ010000116.1:0-1824 GCA_964526985.1 uncultured Ginsengibacter sp. | reverse complement strand
GTACATTGATACAAATACTAATGTACAATGGATGTGTATGCCGGGCTTTGATAACAGCTTCTTATTTGGAGGATTAATTGCAAAAGAGAAGGGAGGCTGCTTCAGAATTAACCCTTCGCATGAGTACAAGAGCTCTCAATATTATTTACCCAATACAAATATTCTTTGCACTGAATTTGAATCCGGAGAAGGGAGATTCAGAGTAATAGATCTGGCTCCCCGCTTTTTCCAATATGAAAGATATTTCCGGCCTCTGATGTTAATCCGGAAAATAGAATGGCTAAGCGGCGCTCCGCATATAAAAGTGGAATGTGAGCCCCGTGGAGACTACGGTACTATAATTCCCGAACAGTATTCAGCCAGTAATCATATCCGGTATATGAATATCGGCGGTCCGGTAAGGTTGACCACTGATATTCCGCTTGTATATATTACTGAGAAAAAAAGTTTCTTATTGAATAAAAATTATTAGCTCGTTCTTACTTATGGTGAACCATTAGAAGCTCCTCTTGCGGATACGGCAGAAAGATTCCTGTCACTGACACAGAACTATTGGCAGAAATGGATTAAGAGCAGTTACCTCCCGGATATATTCCAGGAACAAGTGGTACGTTCAGCGCTGACGTTAAAGCTGCACCAATATGAAGATACCGGTGGTTTCATTGCTGCCGGCACAACAAGCCTGCCCGAGTCACCGGGCAGTGGCAGAAACTGGGATTATCGTTTTTGCTGGTTGCGGGATTCGTATTATACGCTACAGGCATTTAACATGATTGGCCACTTTGACGAACTTGAGAAATATTTTGAATTCATTCAGAATATACTGAGTCGTGATTCCGGAAAAATTCAACCGCTGTATTCCATCACAGGCGAAAAAAACCTGGAAGAGAAAATTTTACCGCTCAGCGGATACCTTAACAATACTCCTGTCCGGATCGGCAATGCAGCCTACCATCAATTACAAAATGACGTTTATGGCCAGGTTTTACTTACCATGCTCCCTCTTATCTTTGACAAACGGCTGATCATTTACGATAAAACACAAAGAGATTATAAATCTATTATAAGCCGCCTGCTTGAGCTCATAGAAAATACGCTGGAACAACCTGATGCCGGCATTTGGGAATTCCGGAATACACAACAACAGAATTGCTATACCTTGTTATTTCACTGGGCAGGTGCACAGGCTGCAAAAAAATTTGCTGCCACGATTCAGGAAAATAGTATGATTCAAAAGGCTGATACCATCATCAAAAAGGCTGCATCAATGTTGGAACAATGTTACGATCCCGTTGATAAAGTCTATACCCAGGCGATCGGTTCCACAAATATTGATGCCAGTACTTTGAAATTATTGACTATGCAATATCTGCACCCGGAAGATCCAAAAGCGAAATTTCACCTCGAGGCTATTGAAAGAAAGTTAAAGTCTTCCAACGGGTTACTATACCGCTATCGGCATGCGGATGATTTTGGGAATCCGTCATCCACCTTCCTGATTTGTTCATTCTGGTATGCTGAAGCTCTTACCTATATGGGAAAATTGGATGAAGCCTGCCAAACAGTAGAAACAATTTTAAAATATAGTAATCACCTGGGATTGTTAAGCGAGGATGTTAGTGAAGATGGTTCGCAATGGGGCAACTTCCCCCAAACCTACAGCCATGTAGGAATGATCAATATTGCATTCCGCATTTCCAGAAAATTAAATAAACCGGATTTTATGCTTTGATCAATTATGAGCAATGAATAAGGGAAAATGATGCTCCTCTATTGCTTTTGTAACAAAACTCTTTTTGAAAAAATCAGAAAATGCAGAACGGC
>CAZGNJ010000115.1:0-1840 GCA_964526985.1 uncultured Ginsengibacter sp. | reverse complement strand
TCCCCGCTACCAGGATCAGTTGATACGCCTGCGTTCAGTGATGGATCAATGGCTGACGGATGTTCATGACCTTGGCGCTATTCCGGAAAAGCAACTATTGAAGCTGATGTGGCAGGGCATGGATCATCCACCTGTTACCTATAAGGTTAGCGTGCAAAAAAAGAGACGCATGATTATCCTCCAATGTTCAACCGAAGATGCGTCTATAGGCTATAAGATCTGGGATCCAGGCTCCGCGGAACCCACGCGTTGGGAAGCGTACACGCATCCTATTCCCTTCAAAAAGGGACAACACCTAAAAACCCTGGCCCAGCGTATCGGATACGAGAAATGTGAAGAGCAGGAGGAAGTGTTGTAGTGATATCTCTCTTGTTTTATGGGCTTGCTTAATGATTTTACATTGTAGAATATTATTGGTGCTATACGCTTCCAAATCCATTTGAAATATAATATCGGCTTTTGGTAGTCCTACTGCCCCTTGCTTTTATGCCGCCAGTTAATGATGTCGTCTTTGTGAATACCGGTGTGGTTATAGAGGAGAGAGTGGTGGCTTTTTTTTATAACAGGATGCCTAAGGACAAATCAAAACATCAGACCAAACATTGATTGGTTGCTTTTTCTGCCAATTACTTAATGGGCCTAAACAGCAAGGACAAAGGAATACCGCAAGCCTCTTAAGAATTGATTGCTTAGCTGTTCACTGTTAGCTTCTTGCCTGCGTTAACTATAAATCGTAGCAAACGACTGTTAGGCCATTGGCCTGTAACGAACCTGGACTGCTTTGAGGTAATTATATGGACCTGAGCAGCCATTCTTGGTGATAATCATTTGTTCAGATAGCTGGTAATTTTTTTCTCCCTTAAAAAAAGGTACTGAAAAATATGCGCAATTAAATACTTGCTCATATATTTGCAAGCAAATGCCTGCATAATTGAGCAGGGGATTCAGGAAGTGGGAATGCTATTGGGTAAATGAATAAATGAGAGGTGCAGCATTTAGAACAGACTGAGGATGATAATAAAATTGTTAATAGTTTAGATACATCATAATAATTTCAACACGAGCAATCGTGCCACAAATAATGAAGTGTTCATAGAACGGATTATTAACGCAAGCGCGGAAGAAGTCTTTAATGCATGGACAGATCCTGAGCTATTAATGAAATGGTATGCGCCCGAAGGCTGTACCATTCATTTCAAGACAATTAAAATAGAGACAGGTGGAAAGTTTCACTCATGTATTGTTCACCCTCAATTGGGCGCCTGTTAGTGCATAGGGGAATACAAAGAGATTTTGCCCTGCTCAAGAATTGTTTTTTCCATGATCAACGCTGATGAAAAAGGTAATCCAATGCATCCGGAATCAATTGGAATGGATCCGGAATGGCCGGGAGAAACCCTGGTTACCGTGACTCTAAGAGCAGAAAACGGAAAAACGAGACTGCAATTAAGACAAACTGTTTCTCAGGAATTAGCCACTAAAACCGGTGCATACTGGGGCTGGTTGCAAATGCTAAACAACTTACATTCTTTGCTCCTTCAAAACTAATCAAATGAAAATTATTCTCTTGCAGGCTACGCTTGCCTTTTTATTATTGTCTTCATGCAATAATGTAAATCAGTCAGAAGTAAGCCCTGATAAATTTACAACACGCGCAAATGATACATTGCCTGGTAAAAAAGGCTATTCTAATGTAAATGGAATAAGCATGTATTATGAAATTTATGGGGAGGGAAGGCCACTTGTGTTGATTCATGGTGGCGGCTCTACCATTCAAACCTCATTCGGCAGGGTAATTCCCATGCTTGCAAAAAAGTACAAAGTCATAGCGATGGACCTG
>CAZGNJ010000114.1:770-1923 GCA_964526985.1 uncultured Ginsengibacter sp. | reverse complement strand
TAAATGTCATTGGCATCGTACCGAGGACCAGGGATGGAGAGTTGAAATAAAAAAATATCCTAAGCTGACACAAGTTGGCGGCTGGAGAGATGGTACCATTATTGGCCGCTATCCCGGCACCGGTAATGATAGTATTCATTATGGAGGATTCTATACACAAGACCAGGTAAAAGAAATTGTGAAATACGCTGCCGATCGCTACATCAATGTTATCCCTGAAATTGAAATGCCCGGTCATGCCATGGCAGCATTAACAGCTTATCCTTTCCTGGGATGTACCAAAGGACCTTATTCAGTTCAACAAACCTGGGGTGTATTTGACGATGTATTTTGTGCCGGAAACGATTCTACTTATAATTTTCTTCAGGATGTACTGGATGAAGTGATGGCTTTGTTCCCTTCAAAATATATCCATATAGGAGGTGATGAATGTCCTAAAACAAGATGGAAGAAATGTCCCGTTTGTCAAAAAAGAATGAACAACTTGAAATTGAAAGACGAACATGCTTTGCAGAGCTATTTTGTTCAACGAATAGAAAAATACGTAAATAGCAAAGGAAGATCCATTATCGGTTGGGATGAAATTCTGGAAGGCGGATTAGCGCCAAACGCCACTGTGATGAGCTGGCGGGGAGAGCAGGGAGGAATTGATGCAGCAAGACAAAATCATGATGTTATCATGACACCGGGAGACTGGTGCTACTTTGACCATTCTCAAAGCCAAAATGAAGACTCGGTTACTATTGGTGGCTACACCCCTCTTGAAAAGGTTTATAATTATGAACCCATTCCCGATTCATTGACCACTGAGCAGGCAACACATATTTTAGGTGCACAGGCAAACTTATGGACCGAATACATTGGAAATGAAAGTAAGGCAGAGTACATGATCTTTCCACGAATGAGTGCCCTGAGTGAAGTATTATGGTGCCCGAAGGGAAGCAGAAGCTGGGAAAATTTTGAAAGAAAACTGATAACACAGTTTAAAAGATATGATCTCTGGAAAGTAAATTACAGCAAAGCTTATTTTGATTTAAAAACGTCGGTGCTTCCTTCTAAAAACTTTGATGGAGTGTTATGGAAAATTGATAACAAGTTTAATAAAAAAATATACATGAAATTTATGGGTTCCGATTCGATCTGGGGATATGCA
>CAZGNJ010000114.1:457-760 GCA_964526985.1 uncultured Ginsengibacter sp. | reverse complement strand
TTGACAACCGAACTGTGGAAGTAACGCAGGTATTTCATGTCAACAAAGCTACAGGTAAAAAAATCACATTAACAGCAGACCCATCACCCAGCTACCCGGGTGACGGAGGATTTACGCTGGTCAATGGAATCTGGAATGAAAAGGGTATGGCAAGATCGTCGGAACTGCTTGGATTTTTAGGCAAAGATTGTGAGGCCGTCATTGACCTGGAAAGGCCACAATACATCAGTACGGTAACAGTGCACCTGTTAAAAGATATGAACAGTTGGATCTGGCCTCCAAAATATATTGAGGTTTCAACTT
>CAZGNJ010000114.1:0-447 GCA_964526985.1 uncultured Ginsengibacter sp. | reverse complement strand
TAGATGATCATGTGCAGTTTCAGCTTCGCGAAGAGAAAGATCATTTCAACATCGCGATAAAACCACCACACAATCCCGGCGAAGGGGAGAAGAAACAAAAAGGCAGCCAGAACCACAGACACTGCACATTAATGAATCTCTCGATTATAAACCATCATATGATACAAAGGCTAGCGTGCTTGCCGCAGCGACTGCCACGAGCAGCTTCGGAATAGTCAACGTTGGAGCCATTAAAATTAATTTTTCCCTTTTTACAACACGATATGTAAAAGTGTTTATGAAAAACCCGGGAAAAATACCGCAAGGCAACCCCGGGGCCGGCTATGAGTCCTGGCTCTTTACAGATGAAATTGAAATCAATTAGCCGGGTGCAACCGCTATAAATCTCTTATTCTCTCAATTCATTTAATCTATCTATGTCCATCTAAACTATTCATTGATGGCAAA
>CAZGNJ010000113.1:0-1943 GCA_964526985.1 uncultured Ginsengibacter sp. | reverse complement strand
GGTAACCAACCGCTACGATATCAATGCTAATTATGCCTATCATATTCAGCTATCGAAAAAATTGAAAGTGGGTATAGGTGTTAAAGCAGGTATATCCTATTACTCCGCTAAGTTATCGGATTTAGTTGTGTGGGATTCAGGCGACAAATTATTTCCCGAAACTACCAGAACGAATCTGATACCCGTATTCGGAGCGGGTGCCTTCCTGTATAGTGATAAATTTTATGCAGGCATATCCGTACCCGAGTTAACTACTTATGATCCGAATCGCCCGTTAAGTTTTGATAAAAAGCTGGATTATATTCCCAATCAGGTACGGCATTATTTCTTTACAATGGGAGGGGCAATAGAATTTACTCCTGACTTTGCCGCACGCCCTTCCATGCTTATTAAATATTCGTGGAATACTCCGGTGGAAGCAGACCTTAACTTGAATTTTGTGATCAAGAAAGTATTATGGTTAGGCGCTGCTTACAGAACGGACGATGCAGTGGTCGGGATGATTGAAATTCAGGCAACTAAAAAGCTGAGGATTGGATATGCTTACGACTTCACTACCACTGAATTAAAAAATTACTCCAATGGCTCGCATGAAATCATGATCGGTTACGATTTCGGTTATGATATTATGAAAATGAAAACTCCACGCTACTTCTGATGAAACTTCTTAAAACAGGTATAGAAATAAAAAATAAATACATTATGAAATCTTCCCGGTCATATTTGTTATGGATACTGGCTGCCGGTTTATTCCTTTCCGGATGTGCCGGCTCTTATTATATGGCAGGCAATCGCTTCTATGATCAGATGGCATATTCTATGGCTATTCCTAAATATGAGAAAGCATTGAGTATGAAAAAATTTCCCGATGCAGTACGAAAACTTGCAGATAGTTACCGTAAAATAAATAATTCGACTGAAGCGGCAAAGTGGTACCAGCAGGTTGTTGCATTGCCTGACGCCAAGCCGGTTGAGTTCCTGTACTGCTCGCAGGAGATGATGAAGAGCGGAAATTATGACGGTGCGAAAAATATGTTAAAACAGTATTTGCAGAAAGTTCCCGGTGATAAATCTGCTGCAATGATGATGGCTTCCTGCGATTCTGTTACAGCATTTAAAAAAGATTCCGCTCGATACTCGGTGGAAACATTAATCATTAATTCAGGATCATCTATGGCTCCTGTCTTTTATAATAATGGGTTAGTCTTTGCGTCAGACAGAGCATCGTCTAAAAAAACTTATGCTTGGACGGGTCGTTCTTTCCTTGATTTATACTACTCTAAAGATAATGGGGAAGGTAATCTACAAACGCCGGAGCTGCTAAAGGGATCAGTGAATGGGATATATCATGATGGACCTGCCACCTTTTCTCCGGATGGGCAAACGATGTATTTCACCCGTAATACCTACATCAATAAGAAAGTAGGAAAAAGTTCGGATGATGTGGTGTTACTGAAAATCTATCAGGCAACAAAAGATGACAAAGGGGAATGGAACAATATTAAGGAGCTACCTTTCAATGGAAAGGATTTCTCCTGTGGTCATCCCTCTATGTCAAGCGATGGAAGGACATTGTATTTTGTGTCTGATATGCCGGGTGGATTAGGCGGTACGGATATTTGGATGGTGAAAAAAGAAGGAGATACTTGGAGTGCGCCGGTAAACCTCGGAGCATCCGTGAACACTCCGATGAATGAGATGTTCCCGTTTATCTATAAAGACTCTACTTTATACTTTTCCTCTGAGGGGCATTTAAACATGGGAGGATTAGATGTCTTTGAATCGAAAACAGACGGAAAGAACTGGACTGAAGCGAGTAACTTAAAATATCCGATTAACACTTCCCACGATGATTTCGGTTACATTGTGGATAGCAAGGGAGAGAGCGGATATTTTACCTCTAACAGAGCCGGTGATGGAAGTATTGACAACCTTTATCATTT
>CAZGNJ010000112.1:0-2049 GCA_964526985.1 uncultured Ginsengibacter sp. | reverse complement strand
GGAGATTTATATTTTCCAATTCACCACTTCATTAACCCATTCTGCCTTGTAAGGAGCAGAAATTTTAATGTAGTTGTCCGTATAGCCTTCCATCATGTTGTTCTTTGCATGACCTTCAAATAATACTTTCCGGATTTGCCCTTCCTGTTGCATTGTAAAATACTGCATCTTCATGTAGGAAAGATTGCGTAATGCTTTATTTCTTTCGTGCCGGATATTCATCGGTACCACCGGCTGGATATCCAATGCAGTTGTATTGTCTCTCTCGGAATAAGTAAAAACATGGAGATAAGAAATATCCAGGGAATGTATAAAGTCAAATGTTTCTTTAAAATCCGAATCGGATTCCGAGGGAAAGCCGACAATAACATCCACACCAATACAGCAATGGGGCATAAGTTCTTTAATCAGATGGACCCGGTCGGCATATAATTCCCGTTTGTATCTCCTGCGCATCAATCCAAGAATGCGATTGTTTCCGCTTTGCAACGGGATATGAAAATGAGGCATGAATTTATCGCTGTTGGAAACAAATTCAATGATCTCATTTGTCAGTAAATTCGGTTCTATAGAAGAAATCCGGTAACGTTCGATGCCTTCAACCTTTTCAAGCTCTTTAATTAATGAAAAAAAATTTTCTTTTTTAAGAATTCCAAAATTCTCTTCCGGTGAAATTGGAGGACTGTAATCACCAAGATTTACTCCTGTCAATACAATTTCCTTCACTCCGTTTGCAGCCAATTGTGTTGCATTTCGGATTACGTTTTCAGTGGTATCACTCCGGCTTTTACCTCTCGCCATCGGAATGGTACAGTAAGAACAGTTATAATCACATCCGTCCTGCACTTTCAAAAAAGTGCGGGTGCGGTCATGAAAGGAATAGGAAGAATGAAAAATGTTGACATCATCAATATCACATGAACAGATTTTTGTAGCATCATTTTTCGACAGCTCCCGTATATGATGTACTATATTAAATTTTTCTACTGCACCCAGTACCAGGTCCACCCCGGGAATCGCTGCAATTTCTTCCGGTTTTAGTTGGGCATAACATCCGGTGACCACTACAAAACTTCCCGGTGCGTTTCTTTGAATACGCCTCACAATCTGGCGGCATTCTTTATCTGCGCTGTCGGTTACAGAACAGGTATTAATCACATATACATCAGCCTTGTCTTCAAACTCTTTTTTTTGAAATCCTTCATGCTCCAATAGCCGGGAAAGTGAAGAGGTCTCAGCAAAATTGAGTTTGCAGCCCAGGGTGTGAAAAGCCACTGTTTTTGTTTCTGACATGGGCAGCAAAATTAAGATTTTTGAGTGTAGTTTTCATTTCGGATATTTATTGATATCATCGCCATTATTGATGAAAAAAGCAATTCCTTTAATCTTTCTTATTGCTGCGGTTGCCGTAGTGTTGATTCTCAGGAGCACACAGGGAGAACCTCCCGTTCAAAAGAATACATCAGGAGCTAAAGAACCTTCACAGGAAGCAAGCCGGGATCATGGATTTAACCGCAGGATTTCGTACCTGGAATATACACAACATGCTAAATGCCGGATGAATTGCAGGCATATTTCTCAGTCAGAAGTGCAGGAAATCCTGCAGAACGGGATCATCAATTACCGGAAGAGTAACAGCGATGCAAGACCTTGCCCTGTTTATGCATTGGAAGGAATTTCTTCAGACAATCAGCGCTTACGTATTGTTTTTGCACAATGTGATAATACAACGAAAGTGGTCACCTGTATTGACCTGGAAAAAGAATGGCAATGTCATTGCCCGGGCGATAATAATAAATTTGATAACAGAAATTGAAACGATACCTGATCAAACCGCTTCTCTGGATTTATTGCATCTATGCAATTATTTTTTTTGTAAGCATTATGCTACTCATTTTTCCTTTTGTCATTGTTTCCAGTTTTTTTGGACGTATCAAAGGAGGTAATATGATTGTTAAACTCTGCCAGTTATGGGCAGATACCTGGTTCCCTTTGAGTTTTATCCGGGGGAAAAGAATTTTCAAATCGCTACACGATAAAACGAAACCA
>CAZGNJ010000111.1:0-2112 GCA_964526985.1 uncultured Ginsengibacter sp. | reverse complement strand
TTTTTTCCTTCATTCCGTATTCAAACAACATGCCCTTCGCAATCCTATTGTTGAGCAGGTGATTACTGAAACTTTGAGAGTGGTCAGGGATATTTGGCGTGAGTATGCGGTTGAAGGTAAAAAGTGCTTTGATGAGATCCATGTGGAGTTGGGGCGGGATTTAAAGAATCCCTCTGAAAAACGGAAGCAGATATCGCAGATGGTTGTTGCTAATGAAAATACGAACATGAGGATTAAGGCACTTCTTCAGGAGATGGCTGCTGATCCTGCAATCGAAAATGTACGGCCACACTCCCCTTCACAAATTGAAATACTTAAAATCTATGAGGATGGGGTTGTTTCTGCATGTAAGGATATTCCCGAAGATATTCAAAAGATTCGATTGAATTCTCAACCATCAGGGTCTGAACTAATCCGATATAAGCTTTGGATGGAACAGCAATATCGTTCCCCCTATACTGGAGCAGTTATTCCCTTAGCGAAATTGTTCACACCGGACTACCAGATTGAACACATTCTGCCACAATCCAGGTACTTCGATGATTCTTTGACTAACAAAGTCATTTGTGAAGCGGAGATTAACGCAGACAAGGATAATGCTACTGGATTCGAGTATGTTAGAAACAATGCCGGGAAAATTGTCGAATTAACTTTAGGAAGAACGACAAGGGTCTTTACCATTGAAGAATACCAGGATTTTGTAATGAATAATTATTCAGGTAACAAGGGAAAGTTGAAAAGGTTACTTATGGATGATATTCCGGAAGCATTCATTGAAAGACAATTAAATGACACCAGGTATATCAGCAAAGTAATTAAAAATCTGCTTTCGAATATTGTGCGCGACGATGACGAACAGGAGACCACATCAAAGCACCTAATCGCTTCAAATGGAGCAGTCACTGCGGTGTTGCGACGGGAATGGGGATTGAACGATGTCTGGAATCAAATTGTAACACCACGGTTCAAACGATTAAATGAAATGACGGCCAGTAATGATTTTGGCGAGTGGATGGAACGAGATGGACGGTTGAGTTTTCTGTGCAGAGTTCCAAACGACTTGCAAAAAGGTTTTAATAAAAAGCGCATTGATCATCGTCATCATGCAATGGATGCCCTTGTTATTGCAGCTGCAACGCGGAACCACATTCATTATTTAAACAATGAATATGCAAATTCAGAGAAGCGATATGATCTGAAGAATGTGCTGTGTTTCAAGGAAAACAACATCGGGAATGGAACCTATACCTGGGTTTTTTATAAACCGTGGGATAGGTTCACATCCGATGTAAAAGAGAGACTGGAAAACATCATCGTGAGTTTCAAGGGTAATATGAGAGTGATAAACAAAACGGAAAACCGTTATCAGAAATGGCAACTCCTGGAAGATGGCACCTTGATTAAAGTAAGAGTGAAGCAAGAAAAGGGAGATCATTGGGCAATAAGAAAACCGCTTCATAAGGATACAGTGGCCGGTCATGTCGTGTTAAAGCTGAGACGACACGTTCCTTTATCCATTGCTTTGGAAAAATGGCAAAGTATTGTGGATAAAAGGTTAAGACAGTACATACGTGAACAGATTCGTCAGGGCCAGAATAAAGCCGCAATACTTAAACGATTTAAAGACAATGGAAATTTGTTCGATGGACTGGATATTTCGAAGATTGAGATTTACTATACTGATGACAGTAATGTGGCCACACGTGTATCATTGGACTCTACATTCGATTCTGCCACGATAAAAAACATCACAGATTCCGGGATTCGGACACTTTTGTTCAATCATCTTGCTACCTATAATGAAACGAAGAATGGCAGTATCATCGAGCATCCAGAGCAAGCATTTTCGGTGGACGGCATTGATGAGTTTAACAAGAACATCAAGACGCTAAATGGGGGACGAGATCATATGCCTGTATTCAAGGTGCGAAAGTTCGAACCGAAAGGAAACAAGTTTGCCGTAGGAACCAGGGGCAATAAGAAAATGAAGTTCGTCGAGGCCGCAAAGGGGACGAATCTATATTTTGCAATTTATATGGATGACAATGGTAAACGATCCTATGCAAGCATACCCTTGAATGTGGTAATCGAGAATTTAAAGTCAGGAATGCC
>CAZGNJ010000110.1:0-2113 GCA_964526985.1 uncultured Ginsengibacter sp. | reverse complement strand
CTTTGTGCAGATGGCAAAGTTGGAGTTGGAAACTTTGGAAGCAGACAAAGAAAAAATGGAGAGCGACATCCGGCAGATGATGATTCCCAAAGATCCGACCGATGTCAAAGATGCAATTATAGAAATCCGTGCAGGTACAGGGGGCGATGAAGCCAGTTTATTTGCCGGTGATTTGTTGCGTATGTATGTCCGCTACTGCGAACACAAAGGGTGGAAAGTAAGTGTAGTTTCTGAAAGTGCTGGAACAGCGGGCGGCTATAAGGAAGTGATTTTAGAAGTGAGCGGAGAAAATGTTTACGGCACCATGAAGTTTGAATCCGGCGTTCACCGTGTGCAGCGCGTACCTGCCACGGAAGCGCAAGGCAGAGTTCATACATCAGCAGCAACGGTTGCGGTGTTGCCCGAAGCGGAAGAAGTGGATGTGGAAGTGAAAGACTCCGATGTGAAAATGGAAACAGCACGAAGCGGCGGCGCCGGCGGGCAGAATGTAAATAAGGTAGAAACAAAAGTGTTACTTACACACATTCCAACAGGAATCGTGGTGATGTGTCAAACAGAAAGAAGTCAGCTTGGCAACAGAGAGAAAGCGATGAAGATGCTTCGTACCCGGTTGTATGAAGCAGCCGTGCGAAAACACGAAGGGGAGATTGCGGCAAAACGAAAATCAATGGTGAGTACCGGCGACCGCTCTGCAAAAATCCGCACCTACAACTACCCGCAGGCGCGTGTTACAGATCATCGTATCGGAATGACTGTTTATACATTGCCTGATTTTATGAATGGTAATATTCAGGAAATGCTCGATGCGCTGCAACTTGCCGAAAATGCAGAGAAGATGAAAGAAGGGATTACAGTGTAAGCGCTTTTATGTCTTGTTACTGTAACAATATAATATGAAGCTAAATTTTTCGGATGGCGATTCGCTACTTTCAACGGAGGACTAATCAAATAATTTATAGCTCATAACACATACATTTTTCACAAAAAAGAACAGGATATATTTGAATCAGATATAAGCTACATATAAATTTACTCTCTAAATTGGGCACGATGAGATGTCTGAAATACCTGTTATTCTTATCCCCTATCATTGTATTTATCATCTGGACGTCCATACGGGAGTCTTATGAGGGAGCGCTCGGATCCAAATCAAACCCGGTTAAAATTTATTTTACCCCCTCTATAGACGCCAAAACAATTTCCTTTAAAGCCAAAGCGTTGACGGATTACTTACACAAAGAAACCGGATACTATTATATCACAGCAGTTCTCGCCAGTTATATTGCAGTGGTGGAGGCATTTGGTAGCGATAAAACTGACATAGCAAGCATCAATACATTCTCTTACCTGATGGCAAATGCTAAATACGGTGCAGAAGCTCGACTGCGCGTAGTGCGTGATGGTAATCAAACTTCTTACAAAGGTCAGTTCATTGCCCGCTATGATTCCGGGATAGACAGCATTGCAGACATTAACGGGAAAACGCTGGCTTATGTTGATCCCTCTTCCACCTCCGGGTATATTTTACCAAAGGCGCTTTTGGATGAGCGTGGAATAAAACCAAGTGAAACGGTATTCGCCATGCGCCATGATAATGTTGTAACAATGGTGTATCAGCGACAAGTGGATGCAGGGGCTACTTATTATTCACCGCCCGATACCAAGACTGGTCAAATTTTAGATGCGCGTGCACGGGTGCTCAGCCAGTTTCCTGATGTAGAGAAAAAAGTAAAAATTATCGGGTTCACTCAGGACATACCAAATGACCCATGGGTTTTCAGAAAAGGTATCCCTGAAAAAATGAAAGAACAGATTATTCAGGCGCTGCTTAAATATGTGAAAACCCCTGACGGAGAAAAAGAAATGTACGAGATGTATGACGTAGTCGGTCTTATACCAACTACCGACGACGACTATAACGGTTTAAGAAAAATATTGGAACAACAACATATTTCATTTGACCAACTCCTGAACAAAAAATGATTTTAAAAATAGAGAACTTACAAAAGATATACAGTAATGGCACTCACGCACTCAAGGGAGTAAGTTTTGAAGTGGAGGAAGGAGAGTTTTTAGTTGTCATTGGACTGAGCGGTTCAGGAAAATCAACCTT
>CAZGNJ010000109.1:624-2116 GCA_964526985.1 uncultured Ginsengibacter sp. | reverse complement strand
CGGGTTTAAACCTTTACCAGAAAAACCCTATACCACTGACTTCAACCTGGCATCGTTGCCATCCAAGCCTTTTGACTTAGATAAAATTCCGGCAATAAAACTGAACATGGAGTCGGAACCTTTACCTGCAGAATTGCACTCAGAAAAAGTGCAGCAACCGGAAAGGGTATTATCCTCAACCCTCGATCTGAAAGAATTAAAATTATTAAATGAAAACACTTTCATCTATTCATTTATCAAAGATAGTAACGGATTTATCTGGATAGGGACTGAGAATGGCGTATATCGTTTTGATGGTACACAGGTAACCTCAGTGCTGCCTTATGTTCATGTCAGGGCTATGGCTTTTGATGCTACCGGAAAATTATGGGTAGTAACCTGGATAAGCAATACCACCACTGAATTGATACAGATTGATTTTACAAAAAGAACTATCAACCATACTACATTGAATTTTGAAGCAAATTATATTCTTAAAATTTTAACAGCCCCTGATGGGAAAATGTGGGTACCTCAATCCATCACATCACCCCTGATGGTGATAGACCCGGGAAACATGACTTATCGAATACTTGATTCAAGTTCCGGACTCAAAAGTTCAAAGTATTACTCTGCGTCATTTGACAGGAAAGGGAGGACATGGCTTGGTTCCCGCAATGGTATAGAAATCATAGACCCTGGAAGCAAAAGATTGTATCGCCTTGAAGAAAAACCATTTAATGGTAAAATGGATACCACAACTGCCATCATTGAAGGACCGGGCGGGCTTATGTGGGCTGCGTCTGACTATTCTATCATCAGGGCAATAGATATTGACAATGGAAAAATAACACATTATACCCTTAATCCAGGGCAAAGAAGCATTAATTATAATTTACTTTTTGATAAAGAGGGTAAGCTCTGGATAGGAACAGACAATGGAATATTTATTTTAAAAACGAAAAACCTTACATTTCGAACGATCGGAGTGAAAGATGGGTTGCTTTCTAAATATGTTATTGAATTCATAGATGACAAAGCAGGAAATATGTTGGCAGTAAATAGTGGAGATAGTTATGATGCCATCTATTCCATTGGCCAATATGGAAAAACAGTTTATCCTTTTAAAAATACAAACATCATATCTGTAATTGAAGATTCAAAAGGTAAACTATGGGTTGGCACTGATAACGGATTGATTGTTGTGGATTCATCACGGCAACACTATTTTCAGTTTAGTCAGAAAGATGGGCTTGCATTCCCTTTCATACAAACAGTAACAGAAGCTGAAGGCAATATAGTCATCACAACAAATGGCGGGTATAATATTTATTATCCACAAAAAGAGGAATGGGAAAGTGTAACTAAAAAAGATGGGCTTATAACAGATACTATTAAATCAATAATGACAGACCAACTGGGTAATGTTTGGTTGAGTACTAATTCATCCGGTATTATCAAATATGATGCAACACATCATCTTTTTCTCGGATTAAACACTAAAGGTGGGCTA
>CAZGNJ010000109.1:0-614 GCA_964526985.1 uncultured Ginsengibacter sp. | reverse complement strand
AATTCAGAATTCCGGGTATGTAAATAAAAATGGAGATAAAGCTATGACATTGGATAGTCACGGGAGAATATGGGAAGGTTTTGCTTCATCCGGTCAATCGGGGATGTTCCTGATTGATTTGGCAAAAAAAACATTGACTCACTTTACAACACAAAATGGATTATCTGCCAATTCAGTTTATTCCTTATTGGAATATAAGGATAAATTTATCGCAGGCACAGGTGAAAAAATAGATGTGATTACTCCTCCGGAATTATCACCCTCAAAGAAATGGAGTGTAGATGTCTTATTACATTCCGAAAGCCTGAAAAAAAATACTACCAGTTTCATGAGTGATGCCATTACCAGGCGGGGCAATTATCTATGGGGTGATGACGGGCTTGTTGTCATTCATGGTATTGATACAGATACATCCATAGGTGTAGATTATGTTACAGGGTTGAAAGTAATGGGGAATGATCTGGTCTTCTCAGACAGTTCCAGTTACTTTCTGAATACAGATACTTCAGGTTTGAAAAAAAATCTCTCCATGTCATCGTTTGGATATGTAGCGCCCGGCGCCATACGATGGGATAGTATTTCCGGACTATACAACCTCCCTGTTAATCTTTCAT
>CAZGNJ010000108.1:0-2167 GCA_964526985.1 uncultured Ginsengibacter sp. | reverse complement strand
TTCTCTGCCGGTTGACGGGAACTGGTAAAAAATCAATACGAATTTCTTTTATATACAAAAAACTTATTTCTATTTTATATCATAAAATATTGAATATTCAGAATAGTGATTATCCCAGAACCTGGTGAAAACACGAATGATGTGGATGAAACGAATTAAAATGGAAATAATAATTCTGCTAGCGCTTTTGTTAGCAGCTATGGTAATAGTACCAATGGTGAGTGCAAATGAAAAAAAGATTAGTATAAATATTACCTTGCCGGAAGAAGGGGATGTATTCTATATAGATGTGGTACCTGCCTATATCGCAGTTCAGGGAACGATCGTTGCTCCTCAAGGTATACGAAATGTGTCAATCACGAATGGTGCGGATATTATCATATGTGGAAGTAACTACGGAATTCATTTTGATATGTTATGTAATGTTCCATGCTATTCTGATACAGACCATATCATAGTATCAGTTGTTGATACGGTTGGGAATAGTGCTTCAGTAACGCGGAATTTTACAAGATATACCGGACCACCTCCTCCAGGAACTATATGGGTAACCGGATGGGTTGTAGATTCAAAAGACCAGCCGGTTTCCAATGCTTCAATTATTTTTGAAAGGATGAGAGAAAATAATCCCGTTATTGTAACGACGAAAACTGGTTCGGATGGCATGTATAAAATGAAAAAGGCAATCGGTTTTTATCAAAGAGTTACCGTCAAAAAGGAGGGATATCAGACCCTTGTGCGTGAAGTGACATTCAAAGTGTACAACAATGAACTCAATCTCACCCTAATACCGCAAGAAAGGTCAGTTCCCGGGTTTGATTTTGCGATGGCAATATCAGCAATTCTGGTATGTTCATTATTGGTTGTTTTCAGGAGGAGCTTGTGATCACTTTGAAGAAAATGATGGTATGTATTATTGCTATAATAGCACTTTCAATTTTTTGTAGCGGATGCGTAAATGCATCAGAAACTGAAAGCTACGTGCCCCTTCAACCAACTATCGTCCCATTGAAATTTAATGCATCCCAGGAACCCGATAGTGGGGTAGAATTTCAAAATGTAACAGATTTTTTAAATTATTGGAATGCACGGATGGATTGGAGATTATCTCAGGAAAAAATGAGTGACTATTCCATTAAAGTAGAAAATGAAATCCTAACAAATCTTAAAACTACCGATGGTAAACGGTTTCACATAAAAAATCTGACCAGATTTGATGAAGAACTGGGTGCCCTTATTGGGTTAAGTGATGCCCAGATATCGGCGTTTATTATTGAAAATCAAAATCAATTGGAAATAGATCATATGAATTATCATAAGCCTTATCAAAGTCAGAAAACAGAATTGCTCTCTTCAATAACCCCCGGATCCCAATCTGCACCCTATGCTCATGGGAAACTTTTTTATCTGTATATTTTTACGGATTTTTCGATTCCAAGTTCCTATGGGACGTGGACACAAGAACATATGGATGATGCAGAATTTGATGCAGGTTCAGGAACGTGGCAAATTCAGGAACAGGCACCATCAAGTGCAAATGTGATCAATAGTGGGGCAAAAGGTCACGTTACTGTCACTGGACAAAATTTTGGAGATAATATTACTACATGGGGCCCGGATGGATGGATGGAACGTGCAGCTCAACAATTTGAATATGGGCAATTTGGCCCTTATGATAGAGCCACAGAGAATTTAGCGTATAATTTAAAAAGAACTTATACTGCTGGTTCTGTAGTTCTTGTCTTTTTGACCCATGATGATAAAGGTGCTACAGCAATAGGTCCGAATCAAGGATATGCGGATAAAGTATTGGTTTCATACTGGGGCCTTAGCTTTATTTCGGAGCCTGGTTCATATGAACATGAAATAGTACACGCCTATGGCGCTTTGGATGAATATCAGGGAAAGGGAAATGGGATCTCGTGCAATTATTGGCCAAGTGGTCTGGCTGTAAGCCCAATGTACGAGATGTATAAGAATTCAAATTATGATACCTGTCCATCATCGACCAAGCGTGGCGTGATGTATTATCCTTACAATGATCCTATTAATCTGTATTGGTGGGAATTAAGTCAGGCATCTCGAAGCTGGATCGGCTGGGGCGATTTCGATGGGGATGGAGAACTGGATCCACTGGACAGTACTCCGTATGGGAATGGGGGATCAA
>CAZGNJ010000107.1:0-2308 GCA_964526985.1 uncultured Ginsengibacter sp. | reverse complement strand
ATCTCGATCATCTTCACTTCCGGCTTCTGCGCATTATTGCTAAATGTCTCAAGACTGAAATTTCCGTGATCATCGCGAGCGCCAAAGTAGCCGGTACCAATCTGCCAGATCAGGTCGCCGCCTTCTTTGAGATGGTAAGGACTGATACCGCCCTCACCGGTATTGTGTGCGAAGTTGCCAATCTTAGCGCCGCCATTGAGCGATTGCACAGCCGCCGTACTTAACGAGCCAAAACTCATCGCGCTGATGTTGAGCAGGCTGCAGCTATATGGCTGTAAACAATCCCTGTTTCCGACTATTACACGAGGATCATGATTGAGTTTATGAAAATCTTTTGGAGCAATGCTGTGTGTCATCCACTCGTATCCCTCTTTATATACATCGAACTGTGTACCAAAAGGCATCGTATCCAGTTCCAGTTTCGAACGCTGATAAATAGTACTGCGGTCTATCCTGTTTATAGGTTTTCCATCAGTATCACTCTCCACAAAGTACTGATAGAGTTTCGGGCGCATATCTTCCATGATCCATCGCAGGCGACCCAATACCGGAAAATTGCGCCAGAGTGTATGCCTTTTTTGAACGAGATCAATGGCGCCGATGATGATAAAGATCATGCAGAAGGCAAGGAAGAACCAGAAGCCCTTCCACACCCAGACAGATAGCGCCGCAAATACAAGAACGGTAGCGATACTGGTAAGCAAAAAAATTCTCCTCATAGCAATGCAACTATTTTAAAGTATAGCAAAGGTCGCCGTTTAGTTGGATTAAAAAAATTGATGAATTTCAACTGATGGTACCTTCAATTGCTAATAGATCAAAAACAAAAAAATCCGGCCCGGCTCCCGCAGAGATGATTACCTCTTTCTTATAAACACAGAAGTCCTCAAGTACTTGTCCTTCTTCAGAAACTGATCTGTAACATTCAAAGCGCCATTACAAGTCTGTACCAGTTTATTGTTCTCAATTTTAAATTCACAATAAGAACCGAGATGTTCTGTACTATCAGCAGGAAATATGAGTTTGCTACCCGCGATAAAAAGTTTGTAAGCATCTACATTATCGTCCCCGCTTTGAGTGTTGTTTCTCCTCATCCATTCATTCACTGTGGCATAGTTCACATCTTCTTCAAAGCTGATCCTGATATACCGCTTCTCTCCCTTGCAATACCACGTTCCTTCAAATGATTTCCTTACTTCGCGTACAGAATCGATGGCCTGGCAAAAGCATAATTTCCCAAACAACATCAAGATTCCCAGAAGCAATAGAGAAGAGAGTTTGCTTCTTCTTTGGAAAATGCAGGTATTGGTTTTCAAAATTTTCAAATCTAATCTTATGCAGTGATGGGAATTGTGAAACGGTTTGTGATGGTTCAAATATCAAAAATAAAATCTGATTGGATCATACAGCAATAAAGAATTTTATTCCTTAATAATCATTAATTCAATACTCTTGTCATAGTCGAACTTCGTCAATTTGAATTCATATCCCTTCCAATGCAAGGAGTCATACCTATCAAACTGAGCCGAATTGCTTCCACCACCATGAACTGAAAGTTGGATGGTATCCGATTCACCTTCCATACTCACCGTCAGATAGGCAGTGGCTTTTGTTGGCCCACCGGTCCTCGCATGCTTATGGGAGAAAGAGACCAGTTTCACAGACAATAAGTCTGCTAAATGAATAACCTCATTCACCTTCAACTCAAAATTTTTCCCGAAAGGATATCGCTGATAATTTTTTGCTTCCATATTATTTGAACGTTGGGAGTAGCCCAATGACATATAAAAAAATGCAATTAAAAAAAGGTTTACTTTTTTCACTTTAAAATTAGTTGCCCGGTTCAGAAGTCAAATTAGGTACTGGATTTTGATTTTCCAAATACATTGTTTGAAGTCCTTATATGACCTTCCATCGTTATGAATTTATGGATCGTTGCCTACAATCAGCATGTCAACTTTGGATTTCCCTGCCCTTAAACCAACTCCCAATCATAAAAATTCACGTTCAATTAATTGCTTGAATACTCTGATATTACCCATTCGAAAAAACTTCCACGGCAAAGTACCAAGAGATTTTTTAATTTATTATCTGACAAGAAAAAAGATCAATCTTTTCCGGGACAAAACAATTCCCCTTCTCTCCCTCACACATCACCTTTCGTATCAAACTGCTCCTGGAGTAAAAACTCAAAGAGATTGCCTTCCTTAGTCAGGCCTAGTTTTTTCCTCAAACGATAACGTGTGGTTTCCACTCCCCTGGTTGAAATATTGAGCAGGCGGGCTATTTCCTTGCTCGAGAGATTCAA
>CAZGNJ010000106.1:0-2356 GCA_964526985.1 uncultured Ginsengibacter sp. | reverse complement strand
GTTATCGCCAAGAGCACTGAGGATGCGTCCCTTGAGAACCGAACCTACCTCAAAATTCTGAATAGAATCGTAATAGGTGGATTCTATCTTTTTTTTGGTATCCTCGCTCCCAACGATTGCTTCGACCTCTCGCTCAATATCGGCTAAATTTACGTTATACTCTTTTAAAATATCTCGATCCATAATTTGAAGATTTCTCCGAAATAAAAATGAAAAAATAAAAGGTTTATAAAATAAAGTACATTTCTATGAGCTTTGACAATCCTGTTTTTTTACAACAGGCTCAACTTCTTTGAGTATCCGGCTGATCACTTCTTCAATCGGCATTTTTGTAGTATTCAGATAAATTGCGTCCTCACTTTTCCTGAGGGGAGAATTATCCCTGGTCGTGTCCCGTTTGTCGCGTATTTCAATATCTTTTACGACATCGGTATAGGAAATTTCGTTATCCGGCAAATTCATCTCGCCATGCCGTCTTCTGGCGCGCTCTTCAATCTCGGCATCCAGGAAAAATTTCTTTTCTGCATGTGGGAAAACAACCGTACCCATATCCCTTCCCTCTGCTATGATATCTCCTTCAGACGCAAGCGTTCGCTGGAGTTTCACCATGCGTTGCCGGACACTGGGTGTATTCGATATAAAATGAACGTTGTTTGTAACAGAGGGCAACCGGATTTCTTCCGTTACGTTAACCCCATCAACAAATATTTGTAACCCGTTGCTCGTGCTCCGGAGTTCGATAGCGGTTTGATCCATAAGATGGCATAAGGCAATTGCGTCTCTTAGGTCTATTCCACTCTGTAGTGCTTTCCACGTGAGCGCCCGATACATAGCTCCGGTGTCGAGATATTTAAATCCCAGTCGTTTTGCCAGCATCCTGGCAATGGTACTTTTTCCGGAACCAGCGGGGCCGTCAATCGCTATTATCAAGCAAAACCTCTTCCGTAAACGGTAATAGCGTCTGATATGATATCGAATCAAAAGGTGAAAGGGTTGAAATATACCACAATAAGTCTTTTTTTGCAAGCGTTTTTTGCTTCAACAACGTTTTCCTATCTTAACTTAATCCGCCCCGTTTTCTTACCCACCATTCAACAGAAACGATTGCCAGTATTGCCACAAAGAGGTAACCATTATCCCACAAAGAGATTTGTCGTTTGCCGACGAGTTTTACAATTGCCGGGTTTTCAATCGATAATTTATCACCGACATTTTTTACGGGAAGTTCAAAATATGTTCCGCCGGAAACCGCGGCTATTTTGGCAAGGATATCCCTTCTGATAGAAGTATCTTGAAACTCCTTATTTTTTACTGCAATATTAAAAACGGCATAATCCTGCCCAACCTCGTCCTGTTCTTTCTTCCCGGTCACTTTAACAATATAGTAACCTTCCGTATTGTTTTTGACGACAAACCGGTATTGACCATCAGCGCCCGTAACGCCTTTTCCTGAGAAGATACTTTTCCCGGAAAATTCGTTGGTGATGTTTATATCTAATTGCACACCGTCCAGGGGTTGGTAATTTCCGCCCACGGCATCGATCCTGATGGGCACTTCTTCGTCTGGCAAAAACGTTTCCTTGTTTACCATAACATGGATGGGGTTTAAGGTGGGGTCTTTGATGAGCCACTTTATGGAATTCTGCCAAAATTTTATATAATGCCTGTTGCTGCCGCCTTTCCCTACGGACAGGAAATTCCATCGCCACAAAGAATCGGTTGTTATAGCCATACTTCTGCCCTGACCGATATCCCTGACGGAAAGCAACGGCGGGCTTCCCTTTGTCGGGTAGACAGCCAGGGAGATGGAGTCCGGCTTTAGTTCCGTGGTCACATTACATCCATCCAGTTCCGGAAGGTCTTTCCAGATAGCGGTATTTCTGTCAGGATTGATATCAAGTGCGGTTATCGGATGTTTCAGGCCATCAGGGGTCAGCAGTGCCTTTAGTCGGGTTGTGTCGATGGTATCTTTCCCGGTGTTGAGGCTTACGGGAAGGATTTCATCAATAGGGGTGCCGTCATACCCGCCTTGTGAAAACGAGATGTCGCCGCCAATCATCATAAAACCACCGCCTTGTTCCGTTACAAACCCCCGCAGGTTCGACAGGTAGTGTGAAAATCGGAAGAATGCTGCATCATATGGTCGGTAGTCAAAGTTCTGAAAGATAACCAGATCAAAACTATTGAGTGCCTGCGTAAATAACTCGTCTACAGGAAAAGGGATGAGACTGAGTTCATCATTCCTTGCCTCGGAAACATCCGTTGGTGTCCGCAGAATGAAGAATGATATGAGGTCAATCTTGGGATCACTTTTTAATACCCCCCTCAGAAAACGCTCATCCCACGATGGGCGTCC
>CAZGNJ010000105.1:0-2362 GCA_964526985.1 uncultured Ginsengibacter sp. | reverse complement strand
AGCTGCAGAAGCCATGGGTGATGCAGAAGCAGATAACAAACAACAAGTAACCTAATTCATCAGCGTAAGCGAACTGGCAAACCTGATGGATGTAAGCTTTGCAGAAGTAATCAGCAAATGTATGAGCCTGGGCATCATGGTTTCTATCAATCAACGCTTAGATGCCGAGGTAATTGAACTGGTAGCAGGCGAATTTGGCCATACAGTTGAGTTTATTGATATGGAAAAGCAAATGGAAATGGAGGAAGAAGAGGATGAAGATGAAGATGAAGATTTGCAACCCCGTTCTCCTATTGTTACCATCATGGGCCACGTTGACCATGGTAAAACCTCATTGCTTGACTATATACGTAATGCCAACGTAGTAGCAGGTGAGGCAGGCGGTATCACCCAGCATATCGGTGCTTATCAGGTAGAGCTTGCCAATGGAAAAGAAATTACATTTTTGGATACACCGGGTCACGAAGCCTTTACCGCAATGCGTGCCCGTGGTGCCAAGGTTACGGATATTGCTGTGATCGTAATTGCGGCGGATGATGCGGTAATGCCGCAAACTCGTGAAGCCATCAGCCACGCACAGGCCGCCGGTGTTCCTATGATTTTTGCTATAAACAAAATAGATAAGGATGGCGCTAATTCTCAAAAAATTTATGAGCAGCTATCTCAAATGAATCTGTTGGTAGAAGAGTGGGGCGGAAAATTTCAAAGCCAGGAAATAGCAGCCAAAAAAGGATTGAACATTGATAAACTGCTTGAGAAAATTTTATTAGAAGCAGAACTGCTTGATCTGAAAGCAAATCCGGAAAGGGAAGCCACAGGCACCATCATAGAAGCATCACTTGATAAAGGACGTGGCTATGTAGCCACCCTTCTGGTAGAGAACGGTACTTTAAAACAAGGCGATCTGGTAGTGAGTGGTCAACATTTTGGCAGGGTAAAAGCCTTGTTCAACGAAAGAAACAAGAAGGAAGATAGTGCAGGTCCATCGGCACCTGCTGTTATAGTGGGATTGAATGGTGGCGAAAAGTTTAAAGTGTATGAAGATGAAAGTGAAGCAAAAGAAATAGCTAACCGTCGTGCACAAATTTTAAGAGAGCAAGGCATTCGTACCAAAAAGCATATTACACTGGATGAAATTGGTCGTCGTCTGGCTTTGGGAAGTTTCAAAGAACTGAAAGTAATTATCAAAGGCGACGTGGATGGATCCGTAGAAGCATTGAGCGACTCATTGCAAAAACTTTCTACACAGGAAATATTGGTGAGTGTGATTCATAAAGGTGTGGGACAAATCAACGAAAGTGATATTGTGCTGGCCGAGGCTTCAGATGCCATTGTTATTGCCTTTAACGTGCGACCATCATTACAGGCCTCCCGTCTTGCCGAAAATGCCGGTATTGAAATAAAGATGTACTCCATCATTTATAATGCAATAGAAGAAGTGAAGAGCGCAATGGAAGGAATGTTGGAACCGAAAGTACAGGAGAAAATTGTGGCCAATGTAGAAATCAGAGAGGTATTCAAATTTGATAAAGCTACTGTTGCCGGATGTCAGGTAATTGATGGTAAGATAAAACGTGATTCCAAAATTCGACTGATCCGTGATGGTATCGTTATCTATCCTACTGCAGAAGGAGCCAATGCTGAGTTGGGTTCATTAAAACGATTTAAAGACGATGCAAAGGAAGTTACCTCTGGAATGGAGTGCGGCCTTACGATTAAAAATTATAGCGACATTAAAGTTGGCGATATTGTAGAAGCTTATGAAATAGAAGAAGTAAAACGGACTTTATAAGAAGTCTGACGCAAATAAAAAGCAGCAAACGGGCAAAAATGTCTGGTACATAATTTAGCCATAGGTATTGATTGCTTTTCTGCTTACTTCATTGAAAATTTTTGTTAAATACCCTTTCCGGGCTTAATGCTTAAGAGTGAGGGAAGTACTTTTGAAATTATGCTAAGTATCAAAAAATTACTGACTATTTGTTTTGTGCTGGTGAGTGGTGCAGCTATGGCGCAGCCTCAATCAAACTCGGCTAAAGTAGTGGCCGATAAAATAATTGCCATTGTCGGCGATCGTATTATCCTCAATTCTGATATTAAAAACTCTATTGAAGATGCCAGACGCAGGGGCGAAAAAGTACCTGATGATGCTGAATGTCAGATAATGGATCAGGCATTGATTTCTAAAATACTGATGCTGCAGGCAGAAAAAGATTCATTGCCTGTAACGGATGATGAAGTAGAAGCCGATTTGGACAATCGTATTCGCCAGTACATAAATCAGGTGGGTAGTCAGGATGCGCTGGAAGAAATGGCCGGTAAAACCATTTACCAAATAATAGATGATGCCAGAGAATCCATC
>CAZGNJ010000104.1:0-2408 GCA_964526985.1 uncultured Ginsengibacter sp. | reverse complement strand
GTATGAAGACTCGATCGCAAACCGGTTGTTGTAGACCTGATAGACCCTTCGCGGATTCCAGTCAATACCATACACGACGTACCCAAGATTCACATTCCCGAATTTCTTATTCCTTCCCTGAAGGTACTGAACATCAATTGCAAGAGTAAGATCAAGAGGTCCGGAGGTTCCCATCATCGTGTACCGGGCATAACGGGAATGATTCCCCTGGAGAATTTTCTTGAGTTCCTTGCCGTGTTTTCTGACCGGAACAATGTGCGGGATGTTCTCCTTCTGGAGAAAAGAGAACACATCGTTTGAGTAAAAACCCCGATCAAGACAGAGCACCTCGATATTCACTTTTGCATTGTCAATGAAAGCCAGGAATTTTTGGATGTAATCGACCTTTGAGACTCCCTTTTTCACCGGGAGAACTGCGAGGGTCAACCGTTGGCCTTTTGTCGTGATGTAAAGTGAAACATACGAGTAAAATGTCGTTGTGGAATCCTTCATTTTACTCTTGATGACGTAATCTTTGTTTATGTCAACAATCTCTCCGTAATAAGGATCATTGGTGAAATCTATGGCAAAATGATACGATTTTCCGGGAACGAGGACCTGATTGTTTGAATAGGTGAGGATCTTTGATTGTAATGCCGGTTGATTGCTTCAACTGCAATTTCGGAACAATCTTCTGCCCGGATCTCATTCTTTATTCGGCGGGCAATTTGTCGTTTATTGACCATATTCGGCGCCCGCCGACTATTTAGATCTTACTGTTCTCTTCAGACCCGAACTAAAAATTAGTGAAGTACTGAGCTTTTCCGGTAGACTAGGGTTTCAACAGAGCCCAAATCAGAATATTTTTAACAACAACGATCGAGCATGATTATACAAGGTAAAACAGGAAAAGGTTTGGATGCATTTGAGTGGTTCGAAGAATTTATTTCCATTCATGAATTCTCGGAAATAGAGGGAAAAGGTGGGAAAATGAAAAAGTATCAAGTAATCGTTTTAGTTTTATTGTTGATTGTTGAATCGATTATTATCGCTGGCTGTGTTACTCCGAACATTCTAAAAAATACAACGACTCTGCCAACCCAATGTCCTCCCACCTCCGCGAATGCAACGTCGTATATTATTATCAACCCCATCGGCAATCACATAGTCGGAGACGTTTTTGAGATCAACGGGACGACCAATCTCGATGTGAATTCAACAATAAAAATCGGGATTGGTGTGCCGCCAAGTTCAGGAGGTTCTCCACCTAGAATATCATATTATTATTCCACAATAACTGGATATGCAACTCTACAAAATGCAACATGTGGTTCAAATTCCTGGTTGTATTCTGTCAATCTATCCGGATTTCACGCCCCCATTAAATATCTTTTAACGGTATGGGAGGAGCCGAATTATTCTGCAACAAATACTACGCGCTTTTTCGTAAATCCTGATCAGACTAAACCTTTGGTTAATGGTGAAGTAAAATGATGAATCGTAAAGTCCCCCATCTTTCACATAAAAAAATAAGATCTACCAACACAAAAAAGACCTGGAATACAGGAAGAAATACGGGCTGTCTGCTTCTTTTTCTGGTGATAATGCTGGTTATGCCGGCAACAGCTCTATCCAGTGAGAATAGTAAGAATCTGAATATTGTTACAACTGGTAAAAATTTTCCATCCTCAATTCCCGCGAGTATTCAGAATGAGATCGAATCGGAAATTGCCGCAGACAAGAGTACTGAATCTGTTGTTGAAAATGAGATTAATGTTCGTGAACAGAGATTAGCGGACCATCTCCTCGTACCTGATGATACACGGGGTATAATGGTCAAATCAAGTAATTTGATAATAAAAAAATCCAGTATCCAGTCTTCTGTTTCCGGTAACAACGGTAATCCGGATAACACTTCCATTACTGAAATACCGTACAGTGGTTATGTTGAATTGGGATCTGATGGCAAAATGCGGGTTTTTTCACCTGATGGCGCCCAGCAATATTTTTCAGACAATCTCGAATTGGAAAAGACAACTCAAAACGGAAATATAATGCCCGAAAAGCATTCGATAGTGGTTCCATCCGGGTCAACGGTGCGGAATGCCGGGAAAAATAAACACATTTCCTATGGAGGCCACGTTATTGTCACAATTGTTGATGATCGGAAAAACGGTGCCTCGGATTCTGTTTCAAATATGGGAATAATATCGGATTTATTGACACAGCATGAACTTAGTTTAACCCAGTCTACTCTACTTGATGGGAGAAGCTGGGTTGCGTCGACAAAATATAATCCAACCACACCGATAGCAATGTTCAGTGCGGACTGGACAATTCCAAATTATCCCACTAACCATCCCGATGATGGACCTGACACACCCTTTCCCAGTAATATAATATTTGGTGATTACTTAATATCATCCACC
>CAZGNJ010000103.1:2164-2534 GCA_964526985.1 uncultured Ginsengibacter sp. | reverse complement strand
CACGACAAATATTCGTAGCCACTTCGCAGGAATTTCTTTTCGCCATGCTCACCTGTGCCGGCGTTGCCCTGTTTTCATTCATCAATGTTCCCAACCGCCAGTTCAGCAACTGGGCTTTTGTAATCTCTGTGATCATCTCTGCCAGTTTCTTCTGTTGCAGTTGGAAGGATCCTATTGGTTTATCAAACTGAATTCTTTCTTTTGAGTATTGTAGAGCAGTATCGTAACAATCCATTGCGGCACCTATCACACCCCAGGCAATCCCGTATCTTGCTTTTGATAGGCAACTCAATGGTCCTTTTAAACCACTAACATTCGGTAAAATATTTTCTTTAGGTACTTTCACATTGTCAAAAACCAATTCGCCGGT
>CAZGNJ010000103.1:0-2154 GCA_964526985.1 uncultured Ginsengibacter sp. | reverse complement strand
TAGCAGAAGCTCTTAAACTCCATTTTCCGTGAGGGGTTGGCGTAGAAAATCCTTCCATTCCTCTCTCCACAATCAAACCATAAACTTTTCCATTTTCATCTTTTGCCCATACTACAGCTACTTGTGAATACGGAGCATTGCTGATCCACATTTTAGAACCATTTAGTATCACGTGATCTCCTGCATCTTTGAAATTAGAGAGCATATGAGAAGGATCGCTGCCATGATTGGGTTCTGTCAACCCGAAACAGCCTAACCATTCGCCGCTTGCCAGTTTGGGTAAAAACTTTTTTTTCTGTGCTTCACTTCCATAAGCATAAATAGGAAACATAACCAATGAACCCTGCACTGATGCGGTAGATCGTACTCCGCTATCGCCACGTTCTAATTCCTGCATCATCAAACCATATGAAATATAATCCAGAACAACACCGCCATCTTCCAAAGGAACGGTTGGGCCCACATATAACAGTTCCCCTAATTGCTTTAAGATCTGTTGAGGAAACTCTGCCCGTTGAGCATACTCTTCAATAACAGGAGAAATTTCCCTTTTTACATAATTGCGAACTGCTTCACGAATGTGTTTTTGCACTTCGGAAAGCAATTCATCTACCTGGTACTAGTCAGGACTCTGAAAAAGGTCTGTTCGGGTTGCCATGCACTTAAGGTGTTCGATTTTTGATTTGAAATTAAAGCTCAACAAAGGTAAGGATAGAAGAGAAGGTTTTGATGGCTCAGTAAGGACAAAGTATTTCTTAAAAAAATTACAACTTCGTGAACCAGGTTTTGAACAAAATTTTTCATAACAGGCAATGCGGGTTTATCAGGAAATCATAAATTTGAAAATGCTTCCACCGTCAGCTGAAACCGGAAATTATTTCCCGGCTAAGTAAAAAATTCTAAATGAGTTCTCAAACTGATCAAAACTTCTTCAGACATTTCGTTGCAGTGCTGGGTGGTGTATTGGCTTCAATGGCCGCAGGATACCTGATACACCTGATTCTTCACAGGTTTTTTCATATTGACCTGTTTAGTCTTACCACCACTCATGCTAATGATAAAATAAAATTACTGACCGGGTTTGGCATCTGGCTATTTGCATCATCACTCGTTGGAGGATTAGCTTGCATTACCATTGCGGCTAAAAACGATATAAGTCATATCATCATCAGTTCGCTGGTAGCATTGGCCTTGTATTTTTTTATTTCGGGTGGAGAAATATTAAAAGAAGGTGACTTGTCTTCATGGATCATTCTGCTGGCAATTCCTTTCGGATATTTTACCGGTGAATGGCTGGGCAGCAGGAATATGAAATGAAGCTTATTTATCACTTTCATCATGACAGATAGCTTTTCATCACATCCCGGTATTTTATAGCTTCCGACTTTGATTGTTCTGCAAAATTTTCTTTGCCTGAAGCATAAATGACAGCACGGCTAACATTGACCAATAATCCACACTGAGAGATATTAGAACCACCTTTTATCATTGCTTTTTCTGAAATATCTTTCAGACTTCCGCCTTGTGTTCCAACTCCAGGAACAAGAAAAAAATGTTCCGGTAAGATTTTCCTGATATTTATAAATTCATCAGCTTGTGTAGCACCGACTACAAACATCAGGTTTTCGGTATTACCCCACGCTGAAACTGTTCTCATAACTTTTTCATAAAGAAGTTCATTCCCTGTCTTCTGCATTTCGAAGTCTTTGGCACCAAGATTGGAAGTCAGGCCGAGCACAATGGCCCACTTGTTTTTATATTCTAAAAAAGGCTTTACACTATCCTCACCCATATATGGAGCTACTGTGATAGCGTCAAAATTTAAAGTCTCAAAAAATGCTCTAGCATACTGAGAAGATGTATTTCCAATGTCACCCCGCTTGGCATCAGCAATTTTAAAATGAGTATCAGGAATATAATTCACCGTTTTTTCCAGGGATTCCCATCCTTTTACTCCTCTTGCTTCATAAAATGCAGTGTTGATTTTGTAACTAACACAGTAATCTTTAGTGGCCTCTATAATCTGTTTGTTAAATTCATAAACCGGATCAGGTGAGGATAAAAGATGTTTTGGAATTTTATTTATATCAGTGTCTAATCCGACACAGAGATAGGTTTGCTTTTGAAAAATCTGGTCAATGAGTTGAGAGCGGG
>CAZGNJ010000102.1:1077-2720 GCA_964526985.1 uncultured Ginsengibacter sp. | reverse complement strand
GTTTGATTGCTCCATCCATCACCACGTATTCTACATCTTTTTCAAATAAGGTATAGGCTTTAAGTAATTGCTGAACCGAATGAATCCTGTCTGCCTTTTGAGCGTAGTCGTTCAGAACGGCTTCCTTTTGTTTTAGTTTTTCCTCATGTGCCGAATCGTTTTTCTCAATTTCAGCAAGCCTTACCCCAATATCCGGCAGAATAAAAAAATCATGATCTGCACCTGACTGTGTTATAGCCGCTATTCCTTCATTCTTTTTTCATTTTGACTTTAGCGCCGGGCTCACTTAGAAATTTGATCAGGGGGCCGTACTTAGGTAAACCCCTGTAGGCACGGAATAGATACAAACCGCCGCTTTTGGGATCATCATCACCTTCTGCAAAAAGTTTTTTAGCTTCATTCAGGCAGCTACGCACAATGCGTTCCTGGTCATTTACAAGCTGCTGTACCCTGGGTTTGTGAATGTGAAATTGCTGATCATCTGCCTTAGCTACCGGACCGGAAATAATCAAAGGCGTTCTTGCATCGTCAATTAATACAGAGTCCACTTCATCCACCATGGCGAAATGATGTTTGCGTTGTACCATTTCTTCCGGCGAATGCACCATATTATCCCTGAGATAGTCGAAGCCAAATTCATTATTGGTTCCGTATGTTATGTCTGCGAGATAAGCTTTTCTTCTCTCTTCACTATTGGGCTGATGCTTATCAATGCAATCAACAGTGACACCGAGCCATTCAAAGATGGGGCCATTCCATTCCTGGTCACGCCTGGCCAAATAATCATTCACTGTTACCAGATGAACACCCTCACCAGCCAATGCATTCAGGTAAGATGGCAGAGTAGAAACTAATGTTTTACCTTCACCGGTTGACATTTCTGCAATCTTACCCTGGTGCAAAACAATTCCGCCTATAAGTTGTACATCATAGTGCACCATATTCCAGGTAATTAAACCTCCGGCTGCAGTCCATGTGTTTTTAAAAATAGATTTGTCACCATGTATTGAAACATAATCTTTTTTGACACTGAGGTCCTTGTCCATTTCAGTTGCTGTAGATTCCAGTTCGGTATTCTCTTTAAATCGCCTTGCGGTTTCCTTTACAACTGCAAAAGCTTCCGGCAGAATTTCCAGCAAGATTTTTTCAATCTCTTTATCCCTGTCTTTTTTCAGGTTATCCACTTCCTGGTAAATGGCATCCTTGCCCAGAAGATCGTTAAAAGGAAGGTTTTCTGCTTCCTGGTTTTTGGAAGTTATTTGTGATTCGATAGCAGATAAATGCTCTTTAATACGACTGCGAAATTCCCGGGTTTTGTTACGTAACTCGTCATTGGAAATTGATTGGAACGAATTGAAGAACCCATTAATTTTCTCAACATAATGGGAAATTTTTTTTACATCCTTTTCCGATTTATTACCACCGAAAATCTTTGCGAAAATACCAGCCATTGATAGTAGGAATTTTAATTATTGATGTTTTGCCCTTTTAGTCATACCGGTCACCTGGTCGTTGATGATTAAAATATTTTGAACTTTATTGAAATGCTCATTCGACTTCATGACTAATTTGACTCATTAAGTTGTCAAAAAAGGTGCTACAATCACTTGTAAGCCAATTTGACAGGCAGCAAAGATAATTAA
>CAZGNJ010000102.1:0-1067 GCA_964526985.1 uncultured Ginsengibacter sp. | reverse complement strand
TTTTTCACAATCCGGAGTATTTGTAAAACTATTGAAATTCAGATTTTAGAAACGGTAGAAGAACTATTACAATTATATTTTCTTTAACGAACTTTGACATTGACTCAAGAATTAATATAAAACCCTTCATATGAGATCATACTGCATCATTTTCTTCATAGGTATTCTTTTCATTTCCTGTAATAGTAATGAGATTGGTAAAAGCAAGGATGTAGATCCGCAAAGTGTTTATTTCGACTATAAAGTATGGGGAGAAGAAGGCAGGGAAAATGTAACTGTTATGTTGCAATATCGTTTTGCAGGGCCCAACGGAACTACATTGGTGTTGGATGAGCCTGCAAAAGTAGAGCTGGATGGTAAAAGTATCCGGGTGGACAGTTCGAGACTGACTGGCGCCTATTATGAAGTTTCAGTGCCAGTTAAAGATTTTGTAGGGCGCCACACAATTGTTTTCACTGATTTGGATCAGAAGCAATACAAGGAGGAGTTTGAATTCAGGCCTATAAGCTTAAAAAATAATGTTCCTGAAAAAATGAAGAGGGGAAATTGGACATTCGATCTTGATGGATTGGATCCTCTGGATTATGTACGGATATTATTAACCGATACTTCATTTTCCAGTCCGGATATCAACCGGGTGGATACTATACGAAATGGCCGTATCCAGATTTCAAAAGAAGATCTGAAAAAGGTGGTAAATGGCCCGGTTTACCTTTCACTTAGTAAGGAAGAAGAAAAGCCGATAAAAAACAGTACCCGGGAAGGCGGTCACTTCGCGTTATCGTTTTGGATTAAAAGGTATTGTAACTTACATGACTGTTCTTGTATATCCGGAAATAATGGATTCAAGAAAATAGAAAACCTGCCATTTAAGAAACAAATAACCAGTAATTTATAGTGTACTATGCCCGGTCAGCTTAAGGAAGTCAGAAACAGGATCAGCTCAGTACAGAGCACACAGCAGATTACAAAAGCAATGAAAATGGTAAGTGCGGCGAAATTACGCCGTGCCCAGGATGCTATTATTCAAATGCGTCCTTATGCAAAAAAACTTCAGGAATTGCTGA
>CAZGNJ010000101.1:0-2722 GCA_964526985.1 uncultured Ginsengibacter sp. | reverse complement strand
CAACATTCATGGCAACGAAGGTTCTTTATATTATTGGGCAAGGCTATCGCCACGACTCGGTCCCCTACCTGTCAACACCCGGACTTTTGAACAGTTAAAAAGTTCCGGAAATTTCAGGCTGATCAGGAATATTGAAACCTCCAACAAAATCATGAGTTATTATGAAGAGATTCCTTCTATCCGTTTGGTAGAGCAGATTTTTTTAGGAGAATTTAATCAATATAAAATTTTTGCATCCCGGATATTTGATCCGGCTGTATTCATTAGTATGGAAAAGCAAAACGGGGATATTATACGCTCCGATGCCAACCCACCTTTGCAAAGCTATGATCCGGCATTGCTCAAGCAGCTTTCTGTATTTGCAGTATATATGAACGGCTCGGCGAGAGGCATTATGACTTTTGCAAAACAACTGGCGGAAAAAGGGAAAACAATAATTGAGTACCTTCAAAAAGAATACCACCTGGAATGAAAACAATTATGAATTTTGAACTTGCCTGCCGCAGGCAGGTGTTGAATTAAAAAATTATTTCCATTGCCTTTACTCAATAATTCATCCTTCTTCACAACCATAAATGAAACGGGTATTACGGGTTTGCCACTCACCGAGTTCTGCATCCCTTCGTAAAATTCTATTTTGGAAACAATCCCTTTTTCCAACGAACGACATCATTTTCAAACAAACTGCATTCGTTTTGGTTTCAGGTCGTTCGTAGATAAATGCTGCCGTATAGCGATTACTTATTTCTACACCTGTCAACTAATTTAAAATTGCATTGCATTTGCCCGGGTTTGTTTTTAAAAAACCGTAATCATCCATTATTTAATCTTTAAAACTTTTTTTATGAAACCAAAACATCTGCTTCTTTCTTTCATAATTGCAGGTGCGATAGTTTTATTATCCTCCTGTAAAAAAGAACTTCCTCCTGATTGCAATTGCAACCCGGACGACCTGGTTGCAACCACTTCTGTTTATGCAGATGGATTAAATCTTCCCCGTGGATTAAAATTTGGTCCCGATGGAAATTTGTATGTTGCCGAAGCCGGAACAGGAGGTACTAATCCGAGTATTAATTCTTCCTGTACACAGGTTCCGGGTCCTATTGGGCCTTACATGGGCAGCGCTACCGGTTCACGGATTTCAAAAATATGGAATGGACAGCGAATAACTGTGGCCGATAACTTGCCTTCTTCCGTTAATTCGGTAGGTGATATAATGGGTGTAGGTGATATTGCATTTATCGGAAACACATTGTATGCTGTTCTTGCCGGCGCAGGTTGCTCCCATGGTGTTCCCGGCATTCCTAATGGCGTTATAAAAGTATTGCCGAATAAAAAATGGAGCATGGTTGCGGACCTGAGTACATATATACAAACACATCCAACAGCCAATACGTTGGCAGCTGACTTTGAACCGGATGGGGTATGGTATAGTATGCAGTCTTTGGGAAATACTTTATACGCAGTAGAACCCAATCACGGTGAGATAGACAAAATTGATCGTAAGGGAAATATTTCACGCCTCATAGATGTTTCTGCTACAGAAGGGCATATTGTTCCTTCATCAATCGTATTTCATCATGGCAGTTTTTATATGGTAAATCTAAGTTCATTTCCCATACCGGATGATTCTAAAGTTTATAAAATTACTCTCGATGGAAAAATAAGCACTGTGGCTACCGGCTTCAGCATGGCAGTAGGAATTGCATTTGATGAAGCAGGGGGAATGTATGTTCTCGAAGGCACTGTTAATAGTCCGTTTCCTGCCCCCGGCGCCGGTGATGTGGTACGCATTGACCCCTCCGGTACAAGAAGAACTATCGTAAGCGGACTTAATTTTCCCACAGCAATGACCATGGGACCTGATCAAAAATTATATATTTCAGTCGGTGGTTTTGGTCCACCACTTGTTGGAGGCGGACAAATTTTACAAGTGTCAATTGCCTGTGATAAACAAACAACGCATCAATAATATTTATCATTAAACCTTATAGTTTTCTCTCATAGTAGTTTCTAAGCGTAAAAAAGGCTGTTACGGTTGCGGGCAGCCTTTCTTTATTTTCACTATAGGATAACAAGGAATACAATTCCTGATTTTCGAAAGCATCAAGTAGGATAATTTATCGCAACAACTTTTAAAAATATCAGTATCTTTTCCCAATGAAAAAGATACTACTGCTTTTGTTAATTCCTGCCCGGTTAATGGCACAGGATTTTTCTCCCGTAAAGTCCTTTTGGACAAAACAAGAAATTTCCCGTTGGGAAAAAGAAGCCAAACAAGTAAACATCATCCGTGACAACTGGGGCATACCGCATGTATATGGAAAAATAGATGCCGATGCGGTGTTTGGAGTCATCTATGCGCAATGCGAAGATGATTTCAAACGAATGGAGATGAACTATATTGAAAAATTAGGCAGGATGGCGGAAGTAAAAGGGGAATCTTCTTTGTACGATGATCTCTTAATAAGAATGGTGATTGATTCTGCAGATGCAATCCGTGATTATAATAATTCACCGCAGTGGTTAAAAAAGCTCTGCAACGCTTTTGCCGATGGCATGAATTATTATTTATACAAACATCCTGAAGTGCATCCGGCATTGCTGAATCGTTTTCAGCCCTGGTATCCGTTGCTGTGGACAGATGGAAGTATCGGAGCTATCAACACTGCCGGCGTTTCTGCCAATGAGTTATAAAGATTTTATACAGGTCTTGATGCTC
>CAZGNJ010000100.1:0-2737 GCA_964526985.1 uncultured Ginsengibacter sp. | reverse complement strand
TGAAAGTGGGGATTCGGAAAGGCGAAGGTTTCGGAATAAGAGTTTTGTCACCTAAGGTTGGAATGACATCTAAGCAGATACCTAATGCCGGTAGTGGAGAACGCAGACAAGAGCGTGAAAGAGGTGAACGTGGTGGAAGACGCGGTGGCAGAAGAGGAGAAAGAAAATAATTAAGTTAAAAACTGTAAAGAAGAATTTAGAAAATGTTACAGCCCAAAAAGACAAAATTCAGAAAGCAGCAAAAGATGCGTAACCGTGGCAATGCAAGCCGTGGCGCACAAATCGCTTTTGGATCTTTTGGAATTAAATCATTAGAAAATGCTCAGCTGACTGCCCGTCAGATTGAAGCAGCCCGTGTGGCCCTGACCCGTTTTATGAAACGTGAAGGTCAATCATGGATTCGTGTGTTTCCTGATAAACCTGTTACCCGTAAACCTGCCGAAGTGCGTATGGGTAAAGGTAAAGGTGCTCCAGAATATTGGATTGCACAGGTTAAACCGGGTACCATCTTGTTTGAAGCCGATGGTGTTTCTATGGAAATTGCCAAAGAAGCAATGCGTCTGGCTGCACAAAAGTTACCTGTAACTACAAAATTTGTTGTACGCAGAGATTATTCCGCTGCATAAAAAAGTAATTAGAAAATGAAACAGTCTGTCGTAAACGATTTAACTACTGAAGAAGTTAAGGCAAGAATAAAAGAAGAAGTGAGCAATCTGCAGAAATTCAAAATGCAGCATGCAGTTTCTCCTATGGATAATCCAATAAAAATCCGTACCACTCGCAAACTGATTGCAAGATTGAAAACGGAGTTAAACAAACGCATGTCACAGGCATCAAAATAATTTGATAAAATGAGCACTGAAAGAGCATTACGTAAAACAAGAACAGGTATAGTTACCAGCATAAAAATGCAAAAAACCATCGTGGTTTCTGAAGAATATAAGGTGAAGCACACGATGTAAGGCAAGTTTATCAAGAAAATCAAAAAGTTTCATGTGCATGATGAAAACAATTCATGTGGTAATGGCGATCGTGTTTTGATTATGGAAACACGCCCATTGAGCAAAACGAAACGTTGGAGATTAGTAGAAATATTAGAAAAAGCAAAATAATAAAACGGCTGTTGTTCTTTGGTAACAACGCAATAACAAACAGATAAAATGATACAGTCTGAATCAAGATTAATAGTAGCAGATAACAGCGGGGCAAAAGAAGTATTATGTATCCGTGTTCTGGGAGGAACCCGCAAACGCTACGCCTCATTAGGTGATAAAATTGTGGTAGCAGTAAAAAATGCAATGCCTTCCGGCAATATCAAAAAAGGTGCAGTTAGCAAAGCCGTTGTAGTGCGAGTAAACAAAGAAGTAAGAAGAAGTGATGGCTCTTATATCCGCTTTGACGATAATGCAGTAGTTCTGTTAAATCAGGCTGACGAGTTAAGAGGCACCCGTATCTTCGGACCGGTAGCACGTGAATTGCGTGAGAAACAATACATGAAAATTGTATCACTGGCACCTGAAGTAATTTAATAAACAAGAAAAAAATAGCAGTTATGGCTAAATTGAAAATAAAGAAAGGCGATATTGTAAAAGTGATTGCCGGTGAATCAAAAGGTAAGCAGGGTCGTGTACTTGCTGTTTATCCTGAGAAAAACCGTGCAAGTGTTGAAAATGTGAACATCGTTTCAAAACATACACGCCCAAATGCGAAAAACACTCAAGGTGGTATCGAGAAAAAAGAAGCACCTATAAGTGTTTCAAATCTGATGTTGATAGATCCTAAGTCAGGAAAACCAACACGTGTAGGTCGCAAAACAGTTGATGGTAAAATAGTACGTTACGCAAAAAAATCAGGGGAGGTAATTAAATAATGAGTTACGCACCACGCCTCAAAGGCAAATACAAAAACGAAATCGTTTCGACACTGAAAAGCCGTTTTCAGTACAAAAGCATTATGCAGGTTCCCAAAATCAAAAAAATATGTTTGAATCAGGGTATCGGAGATGCAGTAAGTGATAAGAAAATTGTGGATGCATGTGTAGCAGAAATGACCACTATTGCCGGTCAGAAAGCTGTGGCTACTTATGCAAAGAAAGATATTTCAAATTTTAAAGTGAGAAAGGGTGTACCGATTGGAGTACGTGTTACTTTACGTGACGAGAGAATGTATGAATTTCTCGATCGCCTGGTATCAGTTGCTCTGCCCCGTATCCGCGATTTCCGTGGTATCAACAACAAAGGTTTTGACGGAAAAGGAAATTATACACTTGGTATCACTGAGCAAATCATTTTCCCTGAAATCAATATTGATAAAGTAAGTAAAATCCGTGGAATGGATATCACCTTCGTTACTTCAGCAAAAACAGATAATGAAGCAATGGAATTACTCAAAGAATTTGGTTTACCATTCAGAACAGGATCTAATAACTAAGAAATAAAAAAGTATGGCAAAAGAATCAATAAAAGCAAGAAGCAGAAAAAGAGAACGCCTTGTAGAGAAATATGCTGCCAAGCGTGCTGCTCTTAAAGAAGCAGGTGACTATCAGGCATTGGCTTTACTGCCACGTAACTCATCACCTGTTCGTCTGCATAACCGTTGCATGATTACAGGACGACCACGCGGTTATATGCGTCAGTTTGGTATATCACGTGTGTTGTTCCGCAAAATGGCACTCGAAGGAAAAATTGCAGGTGTAACCAAAGCCAGCTGGTAATAATAAAGTTTTAACTCATCAATC
>CAZGNJ010000099.1:0-2849 GCA_964526985.1 uncultured Ginsengibacter sp. | reverse complement strand
CTGTCAATCCCGAAGGGGTAACCACTGACTGGAGAGCCGTATGCGGGAAACCCGCTTGTACGGTTCGGAGGGAGGGGCGGGGAAAGCCTTCCCTACCCCTATCCGTATGAAACTCGTTCCCGTAAAAACGGGGAATGGAGAAAAGAAATTTTTACGAAATACTATCGAAAAAATGTGAACTATGAAAGAACAAGAATTTAAGACACAGATTATTCAAACGAAGGAACAATGGGACAGTGGGTTTCGTCACCGCCTCGATGAGCTCAAGGATGGGGGGATAACCTTGTACTCCGTCCCCTATTTCAATCATTGGATTGAGGGACTAAAAGGCATAGGAAATATTTCCGGATTGGCGGTGGATGCATGCGGACAGATTTATTTCATGGATGGGAAGGGCCAAATATACCGCTATAGTCAGATGAATAAGACATTAGAAAAGATTGATCTCATAGGCGAAGATAAGAAAATGGTTACGTTCAAATCCCCTGCGAAGATCATTATTAATAAATCTACCTTGTGGGTGCTTGATAGCGGCAGCAAGAGAGTGCAGGCATTCTCTTTAGGGGATTTTCAGTTTACCTATAGTATTGAAGACAAACTGAATGAGCCGGTGGATATCGGTTTACGTGAAGAGGGGTTTCTTATGTGTTATATAAAACGGATAAAAATACGGGAATAATACTTCAATATGACATTCACCATAAATGCATAAAAAGCAGGTTTGGAGAAAAAAAGATAAAAAACCCTGTATGCCTGGCCATTGCTAAGGACACTATATATGTAATCGACTACGCCAAAGAAGTGAATAGATTTCTCAGGTTTACAGAAAAAACAATGTTTGACAGCTTAATACCACCTCCACACACAGATATAGATATATTAAATAAATATAAACCCTCTCTTATTGCCGTTGATACTAAGGGAAAGATATTTATAAACGAAAAGGAACCGGGGTTAATTCATCAATACGACCCTGATGGAGAAGAACTAGAAACAATCACGGTTCCCGGCTTTACCGGTGCAAAAATAACGGGGCTTGCCCTTGACTACAAAGGGAATCTTTATGTAAGTGATGGAAATGGAATTGCCGTATTAGGAACCCATAATAGATTTCCAAAAAAAGGAGGGGCTTATTATTCAAAAGTCCTCGACAGCGGCAAAGACGATTGCCGGTGGCACAGGCTTTTCCTGGATGCGGATATACCCCCAAAGACCTTATTGAAGGTGAGTTATTATGCCTTTAATGGCTCAACAGAAAAGAAGAGACTAGACGAATTGATACGAATACATGCACGGTCATCACCCGGATACGATAAAGGTTCACCAGGAAAGAAAGAAAGTATTACCGATATTGATAAGTTTAAAATACTGACAGAACTGGCCGATCCGGTTAAATCAAGACAAGAATTTTTTTTGGATGTGCCACTGAGCACGTCGGGAGAAAATCCGAAAGATTTACTCTTCCACAACGCAACAGGCCGGTATCTCTGTTTGAAGATGGAACTATCTACCTATAATGAAGAGGTGTGTCCAAAAATATATAAAATGAAGATGTATTATGAGCGTATCTCATACCTCAGATATCTGCCCGCGATATATCAGGAAAATGAAGGGAGTAAAGAGTTTCTGGAAAGGTTTCTCTCGCTCTTTGAATCGATATTTCATGACCTGGAGAACGAAATAGAGCAGTCTTTTCAATATTTCGATCCCTGTAGTGTGCCAAAAGAGGCCCTTGCCTGGCTGGCATCATGGCTTAATTTGGCATTGGAAGAAGGGTGGCCGGAGGAGAAAAAACGAATACTTGTACGAGAAGCTTTTACCTTATACAAAAAGAAGGGCACGCCGGAGGGAATGAGGAGGTTTATAGAAATCGTTACCGGGGAAAGACCGGTTATTGTGGAACATGCGAGAATGGGAAAACCCATGGTGTTGGGCAGCAAATTTAACCTGGGAGTGGACAGCATGATCTTTCAGTCTCCTGTTAAAGGGCTTCTGCTTGGCGGCGACTCCATTCTTCGCAGGGTAGCCCTTCGCAATGTGGTTCAATCCCTCGAAGACCCATTTTTGCCTGTGGCAAACCGCTTCACTATTATTATCAATGCATCTGTTAAGGACTCTGAGCGTTACAAGAAAAGCCTGGAACATATTTTACATGAATTAAAGCCGGCTCATACCCGGTATTACCTGCGCTTTTTTGAGGAAACAAGGTTTGGTAGGGGGAATTATCTGGGGATAAATGCCCGGTTGGGAGATATCCTGCCTATTCGTCTCGGTGACGATATGAGGTTGGGCTCTGGTGTTATCAGCGGACATGGTGAGTAAGCCGGTGAAACAGGACAATGCGTAATGTGGGCGAAAGCTACAAAACTTATGTAAAGGAAAGAAGTTATGGGACAAAACGAACATACAGATAACGATGCCTGTGAAGTACTCAGTTTCGAAAGGAACAATTATTACCTTGGCAAGCTGCTGACTGTCCGGGATTTTGAGGCAGAGCAGGCATATTTTAACAAGAAAAGATGGCTTATCAATAGAACGATTCTTGGCTGGGGAGTAGTATGGGGTTTGGAAGTTTATAAAAAGGACGAGAAGTTCTATGTCAAACCAGGAATGGCGATAGATTGCTATGGAAGGGAGATCTTAGTTCGCGAAGAAGAAGGGATAAAGTCTCCTTTGTTACAATGTCATACAGAACAGAAAGAAACAAATGAGAATAATACAAATGAGAATAAAACCTTCAGGGTATTGCTGAAGTACGGTGAAAAGAAGATGGAATGCCTGCCTTTACCACCCATGGCCTGTGAGCAGACGGAAAAAGCGGAATATAACCGTATTCAGGATAGTTTTGA
>CAZGNJ010000098.1:0-2942 GCA_964526985.1 uncultured Ginsengibacter sp. | reverse complement strand
TCGGGTTATTTATTGACGTGTCGTTGAACTGGATGAAAAGTGGAGCTGAACCGGATTTGATGAATGAAGTAAAACTGGCGTCGGGTGCGTGTGGCGCTACGGTGATATAATTTTCCTTTATCGTGGTATTAGATACTCCATCCCGTATCACAGTGAGATTTATCGTAAAACTACCACTTTCATTGTATGTATGTTGAGGGTTCAATACTTCACTGTAGTCTCCATCCCCGAAACTCCAGTTACATCTTTCAGGACGAGGGGTTGAATTATAAATGAACTGGACCACAAGGGGTGCACTTCCATTGGTGGGTGCTCCCGAAAATACAGGACAGTAAGGTTTTGAAACAACGATTATATCATGTTCAGCTGTAGTAAATCCGGCGCAATTCGTTGCTGTTAACCTGACTTTATATGTTCCTGTTGGGGCAGCTTTAGAATATGTATAGGAAGGGTTCTGGAGATTTGATGTATTCCCATCACCGAAATCCCAAGACCAAGTGATCGGAAGATTCCCGGAATCGTCGTGGAAAATAATTTCTTGCCCAACAGGGACGGAAGTAGGATTCCATGAGTAAGCGGCTGTGGGAGCGAAAATACCATAACAATTTGCGTAACCCGCCACAGTATCACGTGTTTCACTAATATTCCGAGAATTATCCTTAGTAGGTGACCCTAATGAAAGCCCTTGATAATTTTGCACTTCGGATGAAAATATGGGAAGACTAAAATATTCATTATATGAATCCCACATTACAGTATTTTTAGTGGATGGGTATAGATGATAAGCATGAGCGTACGGAGCGCAACCACCTTGGTTTTGATGACACGCTCCAAATAAATGCCCGATTTCATGAATACTAATAACTGATTGCCCGTACGATGTTCCAAAATAAAAAGGGTAAGGATCGTCTCCCACCATCTGAGCCCAAGCATATCTGACTTTATCAGGTTGGGTAAATAATGCCCCATAACCCCAAGACAATCCCTGTGCGTCACCATTCACATTATACCCCCCGAGATATAACACGATGTCAGCATTAGTCGCATTAAGAATTGGATAGGTGTACACTTTTTTTAATACATCCAGCGGAAGATTCGTTACATCAGGATCGCCCGAGAATTGACTTCGCCGGGAATCATCATAGATTGGGTTCAAATGTACATTGATATCACTGGTTCCGAATGCTGTATTTGCTTCGGCAATAATATTTTGTGCGAACGGAATCCAATAGGAATTATTGTAGAATGCCTCATCAGTTACAATGAGGATATTCACCGTAACGGTCTGGGAGAGTGGTGTTTTTTCAAGAATGGAAGCTTTAGTCTGATGAAATCCGGAAACACCCATATCAGACAATTCTGTTGTTTTTTCAGGAAGAGTCGCGGGACCGTCATCAATTTTTATTTGTTTGTCGGTGACATCACCGGAGTTGTAGATAAAATGTAAAGGTGATTGACTGGTTTCGGCATTTTGTCGTGATTCAGCGGGAGTGATCCAATAGGTATCATTTTCGAATGTGATACGACCGATTAATGCCTTATCACTTGCGGTGAAGAGCATGTCACTGTTTTTAATCCCCGTAAGACTGCCATGGAATGAATCAACGCCGTCATCAAGATTTTCAAAGTCCATCCGGGATAATTCTGCCGGATAATCTGTTCCTTCGATAGAAATTGTGATACTTTTTCCGGCTTTTACCAGTTCGCGCAATAATTTGGTATCAACTGTTACAAAATCATACCGGGAAACTCGTCCTGGTGAAGGGACTAATAATTTTTCCGAGTTTTCAATTCCATAAGCCATGAGTTCACTTTTTAATGAAATATCCCTCGCAATATCGTTGGTAATGTTCTGTTTCCCGAGATGAATTTGAATGTGGTTTATTGATTTTTGACTAATAGACTTTTTTTGTGCATCAACGACCGGCGCTGTATCAGTTGTCTGAACCGGCATTGCATCGGTTAATGTTGTGACGGGAGTTAGGATGGTTGGTTCCGTTGTTATTTCTTCTGTCGTTTGTACCGTTGGTTCAACCGGTATCGTTTCAGTCGGACTCTCAGTAACTGTCTCGTTGAGATCAGTTTCGTTTGAAGTCGCTGATATATTACTCTGATTACCTTCACCTGCACATACGGATGGAATACTGCAGATGAAAATGATTAACGCCAGTACTATCGCTATCTGGTAAACAAGTCTCGCTTCCTCGGGCATACGAATCAATCACCTTTTTGTCAGTTGGTAAAGCACGAGGAAAGCCTTTTTATTAAGGAAAGCTCAGTTCAACGTGCCTTTGGGCAGGCTTGGGATCATCATCCGTTCAAAGCTGGTGATCCAAGCTCTTTTACATTTTTACATTTCTTATTGCCGTATATATTAATTCTTATTTGATTCTCATTTTAGAATATTTTTTTTGAAAAGTAATTTGGTTTAGTGTAGTTGTAAAATAAGATGAAACGAATGAGACATTTTTATTTGTGTAAGCAGAGATGAATATAATGCTAAGTTCTGGATACAGAGGTGTTAATTCGATAACTTTTCTTAAGAGGTAATAATTAAATATTTTAGGACAAATACTAACATTGGTATGACATTTATAGAAATTCTAAAAAAACAGTGGTATGTTTTTATTGTGATTCTGGCCATCATCATTATTTTACTGAATTCGTCCAGTATTTTTTCACTATTCGCTGGAGAAAGTTTTTCGACACTTGGTTTAATTGAATTAAATGGAAGTTATATCCCGCAGGGGACTCGTTTCTCTCTTACTGATGATGATTTCAAAGAGTTCCCGCAGCTGGCATCGGTAATACGGGATACGCGGCAAAATCCAACGCAAACATATAAAGATGGAAGGCGTATTTATTTAATTCCCTTGACTGAATCTGAAATGTATAGGTTCAACGGTCGTTATTGGCTGAATAATTCTGGAGAAGATAGACGA
>CAZGNJ010000097.1:0-3074 GCA_964526985.1 uncultured Ginsengibacter sp. | reverse complement strand
CAATTAGTCTTTCAATCGTTATCGGGAGATTCAATGCCGGGTTAAGCAAGTCAACATATTCCAATTTTTTCATGTTTAATTATTCTCACGTATCATAGAGCATAAACAATTCTTCTGTATTCTGCTCATAACCGAGCTGCATGGTTTTATAATTATTCCTCAAAGCAGGAATGATAGTTCCTTCATAAAGTTTAATTTGCTTTTTCTTTAGACTGAGTTCATTCCGCATACCATAGGCCATTCCACTGTATTCATTCACCATCATTTCTTTCTGAGATTGTAGTGCATGGGTTTTCCATTTCAGGCTTTCAATATTAGCTTTGTTCATTTTAGACGACCATTTAGCCATAGGAATCCGCAGCATACCCATGATGGTATACTGTAAGGGCTGCCCTCCAAAGCCCACCATATTTTCATAGCGGACTCCGAATTGCGGTTTTAGTGCGGCTTTTTCGGTTTCCTGTTTCAAGAGGTTGAGATTGATTTCCCTGTCCAGTGATTTCAGATCGCTCCGGTTTGTATAAAATAAAGTGCTGTCAAACACCATCCCTGAATAATCGTTTATTGTAAATGTCGTATCAATATCAAAATAAGTCATAGCATTTCTGCCCATCAGCGTATTGATGCGGATTCGTTTTTCATTGATATCATTTTCAAACATCAGCTTCATGTTCTCCACATCACCCAATGCAGCTTTAGCTTTATAGTAGGCACTGATTTTTTCTAACCCGTTTTTATAACGTATCTCAGCGGTTGAAATCATGAAGTCCAGGATCTTTTCATTCTCACACAGGATCACCAGCTTCTTTTCCAGGATTATCCAATCATAATAAAACTGTTTGGCATCATTGATTAATTCATTCAATGTTGCATTCTTTTTTTCTTCTTCTACGGATGACATTGCTTTCATATAATTCTCATCGGCATCCAGTTTTTTCCTGTTGGGAAACATTTGCTCTCCGGAAAGCATGACTGACCCCATGCCTTTCATATCACCCTCTTTTCTCCAAAGGTTTACATTATAGGGAGTCATATACTGTCCAAATCCGATTTGAGGAGGCATCCAGCTTCTTGCACCCTTTGCCGCTTCATCCATAGAACGGATTTCATTATCATACATTTTCACAACAGGATGTTTTAACCTGATGCTGTCAATGATGTCATCAATTTTTAATGTTTGCGCCGGCAGCCCCGTATTCAACGAAATGCATACTGTCAGTATTCCAATTATTTTTTTCATAGTTTAATGTTTTGCATCCAAAACTTCTATTTTTCCGAATTTTCTTAATTCATATTCTTTTGTCATCAGAAATATTATAGGCGTTACCAGAAGAATATGAATTGCAGATGTAAAAACGCCGCCTATCATGGGTAACACTATTGGTTTCATCACATCGCTGCCCACATCATTACTCCAGAGAATAGGGATCAGTCCGAAAAGAGAAACCGCAACCGTCATTAACTTAGGCCGAAGCCGCTTGGCCGCACCGGCTATTACGTATTCTCTTAAATCGGCTTTTGTAATTGTTTCTTTTGAATTTCCCTTTTTTGCCACCAACTGCTGCATCGCATCATTCAGATAAATTACCATGACGATTCCCGTTTCCACGGCAAGGCCAAACAGGGCAATAAAGCCTACAGCTACTGCGACAGAAAGATTTACATCCCATATATAAATCAAATAGGCTCCGCCAATCAGGGCAAAAGGAATACTGATTAAACTAAAAAAAGCTTCTCTTGCCGAATGAAATGCGAAATACATTGAAATGAAAATTATAACCAGCACCACAGGCAAAATCATCTTCAATGTGTTTTCTCCCCTTATCAGGTTTTCATACTGACCACTCCATTCAAGAAAATAACCTTTGGGCATCTTGCCGATCATATTGTCCAGTTTTTCTTTTGCTTCCCTGACGGTGCTGCCCAAATCTCTTTCTCTTACATTAAACAACACCGTACCTCTCAGCATGGCATTTTCAGAATTGATCATCGGCGGGCCATCACTCAGTTTTATGGTCGCAACAGCCTCCAGTGGAATGGGCCCGAAATTCATAGTCTGCACCTGCAGGCGTTTCAATTCTTCCAGGTTATTACGAAAATCCTGTCCATACCTGGCATTTACAGAAAAACGCTGGCGTCCTTCAATGGTGGTAGTTAGCTTCATTCCTCCTAATGCACTTTCAATAACCGTATTCACATCGTCCACACTTAGACCATACCTGCCGATCTCTTCCCTTTTCACTGCTATATCAATATACTTTCCGCCTGTGATAGGTTCTACATATAAATCTTTAACTCCATCAATACCTTCCAATTGTTTTTTTATGACTTGTGCAAAAGCATAAATGCTATCCAGGTTTTGGCCATAAACTTTCACCCCCACATCGGTCCGGATACCCGTTGAAAGCATATTGATACGATTGATGATCGGCTGTGTCCATCCATTGGTGACTCCCGGAATTTGCATTTTGGAGTTCAGCTCATTTATAATTCCATCTTTTGTCATCCCTTTCCGCCATTCGGATTTAGGTTTCAGTAAGATGATTGTCTCAATCATGCTGATCGGAGAATTATCAGTTGCCGTATTGGCCCTGCCGGCTTTGCCTAAAACATGAAGTACCTCCGGAACTGTGCGGATGATTTTATCCTGTACCTGCAATAACCGTTTTGCTTCAGAATTGGAAACATCCGGTAAGGTAACGGGCATAAAGAGTAAAGAACCTTCATCCAGCGGCGGCATAAACTCACGACCCAATCGCATGACCAGCGGAATACTGATAAGCAATACAACCAGGTTAATACCAATCACAGTTTTTCTCCACTTGATACAAAAGCGGATCAGGGGCTCATAAATTTTTTCCAGCACCCGGTTAATGGGGTTAGACTGCTCCTTTCTGAATTTTCCTTTCATGAAAAAAGAGATCAGTACCGGCGCCAGTGTTAATACCAGCACAGCATCCATCACCATGATGAACGTTTTGGTATAGGCCAATGGATGAAACAATTTTCCTTCCTGACCCGTTAGCAGGAAAACAGGCAGAAAAGATGTAATGATAATCACGGTAGAAAAAAAC
>CAZGNJ010000096.1:0-3209 GCA_964526985.1 uncultured Ginsengibacter sp. | reverse complement strand
ATAAACCTAAGCCATTTCCCATTTAGATCCTGATTTTTTCGGGCCTGTCATCCTGAGCATCACTTGCGAAGGATCTAAACCTTCAAGTAATAGGGGGGTTCGCTTCCGTCCGGAATCTTTCGCTTAAAAAGCAGACTGCCACGACCCTTTGTCATTGTGTTTCCAGATGTAACCTTCAGGCTTCATGGCAAAGGGTCTCGCAGTGACGTGAGCGTCAAGGTATACTCACAAATTATGATTCACTGATTATCTTGCAGAAAACAGCCCCGGAGAGACATAGTCCCCGTAGTGGGATTCGAAGGCAGCAATGTCTTTAAAACAAAAAATGCCCCCGGAGAGATTCGAACTCCCAACCATCTGATTCGAAGTCGGTAAAAATATCGTCTGTACCGTTAATAAGAGGGTATTTTTGTCTACAGCTACCTCATGTGGCGGTTAAGATTGTCTATTTTGTCCAATTTATCTATCATTTCTACACAGGTTGCACCACAGTTGCACCAAAGATCATCTGGAAAGGCAACTCACGCCATTACTGCTTTTTGCTAATTTCTCCTATGGTATACAATATCCATATGAGTGACAACATTCTACTTACCAAATCTGATTTTCTCTTATTCCTGGAAGCCCCATGCCATCTGTGGGCGGAAAAGCACGGTCTCGTTGATGTAACCCCATCCCCGTTTGATGTAAATATTATGACGCAAGGTTATGAAGTCGAAGCCCTTGCCAAGGAGTATCTCAAGAAATATTTACTCAAACCAGGCGAGGATCTGATTTTTCAAGAAACCTTCACTGTTAAACAGTTTACCGTCAGGACGGATATTCTTATTCACAAACCAGCTGCAGCCTCATACGATCTTTACGAAGTAAAAAGCGGCACAAGCATAAAAAAGGAAAACATTTATGATGTTACCTACCAATACCTAATCGTCAATGAACACATCAAGATTGATCGTGTTTTCATCCTTCACTTGAATAGCGAATACATCCGGTATTCAAATCTGAACCTGGTTGAATTATTCATTGCCGAGGATGTGACACAAAAGGTACTCGAACTTAGAGATGAAGTCGATAAACTGAGGGATATAGCCCTAGGATCAGTGCATAAACCTTCATATGAAGATACTCAACCTTGCTTAAACCCCAAATGCTGCCCTTGTCCTGGTATCTGCCATCCGGGACTGCCTGAGTATTCAATCTTTGATATTCCCAGGCTATCAGAGAAGAAGAAGATCGAACTGCTAAGTTTGGGAATTGTTGACATCAAAGATGTTCCTAAATCTTTTGCGTTCAACGCAAAACAACGTCAAATTGTGGAGGTTGCTCAATCCGGAAAAGAACACATTAATAGGGAAGCGATCCATAAGGAATTCCAGTATTTTACATTTCCTCTTTACTTTCTGGACTACGAGACTTACTTATCTGCGATTCCGTTGTTTGATGGGTATAAACCTCAGCAGCAAATGGTCTTTCAATATTCACTTCACAAGATGGATTCAATAAATGGCGAAATCCATCACTCCGAACACTTATCGATTAAGAAAGACGATCCATCAAAATCCTTGATCAGGCAATTACGAGAGGACATTGGCAGCACAGGAACAGTATTCGTATGGAATAAACCCTTTGAAATGACCAGGAATAAAGAGCTGGCAATCATTCATCCGGAATATGCTGAGTTTCTTGCGGGTCTAAACGAACGCATTTACGATCTTGGCGATTTTATCAACTTTGGATTCTATTTACACCCAAAATTCAAGGGGAGTTGGTCAATTAAGAATGTTTTGCCCGTTATGGTTCCCGAACTTGGTTATGATGAAATGGAAATTGGAAAAGGCGATCAAGCAATGATGGCTTGGTGGGAACTAATCCATGATAAATTGTCCACGGATGATGCAGAAAAGACGAAAACGGCGCTCTTAGAGTACTGCAAGATGGATACGTGGGCGATGGTGAAAATATGGGAGAGATTACTTGAATTTGGCAATTCGGATTAACAATTACTTCATGTGGTTCGGACGTAAAGCATTTTCCGATTTACATTGCTGACTTATGCAAGCACCATTTTACCCATAATCAAAGCTGTTAACCTCAAAATAGATTACAATCTTCATTATTGTGTCGGTTATCTGATACCGCTCAGAAGTGTATTTAAGGTCGGTAGTTATCAGATAACAGAACATTTGTTAGTCCTGTAAGAAAAGAACAAATCATACTGAGACGAATAGTTGAAAGAATTGTGAGATTATTATAGGTTTGGGTAATTCTATTTTTTTAGTTTCCTTTGTTACCCCATTAATCAATTCTCATGCCCCAATTTTCGTGATCAGAATGAGTTGTTGGGAAAATTACAAAAGGGAGTGAAACCTGGACACCGGATATCTAAACTGGTTCACAGAAAGAACAAGATTATCTCACCTTATCACTCAAATCCATTGTTTGGAGGGAAAATGACAGGTCTTCATTTTTACAAACTCGATCTTCACGTACACACGCCGGCATCTAAGTGCTATCGAGATAAGACACAAACCGCTGAGCAAATTATCCAAGCAGCAATAGACATGGGATTGCATGGTATCGCAATTACCGATCATAACAATGCCGCATGGATTGATCAGATGAAGAGCGCTGCTGCGGATAAAGATCTTGTGATTTTTCCTGGTGTTGAGATATCTTTGGAACTCGGACATCTTGTGGCAATATTTGATCCAAGTGCAACACAAAAGGATGTGGAAGGTTTACTCGGGAAACTAGATATCAAACCTGATGAGTTTGGAAAATCAGAGACAGTTTGCACGAAAAGTGTATATGAAGTTGTCGATACGATACACTCCAGGGGTGGGTTGGCAGTTCTGGCTCACATCGATCAGCTAAAAGGTATTTTCAACGATAATCTAAAAATCAAGGAGGATGGAAGCATAAATGTTCCAGCTCCTTTAATGAAAATTTTCAATGAGGCTCAGTATGATGCGGTTGAATGTGCTAGTGGAAAATTACCTGCTGGCTTTGATGAAGCACACCACATCAAACGCAAACCAGCTTATTACCAAGCCTCAGATAATCCTGATTCACAAGAACCATCGAAACATTCCGCCACAGGTATTGGAAGCCGGCATTCCTGGTTTAAGCTTGATCAAATAGATATTGAAGGTCTACGTCAATGTTTTGCGGATCCAGAAGTGCGTATCCAGTTAATGGGAATGCACGGA
>CAZGNJ010000095.1:2999-3229 GCA_964526985.1 uncultured Ginsengibacter sp. | reverse complement strand
GTTTCAGCAACTCGACAACAAAAAGTTGAATAATTTCCTGCGGCAAAATCGTTTCCCAAGAAATTATACTGCCGAATCAGTAAAGCAAATGGTAGCAACCGGCCAGGTGAAACCAACAGCAGTCTGGGATTACCTGGACAGTGACGACGGGTTTACCAATGCCGGAATTTATGGTTGCGAAGTGTACCGAGATGACGTTGGTGGATTGAGTTGGAGAAAAGAGCATGAGG
>CAZGNJ010000095.1:0-2989 GCA_964526985.1 uncultured Ginsengibacter sp. | reverse complement strand
AGAAAAAAACGAAAGAGAAAGACATAGATATACACAATACATATGGTAATTACTTTGGAAAAATTTTTGTCTAACCTGTTAATGACAACAAGATTTTCATTACGGGGATCTCCCTGCAGATGTCAACAGACGGAGGAAAGACATTTAAAGATATTGACAAAAGAAATGTGCATAGTGATCATCACGTTGTTTGGATAAACCCAAACCGGGACGATCATATCATTAATGGCAATGACGGCGGATGTAATATTACTTATGATAACGGAGAACATTGGTTTTTTGCCAACACACCTTCTGTTGGTCAGTATTATGCCGTTGTTACAGATGATGAAAAGCCGTATAATGTGTACGGAGGATTACAGGACAATGGAGTATGGTATGGGCCTTCTTCCAATCGTGAAAATATTGGCTGGCAAAGTTCCGGTGACTATCCTTATAAATCATTAATGGGTGGCGATGGAATGCAGGTGCAAGTGGATACCCGGGATAATACAACCGCCTATGCCGGTTCTCAATTTGGAGCTTACACCAGGATGAACCGTAAGACCCGGGGTGAAAGGAAATCTGTAAAACCACAACATGTATTGGGAGAAACTCCATTACGATTCAATTGGCAAACCCCGATCCTGCTCAGCAAAATGAACCAGGATATATTTTATATCGGCGCCAATCGTTTGTATCGTTCATTAAACAAAGGAGACAGTTTAGTAGCTATCAGTGGTGATCTTACTAATGCCCGCCTGAACGACCCGGTCGGGCAGGGAAATCGCCGGGGCAATGTACCCTTTGGTACTATCACAACAATATCCGAATCACCAACCCGGTTTGGCTTATTGTATGTAGGTACTGATGATGGAAATGTCCAGGTAACGAAGGACAATGGTTATTCCTGGCAACTGATCAGTAAGTTGGAAGATGCTAAAGAAGTAAAAGGAAAAAAGTCAAAATCTTCGACAGTTGATACCCGGCTTACAACTCATGGCATGTGGGTCACAAGAGTGATTGCTTCACAATACAAAGAAGGAAGAGTGTTTGTAACATTGAATGGCTATCGCAATGATAATTTTGATCCATTACTTTACGTAAGCGAGGACTATGGCGCCACCTGGAAACAACTTGGTAAAGATTTGCCAATGGAATCACTGAATGTTGTACGTGAAGATCCAAAAAATGACAGCATATTGTACGTTGGAAGTGATGGCGGTTTATACGTCAGCTTTGACCAGGGGAATAATTTTATGAAATGGGATGGTGGTTTACCAAAATCAATCCCTGTTCATGATATTGCTTTCCAGGTCAGGGATAATGAAATGATATTGGGAACACATGGCCGCAGTTTATACGTTACTAAACTGGATGACGTACAAAAGTTAAAGAATGATCCGGATTGGCTGAAGAAAAAGCCGGCAGAAAAACCGCAGGAGAACAGGAACCGGTTTTTCCAGGACAATGAATAAAAAACGATAGCGGAGAGCTCTAAAAGAATTTTATAAAAAAAGAAAAAACGCTTCCAACCGGAGGCGTTTTCTTATTTCTTAATTTAAAATATCTACAATTCAAAAAATCCTGAATCTTTCATAGCAAGCCTTTTCCAACGCTTCCCTGTCATCGGGATGTGCTATGTTTATTAGCGTCCTGGCCCTTTGCCTTAAATTCTTTCCGAATAGATATGCTATTCCATATTCGGTAACGATATAATGAGCATGTGCTCTTGTAGTTGTTACACCTGCACCGGTTTTCAAGAAAGGAACTATGCGGGGTATTCCTTTCGAAGTTCGTGACGGCAGAGCAATAATCGGTTTTCCCCCTTCACTTAATGATGCCCCACGAATAAAATCCATCTGTCCACCCACACCGGAGTACTGGTAAGTACCGATGGAATCGGCACAGATCTGTCCCGTGAGATCCACTTCTATCGCACTGTTTATAGCCACCATTTTATTATTGCGCCGGATTACATGCGGCTCATTCACATAATCAATATCCAGAAACTGAAATGCAGGATTATCATCTACATATTCATACAGCCTTCTTGTGCCTAAAGCAAAAGCAGTGACCGCTTTGTTGGGATGAATTTGTTTATACTTGTTATTGATGATATCTTTTTCAAAAAGATCAATGACGCCGTCCGAACACATTTCAGTATGTAATCCCAGATCTTTATGATGGGTCAAGGATCGTAATACTGCATCCGGAATAGAGCCAATGCCTATCTGCAAACAACTTCGGTCTTCAATCAATGTTGCAATATGCTCCCCAATTTTCATTTCTACCGTACCCACTTTATCTTCATAATTCACTTCATATAAGGGATCATTGCTTTGAACTATACTATGAAACCGGCTGCTATGAATCAACCCATCTCCATGAGTACGGGGCACATTTGGATTGATAACTGCAATCACATGTTTTGCCGTATTCACTGCAGAGCGGGCAATATCCACTGAAACCCCCAACGAGCAATAACCATGTTTATCAGGAGTAGAAACCTGTACCATCGCCACATCAATAGGTAAAACTTTCCTTTTGAACAATTCCGGTATCTCGCTGAGAAAAACAGGAATATAATCTGCGTAACCTTCACTCACTGCCCGGCGAATGCCGGCTGAAACAAATAAAGAGTTTACATGAAAACTATCTGCATATTCCGGGTTTATCACTTCTATATCTCCGTAAACACTGATGAAAACCAGTGCGACATATGTTAAACGATGAGAGTGTTTCACGAGTTCTTTTAACAAACAGACAGGAGTCTGAGCACTGCCATGAACATATACACGATTACCGGATTGAATAATGGAGATCGCTTCCTCAGCAGTCTTATCAATAACAGGAATTTTCATGCAGCAAAAATAACTATTCCTAAAAGCCAGAAAAGTAACTATTGTAGGACGTAAGACTGATAAGAATCAACTTCTAACTAGAAGTAAACCACTCCCCCGCCAGTTCATATCCTTTTAATCCCAAGCCGAAGATGCTGCCTACTGCC
>CAZGNJ010000094.1:0-3356 GCA_964526985.1 uncultured Ginsengibacter sp. | reverse complement strand
GCGTAGCAAATTTGTTGATGTTTACTGAGAGGTTGGTCATTTTTTATGGTGGATGATGATTTAAAATGGGATGCGAAGTTAAAAAGATTTCCAGTTGTCATACAACTTAAAAATTTTAACTCCAACTTCTTCTGATTTTTGAATCAGAATATCATAAGCTTCTGTATTGATATAGGTGCAATCTTTTGTGAACTTTAGCCAAACTTTCGTTTCTTCTAATGAACCCATAGCATAGACAAGGTGTTTTTTAAACTCATTTTCATAAACCCTCCTTCCCCAACCTTCAGCTATATTAACCGTAATGGATCTTGAGGATCTGGTTATCTGATCTGTCAAAGAATATTTTTCTTCTTTGGAAAAACTTCTGATCATCAAAAAAATATCCATTGCTAATTTATAAGACAACTGAAATACTTCCAGATCAGAAGCTTTTTTGATCATAGTAAGGGAATTTAAATTACTATTTCATATTTCCTACTTCGTATATCATGCTTCTTTTCTCTTACTTCTGCACCTGAATCAAGGTTACTCCATGCGGCGGGACTCTTGTTGTGAATGAAAATCCAAATGGACCTAAATCTTTTTGCCTCCATAAATCTCTTACTTCACTTCTTGAATCTATACCAAGTTCAGCAGAACTCACAGAGATATTTTGATAGCTTTCGCCGAGGTTAAAAATACCAATAGCATAGCTGCCATCTTCCATTACTTTCATCCAAACCTGGTAATTATCTTTTTTTATGATTTGCTTTGCCTGGTTGCCCAGTGGATCCTGATCCACTGCTAACACTTCATCATTCGTCAAAAGATTCAATGTGAAGTCATCCAGTTTGCTGATATCGCAACCAATTAAAAGAGGTGCGGATAATAAACACCATAGGCTGATATGTGTATATTGTTCATCCGGTGTCAATCTTGTCGGGTGTAGGTTTTCTCCCCAGCCCACCATTCCCACTATCAGCATATCGGGATCATTCCATCTGCCGGGTTTTGCATATTTATACTGTGTGGTTTGACTGAACCCTATGGACGAAAGGCTGTTCCATGTATCAATAATATCACCGGTAGTTCTCCAACTGTTGCCATCCACTTTATCTCCCCAACTCCAAACATTTTTCATTCCATACTGACATAGGCTGTAAAGAATATCTCTTTTTTGTGAACGCAATGCTGACTGCATCACTTTATAGGGCTTTATGTATGCAGCAAGCGAGGTATCGCCTTTTGCAATATCACCATAACTGCACCAATCATATTTCAGATAATCAATTCCCCAGTTGGCATAGGTAGCGGCATCTTGCTTTTCATGCTGCCATGATCCGAGATAGCCGCCACAGGTTTTGGGGCCGGGTGAAGAATAAATTCCGAATTTCAATCCATGGTCATGCAGCCAGTTCCCCAATACTTTCATATCAGGAAATTTACAGTTCGTCACTATTTCTCCCTTTGTATTTCTCTTTTCTGCTTCCCAGCCATCGTCAATATTCATATATGACCAACCGTGATCAATCAGGCCTTTATTTATTAATGCCTGGGCAGAGCTGATTACTTTTTCTTCACTAACACTCAATCCCCAGCAGTTCCAGCTATTCCAGCCCATGGGTGGAGTCAGTGATAACAGATTTCCGCATTTGACAGTAAATTCTTCAGATGATTCACCTAAACTATTTTTTACAATAAAATTCATTTTATATGTTCCTGCTTTTATCAATTTGCCGGTAATGATTCCTGTGACACTGTCTATTTTCAAACCCGGAGGTAAATTCCGAACCGAATAGGATAAAGGTTTTTTACCGGTAGCCGGAATTTTAAATAGGAACGGAGAGCCCGGCCTGACACCAAATATCTTTGCGCCATTGATTCGGGGAGTTTCGGGTGGGAGAGGTGTTAATATATAATTTGTGACTTTATGAATACTCAACGATTTTTTGGTATTTCCCTCAACAAATTTTGCTTCAATATCAAATCTCTTGTCTTTTGGTACTTCCAGGTCAGCTACTATGTTTTTATCAAACGTCACCGTCAGTTCCCGGTCTTCAGATTTGATAAGTTTACCGCTTTCAGAGTCAGTTATCCGAAGTTGTAATGTACCGGGAATATTTTGAGAAATTGTGCTGGTCAAAACACAGGGGATAATTAATTTATTATCATTGCCCGGCTTACTATCCCTGAAGCTGAGCCGGATTCCATCTATCAAATCTATCATGTTGATAAAAGGTACACTGCCAAACATTCCACCCAGTCCACCGCCATCATAAACTTTTATGGCAATGATATTTCCGGCATCCCAGTTAATGACCGGATCATTCGTGCTGAGATGATAAACTCTTGGTTCATCCCATTTAGAAATATAGCCGGAAGGATCATCCGGAAATGATCCGTCTTTTCCGATTCTTTTTCCATTCAGGTACACTTCATCGGCGTCATCAATTTTGGCAAGGTTGATGCGTAAAGAATCTTTCCATGCCGAAGAATTCTTTAGGGAAGAAGGTATGATAACATGAATTCGATACCAGGCATAGCCGTCATAATTTTGAAATCCCTGTTGATCCCAGGCTTCATTGGTTTTGATTGTTATCCATTGGCTGTCATTAAAGCCCGGCTGACTATAACTTTTATTGTCACCCGTTTTAAAACGGGCTTCGGTCATTTTGATTTCCTGTTGTGCCCGCAGATAGAAGCTGCACAGGACACAAAACGATAGGTAGTAATATTTTTTCATGCAAATTCCGGATGGTTTTAAATTTCAGGTTGTTGACCTCAATTACAGGATACGTTAAAATTTCACTCGCTGCCCTGATTAAAAGTTATTTAATTATTTTTACCTGAACAATTTTTTTCTATGCAACAAAAAATTCTGAGCAATTTACTACTGTTCTTGCTTGTACCGGTCTTACTGATAGCACAGTCCACACCTCCATCAGCTGAAGCCATTATGAAAGAAGCCTATCAGAAGGCGGATAAAGAGCATAAAAATGTTTTTGTGATTTTCCATGCCTCTTGGTGCGGATGGTGCCATCGTATGGACAGCAGCATGAACGATGCCTCCTGTAAGCAATATTTTGATAATAATTATGTGATCCGTCATATGACGGTTGATGAATCAAAAGATAAAAAGAATCTTGAAAACCCGGGAGCCAATGAATTCCGGAAACAGTATGGTGGCGACGGGCTCGGAATTCCTTATTGGCTTGTATTTGATCCAAAGGGAAAGATATTAGCCGATTCCCGGTTCAGAACCGATGGAAATGTAAACAGTACGCCGGGAGATAATTCCGGTTGCCCGGCTACGGAAAAAGAAGTGGCTTATTTTATTCAGGTATTGAAACAGACTTCCCGATTATCACCGGATGAAG
>CAZGNJ010000093.1:0-3548 GCA_964526985.1 uncultured Ginsengibacter sp. | reverse complement strand
TCTCAATATTTTTAATGCCTTGCCTATTTGATTTTCTACAGTTTTTACTGAAATGCCAAGCGTATCTGCAATTTCTTTGTACGACTGTTTGCTCATTCTGCTTAGCATAAACACTTCCCGGCATTTGGGTGGCAAATGCTCTATTGCAGAAGCCAACCTCGATTGATAATCGGCTTTCACATTTTTTTCATCTTCGTGAAATTCTGATTCGCCGGGAACATCATATTCTTTGAGTTCTACAACTGAAGATTTTTTCCCTTTTGTAAATAGGTCAGGCAGTTGTTTCTTACTGCCGTAAAGAGATAAAACCGGATTCCCTCTGAATTGATGATCTCTTGCTTCATTTCCAAAATTCTTACAAACACGTCCTGAACAATATCTTCACTTGTAGAAACATCTTTTAAGAAACTGAGCGCATAGTTACAAAGTGAACCATAGTATTGCCTGAATACTGTTTGGAATTGTTGATATGTATCGTTATTCACATTGAGCATACCGGGAATTGCCCTGCCTGTTGTAGAATCCTGATGATGGTTGAAATCAAAACTAATGTATTGAAATCAAAGATAAACAGACAGTGCTTTATTCCGGATAGATTTGCGCAAAATTTCGTTTTGCGAAGTCTCAATTCAGGAGAGTATCGTTCAAAGAACTTAATGTTTTACCGTGAATACCCCTTATTGGATCGACAATGATTATTTGCTTTTCAGGTATCCAAGACTGTAGGTGTATTTTAAAACAATGCGGGCTTCATTCTTTCCCTTTATTTTGTTGATTACATCAAATCATGTATCAATTTCGCTTCTGTCTCCTGCCTTGAATGCAGCCCCCAATGCACTTTTTTGCCTGTAAAACTGAAAGTTGCCTTTTTCTATCTGCTGGTAATTTTCAGTAAATACATAGAGCTCAGTCTTCCTGGCTATTTCGTATCCCAATGTCACTCTGTTTGTCAGATAATATTCCATTGGGTATGCTGCAAGATGTTCCTGATTGAGTGACCTGAATTCCATAATAAACATGGGCTTGTATTTTATTTTTAATTTCTCCAGCAAGTCATAATCGAAGGTGAATGAATAACCCATCTCATGATAATTATCCGGGTAGTCCATCCCATACCTGTACTCTATCCCCGTTTTCATCCATTTGGTTATTTTGTAACCAATTTCACCGGCAAGTACAGATTTCTTATACTCTGAAATGTTCTTGTTCATATATAGATAATATGTTCCGGCAATTGATAGATTTTTGTTGAACTTATATTCGAGAGAGACACTTGTACGCGCTTCCCAGTCGTTGAAATATTGTGCATTTGCCTGAAGGGCTACAAACACGATGATCGTTGCCAGCAGGATGTGTATGTAATTTGCTTTCATAACTATTTTGAGTTACTGGTTGTCTAATGATTTTACAATACTTAGTTTTTCTGAAAATATTCCTTCACCGGCAGATACTGTGAACCCTCCTTTTGCTACAGATTGTGCAGCATCTGCCGTTGATTTATTTTGTCAGTTTTTATGAATGATAAATATCATGCCTGTGATAATCTCGCTTTCATCTGATTGGTTGTATCCACAGTATGTAACAGACGTTGGGATTGCTCTGCACCGGACTGTTTCAGATTTACTTCATTCTTATAGTAAGCCTTTACGATGGCCACATCTTGCATCAGGTCTATACTCACAATATTTACTTTGTAGATCGGAAGCCCTGTACGGTTACGCAGATCCTGAATCATTTCATTTCTTAGTTCCGGTTTGATGAGGTCAATACGCTCATAGGTAATTTGCCTGGACTCGTCGTGAGATGTGGTTGTACGATCCATTAGAATGGCTAACACCAGAATGAAAGCATTGGAACAGAGGAGCACGATGTAATTGTTCTGTGTGGTTGCCAGCGAATTGATCAATCCCATTGCAATACACAGGAAGAGGTAGCCCATCTCTTTGACTTCTACTTTTACGGTTCTGTATCGCATTATGGAAAAGATAGCAAACAGGCCGAATGCAAATCCTACTTCTAATTCAGCGGAGCTTAGCAGGAAACATATCAGGAAGTTGACACTGTTAAACAAGGTGAAGGTGAATAGAAAATCTTTGTTTCGGTGACGGGTGAAATAGATCAACCTTACGAGTATGAAGGCCGATACAGCATTAATGGCAAATCGGATACCCAATTCCTGCAGGTCAAATCCTTTGATGACATCGCCGATAAGATGCGTATTTTGTGCGAATGAAGGAGTTGCGCCTAATAATAGAATGATGGCTAAAAGGAAGTGTGACTTTTTCATGACTTTTTTTTTATTGATTAAAATTTTATTGTTGTTGAATCTTTTCGATTTTGTGCAGAAGGGGTTTGAATGTATTGTGTTTAATTTCAGGATGAGTATGGATAATTCCCAGAATGTATTTGCTAATGCTGGACGGAAATATGTGTCGCTTTCTTAAAGATGCAGCTATGCCATCTGATATATCGGTTTTGGATTGTTTTAATTCAATGATGGCAATTCCATCTACATTAAATTCTGCTCCGCGTACTTCAGGATCCTGAAAGGCAAGGTCCACATCTATCGTACAACGCTCGGTTCTGGCCTTGTTGACCAGGGTGATCCGGGTATAGGTATTCAGTAAAGCGGGAATAAGCGGGCTGGAAAGATTTTTTTGATAAATGGCTTTTATCTTTTCACATTGCTTGTCGGATAAGGTAAAACATTCACCTTTCAAAACTTCCCTGTATTTATCGGTACGGCAGTTGCTCTTCATCTTGATTTCGAAAAAATGCAGATTGCTTTCCTTATAGGTGCGGCTTCTTACCTTGATTCTGCTCGACACTCTGTTATGGTGATCTTTGTAAAATCTGTAATCTGAAGTGTCAAAGTAAGTCGTAACATAACTAAAAGCTCTGCGCACATCAATATCCAGAATGGAGTATTGAGAACGGAGCAGATTAAAGATAGCAGGCAGGCTGCTTGCAGGGATGACATACTTTCTGTCAACCCTGTTGAGAAGTTTTACACCATCCATCTCAGTCAGGGATATTGGATCCAGACTGCTTAACAGATTTTGAACATGTACTTTTGGCATTGGTTGAGTTTTTATGTTTTAGAAATCGGAAGGACAGAACTTTACATTTATGGCAGATTGTGCCCTTAGCTTCTTTTGAAGAATGAATGACCTGAATCTGTTATCATAAAAGTTTGCCCTCTGATAGTAAAACAGCAGAATTGAAAAAACCCCTATGCAGGTACCAAAAAAAATTTTTCAAGTAAGGAGAATCATTTTTTTTCTCCGATCAGTTGATTTGAAAATTGGATTAATGAACTTAGTGATCTGGCAAAATTTGGTCAATCACCTGTAGGTTTATATTCGTTCAATTAATTTGATTGGGGAATGCCCGGAAAACAAATCTTCTGAAATGGAATCGAAGAAAGTATAAAACTTTGAATTGCCGAAGAAGGGAAAATGGAAAAAATTGGATGGAATTTTGATAAAATATTAAAAAGCAAAAGAGCCGGAATACACCAGCTCTTTGTACTTACTAACCCATTAAAT
>CAZGNJ010000092.1:0-3643 GCA_964526985.1 uncultured Ginsengibacter sp. | reverse complement strand
TACTTTCTTAAAACAGATCAACATGATTTCTTATCCTACCTCATTTTTACGGTGAAAAGCCGGATGTAGTTTTGTGTTGTTAATTTATCAGATAACCAATCAAAAAAATTATTATGACAACAACAAAATGGACTATTGACCCTGCTCACTCGGAAATTCAATTCAAAGTCAGGCATCTGATGGTATCCTGGGTAAAGGGAAGTTTCAAACAATTCAAGGCAGAAGTGGAAACAAATGGGGATGATATCGGCACTGCTAAAGTCAGGTTTTCGGCTGAAATCAATTCCATCACCACCAATAATGAACAACGGGATGCTCATTTAAGAACCAGTGATTTCTTTGATGCGGAAAATCACCCGCAACTAAGTTTTGAAAGCAGCAGGCTTGAGAAAACAGATGATGAAAACTATAAAGTGTATGGAACCCTTACAATGCGTGGAGTCAGCAAGGCCATTGTGTTAAATGCTGAATTCGGAGGCTTTGCAAAAGACGGTTGGGGCAATACACGACTTGGGATTTCAGTATCCGGGAAAATCAACCGCAAAGATTTCGGAGTGAATTTCTCTATGGTGTCTGAAACAGGTGGTATATTATTGGGAGAAGAGGTAACTCTCATTGCCGATGCTCAATTCATAAAGCAGGCAGTGGCAGAGACACAGGCTGCTTAAAAATAAAAATCCCCGGATTGATTGGTTGTTTTTTATAAACCAGGAGGCTGTCTGTAAAATTAGGTTACGAAGTTATCGTGGTAAACGGAAGGACAGAGTGTGTTGAGGCAGCCTCTTTTTATAGTGATATTTGGGAAACTGACTACTTTTTCTTTTTATGTAAGTAAAATCCGAATTTAATTCCTGCAAAAGCGTAGATATCTTTTACTTTAGGATTTCCCCTTGTATCACCGGTGGTAGAAAAATAGGTGGAACGAAAAGCCATTTCTACTGCCTTATCTCCTTTCTGTGATTGCAATGTTTCCCTGTCAACATAGGTATTACTTAAATCATCCAGGTAATCAGTAAACAGATACCGGATACCTATTTCAAAACCGATTATAAATTTTTCTTTTACTTTATGTCTCCATCCAGCACCAAAAGGCAGACATAACTGAGTGAGAGAATATTCTTTTATCGAAGGATATTGAGCCAATCCTTCTCCTTCCGTACTCAATGGTTTCAGAAAAACTTTATTATGAGCATCATCATAGGCCCAGGGATTGAAATGAAAAACACCGACCCCACCGAAAATGTAAGGATAAGAATAATAAATGTCCGGGTCGGCCAGATTCAGCTCCAGGCAAAGATTACCCTCCAGGATGGTACTTTTAAAACTCAGGTTTCTTCCATACAGATCCCAATGTGAATTGTATTTATCATTTCCTGAGACCATTGCCCATGCAAGACCTAATCTGAAATTTACAAAATTGCCGGTATTATATTTTATGTTAGTGCTTAAAGAAGGTTGAATGGTATGTATAGGAATAGTCTTTTGAGTCAGATCTCCTGCATAGGATGAAATGCCGGGCATCACTTCCACCTGCCATCCTTTTTGTCCATAGGAAACACAGGAAATAAATAATAATCCCAACAGGTAAATTCTCATTGAATCACGTTTTAATATCGGTACGATTATTCATCACTGCTCTTAACATCACATACTGTCTTATAAAATAAAATCAGCCAAAAATATAAGGGGTAAATATATAGATTTTTTTGCTATTATCAGGCACTTATTATCAACCCTCGTTAATAACCAACCGAAGATATGATTCATCTTCTTACATGATTGTTCTCATGTCTTTCTACATAAATGCAAATTAGTTTTGCTAACAAATCTTTTAATTATGGAACCTCACTATTATCAGGTGGATATCAACTGGAGCAGCGACCGGAAAGGAGTAATGTGTTCGCCTGAATTAAACGTAATGACTCCGGGCAGCAATGGTTGTATTGAAGTGGCCACTCCGCCGCAATTCCCCAAAGGCATCCCGGGAATCTGGTCACCCGAACATCTTTTTACAGCTGCAGTGAGCAGCTGCCTGATGACCACCTTTTTGGCTATCGCTGAAAATTCAAAGCTTGAATTTCAATCTTTCAATTGCCATTCAAAAGGCAAACTGGAACAAGTAGAAGGAAAATTCCTGATGACGGAAGTGATCCTGGAACCAAGGGTTATGATTCTGCATGAAAAAGACAGGGAAAGGGCAGAACGGGTTTTGCAAAAATCTGAATCAGCCTGCTTAATATCCAATTCTATTAAATCAAAAGTCAGTATGCACCCGGTGATCGAAGTGGCAACTGCATCTTCGGTTAATCCTGATTGATTCACAAACCCGGAATCAAATTATTATTATTTCTATTTTTTGGGTTCTTTATTTTCCATGAAATTTGCAGGAATAAAATAACCGGGTATGTTCACCAATCTTTACCAGAAAATTTTCAAACCGCTATTCCTGGCAATTGCAGTATTAGCCCCACTCACCTCTTTTTGCTGGGGCGTCATCGGTCATAGAGTTGTCGCAGAAATTGCTCAGCACCATTTAACCCACAAAGCAAAAAAAGAACTCCGAAAAATTTTTGGAAAAGAAACGCTGGCGCAATGGGCTAACTGGCCGGACTTCATCAAGTCGGACACAACAAATACCTGGAGTCATGCTTCCAAATGGCATTACGTAGATCTTCCGGCAAACCTGACAAAGGAAGAATTTATAGCAGACCTGAAAAAATTACCGGGTGAAAATCTGTACACCCAGATACAGGCTATGATGAAACAAGTAGCGGATCATTCTTTGCCTATCGAACAAAGACAGATTGCCTTAAGATTCCTGATTCATTTGATCGGTGATCTGCACCAGCCTTTACATGTGGGAAGGGATGAAGACCAGGGAGGAAACAAGATTAAAGTTTTCTGGTTTGACAGACCTACCAACCTTCATTCTGTATGGGACAATGCACTGGTTGATTTTCAACAGTACAGTTATACAGAATATGCCGGCATACTTGATATTGCAGGAAAGGATCAGATCAAAGAATGGCAGGATTCATCACTGGAAGACTGGTTCTACGATTCCTACCTGCTGGCTAATAAAATTTATGCATTCACACCCCCGACTGCAAAACTAAGTTACCGATACAATCACCTCTTTAAAAACGACCTGGATACCCAATTGCTGAAAGGCGGCTTGAGGCTGGCAAAAGTCCTGAACGAAGTATTAAGATAATTCAATATGCCTGCGTCAACATGAAGTGAAAAAAAATCCACTCATTTTAAACTTATTTGAAATCTGATCGACTGCAATTTCATTTCTTCTACTTACATTTAATCCCTAAAACATTTTAACTATGAGTATTTCATTCTCCAAAAAATTAATTTCACTCCTTGTTGTTCCCGCACTACTTTTATCAATTACATTCATAGCTGATAAAGCAAAATTTTCCGGCGACTGGAAATTGAATGAAGGAATAAGTGAATTTGGACAACGAGGTGAACGATTTGCAACTAAGGCCCTGAAAGTTGATCAAAAAGCAGATGCCATTGTTATTTCCAAGACTTCCGCTTCTTTCCAGGGTGGTGATGATGTTACCACTACTGAAACGCTGACATTCGACGGTAAAGAAGTTGAGGGAAAAGGATTCGGTAATTCAGTTAA
>CAZGNJ010000091.1:0-3706 GCA_964526985.1 uncultured Ginsengibacter sp. | reverse complement strand
TAGAATATACCGGAATCAATCTTGACGTAATCCAAAGCCTGAACGAAAAGTATGGTATTTCAGCTGTTGATCATACAGTATTATACGAAAAAGGCTTGGTAAGCAAAAGAGATCTCGTAAAACTACCTGGACGCGGACAACTGAAAGCTAAAGTAAATATCAAAGCTCATGCTTTTTCAGCAACCGCAAAAAATGCAATTGAAGCCGCTGGTGGCACTACAACCATTGAAGAGAAATAATGAAAGACCTGATACAAACATTACGGAATATTTTTAAGATTGAAGAGCTTCGTACCAAGCTCCTCAATACATTTCTTTTTATAGCTGTTTATCGTCTGGCATCACATATTGTGTTGCCGGGTGTTGATCCTAATTTGCTTGGAAGCTTAAAGAATCAGGCTTCTCAGGGAATATTCGGCTTACTGGATATGTTTGCAGGTGGTGCTTTTTCTCAGGCTTCAATCGTAGCTCTTGGAATCATGCCATATATCTCTGCATCAATCGTGGTACAGATTCTTGGAGTTGCAGTTCCATATTTTCAAAAAATGCAGAAGGAAGGTGAAAGCGGGCGAAATAAAATTAATCAGATTACACGTTGGCTGACTGTGCTTGTTGTTGCAGGTCAGGCACCCGGTTATCTGGTGAATCTTCGTGCTCAGGCTCAGTCTGCAATTATAGCTTATTCAAACCCTGACGCATTGTCGCCCACTTTATGGTGGATTACTTCTATCATCATTCTTATATCAGGAACCTTATTCGTAATGTGGTTGGGTGAAAGAATTCAGGAAAAAGGAATTGGAAATGGTATTTCACTCCTTATCATGGTGGGTATCATTGCACGTCTCCCATTTGCTCTACGTGATGAGTTTATGTCAAGGCTGAATCAAACAGGTGGTGGACTTATCATGTTTTTGGTAGAGTTGGTAGCCTTATTTGCAGTAGTAGTTGTAAGTATTCTGCTGGTACAGGGTACACGTAAAATACCCGTTCAGTTTGCAAAGAAAATTGTAGGTAACCGTCAGTATGGAGGAGTAAGACAATATATTCCGTTAAAGGTAAATGCTGCAGGTGTAATGCCTATCATTTTTGCACAGGCTATCATGTTTATTCCTGCAACGATTGCACAATTCTTCCCTGAGTCATCATCCATGCAGGGAATAGCACACTCAATGACAGATTTTCACTCTGTTGGATATAACGTGTCCTTTGCATTGTTAATCATTCTCTTTACTTATTTCTACACGGCAATCACTGTCAACCCTAATCAGATGGCTGATGACATGAAAAAGAACGGAGGATTTATTCCCGGAATCAAACCCGGAAAACAGACTGCATCATTTATTGATGATGTGATGTCTAAGATAACTTTACCAGGATCCATATTTCTGGCTATTGTTGCTATATTACCTGCTATGACAAAGGTTTTAGGTGTCAGCAACAATTTTGCACAGTTCTATGGAGGAACATCATTACTGATTCTTGTAGGGGTTATATTAGATACCTTACAACAAATAGAAAGTCATCTGCTGATGAGGCATTATGACGGATTAATGAAATCAGGACGTATTAAAGGAAGAACATCCATTAGTGCACCTGTTTAATAAAACAAAAGAAAGGTCGTGCAGGTTGAATATCGCTCCAAAGAGGAGATTGAGTTAATAAGAGTTAGTTCTTTACTTGTTGGAAAAACTATAGCAGAAGTAGCAAAGCATTTAAAAGCAGGTGTTACCACACTTGAATTAGATAAAATTGCTGAGGACTTCATTCGCTCACATCAGGCTGTTCCTGCCTTTAAAGGATATCATGGTTTCAGTGGCTCTTTATGTGTTTCCGTAAATGCCGAAGTAGTTCATGGAATTCCTGGTAACAGAGTGATAGTGGAAGGCGATGTGGTTTCCGTAGATTGTGGTGTGCTGAAAAATGGCTACTATGGCGATTCGGCCTACACATTTGCAGTTGGAGAAGTGTCAGAAGATGTAGCAACACTGATGCAAGTCACTAAAGCATGTCTCTACAGAGGAATTGAAAAAGCTATAGCAGGAAACAGAATTGGCGACATTAGTAATGCCATTCAAAAACTTGCCGAAGAGCATGGATTTGGAGTCGTTCGTGAGCTGGTTGGTCATGGTGTGGGAAAGCAGCTTCACGAAAAACCTGAAGTACCAAATTATGGTAAAGCAGGTCAGGGTATGTTGCTGAAGCCGGGGCTTGTAATTGCCATTGAACCTATGATAAACATGGGAACAAAAAATGTAAGGCAACTCAAGGATGGATGGACCATAGTTACTGCCGATATGAAACCATCGGCACACTTTGAACATACTGTGGCAGTTGACAATATAAAAGCAGAAATATTATCATCATTTGATGATATTGAAAATAGTGAGAGAGAAAATAAGAATCTGTGCAATGTGCACACAACACAGAAAAATATAGTTTAAAAAAGAAATGGCAAAGCAATCATCAATAGAGCAGGATGGAACCATCATCGAAGCGCTGAGCAATGCAATGTTCAGAGTGGAGTTGGAGAATGGGCATGAGATTATTGCACACATTTCAGGAAAAATGAGAATGAACTATATCAAAATATTACCCGGTGACAAAGTACGGTTGGAAATGTCGCCTTATGATTTAACGAAAGGTAGAATAACCTACCGCTATAAATAAAGATTATTGACTAACAGATAAATATTCAGAAATGAAAGTCAGACCAAGTTTAAAGAAAAGAAGTGCCGATTGCAAAATTGTAAGACGTAACGGCAAACTGTATGTAATCAACAAAAAGAACCCGCGCTTCAAACAGCGTCAGGGATAATTACATCCGAAAAAACGAATATCAAAAAATTAAAAAGAATTAAGATTAAATGGCACGTATAGCAGGTATAGATTTACCAAAGAACAAAAGAGGAGAAATAGGCCTCACCTACATTTACGGAATTGGTCGCTCCACTGCACAGCAGATATTGGACGATTGCGGCATTTCTTACGACAAGAAAGTTGATGAGTGGAATGACGAGGAACTGAATAAAATCCGTTCATTCATTAACGACAACTTAAAAATTGAAGGTGCATTGCGTTCTGAAACGCAGTTAAACATTAAACGACTGATGGACATCGGAAGCTATCGCGGAGTTCGTCATCGTTTGGGACTGCCTGTTCGTGGCCAACGCACAAAAAATAACTGCCGTACACGTAAAGGAAAACGTAAGACAGTAGCAAACAAAAAGAAAGTAACTAAATAAAAAAAGGAACAGATGAGCTTTAACAACTCATCTTCAGAATAACTCAAAAAATGGCAAAACAACAACAAGGTACAGCGGCAAAAACAACCCGCAAGAAAGTAGTAAAAGTGGAAGCTGCAGGCGAAGCTCACATCAATGCAACTTTTAACAACATTATCATCAGCCTTACAAATCTGCAAGGTCAGGTAATTTCATGGGCAAGTGCCGGCAAAATGGGATTCAAAGGTTCAAAAAAGAATACTCCTTATGCTGCACAGTTAGCAGCTGCCGACTGCGCCAAAGTAGCTTTTGATTTAGGTCTTCGCAAAGTAAAATTTTTTGTAAAAGGACCTGGGGCAGGACGCGAATCTGCGATCCGTATACTTCACTCTTCAGGAATTGAAGTTACCGAAATTCTGGATCTTACTCCAATACCTCATAATGGTTGCCGTCCGCCTAAGCGCAGAAGAGTGTAGTCCTGTTTTT
>CAZGNJ010000090.1:1802-3880 GCA_964526985.1 uncultured Ginsengibacter sp. | reverse complement strand
GCGTACATGGAACTAGCAATACTCCATCATGGTCGCCTTACAGCAAAAGAATAGCTTTTGCCAGTAATTCAAAATAAAAAAGGGTTGTAGTGATTTTTTGTAAAGAAAAACAAGTAAATAAATCTTAATTATCCCAGTCTATTTCTTACCAGCTAATTCTTGTTCCACAGCATGTATTGCTTTGATGGTTTTGATTACCGAGTCCGGTGTCACCGAAATTGAATCAATACCCTGCGCCACTAAAAATTGTGCAAAGTCAGGATGATCCGATGGCCCTTGTCCGCATATACCCACTTTCACTCCGGCTTTTTTTGCAGCGCTGATCAGCATGGACAACATGATTTTTACCGCTTCGTTTCTTTCATCATACAAATGCGCCACCAGCGAAGAATCCCTGTCTAATCCCAATGTAAGTTGGGTAAGATCGTTGGAGCCAATGGAAAAACCATCAATATGTTTTGCAAATTCGGAAGCCAATAAAATATTAGAAGGAATTTCTGCCATCAGGTACAATTTCAATCTATGCCCACCTTGTTTCAATCCAAACTCAGCCATTGTTTCTTTTACTTTCAACAATTCATTTACGGTGCGACAGAAAGGAATCATCACGGCAACATTTTCTAACCCCATTTTTTCCCGCACATTGCGAATGGCTTTACATTCCAAACCAAAAGCAGCTTTATATTCTTTAGAATAATACCTGGAAGCGCCACGCCATCCGATCATGGGATTTTCTTCATGTGGTTCAAAGTGTTCTCCGCCCAACAGGTTACGGTATTCATTGCTTTTGAAATCAGAGAAACGTACTATCACCGTTTTAGGATAAAATGCAGCACCGATACGGGCAATGCCGAATGAAAGCTTTTGTACAAAATAATCTTCTTCATCAGCGAAGCCTGAAATCTTAGTTTTTATTGCAGCACTTAATGATGAATCATTCAATTCACGATGGATCAGTAATGCCAATGGATGAATGCCGATATAATTGTTGATAATGAATTCTTCTCTCGCCAATCCTACACCGCTGTGAGGCAGGTTAGCAAATTGAAAGGCAAGCGATGGCGAGCCCACATTCAGCATCAACGGAGTCTTAATTTTTGGCAACTCTGATAAATTTGTTTTCAATACATCGTATTTCAATGCTCCTTCATACACCGCACCTTCATCTCCTTCTGCGCAGCTTGCGGTGATCAATTGCCCTTCCGATAATATTTCAGTTGCGTTGATACAACCTACAATGGCTGGAACACCCATCTCTCTTGCCACGATGGCTGCATGGCAGGTTCTTCCACCTTTGTTAGTGATGATTGCCGATGCTTTTTTCATGATTGGCTCCCAGTCGGGATCAGTCATGTCTGTCACCAATACATCACCTTCTTTAAATTCATGTCCTTCACTCACCCGTTTATCAAGAGAAAAAAGAATACTTACTTTCCCGGTAGCTACTTTATCACCTACAGCAATTCCTTTTACCAATGTTCTGGCACTGTGCGGCAGCAACACATATTCGGTAAGCTGACTTTCGTCTTTCCGGGAGTGAATGGTTTCAGGTCTTGCCTGCACAATAAATAATTCGCCGGACAGACCATCAAGAGCCCATTCCACATCCATCGGGCACCATGTTTTTTTGGTAGTGCTGTAATAGGTTTCAATAGTGCAAACCCAGTTTGCCAATTGCAGCACCTGTTCCTGGTTCAGGCAAAAGCGTTGTTGTGCGGAACGTTCTACGGGGATAATTTTTACCCGTTCATCCGGATCATCACCATACACCATCATGTTTTCTTTGCTACCTAATTTTTTTTCAATGATGGGTGTAAAACCTTTTCCCATTGTTAGTTTGAAAACTATGAACTCATCGGGAGAAATACTTCCCTGCACCAACATCTCACCTAATCCATAAGAGCCGTTAATCAACACCAGGTCTTTAAACCCACTTTCAGTGTCTATTGAAAAGGCGACTCCGGAAGCCCCCAGATCCGAACGCACCATTTTTTGTACTCCAACAGACAATGCAACAGCAAAGTGATCGTATTTGAATCTTTGACGGTAACTGATTGCCCGGTCGGTAAACAGCGAGG
>CAZGNJ010000090.1:0-1792 GCA_964526985.1 uncultured Ginsengibacter sp. | reverse complement strand
ACGAACAGCATTCATCAATGCGGCGGGGCCTCTTACATTCAGGTAAGTCTCCTGCTGCCCCGCAAAGGATGCATCGGGAAGATCTTCAGCAGTAGCGGAAGAACGCACTGCAACATCCGTTATATCCTGTCCGTATTTTTTTGATAAAGCATAATAGGCTTCAATGATTTCAGCACTGAGGGAGGATGGAATTTTTGAATTGCGGATCATACCCCGGATATGCAATCCGGCCCGGCGCAGCGATTCGATGCTATCATAATCAATTTCCAGAATGCGTTCCTGGATTGCCGTATTCAATCCGTTTTCTTCCATGAACTTTCGGTAAGCATTAACCGTGATGACGAATCCGCCGGGTATGCGAATGCCCAGCCGGGTAAGATTCTGCAGCATTTCGCCAAGTGACGCATTTTTTCCACCCACAGTTTCTACATCACCGAGGCCTACCTGCTCCAGCAGTACAATGTTTTTATTCATATTCATAAGTAATGGTTTATTTTTTCAAGATTGAATCTACTTCGGTGTTGTGATAGGTGACTGATGTTTTTTCAGCTTCACTATTTATTATTGACCCGTCCTGAAATTAAATTTATAGACAGGTGATCCGAAAACCAACTTATAATTGAAAAGCGCTTTTAAAAGATAACGCAAGATAGAAATTGTTTTTTAGTGATAATAATGCGTCGAAGGTTTTTTATTAAGAAGTTTAATGTTGGGTGGAATTCAATTTCTTAAATAGTTGTGTCTGGGCTACATGAATCGGGAGACTGTATGAGTTGTGAAAGAGTGTTTGACCGGTTCCTGTTGCAAAATGATTTGTCAGTACCTGTGAATTAATAATTGTGAACTCCGGCCATATTTATTATTTCACCCAAACCCGCTTCTCATTTTCTTTAATCATTCTTCCAATGGGTTCGATATTTTCACCTAAAATATTTTTTACTTCTCTCACTGCTTCTTTTTTTACACTTATCAGCAGGCCGCCATTGGTTTGAGGATCGGGTAATAATGAGAACGCATGCAACACATTTACACTTTTTTCAAATTTTACTTTATCGCTATAGCTGTTCCAGTTTCTTGAGGTGGCGTCCGGAAATATTTTTTGATCGAGATATTCTTTTACGCCTGCTGCCACCGGAATTTTATCATACAGGATCTCAGCACTCAAGCCGCTGCCTTCTGCCATTTCAATTAAATGTCCCAGCAAACCAAAACCGGTTACATCGGTCATAGCAGTAACTCCCTTTATTTTTCCAAGCATTTCGCCGTACTTATTCAATGTAGTCATTTGGCCGATCAGCGATTCCAGGTGTTCTTCTTTTAATAAGCCTCTTTTTTGTGCAGTGGATAGAATTCCCACACCAATGGGTTTTGTCAAAAATAAAAGATCATCAGGTTGTGCCGTATTATTTCTTTTCAAATTGCTTATCGGCAAAATTCCTGTTACTGCCAACCCGAAAATCGGTTCCGGCGAATCGATACTGTGTCCCCCGGCTAATGGAATCCCGGCTTCTTTGCAAATTTCTCTTCCTCCCTCTATAACCCTTTGTGCTATTTCTGTAGAAAGTCTTTGAATAGGCCAGCCCAAAATAGCAATTGCCAAAAGGGGCTTCCCGCCCATTGCATATACGTCACTGATTGAATTAGCTGCTGCAATTCTTCCAAAATCAAAAGCATCATTAACAATGGGCATAAAAAAATCAGTCGTGGAGATCAATGCCATCCCATTCCCGATATCATACATGGCGCGCCAGGGCCTGGCCGCCGGGCCAGCAGAACGCCCAGTAGGGCGGGT
>CAZGNJ010000089.1:0-4023 GCA_964526985.1 uncultured Ginsengibacter sp. | reverse complement strand
ATGTGTAACTGGCAGGTGGTGGTACCATGCCAGGGTCCGTGCGGACGTCCGTTAATATACATAGAACACATTCCACAAATACCTTCGCGGCAATCGTGATCAAAAGCAATGGGCTCTTTATTTTCTTCAATCAGTTCTTCATTGAGTACATCAAACATTTCCAGAAACGACATTTCTGAAGAAATGTTCTTCACCTGATAGGTTTCAAAATGTCCTCTTTCGTTTTGATTTTTCTGTTTCCACACTTTGAGGGTGAGGTTCATGTTGTAATGTTCCATATATACTAATACGTTAATTTGAAAATTTGAAAATTTGAAAATAAATAAATCATCTGCCAAATAAAACCGGGTATCCTTCCTTTGGAAGAAGATATGATTTTGGATAGTATTTTTATTATTTCAGTCAAATCATCAATGTATTTTTTATCAAAATTGTAATGTTTACTCTTGTCACAAAGAATTAACCAGTATAGTGTTTCACTGGCTTCTTTTGCAGCGACTTTCATTTTGTGAATAAAATCAGCTTTACTTTCCGCATTTTGCGCTTCAAAAATATTTGCTCCTATAGAAGTTGATGAACGGAGAAGTTGCCTCGCGATCACAAATTTATTACCCTGTTCAAGAACTTCGCAATAGTTAATAATTGTCAGAGAAAAATCAACAGATTTGTCTACAATAACATTGTGTTTATCATTTCTCATAGCATGAAAAATTAAAGATTAGCAATTTGTTGTCATTTTCAAATTACTACATTTTCAAATTTTCAAACTATTATTTATAATTCCGCTGCGTTGGCTTGGCGAGTTCAAACTCCAACACTTCTTTATTCAAATTCCAGCTGTGTTCACCCTTAAATTCCCAGGCAGATACATGCAGAAAGCGATCGTCGTGGCGAAGTGCTTCGCCTTCTTCAGTCCGACTTTCTTCCCTGAAATGTCCACCGCAACTTTCTGCCCTGTCTAAAGCGTCCATACACATCAGTTCACCCAATTCCATGAAATCAGCAACGCGATTTGCCTTATCCAATTCGGGGTTCATTTCTTTAATTTCACCGGGTATCCTTAAGTCACGCCAGAACTCTTCCTTCAATGCCCGTATCTCTTCAATGGCTTCACTCAGCCCTTTAGCGTTGCGCGACATGCCACATTTTTCCCACATAATCTTTCCCAGCCGTTTATGGAAACTTTCCACCGATTGTTTGCCTTTGATCTGCATCAGGTTGTTGATGCGTTCCTTAACAGACTGCTCTGCTGCTTCAAATGCTTCGTGCGATGTGGGGATAGGTTTAACCGCAATCTCATTGGCAAGATAATTACCGATGGTATATGGAATCACAAAGTATCCATCTGCAAGACCCTGCATGAGTGCAGATGCGCCCAGGCGGTTGGCTCCGTGATCGCTAAAATTACATTCGCCTAATGCATATAAACCTTTTACAGTGGTCATCAACTCGTAATCTACCCATAATCCACCCATGGTATAGTGCACAGCCGGGTATATACGCATGGGAACTTCGTACGGATTTTCACCGGTGATTTTTTCGTACATGTCAAACAGGTTGCCATATTCCTCCTTCACCACTTCCTTACCGAGGCGAACTAATGTTGCTTCATCGGGGTTTTCAATACCATGTTTGCTGGCTTCCGCTCTTCCATATTTATTGATAAGATTATAGCGGAAGTCAAGGTACACGGCCTGCTTTGTTGTGCCCACGCCGTAACCCGCATCACACCTTTCTTTGGCTGCGCGGGATGCCACATCACGGGGTACGAGGTTGCCATACGACGGATACCTTCTTTCCAGGTAATAATCACGTTCGTCTTCCGGAATATCGTTGGCCTTTCGGGTATCATTTTGTTTTTTGGGCACCCATATCCTGCCATCATTGCGCAGTGACTCCGACATAAGCGTTAACTTACTCTGGTGATCGCCGGTAACAGGAATGCATGTGGGGTGAATTTGCGTAAAGCACGGATTTGCAAAAAATGCACCTTTTTTATGCACTTTCCAGGCAGCAGTTACATTGCTGCCCATAGCGTTGGTAGACAGATAGAATACATTACCGTAGCCGCCCGTACCTAACACTACCGCATGACCGAAAAACCTTTCCAGTTCGCCCGTTACCAGGTTTCTGCAGATGATGCCTCTGGCTTTACCGTCAATAATCACCAATTCAAGCATTTCATGCCTGGCGTACATTGTTACATTTCCCAAAGCCACCTGCCGTTCCAACGCCTGGTATGCGCCGATAAGAAGCTGTTGTCCGGTTTGTCCGGCAGCGTAAAAGGTTCTTTTTACCTGCACACCGCCAAAGGATCGGTTGTTGAGCATGCCGCTGTATTCTCTCGCGAATGGAACGCCCTGCGCAACACATTGGTCTATGATATTTGCACTCACTTCGGCCAGTCGGTGTACATTGGCTTCGCGGGAACGATAGTCACCTCCTTTAATGGTGTCATAAAAAAGACGAAAAACAGAATCACCGTCGTTCTGATAATTTTTAGCTGCATTGATACCCCCCTGTGCAGCAATTGAGTGTGCCCTGCGGGGTGAATCCTGGAAACAGAAGGCTTTCACACGATAACCCAACTCTCCTAGCGAGGCAGCAGCCGAAGCACCTGCCAGTCCGGTTCCAACAACAATCACTTCTAATTTACGCTTATTTGCAGGATTGACCAGTTTTACATGACCTTTATAGTCGCTCCATTTGGTTTCTAATGGTCCTTCGGGAATTTTTGAATCCAACATAATAGTATATACGTTGTTAGTTTTATCAGAATTGATTTCAGCATTCGCTTGTGAGCAATGTACTGCGCTTTAGCATCTCTTCCTTTTACCTATCTCACTTAACTGTTAATTATTTTACCCATCCAAGATATACAGAAACGGGCATCATAGCAAATACAAAAGGCACAACAATCGAAAATGCAATACCCGTTGCATGAACAATACTCACATACCGTTTGTTGTGTAAACCAAGAGTTCTGAATGCACTGTTGAACCCATGCATCAGGTGGTAAGCCAGCGAAATACAGGCCAACACATACAGAATTACTACGGTTAACGACTGGAATACGATAACCATTTCTCCATATAGGTTATGATATTCTTTACCATCGTATGTAATCATACCCAACTCATGAATATTTCCAATACCTCCCAAACGACTTGGCGTCCAAAAGTGATAAATATGCATAATCAGGAATAGTAAAATGAGTGTTCCCAATAACCCCATACTCCGGCTGTACCATTTACTGCCCCGATTACCCAAAGGAATTTGATAACTAATGCTGCGTTTGCTTCTGTTCTGCATTTCCAGCATTATTCCCTGAATAATGTGTAGGAAGATTCCGATAAACAGCCCTACCTCAAGGATACGGATTACTACAGTACCTCCCATAAAACGCGCGGCCTTATTGAACATGGCGCCATCATCATTTGCCCAGATGCAGGCATTAACCCCGGCGTGCACTACAAGAAAAGTGATGAGGAATACCCCCGTAAGCGCCATTACAAATTTTTTTCCTACTGAGGAAGTGAAGAGTTGTTTCCAGGTCATAGTCAGAAGAAGTGGTTAGAAAAAAAAGTACAACAAAAATAGTATACAAACGGTCAGAAAGTTCAGGTTATATGAATTTTTATCCATCTATGCGTTTTGACAAATGTTTATTGACCACCTGAAACAGATGTTGTGGCTGCATGGTGCGCCAGTCGGGCAGGTCCATAAGCTGCACGTAACGATTGAGTTTTGCCTTAATAAAATCATGTTGCGATTGTTCGGGAAAGTTCAACATCAGTATCCAGCCCTTTTCTTCGTTTGTTTCCTGAAACCATTCTTCGTAATAACTGTCGTCGCTGCTATGGAAATTCAACACGTTTTCACCTATTAAGATGAACTTGGTTATACCCTCGTAAAACAGAATATCTGTAACCTCTCTGCGCAGCGTTTGAATATCATTTTCTATAGCATCATTCCATTCTCCAATAAATTCAATGATCGCGTAGCCCTTATCGTAGTCCGCAT
>CAZGNJ010000088.1:0-4170 GCA_964526985.1 uncultured Ginsengibacter sp. | reverse complement strand
AAACAATTACTGGCTTTAAAAGTGTGGCTCTCATTGAAAGAGCATTGAACCTCGGGCTAGGGAATTCCATCATCACAGGTGTTACAGAAATAATTAATAAATATGGAAGAATCATAGTGCTTGAGGATGATATAATCAGTTCACCTTTCTTTCTAAAGTTTATGAATGATGCGTTGGAGATTTATAAAGACATCTCGAAGGTAATGCATATATCAGGATATATGTTTCCTGTAAATGGTGAATTGCCCGAGACTTTTTTTTACCGTGCAACATCCTGCTGGGGTTGGGCTACCTGGAAGCGTGCGTGGAATAGATTTGAGCGTGATGCGGATAGGCTTCTCATGAGCTTAAAAGATAAAAGATTACAACATGAATTTGATATTAAAGGGTCGATGAAATATTTTGATATGCTTCGTGACAATGCAAAGGAGAAGATGGATACATGGGCTATATGCTGGTATGCAAGTGTTTTTCTGGAAGGAGGGCTCTGCCTCCATCCGGGAGAATCGCTTGTAAATAATTGCGGACACGATGGTTCAGGCATTCATTGCGGGGCTTCGAATGTATTTCGTGTTGAAGTAGCCGAAAAGAGAGTTTCTAACTTTACTGAAGATATCAGGGAGAACGAGCGTGCTGTAAGGTTGATGTCGGATTTCAATGAGTCGCTTAAAAACCCTTTTTGGATAAGAGTTTTAAACAAAGTTAAACGGATATTCAGTGAGAATATAAAATAAAAACAGGTGGCCAGACATATAATGCAAGGGTTGATTGTTCCATTTTTTAAAGAGTCAGCGAAGCACCTTTACAAATTAGTTTCTGATACTGAATACAGGCATTATCAATGGCTGGCGTCCATGTACGGCAGAACACCGCGCTACACTGAAAGAAGAATTAAGCTACATGGTTGGAATTTGATGGTTCCAGATGTAGCTTCCCTCTTGTCAGCATATAAAGAGATTTTTGTTGAAGAGATCTATGCTTTTCAAGCCGAAACTCCGTTCCCTGTTATTCTTGACTGCGGCGCCAATATCGGCGTAAGCGTCCTTTATTTTAAAAAACTTTACCCTCAGTCAAAGATAACGGCCTTTGAGGCAGATCCGAAGATTTTTAAAGCGCTGGAGCGGAACATTCATGGTAACGGCTTTCAGGACGTAGAACTTATAAATAAGGCGATTTGGTCTTCAGAAACCATAGTAAAGTTTAACTCCGAGGGTGCGGATGCCGGAAGGATTAATACGAACGGGGACGGTAGCAATCTGCTTACCATCCCGACGGTTCGATTGTACCATTACCTCAATAAAAACAGGGTAGACTTCCTCAAGCTTGATATCGAAGGCGCAGAGTTTGAAGTTTTAAAGGAATGTGGTGACTTGCTCGGTGGCCTCAAGTTCGCCTTTGTTGAGTTCCACTCTGTTCCTGATAAAAGACAGGATCTGGGTACCTTAATTTCTCTGTTTGAAGACAAGGGGTTTCGGGTGCACATACATACCCAGTTTTTTTCAAAGCGTCCCTTTTTGGGAATTCAGGATCAGCAGGGTTTTGATATGAATCTGAACATCTTCTTTTGGAAGGCTTTGTAAAGTTTTATACCAATAGGTACAGTCCCTCACGCATATTTGGCTTTGATTCATTTCCCTATGGTTTTATTTTGTCCTTACAGGGTGAAATATAATGTGCAAAGGTCTGCAAACCGATTGATTATTTGGAGAAGGAGGCAAGCCGTGTACCCGCTTATTCTCAGCACGCGTGATAGTTCTGTGGGAGCTGCCCGTTCGGCATTCCGTCTGTATAAAGGACTTCAGCAACTGGAAGTAAATGCACGCCTGCTGGTGCAGCACAAACATGGGGGTGATCCAAAAGTAATCGGTCCAGATTCTAAATGGGCCAAGGGTTTTTCGTTGGTGCGCCCTGTCCTGGATAGAGTGCCATTGAGCTTTTACCGCAAGAGGGAAAGGGTATTATTCTCCCCGGCGATGGTTCCAAGCTGCTCTTTGGCGGGAATTGCTGACAGGTATGATCTTGTTCATCTCCATTGGATAAATGAAGGTTTCTTGCGTATAGAAAGCATAAGGAAATTTACGAAGCCGGTCATATGGACACTTCACGATATGTGGCCATTCACAGGAGGGTGCCATTATGATAATGGGTGTGGCAAATACAGAGATTCATGTGGTGCTTGTCCGCTTCTTCTAAGCAAAAGAGCCTATGACCTTTCCCGGTGGATCTGGAAGAGAAAGACGAAATCATGGAAACAGACCGATATGACTATTGTAACACCGAGCCGCTGGCTCGCTGAATGTGCAAAGGCCAGTTCTCTTTTTCGCAGATGCCGGGTAGAGGTAATCCCAAACGGGCTTTCTCTTGATTGTTATAAACCATTAGATAAAAGGTTTGCCCGGGAGAGATGGAGTCTGCCCGTGGATAAGCAATTGATTCTCTTTGGTTCTATGAATCCGTTCAGTGATAGGCGGAAGGGATTTCAGTTTCTTCAGCCTTCCCTGATGAAATTGGCAAAAAATGGTTTACAGAAAGAAGTCGAGTTGATTATCTTTGGTGCCTCAATGCCGCTCAATCCACCTGATTTTGGCTTGAAAGTGCACTATGTCGGCGAATTGCATGACGATGTGAGTCTCGCTTTACTCTATACCGCAGCGGATGTATTTGTGTTACCCTCAGTTCAGGACAACCTACCCAACACAGTTATGGAATCCTTAGCCTGTGGGACGCCAGTGGTTGCCTTCCCTATCGGAGGTGTGCCTGATATGATAGACCATCAGGTAAATGGTTACTTGGCAAAAGCGTTAGACATTGACAGCCTGGCAGGTGGCATAAAATGGGTGCTGGAAAACCCTGAGCGTTTGATCAGGCTAAGGAAAGGTGCGAGGGAAAAAGCGGTTAAAGAGTATTCATTGGAGGCACAGGCTCGGCGGTATCGTAATTTATACGACGAGATACTGAAAGACCATTGACTGCTTATAGCTAATAGACACCTTGAAAAGAGCTGGCTTGAATAACTATCCCAGGGGGGCTTATTATAAATGTTGCATAGAGAAAAACCGTTGGTAACGGTTATCACCATTGTATTGAATGGAGTGAAATATATTGAGGAAACTATGAAAAGTGTTGTAAACCAAACATATGATAATGTGGAATACCTTGTAATTGATGGTGGTTCAACGGATGGAACATTGGATACAATTAAAAAGTATGAGAGTCAGATTAATTATTGGCTGAGTGAGCCTGATAAGAACATATATGATGCCATGAATAAAGGAATTGATTTAGCTCACGGGGCTTGGATCAATTTCATGAATGCCGGTGATAGATTTTATGAAAGCAATACTATCGAAAAGGTTTTTAAGGAATATGATCCAAACTCTGACTTTATTTACGGACATCACCAGATTATCTATGATCAAAATTTTTCAAAAATACAGAAGACCCTTCCTACAAAAGATATTTGGAAAGGGATGGTTTTTTGTCACCAAAGCTTGTTTGTAAAAACATCGATTATGAAATGTTATAAATTTAATATAAAGAATATCATGAACGCTGATTATGAGTTTATCTGTAGTGCATATATGAATAACTTCAAGTTTTACAATACCGGCATAGTGGTATCATCAATTTTGGCAGGAGGATTATCAGATTCAGGTTGTTTAAAAAGAGTGAGGGATCATTGGTCTATAGCAAGAAAGTATTCAAAGAGTATAAAAATTGATATATATTATATCCTATTACTTGTGGATACGTTTTTGAAAAAGATTTTTAAAGATATTCTCCCTAAAAAATTTGTGAATTCTATGAGAAGTAAGTTTTAAGAGTCAGTGAATTTTCCTCCTCAAGGGAGTTTTGCATTGTCAGAGTTGAACCCAATTGTTGAACTGGTTATTCCAAGCTATAATCGGCTAAATACCCTTAAGAATACGTTAAAACAGATTCGGGTGTTATACCCCACACTGAAAATCTGTGTAGGGTTACAAGGAAATGTATCCGATCTGGATTTTCAGGCTCAATTAAAGAGCGATCCATATTTACGGATCGAGGTATTACCAACGCCAAGCACTACCGGTACGTTGAACCACTGCATTATAAGTTCTCAGGCAGACATTATCGCAATTTTGGTTGATGATGCCGTACCTTGCTTTGGATGGCTGGAAGCACATATCA
>CAZGNJ010000087.1:0-4546 GCA_964526985.1 uncultured Ginsengibacter sp. | reverse complement strand
CCGCCGGTTCTCCTTACAATCGGAATGGTACCATATCTCAGTGCATACATTTGATTGAGGCCGCATGGCTCTACCCTGCTCGGCATCAACAGAAAGTCTGCACCGGCATACATCAAATGACTCAGAGCCTCATTATATCCAATCTGAGAATTGTAATATCCATAAAAACTACTCTTCATGTTTTCCAGGTAATACTCCACTCCCGGATCGCCGCTTCCTAACAAAAGGAAATTCATTTTGCCCTCCATATAATATATACAATCGGAAATGGTTTGCGGAAGCAGGTCTGCCGCCTTCTCTCCTACCAGCCTGCCAATAAACACAATCAAAGGCTTATCAATATCCAGGTTAAACTGATTGCACAAAAGTTCTTTGTTCTTTTTCTTCTCTTCGAAGTCTTCAGCATTGAAATGATGCTCAAGGTACTTGTCTGTCATGGGATCCCACACTTCATTGTCAATACCATTTAATATTCCAAAACACTTCCCTCTTTCATATTCAAACAAGTGTTCCAGCCCGTTTGCATTGTATCTGAGTTCATCGAGATAACCATGACTCACGGTATTTACTTTAGAAGCGCATTTCACTCCCGATGCCAATGGATTGATTGTGTTACTCCAATCGAGCATACCCCATTTGTAGGTATCCCAGGGAGGCAACAGGTTTGCCTGATCCCATCCCATCCAGCCCTGGTACTGTCCGTTATGAATCGTTAGAATGGTTTTGATGGAAGAAAGATGATTGTAAGGATAAGCATACTTCATCATAAACGGAATGAGGGCCGTATGATGGTCATGCACATGAATGATATCAGGGTGATGCTGCCAATGACTAACCCAATCCACTACTGCCGTTTGAAAGGAAACAAACCGGTAGGTATCATCTCCGTAGCCGTACACCTTTTCCCTGTCGAGCAATCCGTTGATATCAAGTAGGTACAGGTCGAATCCGAGTTGGTTCAACCGTTCTTTGATGATGGTATATTCCATCCGGTAATTTGCAATTCCGACAGACCCTTTGTGTACCACATCAAACTCATGATTAAACAAAAATTTAGTCCGGTACATCGGCATTATAACTTTGGCTATGTGTCCTGCTTTCTGCTGGTACTTGGGCAATGCTCCTACTGCATCACCAAGCCCCCCAACCTTTGCCACCGGATAACATTCGGCGCTTACGTGTAAAATTTCCATAGAATGAAAATACACGTTTTGAATCATTTTAATTGAATAAATGATTTATTTGTCAAGAATTATTCACCCTCTTTAAATTTTGTATTACTTTCATTGCCACAAAAAAAAATTCAATGGCCACACCTTCAATGAATGTGCCTGCATCCAAAAAACCTGTGTCAGGAAAGCTTCAGCCTACCAACTACGGTGCGCTGACTACCCTGGTAACTGTATTTTTCTTTTGGGGTTTTATTGCTGCCGGTAATAGCGTTTTTATTCCATTTTGTAAACATTATTTTCACTTAGACCAGTTTCAAAGCCAGTTGATAGATTTTGCTTTTTACCTGGCTTATTATATTGGAGCCCTCGTGCTCTTTGCTTACGGCGCTTTTGGCGGACGTGACCTTGTAGCAAAATGGGGATATAAGAGAAGTATTGTTTATGGATTATTATTTTCTGCCGTAGGCGCACTGGTGATGATCATTGCCGTAAATGCGAATGCTTTTGTGGGAATGCTTGCAGGGTTGTTTGTAGTGGCCTTAGGATTCTCACTCCAGCAAACAGCAGCACAGCCATTTGCCATTATCCTTGGTGACCCATCTACAGGAGCCAGCCGTGTGAATCTTGGTGGAGGTGTCAATTCATTTGGTACCATGATCGGTCCTCTTATCGTAGCTTTTGCTCTGTTCGGAACTACCGCCGCCATCACTGATGAACAGATCGCTTCTCTCAGCCTGGGTAAAGTGATCGTTCTCTACACTTGTGTTGGATTGCTTTTCCTTGGTGCTGCCGCTCTTTTCTATTTCAGCAAAAAAGTACCTGCAGGTATCTCCACAGAAAAAACGGAACGGGAAGCTAAGACACTTTATACACTGCTTATCATGACAGGGTTGTTGATCATCATGTTCGTACCTGTATTCAGCAGTTATAATACTGATAAGCAAAAGAACATTGAAGAGATGGAAACTGTTATTGCAAAAGACTTTGCAAGAGCAGATAGTGTTGTCAATGCTTCTGCTGCAGCAGCGGCAAAAAATATTTCACCTAAAAACTTCATCAAAGACAAAACAAAAATCGAAGTAGCAGCGCAAATGGACTTGCTAAAGCAAACAGACCCTGATGCTGCCACTGCGGTTGAAGATATTCGGAATGAAATAAACCAAAAGACAGAACAACTAAACGTTATCAAACTACCCGTTGAGAGTTACCGGATGAAATGGCTATTCGGTGCGCTCGCCGTGGTGGTTTTCAGTTTGATTGTAGCAAATGTAAGGGCCCGGAAAAATCCCGAAGGATGGGGAGCCATGCGATATCCTCAACTCGTGCTGGGAATGCTTGCCCTGTTCTTATATGTAGGTACAGAAGTAACGATCGTAAGTAACCTGAGTGAACTATTAAGCAAACCCGCATTTGGCTCCTTTTCTACTTCTGAGGCAGCACTGTTTATTTCAATGTATTGGGGAAGCCTTATGATCGGCAGATGGGTAGGCTCTATCAGCGCATTTGAATTTAAACCCTCCACAAAACAGGCGCTTACCTTTATTGTACCGCTTATCGCTTTCCTGATCGTATTGGGAGTGAATGCACTTTCGAAATACCAGGTTCATTTGTTGTACTACTACATTATCTGCGTGCTCATTCAGATAGGAGCATTCTTTGTAAGCAAAGACAAGCCCGCTCGCACATTAATGATATTCGGATTATTGGGTATTATTTCAATGGCAATTGGAATATTTAATACCGGAATGTTGGCAGTATATGCATTTATCAGTGGTGGTTTATTTTGCAGTATTATGTGGCCAGCCATCTTTACCCTCGCGGTTACAGGTTTGGGAAAATATACTACGCAGGCATCTGCCTTCCTCATCATGATGATTCTTGGTGGAGGCGTCATTCCACCTATCCAGGGAAAACTTGCCGACCTGTTACAAAGCGACAGTGATGTGGTAGGCTATGGCATTCATCAATCCTACTGGATTCCGTTGGCCTGCTTTGTCTATATCACCTTCTACGCGTTTTTTGTGAAAGGTATTTTGAAAAGACAGGGTATTAATTATGAAGATAAAATAGAAGATGATACTGTGGGCCTTTCTCCAGAGGGAGCGCTTGCTGATGAAATAGATTAACTGATTGCTCAACCTAAACTTTCATTTAAAAAATGGGCGAAAAAAATGTAATTGAAGAACCGGAAAACCTGAAAGAATTTGCTATCGGGATTGACATAGGTGGTACCACCACTAAATATGGAATCGTCAACCATCGGGGCGACATTACTAACAAAGGAGATATCGTTACCACCGGCTACCCGAATATTGAAGACTTTATTGATGCTTTATATGATGAGATCATGCCCGCCATCAATAATATAGGAGGTATGCAATTCATTAAGGGAATCGGAATGGGAGCACCTAACGGTAATTATTATACGGGAACCGTAGAGTATGCACCTAACCTACAATGGAAAGGCATATTGCCAATGGCCAAACTCGTAACTGAAAAATTTAAAAAACCAAGCACACTCACTAATGATGCCAATGCTGCAGCGATGGGCGAAATGATGTATGGAGCAGCCAGGGGTATGAAAGATTTTATCATGATTACTCTTGGTACCGGTGTGGGTAGCGGGATCATTGCAAACGGCCAACTGATCTATGGTCATGATGGATTTGCAGGTGAGTTGGGACATACCACCGTAATTCCGGGAGGAAGACTGCACTGGGGTACCGGGCTTAGGGGATCACTGGAAGCTTATGCATCGGCAACCGGTATGGTCGTTACAGCCAAAGAATTCCTGGATGAAAGACCATTCGTTACTACGCTGCTTCGTGATACACCACACGATAATATAACATCCAAAACAATTTATGAAGCTGCAATCCGTGGAGATGCATTGGCGCTGGAAGTCTTCGATTATACAGGAAAAGTACTTGGTATCGCATTGGCCAATGCCGTAATGTTTTCTTCTCCTGAGGCCATCATTTTGTTTGGAGGAGTTATCAAAGCCGGTAAAATTCTGCTTGATCCTGTTAGAAAAAATATGGAAGAGAACCTGCTTCCGATTTTTAAGAATAAGGTGAAACTTATCTTTAGCGAATTGAAAGAATCCGATGCTGCTATACTGGGTGCCAGCGCATTGGTTTGGGAGCAGAAGAAGGAAGATGCAAGCCCAACAGAATCCTGACCTACAGGCAAAAAAAAACCTCTGTACAATGACAGAGGTCTTTTAGTTAATTTAAATCCTGGGGCTACTGGTTTTTCAGGTTTTAAATCGGGCACTCTTTCGAGTCGTTTTCAATGGGATAATTTCTTTTCTTTTCAGAGGTATCAGATAAAAGAAGTTGACTGATATCAGATTTTAAAACAGGATTTTAAAA
>CAZGNJ010000086.1:0-5283 GCA_964526985.1 uncultured Ginsengibacter sp. | reverse complement strand
TGCGCGGATGACCACCGGAAGCTTTACCTTCACCACCACCCATCGGGTGATCTACAGGGTTCATCGCTACACCTCTCACACGAGGACGCTTACCCAACCAACGGTTTCTACCGGCCTTTCCTTTGCTCTGCAGGCTATGGTCGCCATTGCTGACTACTCCTACTGTTGCATAGCAGTTGATCAAGACTTTTCTTAATTCACCACTTGGCATCTTCAATACGGCATACTTCTCTTCTTTGTTGGCCAACTGTGCAGAAGCACCAGCACTGCGAACTAAAATTCCACCCTGGCCCGGTTGCATTTCTATGTTGTGAATTACAGTACCCAAAGGAATGTTCTTCAACATCAAAGCATTTCCCAATTCCGGAGCTACCGCATCACCACTTACGATCTTAGCACCTACCTGCAGTCCCTGGGGAGCTATGATATAGCTCTTTACACCATCAGCATATACGATCAATGCAACAAACGCAGTACGGTATGGATCGTATTCAATAGATTTTACGGTAGCAGGGATTTCCTTCTTTGCTCTTCTGAAATCCACCACACGGTACATCTTTTTGTGTCCGCCACCCATATACCTCATACTCCTGTGTCCCTGGCGATTGCGTCCTGCTGTAGTAGGGACCTTTTCCAGGAGGCTCTTTTCAGGAGTGTCGCTGGTGATCTCCGCATAAGCGTTACCAGTTCTCCAACGGGTGCCTGCTGTTACGGGTTTATATTTTTTTAGTGCCATGATCTTTTATTTTATGCTTTCGCTTGCTTCTGATTAAATATTGCTGTACAAATCAATGGTGTCGCCTTCAGCAACAGTTACCACAGCCTTCTTCTTTGCCGGCTTACGTCCTACCAGCAAACCTGAAGTGGTAAAGCGCTGTTTCAATTTGGAAGGAATGGTATGTGTATTCACATCTTTCACGGTAATACCATAAAACTCTTCCACAGCTTTCTTGATCTCCAGCTTATTGGCCTTACGGTTTACGATGAATGTATAACGGTTTTGCTTTTCAGACTGGGCATTCACCTTCTCTGACAACACCGGTTTGATTAATACTTCTGACAATTTCATTTCAATAATTTTTTACCGTTACTATTATTAAGCTTCAACTGGTTCTACTACTTCTTCTGAGAATACCTTAGCGGCAGACTCTGTCAATACCAGGCCGTCACTATTCAAAATATCATAAGTATGAACATCGCTCAGTACGGTACCACTCACGGTAGGTACATTGCGGATACTCTTGCACACATTCTCATTGAATTCCGGCATTACAAACAAGAGGCTTCTTGTATTTGTATTCAGGTTGTTGAGAATGTTGAGGAATTTCTTAGTACCCGGAGCTTCCATTTCCAGGCAGGCATCTTCAAGAATCCAAATTTTGTTTTGAGAAGCTTTGCTGCTCAGTGCACCGATACGTGCAAGGTCTTTCACCTTGCGGTTGAGTTTCAGCGCGTACTTATGCGGTTTAGGCCCGAAGATGGTACCACCACCTTTGTACAACGGATTGCGGATGTTACCCTTACGGCTACCGCCTGTTCCTTTCTGCTTGTGCAGCTTCTTGGAGCTACCCTGTACTTCAGCACGAGTCTTCACTTTGTGTGTACCCTGGCGCTGTGCAGCAAGGTATTGCTTCACTGCCAGCCAGATAACATGGTTATTTGGTGAAGCAGCAAATATTTCGTCCGGCAGTTCTATTGTTCTTCCGGTCTTCTTTCCTTCAATATTAATGATGTCTAGTTGCATAATTATTTCTCAATTAAAACGATGGAACCAATGTGTCCGGGAACCGAACCGCTTATTAATATGTAATTTTTTTCAGGGAAAATCTTCACGATCTTCAGGCCTCTCATTTTCACACGGTCATTGCCCATGTGGCCTGCCATGCGCATACCTTTGAATACACGGCTTGGATAGGATGATCCACCCACAGAACCCGGGGCTCTCTGGCGGTCGTGCTGTCCATGTGAACTCTCGCCCACACCGGCAAAGCCATGGCGTTTTACAACACCCTGGAAACCTTTACCCTTGCTGGTTCCCACCACAGATATTTTTTCTCCTTCGGAGAAGATATCCACGCTGATGGTGTCACCAACATTTTTATCCAGTTCGCAATCGCGTATTTCTCTAATGATTTTTTTAGCAGTAGTATTAGCCTTGGCGAAGTGATTTTTTTCAGAGAGGAGCGTGTGCTTTTCTTTTTTGTCGCCAAAAGCAATCTGAAGAGCATTATAGCCGTCAGTTTCTATCGTTTTCTTTTGGGTAACCACGCAGGGGCCTGCTTCTATTATGGTTACTGCCGTCTGGTTGCCATTCGCATCGAAGATGCTGGTCATGCCCAGTTTTCTTCCAATAATACTTTTCATTTCTATTTTATTATACCCAGCGCTCCGGCTCTCGCGGGAGATGGGTGTTACTTACTTGTTCAAGAACTATGGGTGATTCTTTGCGGAACCGCCCGGTTGATCATGCTTTGATCTCTACATCGACTCCCGAAGGCAGATCAAGCTTTGATAATGCATCCACGGTGCGTGAGCTGCTGGTATAGATATCGAGCAGGCGCTTGTGAGTGCAGAGTTGGAATTGCTCACGTGCTTTCTTATTTACGTGAGGGGAACGCAATACGGTGAATATTTTCTTATGCGTAGGTAAAGGAACGGGGCCTGTTACTACTGCGCCTGTACTGCGTACGGTCTTGACGATCTTTTCTGCGGATTTATCCACTAAGTTGTGGTCGTAAGACTGAAGTTTGATCCTGATTCTCTGAGCCATTTTTAAAGAACTTTTAAATCCAATTTTATTTTTGGGAGTGCAAAGGTAAAGGCTTCATACTTAATTGACAAAAAAATAATCAGGCGATTCTATAATTATTTCTAAAAATACCGTGGTTTCAGGATGCCTAACCAGTAAACGTCTTGGAAGTGAAAACGCAAATCCCCGAGGTCTTACCAGGCTTTGCCGGAATTGAGGCTATAAGGTGTGATCAATTGCAGTCTGACCTTTGATGCTAATTGCACGGTAACTTCAGGTTGCTGACCAATGACCTGAAAACACTTCTCCCTAAAGTTTGAATGATGCCTAGGTAGAGACCTCAACTTTGGATACTCTTACCACTTTCAGACAAATCCGGCAGACTTTGCCTTCCTAAGAAAACTCAGATTTGATAAACTCCTTGATCTCTTTCCTTTTCATGGTAAAAGGTGCGAAACCTTCAATATCAGGATCATTTTCTGCATCGTCAAAATATAAAATACTTCTCCACAGAAAAAAAAGCTGCTTTTCATCATACTTATGTACAAACCATTCTATCAGTTTTTCCCGGCCATAAAGTTGCAAAAGTGCATACACATCAAAAAAGTCCTTCTTTTTACCTCTTCCGCAGATCGTATGCAATTTCATAGCTGCTATATCCTTCACACTGAAATAATTAATACCATCCGCAACGCTGAATGGTTCCAATAAAGTTGCTGGTTCCTGAATGAAATCGCATTTAATGTTATTCACATTACCAAACAGCATCCTGCTGTTATTTCCCAGATAATGAAATGAAAAATCAGCATTGGTAGCCAGCACAATTTCCAATTCTCTTACATCAAAATCGTCAGGACTAAAAATATCAAGGTCTAAGGATTTGCGATGGCCAATCTGAATTGCTAATGAGGTACCTCCGGCTAATGCAAACCCATTTCTGATAATAGCTATCCTGAATATCTTTTGGAGAATTGAATAAGTATCGGCATCAATCGTAGTAAGGTGAAGCATGAAGCTCATTTGAGGGTATGTTGAAATATACACTACAGAAGTTTATAGTTTTATTATCTAACGTCCTGCTTTTTCTTACAGCCCCGGATATTTCTTCTTTTGAATAAAGTTGCAACAAGAAATAGAAATCTTGCAATAGTCCTCTGCTCAAAACCCTTTCAATGATGTAGTTTTTGTGCATTATTAAATCTATTTTATCAACAGGGGTATCCCAAAACAAATACTGGGAAAAAGGGAACTCTCCTTTTGCTATTTGTTTAGAACGGATCGCTTCCGGCAGAAAATTAAAATAGGATGACATTTATTGTAATAACTATTTGTAAAAGTACATTTATTTCATTTCTCCTGAGTGAACAGAAACACAGTCAGGGTGCGGTCTGATGAATAAACACAGGAGCATAAATGAATTTTCTCTTTGGCTACAATACATTTTCAGGAACAAAAATCATTCATTAAAAAATAATCACTCGAAAACAAATCAAGAAAAGATTCAGAAGTTCGTTCTTTAAGATTTTCACCGACAAGTGCAGAAGTTTCAATTTGTCAGAAATTATTTCTAAAAATCCGGAGACTTTGCTGGCGCGAGTGTTCACCGAAGGTGATCACTTTCCGCGCTTGCGGAACAGGCTGCGACTCTGGTAATTCTTCACGGATTGTATCCGCGACAAGCACTATACATCCTTATCATAATAATATTTTGCAACGATGAAACGGTAGTTCTATTTTCGGACATAGTCCGACTGAATCGAGTGGCACGGATTACAAACCCGCGCCAGAAAAAGCATTCATGTGCCGACAAATTTGCTATCCTCAATCTTAAAAAGTCCTTTGCAAATTTCGTCGGCATACGCAATGCATTTTACCCTTTTTCTCGCGCAAGAAAATATTGTTATAAAATGTATTTCAATTCCTCCAGGCTATACTTCACCGGCAAACGATGACCATTCACATAAATTGTTGGAGTATATGCAATCTCTGCTTCCTTACACCACTCACTCATCGTTTCAATTTCCTTTTCCTGCTCTTTCAATTCACCATTCATAATATACTTTAATGTAAAGGAGGCATAGTACTTTTTCTCTGCCAAATACCAATCATCCAATGCTTGTTCGGTTATTAAAGGAAGGCTTTTGTGGATTGCCAGCAAATGTCTCGCTGCCTTGCCCCGAATATCGCCTTCATCATTGCTCGCCGTAAAAATCAATTTCAATTTTACGTTGTGATTTTTGTGAACAATTTCATCCAACACCGGATGCGCCTTCGCACATGGCCCACAGTATGGATTGCATACTTTGATGATGGTGATTTCTGCCTTCGGGTTGCCGATGGTAATGCCTAAGCCCTGGTATCCATCGGGCGCCGCTGGTTGCTGCTGCAATAGGTGGTGAAATGTTTCAGGATTGTACAATAATCTTTTGTAAGCTGCTTTGTAGGTGGGCGCTTCCTTTGCCGCTTTGATGATGGGCTTTAGTGCAAACCAAAGTGTCATCGGAATGGCAAGGCAAAAGAGAGCGGGAGCATAA
>CAZGNJ010000085.1:0-5779 GCA_964526985.1 uncultured Ginsengibacter sp. | reverse complement strand
TCCTGGTGGGACTATTTTATAACATACTGATATTTATTATTTTATACATATTTAAATAATTAATATCAATTATCAATTTTACCTGATACTGATTTTTTATTTCTCATTTGTGGCACCGATAGCAGCGTTATCCCGACCGAAAAAAGTGAGTGTCAAGTTGCCCAAAATAAAAAAAGACAGCTCATACGAACTGTCTTTTCGGTACCTCCGGTGGGAATCGAACCCACACGATATTGCTATCACTGGATTTTGAATCCAGCGCGTCTACCAATTCCGCCACAGAGGCTTTTTTGACGGGGGCAAAGTTAATTATTTTTTATAATCGCAATGATTTATTTCAGCGCCCTGAAAATATCCAGACCGTTGGCATAAACCATTAGTCCGAGTAAGAAAACGATCCCTATTGTTGTTGCTACTTCCATCACTTTCTCACTTACTTTTCTACCTGTGATGACTTCCCAGAGCAGAAACATGATGTAGCCACCATCCAGTGCAGGAATCGGTAGCAGGTTCATAAAGCCCAGGATAATAGACAGGATTGCTGTCACGCGCCAAAACTGTTCCCAATCCCATTGACCCGGGAATAGTTTTGTGATACTGGCGAATCCACCCAATGACTCTGATGCCTTGATCTCACCGGAAAACATCTGTCCGAAGCCTTTCAACTGGTCAGAAAGGAAATTTATACCCTTACCAACACCTGCCGGGAGTGCCTGCAGCAAGGTATAATCCTGTGTTCCTACCTTGAAATATTTCTCCGGCGGATAGGGTGCAAAGCCAAGTGTACCTTTATCACTTACTGCAGCCTGAGCGAGTATAACCGTGTCTGCCCCTCTTAAGACAGCCAGATCAACTGACTTTCCTTTTTCAGCACTCAATGATTTTTTCAGTTCATCGAGGAACTGTACAGGTGTATTACCGACCTTAATAATTTTATCTTCAGCCTTCAGCCCCACTTTTTCAGCAGCGCTGCCCTTTACCACTTCACCTACTACTACAGGGATTCGCGGAATAGCGAAAGTCGCTGCTTCCCGTTGATTTGCAGCAATCGCACTCACCGATTTCTGACTGATATGTATATTCGTTTCCTGCCCATCACGCATTACCTTCACATCGCGAAGACCATCCAACATTATTTCTTTGACGATGACAGCCGGTTCGAAGCGATTAAAGGGTCTTCCATCGAGGCTGATTACCTTATCACCATCACGAAAGCCCATAGCTTCGCCAAACTCAGTCACTGCCATGCCGTCTTTGACTTCACTGTTAGGCAGATAAGATTCACCATAATAGGCCAGTATCAATCCGAAGATTAAAAATCCCAACAGGAAATTAACAGTCACACCGCCGATCATGATGATCAGTCTTTGCCAGGCCGGTTTCGATCTGAATTCCCAGGGCTGGGGTTCCTGATTCATGAACTCTTTGTCCATGCTCTCATCGACCATACCGGCGATCTTCACGTAGCCACCCAATGGCAGCCAACCTATGCCATACTCTGTCTCACCAATCTTCTTCTTATAGAGTGAAAACCAGGGGTTGAAGAAGAGATAAAATTTCTCAACACGGGTACCAAACAGTCTGGCAGGCAAAAAATGGCCAAACTCATGTAATATCACGAGAATCGAGATACTGAGAACAAACTGGGCGATCATAGTTACTATATCCATGTAAAATAATTAATTTTAATTGTACAAAGGAACACTCATATCGGAAAAAAGTTCCATATAGTTAATAGCGCAAAAGTAAAGATATTTAGTCTGGGATACCAATCAATTACGATAAAATGACTTTATTCGCCGATGAATAACCATTTAATACAATGCAATATTTCTGGGGCAGGCTCAGTAATGAGACCCAACTAATTATAGAAGGTGAAGAGAGCAGACATCTGGTCAAAAGTCTGCGTAAGACCACGGGTGACATCGTCCGGGTCATTGATGGCAGCGGCAAGATATATTCTGGGCAGATCAATGAAATAAAGAGGGACAAGGTAGATCTGCATTTACTGAGCACTGAGAATGGCACCCGCAACTGGATGGGTCGGATTCATATCGCCATTGCCTTAACAAAACGTACTGACCGTATCGAATGGTTTATCGAAAAAAGTGTAGAATCAGGGATTGATGAACTTTCATTCATTGATACCCAATTTGCAGAGCGGGCAAATATCAGACCGGAAAGGGTCAGCAATATTATACACTCAGCGATGAAGCAATCGGGCAATATTTTTTCACCAATTGTTAACTACAATGTACCTTTTGACAAAATACTGGAGGCGAGCAACAGTAAAACTATCCTTTTCACTTGCGGGGAAAACAATCTGAGGCATTTCAGGGATTATCTTACTGAGCCAGGGAGTTATACCTTTCTAATAGGGCCGGAAGGTGATTTTAGTCCTGCGGAAATTTTGGCTGCTAAAGAAAAAGGTGCAACCATTGCTTCTATGGGCTCATCGCGCTTACGTACCGAGACTGCCGGATTAATTGCATTAGCAGGATTCCACTTTGCATTTACCCCTGGCGAATAGCATCCACTGGCATCAGACGGGCAGCCAATCCAGCCGGGATAACACCGGCGAGAATCCCCACGATGATCGAAAGCATCACACCGGTAAAGATATCAGCCACTGACATACTCATTGCGAAAGAACTGAAATTACTTACCACCATTAGTACAACTGACACTAAAACCAAACCGAGTAAGCCGCCAATAATACAAAGCACGACAGACTCAATCAAAAATTCCATCATGATCACTCTGCTGGTAGCGCCAATCGCTTTCTTGATACCGATCAGGTGTGTCCGTTCCTTTACCGAGACGAACATGATATTGGCTACACTAAACAGACCAACCAGAATAGCAAAGCCTCCAATGATCAGACCAGCTATCCTCAGCGCACCAAAAACACTATCAAAAGCATTGCTGATGAGTGAAAGTTCATTGAGCGCAAAGTTGTCTCCTTCCTTTGGTTTAAGACGCCTTTCAGCACGAATAATGCTGGTAAGTTCTTCCTTAAATCCATCGATCGGCACGCCTGGTAGCGCCTTTGCCATGACCTGAATAAAGATCCGATCACCATTGAGGTTCGCAAAATACTGGGTCTGACTAAAGGGAATCATCACCACTTCATCAAAATCTAGGGGATTGATCAGGCTCTTGCCTGTCTTCTCCAGGACACCAATGACATAAAATTTCCGGCCGCCCAATGAGATTTCTTTTCCTATCGGATCTAAATTCCCAAAAAGCTCTTGTGCAACATCATAACCTAATACTATACTATTACTGCCCCGGCGCATATCATTGTATGAGAAAAAGCGCCCATTATCGTATTGCAGATTGAATATATTGCTATAATCCGGACTGACACTGATCACAAAATTACCATCGACAACATTTTTCTTATAAGTGGCTGTCTTATCACCTAAAAAAGCTGAGATAGCAGCGATATCAAGCATCTCACTTTTCTGTTGGATAGTTTCGAAATCATTGTAGGAAGGCATCGGGTTATTGGCATATTTCCACCAGTTTTCCGGTGAGCCCGCTATCCAGGGCCTCCGATCCAGGTAGATGACATCATTCCCAAGTTTATCAAAGCTACTCCTGATATTTTTCTCCAATGAATTTACCGCCGACTGAACAGAAATGATACAGAAAATACCAATCATGATGCCCAGCAATGACAAAAAAGTACGAAGCTTATTGTTGACCAACTCACGATAGGCCTGTACGCTACTTTCTCTTATGATATGAAAAACATTCACCGGCTATGATTATGTTGTAAATGTAAAGACAGACCTGCCATTATCCTATAAAATTCGACCAGCAGTTAATTTTTCCGGCTTAGTGAACAGATTTATTTGAATCACTAATAGGTACAGGGAATAGGGGTAGATGAAATAAATTAGTTTTGATATATTAAATTTTCCTTATATTTATTTCGCATTTTGATTCCCCGCAAACCTTACTTTTGATTCAATAAAAGAAATGCTACGCTATGCAAATGAAGTCTTATGTCCTGGTAATCATATTTAGTACGATACTATTCGGTTCGATTTTTTTGCCTGAAATTAAAAAACCGGAACTTAAGAAAATAACCTCGCATGAATTAGTTCAGATTCATGCGCCACTCATGGACTCTATCTCCCCGGTTTATTTCTTTACTGCCAGCCGTTGCAATCAATGTCATGGACCTGACACTAACCGGAAAGCCTTAGTTACTGAACTGGGTGAAGATGTGAATCTGCTCGATGACTGGGCCGGATCGATCATGGCAAATGGTGTGCGTGATCCTTATTGGCAAGCAAAAGTGCAGCAGGAATTGAATATCCATGCGGACAATCCCGATGTAGTGAACAATCTGTGTCTGAATTGTCACGCACCTTTGGGCAAATATCAGAAATATCATGCCTCCGGTGAGTTACTACGTTTTCATGACATTTTAAATGACACTTTAGCGATGGACGGCATCTCCTGTATGTCCTGTCATACGATGGAGGACATCGATCTGTTCAATCACAGTGGCGGTTTTATTCATTTCAATACGGATAGTACCATTTACGGACCTTATCAGGATCCGAAAGGAGTGACGATGACCCTATACACTGGCTTGCAGCCCAAATACGCAGCGCACATCAGCAGTTCTGCACTTTGTGGCAAATGTCACGGTTTGGTCGTTGATATACCGGGCAGAGAGCTGGGTTTTGTGGAACAGGCCACATACATGGAATGGACCAATTCTGATTTTGATGAAAGAAAAGAAGATTGTCAGGATTGTCACATGCCGGTAGCTGAAAGTCCGGTCATCATTGCCTCCGGAGTCAGCGATCTGGGCTATAGGGATCCATTTTACCAGCATCAGTTTGCAGGATCCAATGTACTCATCCTTAAAATGTTGCGTGACAATAGTGATCTGCTTAAGGTGAAGGCCACTAAAGCTAATTTTGATTCGTCGATCAGCTACAATATGACCATGCTCCGTCATCAGACACTCGATCTGAAATTGCAGCAAGAGACTCCGGTCAATGACTCGCTCGTCTTTTCAGTTCATATCACAAACAAAGCCGGGCACAAGCTGCCCACCGGCTATCCGGCACGCAGAGTCATCATGCAGTTTGCATTTATTGATGAGGCAAACGGTGATACGATCTTCCAGTCTGGCGCACTGACACCGGATGGACATTTGGTACACAGAGATACAGATTTTCAACCGCACTTCGAAAGGATTAGTTCACCCTATGACGCACAGATATACCAGGCATTGATGGCAGATGCATCGGGTAATCCAACTACCACCCTTGCCTATGGTGACCATTTCCTGAAAGACAATCGTCTGGTACCGCATGGATTTTCGATGAGTCATTATTCGAAAGATACTACGCAGATAGTTGGAAATGCACTGAATGATCCGGACTTTAATCATGATAGTAATGGACAGGAAGGTTCAGGCACAGATATCCTGTATTATCAGTTTCCTTCTCCGGCAAACGGAAAATTTAAAGCAATAATCACTGCCTGGTATCAGGTATTACCGCAAAACTGGGTGCATGATTTAGGAGATGATCATGAACTATTCAGAAGATTCAAAGATCTGTATGCGGCCACTACTGACAAGACGATTGCAATGGTATCAGATTCGATCAAGTCTATCTCTGTTTCAGCAAAAGAAGCAATTACAACTCAGGTACTTTTATACCCAAGTCTGCTTGGAAACAACAGACTCATTCACATAGAAACGCCATGGAGTGACGATATCAGTTTCACACTGTATAGTACAGAT
>CAZGNJ010000084.1:0-5922 GCA_964526985.1 uncultured Ginsengibacter sp. | reverse complement strand
TCGCAGAGATGGTATTTTCAACCACTTAGGTATTCCATACTTCAAGGCACGCCTTTCGTCAATTCCAGCGATTCGTCAAAATTGGTTTGTGCCCAGTGGTTTTTGCTATTAACGTTAAAAGTAAAATTGAAATACACCTGTTTGAATGTTGCCCCATGCTTTTGAAAAAGTTCTAATTCTTCATAGGTGTTTTTGTTGTTGCTGGTCTTGAACATGCCTGTCTTTTCGTAGGTAAGCTGTTTGTTATTATCAATCTTTAAGCCTTCGGGTCTTACCCAGTCAATGCGTATTTCCAACCTTTCGCTCCAGACGCCTTTTTTCTCTGCAATGGCCAATACAAAACGGGTGTCTTTCGGAATCACAAAATCACTGGCATACGCAGCCCCGCTTTCTTTGGGGTCGGAACCATCGGTAGTATACAATATTTTTGCATCATCAGCAGAGGCCTCCAACTTTATTTTCTTTTCATCACCTGCATCATATACTTTGTAGCGAAGGCTTACCTTGTTTACCCATTTGTATGGTTGGCCTGTTTCATGGGTGCCTTTGCTATCCACGCAAAGGAAATACACCACCATTTCATCTGTTTTCCAATTGTTGAAATCGGTAACCTTATCAGATGCGGTGGTTGGAGGCTGGTCATATTCATAGTGCACGACATCCCCAAATCTGGGGATTATTTTGAGTGTAGCTTCACTCTTATTCTTATCAGGCCAGATGGCTTGTACAGTAACAGAGGTATCTTCTTTCGGCGGATTTTTTTGAATATAGTTGCCTGCCTGAAACCAAATGCCTGTGCGAAGGCAATGATCAATGAGTTCTTCCAGCGCCTTTGGATGATGCCATGGCCATGCGGGATTAGTCGCAGCGCGATTTTTCAAATCTTCCCGCCTCATTTCAGGTAACGTGAATAGCCTCTCTAAACATTTATTGCGAAATCCATCGGATTTAGGGTCATCAGAAGTGAACTTCTGTCTATCGGTAAGGACTTTGCGGATTTGCTCCTCACCATTGTAATTATTGCCTTTCCATTCCATTCCATCATAAAATCTGCATCTACCATACGATTGACTCCTTTAAACTGGAATGGGTAGTAGAGCTTAACGAAGGTCTCCCTTGCCGCTTGCAAGAATGCCAGGTTGATCTTCATTTCTCTGTCAACTGCCATTTCAAATTGCGGATTATTTTCGGCAACCCGTTCACTTCTCATATTTGCAATGATTCGCTGGATTGCTTTGTATTCTTTCGCTTTGCGAAGAAAATTATCCATCGTGTTGCGTTCACCGGTAAGGAACATTACCCTGTTTTTGTATTGGGTATCTTCGTAGAGCCTCAGCAAATCGGGATTAAGACCGCCCCCTGAAATATTGGGTTCAAAAAGGACGAGTAAAATCTTTTCCTCTTCCAGCTTAATCTGATCAACCGCCGGGAACACCAGTACTTTTTGGTAGCAGTCTGCAACTCCTGGTCTAAATTTATCTTCCAAATATCTTCTTATTTCTAACCTAGCGCTTTCTTCGTCATAGCCATCTACCAGGCTATTTAATTCAGCAATCAGGTTGCGTACATTCTGAAAGTGCAAACGACCATCTTTATCTGAGTGAACATACCATGCCTGACCCAGGAACTCCTCAAATGCCTTACGGTAGTTGGTGATATCTTTGCCAGGCTCTACCAGGTATCCTACCAATTCGTTCTGATTAAGGCCTAATAATGCGTTTGGCACATCAGCCAATGAGGCAACCAGCAACAACTTTGCAACATGAGAAATGAATTCGATTTTGTATTGAGTATCTATTACTTCAGCGGTAGCGCGGCCTTCATTTGCTATGTCTTTACTGATGGCGTTACCCAAAGAAGGTTTGATTTGGGTGATAGTTGTATTCATCGCGGTGTCATTTAAGTCGATATCGAATGCATTGATGAGATATTTTTTGTCACACAAGCCGGTTTTCCACATGGATGTGATAACCTTACGCATCAAACGAATGAGGTCGCGGGTTTGCTGAAAGTTTTGATTCTCTCTGAAACGTTCGTAGAGTTCTCGGATCGAAGGATGAAAAGGGTATGATTCCTTTATGCCGGTGAATATTTTGTCGGGGTTGTAATTGGTAAACCCCAGATTCTTTGCCTCTTCAACCTTCTCCTTATATGCCTTAGCAATATCATTTATTTCGTCTTTTTCGGGAAGGGCAGCAAAAAGTTTCGTTTTGAGAATATCATAGATTTCATCTGATGAACTACTGACCGGTTGAACTACCAAAGCAAAGCGATTTACCTCGCCTTCCAGATTAGGAAAGGTTGATTGTAATAAACGTGTGCCGCTTTGATAGGTGGCTTTCAGGTCGGAAATAATTACTAAAACATTATCTAATTCCGTCCGGTTTAAGGCATTGAAAAGGTTTGCTAATGCGGTGGTAGTTACAATGGATAAATCACCTGTGCCAACAGTTATGGTTTTTGCATTTTCCAAATAAGGCGGCAACTCATCTAATAAAATCAGTTTAGGAGAACCCTTCAACATATTTATCCATTCACTTGGCCCGGGCGCTTTTAGCCCACCTTCCCAAAGCGATTTGAACTCTGATTCCCTGTCTAACTGCTTCGCTATTGAACCCCAAATACCGTTTGAAATATTGCTTTCACGGCCAGAGAATGAAAGCACCTTTACTTCTCCTAAGCCTTCATCATGGTAATCGTTTCCCATTATTTTTTTGCGGTGCTCAGGATGTTTTGCCAATAAGCCTAAAGAAATCATGTTGTGGGTTTTACCACCGCCCATGCTCTGCGTTAACTCAATAAGTTTTTGATGGCTCTTACCTTTGAATCTTTCAAAGGCTGTTTTTAAGAGCACTGCCATTCCCTGCGTCTTGTAATTAGTCTCAAAAAACAGGGTTGGATCAATACGACCTTCTGCCAGGTCGATGATATCCAGAACGTCTGTGTCTTGTTCGATGTTTCGTGGAATGCAAAGTAATTTTAAATGTTTCATAAAAACAATCTCAGGTTAATATGAATTATAGCCTGTAGTTACACGTCCTTTGACCACAGCCATTGGCAGCTGATGTTTTATAGTATCTAATCGATTGCAAGATGAATCTTTATGGCGTCTTCCACTTGCTCAAGAATATCGCTGCTAAGTGTTCCAATATAACTTTTGAGACGACTTTTATCTACAGCCCTCATTTGCGGTATCTTTAATTTAGAGTCATAATCAAGCCTGCTGTCATTTTCCTTTACAAAAACCTCAAACGGGAATACTTTTTCAACCTTTGATGAAAAAGGGATCGCCATGGCAGTTTTCAGATACTTGTTAGCTTCATTACATGAAATGATCAACGCAGGTCTTTGTTTTCTTATCTCAGCGCCAACAGATGGCTCAAAATCTACAAAATATTTATCACCACGCTTCATGCTTCGATCCCGTCTCCAAGGGTCTCTTCCCATTCCTTATATACTTCATAATCTTCATTGACTGCCTCTTCATATGCAGCCTCTAATTTATTTCTGAGCCTTCTCTTTTCTTCATGTAGTTTCTTTTCCTTTATTGCTTCGGCAATATAGGCTGATTTATTCTTGACTGATGATAATATCTGCGCAACATCTTCGGGTAATAATATATTAATTCTTGTTTTACTCATATCACACCTCCAGTACAATTTACGGTATCAACATCTCCATTAAAGAAAGATCGCCATGTTCATATCATTTTGTTGTAGCATCATCTGAATTCCCATTCTCTAACGGAAAAAATTCTTACCATGCTATGCGTTTAGTATGACAACTGTGAATATGCAATGCAATAGATTTGTAGCATAGACAGAAAAATTCCTTTTCAAGGGTAGCTGGCTGGTTATAATAGCAGTTTATCGGAACAAATCAATGCAAAGTCATTTCCATAAAAACACATCTAGCCCTAAAACAAGCGAGGTTTTAAAACCTCGCCTGCAACCGTAATTTTTGATCTATTTCTAGCACTATTTTGAAGCACTTTTTCTTGCCAAAGGCGTTTTTTTGCCCTCTCATCTGGAGAAATAATCCATTTATGTGGGAAACAACACTTTTTCAGTTGAAATTCACGAAAAATCACAGACTCAGGACATACCTTCCCCTTATCCGCATCCCGTGTGCTTCGTCTCCTGCCTCTTGCAGACAGACCAGATTTTTTTAATCCTCAATTACGCACATTTAAGTCGTCGGATTCGTTCCCACGTCTCAAAAAAATCTTTCAGCCAATCATTGTATCCAAGCACACGATACACAATCTTTCTGCCTGTCCTGAGTATCTGACAGGGCAATAATATCAGAGAGTTCAGGAACCGCCTGAACTCCATTTTCACTACCTGTGTTCCCCTCCCTTCGTTCGGCATCAAGAGCCCAAACCACGCCTTCAAATTCCACGCCAGCGCAGCCATCACCATATATGCCCAGTTGCTTTCCAAATCCCTTACCGGCATCCTCATCGCATTTACCCCATTCTTCAATTGCTCTATCACATTCTCCTGATTGCATCGTTCATTCGCCAATTCCACTACCTCTTGTGCCGTTCTATCTCTGAGTGTTGTTATATAAAAAAAGTATCGAATATCGTCTATCAACGCCTTCTTTCCCTCTTCCACTGTCAGATTCTTTTTCAGCGCCACCACACGATACCCCTTTTTACATTTTCCCGGTTTATATTCAAATTCCGCTACCCATTCACTCTCCAATCGGATATTCTTGTAGCCCTTCTCTTTGACGATTTCCTCTTTTACGTTCTCCGGCTTCTGTCTCTGCTGCGTTTTTACCGGGTTCTTCTCTCTCCGCTTCAATGCCTTCCATGCCTCCCTGGGCAATTCTTCCGCACATTTTATCAGACAAGCATGGGCATCCATCCCAAAGACAAAGTCCGCCTTCTCTGACCATCTGTCAAAATTCCCGGTCAAGGAAAAGTCCGTATCCCCACGAATACATACCCCTTCCGCATTTGCTTTCACCCTCTCTATCGCACGATCTATCCACCCTGCCGCCCCATCGTGGCTCGCTACGTTCCCAGAACGATTTACCACATACAACACCTCTTTCGTATTTGCAAGCGACAAAATCAGCGGCGCATACCCCCATATCCCCTTATACGATATGCTCATCCCGCCCTTGCATTCTCCATAGACACCCGCTATCGTCCCATCCACATCTATCAACGCCACTTTAAACTTCTCTTTCCTTCCTTCTTTCCACACCCGACCCCTCACCGTGTTTATGCTCTCCATGAGATTCCCGATATCCTCCGGCGTAAACCGCCTCGTAAAATCACCCGCCGTTGTCGGATCCGGTATCCTTTGCGCTCCCACCGCATTCAGATACCCCTCATTACTCCTTTTCAACTCTATGTCCTCCAATCTCATCCCACCAGCAAGGATATTGTACGCTATATTCAACACATGGTCTGATTCATGGTATGGCACATGTGCCTTCAGTAGCTTTACCTTTGCATTTATCTCCTCTACCAACCCACACCTCTGCACCATCTGATGGATCGCTCCTATACCCCCACAATTGATCGCCTGAGTCTTCTCCGCCACCTCGTAATGGATGTTTCTCCCCTTGAACATCGGATGTTCTTGGTCTCCCCACGGCTTCCTCTTCAGCCGTCTGTCTCTTTTCTGTTTTCTTCTCCTGAGAATTTTGCTATACTCTTGTCGTGATTGTGCACTCATCTGAAATGCCCCTTTTTCTGGTTATTGGTTTTTCTGCAAAATCCCATTTTAACCTGTAAATTCGGGCATTTCAACCAACTTCACCTCTCTCGACAAAAAAAATCACGCTTGGATAAGGACTAATTGGGAGAAGAACCAAAAATATATTATACTATAATGAATGTCTTAAATAAGTATACATGTAAATGCCATTGCGATCAGAGCGAAACAATCTATACCTTAGAGA
>CAZGNJ010000083.1:5024-6055 GCA_964526985.1 uncultured Ginsengibacter sp. | reverse complement strand
TCGCTGCAACACCTATTTCATCACCGCAATGCGCGATATTATCGACAAATACGGATTTACACATCCTGAAAAAGGGCTGGATGAATTTCACAATAAATTGATTGATCTCTCACTGGGTGTCAAGACTGGGGTTGATATGCTGCATGAATCATCCGGCAATATTCCATCATCTTCTTATTATGATAAAGTGTATGGTAAAGGCTGGCGTTCTACTTACATCATGTCGATCGGAATCGGTCAAGGTGAAATCCAGCTTACGACTCTCCAAATCGCCAATATAGCAGCATTAATTGCTAATCGCGGATACTATTACACACCACACCTGGTAAGAGGATTTAATAAAAAAAACGTACAGATTCCCAGGCGATTCAGAGAGAAGCACCAATCACACATCAGCAGAAAAAACTTTACTTCTGTAGTCAATGGAATGGAATTAGCAGTATCCTCCGGCTGGTGTGGTTATCGTACCCGTATACCGGATATTGATCTGTGTGGTAAGACGGGTACATCACAGAATCCACCGTATGAAGATCATGCTGTCTTCATGGCTTTTGCACCTAAGGACAAACCGGTCATCGCCCTTGCTGTACTAATAGAAAATGCTGGTTTTGGTGCACAAAGTGCCGCGCCTATCGCGTCTCTAATCGCAGAGAAATATATCAATGGAGAAATCAAAACGGAGGCACGTAAAACCATTGAAACAGAAATGAAAAAACTGAATATACTCGGACCACCAAAATTAGCTAAAAAATGAAACTAACCGCTGTCGTAGCCGTAGCTGAGAACAATGTCATCGGTCGGAAAGGGCAATTACCATGGCATATTTCCTCAGACCTGAAGATGTTTAAAAAACTCACTTCCGGTGGAATTGTGATCATGGGTCGAAAATCATACGAGTCCATAGGGAAACCATTGCCACACAGAATCAATATAGTGGTGACCAGACAGCAGAACTTCACAGCCGATGAAGTCATTGTTTCTACCTCAGTAGAAGAAGCTATAGCAAAAGCTAATTCGCTGAATCATAGGGA
>CAZGNJ010000083.1:0-5014 GCA_964526985.1 uncultured Ginsengibacter sp. | reverse complement strand
GGGGCAGAAATATTTCACAGTAGTTATAACTATTGGGATAAGATTTATTTTTCCAGAGTGCATCTACATCCGGAAGGAGATACTTTTTTTACGGATATCAATTGGCTCGAATGGGTAAAAATAAAAGAAGAATTCATCGAAGCTGGTTCGAATGATGATGCAGCTTTTACTTTCAGAGAATTTCACAGACGTATAGAGAAGACCAGATAAATGGAATCTTGATTTATTAGATCAAAAATAAAATATCCAATTCATCAATTATCCACTTTGATCTCCACTCGCCGGTTCATTTTAGCTTCTGACTCCGTCTGAGGATTGGGAATGACCATTTGGGTATTACTATAAGAAACTGCACGATAATTATCCCCGGAAAAACCCTGATCTACTAGAAATTTCTTAATCGTCTTTGCCCTTTCATCCGCCAGATTATAGTACCATTTCTCATCCCCTTTGTAGGAGCCGGGGCCATTCACATGCCCGCCTATTTCCAGTTTTAGCTTTGGATTCATACGGACAAAACGTAGCAAATTGGCCAGTTCCGGTCTTGATTCCGGCAATAATACAGCCTGATCACCGACGAAATATAAATTCTGAAGCGATACCTTAGCCCCTGGGGTTATTTTCTGTAATGCAATAGATTCTATCGGCAAATCATGATTGGTATTAATCTGCCGGGTCGCAAACATATATCCCTTGGCAAATACGCCGTAAGTCACATCCTTATCTTCAGGGACAATAAAGGCAAAGTTGCCTTGCTTATCCGATTCTGTACTATCTATTTTACTACCTGAATAAACATATACCATTGCTTTATTGGATGAAGCACCTTCCAATGTCACCTTACTCTTAAAAAGCCGTTGTTTCTGAATTTCAAAAACAAAAATATTGGCACGACGATTCATTAATCTACCTTCTTCTGTCGAATTGTCCTCTATAGGGCGCATCTCACCAACTCCCTTTTTCGAAATCAGAATATCCGGGATACCGATTGAAAGTAAGTACCTTCTCATTGCTTCCGCACGTCTGTCAGACAAACGTTTGTTGTAACTGTCCGAACCTACAGAATCAGTATGCGCCTGAATACGAAAAACATAAGGTAAGACCACATTCAGGCTATTAACAAACTTTGAAATAACAACTTTATCAGAATCGCTGATTGTAGCGCTATTGGAATCAAAATGAACGGTAAGCCGGCCTTTTAGTGTCTCTGTAAACTGCTGGGAATGGACAAGAGGCATCACTATGAAACAAGTGCAAAGAAAAAAAAGTATATCCCTGTACAAATGCATTGGGTAAAAATCGCAAAATATATCCATTTAAAAAAGTATTCAACGGATATTAATCAGTCCTATCTTACTCTAATAAATGTTAAAAATTGATATTATCAATACATACAAAATATTTATTAATTTATTACACACGATCTAATATTTTAATTGGCGACAATGCCATATACTTTATTTTAAATTACCGATGATGCTTGGATAAACGCACAATACAAAAAAGCTATCAATATTTTATTTGGCAATTGGATCACCTATCTCTACTGATTTCACATTATATTTGCGCGGTTTTTCGATAATTACTTCCTATGGCAATACGTTTTCCGAAGAGATACATGATCACCGCAGCACTCCCTTATGCCAACGGTCCATTGCACATCGGTCATCTGGCCGGAGCGTATATCAGTGCTGATATCTTTGCACGATTCCTGCGATTGATGAAGCGTGAGACATTATTTGTCTGTGGTAGCGATGAACATGGGGCAGCTATTACATTGCGGGCGCGAAAAGAAGGTATTACACCGCAGGAGATTATCGACAAATACCACACCCAATTTGAAGAGACCTTTGCCCGGATGAATATTTCTTTTGATATCTATCACCGTACATCCAGTGATTTGCACAAACAGGTTTCACAGGATTTCTTCCGGACTCTAAATAAAAAAGGAGAGTTTACTCTTCAGGAATCTGAACAATTTTACGATCCTGAAGCGCAGCAGTTCCTGGCAGACCGATATATTAAGGGAACTTGTCCGCGCTGTGGCTATACTGAAGCTTATGGCGATCAGTGTGAGAAATGTGGTGCTTCACTCAATCCCACTGATCTGATCAACCCTGTCTCAACACTCACTGGAACTACACCTATACTGAAATCAACTACGCACTGGTATCTGCCACTGGATAAACACAATGAATGGCTGAGTGAGTGGATAGACAAAGGTATGTCTGAAGGAAAACAAGTGCATGATCCGGCAGAGTGGAAGAATCATGTATTGGGTCAGTGCAAATCCTGGCTCGAAGGCGGCCTCCAGCCACGTGCTATGACGCGTGATCTGGACTGGGGTGTCGATGTGCCTCAGGAGTTACCAAATTCAAAAGGTAAAAAACTCTATGTGTGGTTAGATGCACCTATCGGATATATCTCAGCTTCTCAACAATGGGCACTGGACCAAAAGAAAGACTGGAAGAAATTCTGGCAGGATAAAGAATCAGCCCTCGTTCACTTTATAGGTAAGGATAACATTGTTTTCCATTGTCTGATCTTCCCGGCGATACTGAAGTCGCATGGTGGATATATCCTCCCGGAGAATGTACCGGCTAATGCCTTCATGAATCTTGAGGGCGATAAGATCAGTACTTCACGCAACTGGGCGGTATGGGTACACGAGTACCTGGAGGATTTCCCGGGTAAAGAAGATGTGCTACGCTATGTACTCATCCGCAATATGCCTGAACAAAGAGACAGTGAATTCACCTGGAAGAATTTCCAGGAACTGAATAACAATGAACTGGTTGCCAATTTTGCTAATTTCGTAAATCGTACAGTTGTCCTACTCCACAAATTCTATGGTGGTAAAATACCAAAGTTTGAAGAGGAACAGGATATCATCGGCGCACGTGGTCCGATGGAGGACAGTTTTGTCGATGCTGAACTGATGGACCTGTATGACGTGCTCTTCGAGATGCGGGAAATGATCTATCTATATGACTTCAGGGGTGCACTGAACCAACTGATGCGTGTCTCCACTATGGGAAATCAGATCCTACAATACAATGAACCCTGGAAGGTAAATGATACTGATCCACTTCGTGTGCGGGCAGTGATGAACTGCTGTGCTCAAATAGTAGCTGCATTGAGTGTTGCCTGTCGCCCATTCATGCCGGCCACCTCTGACAGTATGCGTGAGATGCTCAATCTCCCACCGGTAAAAGAGCATGGCGAATTACTGCAAGTACTGGACAGATTGGCTGAAGGTGATTTTCTGATGAAAAAAGGCCACCAGATAGGTGAAGCCAGACATCTGTTTACCCGAATCGATGATAAAGACATCCAATATCAAATCGATAAACTTCATAAATCAAAAACAGCCATGAAAGAAACAGTTGAAAATGTTCCCACGCCAGAAGAAAATACGCACATCCAATATGACGATTTTCAAAAAGTTCAGTTAGTCACCGGCCGTATCCTGGCTGCCGAGAAAGTAGAAAAGGCAGACCGACTGCTGAAACTAAGTGTCGATCTGGGTTCAGAGCAACGCACTATTGTCTCAGGAATAGCCGAATTTTTCGCCCCGGATGAATTGATACAGCGCGAAGTTATCGTGGTCAAGAATCTGGCCCCCCGAAAACTAAAAGGAATAGAATCACAGGGAATGCTCCTGATGGCTGAAAACGAGGACGGCAAGCTGGGAATAGTGGCGCCCCCTGCAGGTTGGCCGGCAGGAAGTGTGGTGAGCTAAAATTTGTTTAAAATAAACCTAATTTCTGATTAAATACACTGCTTCAGCTTACTGCAGTGAATCAATGATTTGCATAAGTAACCGGCGCCTGTTTTAATTGAGTGAAAGTACAAATGAAGGGAAAATGAAAATTTTTTGTAACCTTTCTATACCCATTGTACTCACTTAATTATAACAAAAAATATTTAATATCATGAAATTACTTAAAAATTTTTCTGCATGGTTTGTATGCCTGATAGGCGCCCTTGCAATGATTAGTACTTCTGCAACTGCGCAGAATACTCCCAAAGTGACAGACCCCGAAATCGCCCACATTGTCGTGACTGCAAACCAAATTGATGTCAATTATGGTAAAATAGCATTGAAAAAAACTACAAATAAAGATGCTATTGCATTTGCCAAGACCATGATCAAGGACCATGAAAGTTTAATTAAATCCACTTTAGCATTAGGCAAGAAATTAGGTGTAACTGCCAAGGATAATGCTGTTTCAAAATCTTTGGTCAAAGGTGAGAAGGACATTACTGCCAAATTGAATAAACTGAAAGGCAAAGCCTTTACAAAATTCTATATTGACAATGAAGTGACGTATCACGAAGCTGTTATTGCGACTGTAAAAAATGTTCTGATACCTCAAGCCACTAATAGTGAATTGAAAGAAACCCTGATCAAGGTTACACCATTGTTGGAGCACCACTTAGAGATGGCTAAAATGGCGCAAGCTAAAATTAAGTAAATGCAATGAAAAATAAAATTTTAATTGCACTCATTTTAATACTTGGAGAAATGACATTGATAATCGGATGTAAATCCGAAACCGAAAGAGGAGCAAATCAAAATACTCCGATAAAGATTGCATCTACCGTAAAGACAGATACAGTAATCATAGAGAATATGGCATTTAATCCTGCCGTAATTAAAATTAATCCCGGTGATTCTGTAGTCTGGATAAATAAAGGGATTGTAGCACACAATGTGACGGAGGACACCGCTCATACCTGGACTTCAGGTGATATTCCGGTTGACTCCGCCTGGAAGATGTTACCTGTTGCTGATTTTAACTACTTATGTACCATACACCCCACTATGAAGGGATCGGTTAAGATAGTCAGATAACGGCTTTCCAGTCTAAATTGATTTGATACGAAAAAAGTATCAGGTATTATTTTCATATTTTTTGAAACTGCTTTCATAATAAAGTGAGAGCAGTTTTTTTTATTTACCTTTCAATGTATTCTATAAGACTCTTACTGTATATCCCTTAAATGATCA
>CAZGNJ010000082.1:0-6289 GCA_964526985.1 uncultured Ginsengibacter sp. | reverse complement strand
AAGCATGACAGATCAAGTATCATTCATAGAAGTTCAGTTCCCGGTAAGCAAAATTTCAAAGGAAAGTTACAAGGAACGCAAGGCCGGGCAAAGCCAGACCCTTACTGGCTTGGGCAAATGGTGGGGCAGAAAGCCTTTGATATTGGTGAGGGCTGCCATTTTAGGATTGTTAATGCCAGCAAGCGAAGACCCCATCTACGACAGAGAGATATTCCTGAAAATCCTGATGATGGATGCAGAGGGCTTGTTGGCGAGAAAAAACAAGACGATGAAGATGGATGTCATTATTGAAAACCTTACCTATAAAGAACTGAAGAAATACTTTGAGGTGCCTGCCGGCCTTTTCACGGAATGCATAGAGGATCAGGAAAAATTATTCAGGCAAACCGTAAAGCAAAATATCTCTTTGCTAGCGCCAAAGAAGGGTTTGAGCCGTGAAGAAAAAGAAGAGATGACCAAACTGGCTTTTAACCGCCTCAGCTATGATGACCGCTTGGAGTACTGTCTAAGGCCTGAAGAAACGCAATTAGAAAATAAAGACGCCTGGGATGAAATAAATAATCATTTGGGCACTCATGCAAGGTCTCTTGCAGAGTTAATAAGGGAATTAGGCATGAAGAAATTTGGCCATGTGCCTACTGTGGGTGATTGCTTTGCCGGCGGTGGCAGTGTTCCCTTTGAGGCCGCCAGGATGGGCTTAAAAGTCTATGCCAGCGAATTGAATCCTTTGGGCGGTTTATTGACCTGGGCAGGTTTGAATATTTTGAGTTTGCCCGATGAAGAAATTCAGGAACTGAAAGATTTTCAGGAAAAGGTGTTTGATGCAGTTGCAAAACAAGTAGAAGCATGGGGCATTGAGAAGAATGAAAAAGGCTGGATGGCCAAGTATTACCTGTACTGCAATGAAACTACCTGCCCGCATTGTAAAACCAAGGTGCCGATGGCGCCAAGCTGGTGGGTGAGTAAAAGGACAAACACGGTTGCCTTACTTCGCTATAATGGGGCACATCACAATTTTGATATAGATATCGTTCAAGACGCTATAAAAGAGCAAATTGAGGCATGTGAAAAGTCATCAACTGTGAAAGATGGATCATTGTGGTGTCCAAAATGCAAGAACGCTACACCAATAACCGTTTTAAGACGTGACGATATTGACGCGGATGGCAATCCAGTCTATGGTTTAAGAAAATGGGGGAAAAAGGAATTTCTTCCCAGGCCGGAAGATGTTTTTCAGGAAAGACTTTACGCAATAAAATATCTTGAAAAAAATGACAAAAAGACGTGGGAACAATTCCTGAAGAAACCGGCACCTGCTACAGATGCCACTTATGGTACAGTTTATTATGTAGCGCCAGATGAAAACGACTTACAAAGAGAACAAAAAGTCGTTGACTTGTTAACAGAAAGATTTGATGAATGGCAAGACAAAGGATACATACCTTCTTCAAAAATTGAAGAGGGTTATAATACATCACAACCTATTCGTGAAAGAGGTTGGCAATATTGGCATCAGTTGTTTAATCCGAGACAGTTATTGCAAAATGGCTTATTTGCCGAAACTTTTGAAAGATTTAAACAAAATAAATATCAAGAAGTTCTCGGTATTATTGGCTTAAATAGAATTGCAGACTATCATTCAAAACTTTGCAGATGGAATACAAGAAGAGACCATATTGCTCAAACATTTTATAACCAAGCTCTAAATACCTTAGAAAATTATTCTGCTAAAGGAATGGCAGCTCAATATATCATTTGGTTGATAGAGTTAAGTAAAAACTTGAGTAAGTACGAAGAATCAATACAACTAATTGATGCAAGAAAAATTGCGACTAAATGTGATTTTTGGATAACAGACCCCCCTTATGCTGATGCTGTAAACTATCATGAATTAACTGAATTCTTTTTGGCATGGGATAAAATATTTATTGAAAAGGTTTTTTCTGAATGGTACACGGATAGTAAGCGTGTATTAGCAGTAAAAGGTATTGGACAAGATTTTAATCAAAGCATGATTGAGATTTACCGTAATTTAGCCAAGCACATGCCTGATAATGGTATGCAAGTAGTAATGTTTACCCACCAAGACCCGGCAGTGTGGGCAGACCTTACGCTTATTCTTTGGAGCGCTGGTTTGCATGTTACAGCGGCGTGGAACATTGCCACAGAAACTGAAAGCGGCGGCCTTAAAGAAGGCAACTATGTAAAAGGTACGGTGTTATTAGTGCTTCGCAAATTAACCACGGAAGCCACTGCCTTTAAAGATGTAATCACCTTTGAAATTCAGGAAGAGGTAAAACGTCAGATAGACAGCATGAGAAATTTAGAAGACAAAGAAGACCCCAACTTCTCCGATGCCGATTACTTATTGGCTGCCTATGCAGCTACCTTAAAAGTGCTCACCAGCTACAAACGTATTGGCGATATCAACGTAGAATACGAACTCAGTAAACCCCGTGATGGTAAAACCATCGGTCCAATAGAGGCCATCCTCAATAACGCCATCCGCACTGCCTACGACTACCTCATTCCACAAGCCTTTGATAGTTTTATCTGGAAAAACCTCACAGCCGAAGAACGCTTCTTCATCAAAGGCATGGAGCTGGAGAAAAGCAATGTATATCAATTAGGCGCCTACCAGGAGATGGCAAGGGGTTTTGGTGTGAAAGAGTTTAAAGATATGCTGGCAAGCACCAAGGCCAACCACGTGCGTTTCAAAACACCTGCCGAGTTTGGCAACCGTTGGCTGCGTGGCGCCGATCCTTTTAGCAATACCCTCTTAAGACAGGTTATTATGGCAATTTGCCAAAGCGAGAAGGAGCAAAACCCTCAGACAGGCCGCGCCTGGCTCAGAAATGAAGTAGAAGAATATTGGAATAAACGCACAACCATTATTGAGTTGCTTCGATACCTCAGCACCACAGAACATATCGACCATATGACACATTGGGAAAACCCGGCTCTGTACGCTAAATATTTAGTTGAATTAGTAAGCAATGACGGGGTATAAGAAAGCATGCCGTCTCTGAAAGGTGGAGGAAATTGCAATGAATGATCTAAAATCAATGGAAAAGAAACTTAATGTTGCACATAGGACATTCACACCTTAACTGAAATGATCCACCGCTTTTCATCACGAATAAACAATCTGGGCGAAATCTTCTTTAAAAATGCCTTGCAGGGCGCTGTCAGCTATGACCGCATTGCAGGCTATTTCAGTAGTTCCATTATTGAAATTGCAGGTGAGCATATCGAGCGGATGCAAGGCAAGGTTCGCATCGTTTGCAACTCTCAATTGCAGGCTGATGATGTTAAATATATTAAAGATCAGCTACAGGCAATGAAGCTAGAATGGTGCGAAGGCAAACCTGAAGAAGAACTTTCCATGATTCCCGACAGACTGAAACAACTCTACCAATATTTGATAACCGATAAGATCGCTGTGCGTGTTTTGCCGAATGATGTGTTTGGCCTGATACATGGCAAGGCCGGAGTTATTACAAAAACAGACGGCAGAAAGATTGCCTTTTTAGGCAGCATGAATGAAACCTACAGTGGCTGGAGCCAGAATTATGAACTTGCCTGGGTGGATGATGACGAATCCGCCATTCATTGGGTGCAGCAGGAATTTAATACCTTGTGGGAACATCCCTTGGCAAGACCGTTGACAAAATTCATTATCGAGGACATAAAGCGCATTGCGGAGAGAAAAGTTATTTATGAAATCACTGAATGGCGTAATACAGATAACCCGGCCGCAACGGTTATTGAAAGTCCTGTTTACCGCAAGGAGTTTGGTTTATGGGAACACCAGAAATACTTTGTTGACCTGGCATACCGTGCCCACAAAAAAGGTTTGGGAGCACGATATGTTCTGGCTGACATGGTGGGCCTGGGCAAAACCATTCAATTGGCCTTATCTGCCATGCTCATGGCGTTGGAAGGTAACAAACCCATTGTGGTAATTGCCCCCAAAACCCTCATTTGGCAATGGCAGGATGAGTTGATGAATTTGCTGGACATGCCTTCTGCCGTTTGGAATGGCAGATGTTGGGTAGATGAAAACAAAATAGAATATCCTGCCTGGGAAGAAAATGGTCTGTGTAAATGCCCAAGAAAAGTAGGGATTATATCACAAGGGTTGATTGTAAGATCAAGAAGCAAGGTGGCTGAGCAGTTATTGAGGCTTAATTATGAATGCGTCGTTGTTGACGAATCGCACCGTGCAAGAAGGAAAAATCCTGGTAATGGGAAAGAGCTTGATGCACCGCAGCCCAATAACCTAATGGGCTTTTTGATAGATATTGCCAAAAGAACCAAAAGCATGTTGCTGGCAACAGCCACACCGGTACAGATACATCCCATAGAGGCGTGGGATTTACTTCATATCCTTTCACAGGGCAATGAATTCGTATTGGGCGATTATCTTAGCCGTTGGCAGCAGGAGGCAAATAAAGGACTTAATTTAGTTACGGGCCGTGAAGAATTGAACTCTGATTATGAGAAATGGGATTGGTTGAGAAATCCGTTTCCTCCGGGCGATGAAAGGCCAAGTACCTTTGGTGTGCTGCGTAAGCAAATTAACTTATCAAATGATAAGTTCACTATTTCTGGTAGTGCACTCAATAATTTTACGCCACCGCAAAAGGCGATGGTAAACAAAATCTTCTCTGAAGACTTTCTCAAAAACCACAATCCCTTTATTCGCCATATCATCAGGCGTGAAAGAAAGTTTTTGGAAACAACGATAAACCCCGATACCAACCAGCCATATTTGAAACCTATCAATGTTATCCTTTATGGAGAGGGTGAAAATGAAGGGCTGCCTTTATCCACACACTTATTTGATGCATATTCTTTGGCAGAGCAATTTTCCCAGCTTTTGAGTCAAAGAGTAAAGAGCAGCGGGTTCATTAAAACCATGCTGCTGAGAAGGGTTTGCAGCTCTATGTATGCCGGCCTTTCAACGGCTATGGGCATCTTAAAGAATTGGGTAAAGGATACCGATGAAGAGGATGAAGATTACCATGAAGAATATAATGAGGAAGTTTTTGGCACAAATAGCCACGATTCACCATTTAAAGACCTTACAAAAGAAGAAATCAATTGCCTGGAAAGGCTTGTAAGATTGCTGGAAGAATACCAGGAAAAAGACCCTAAATACGATCTCTTAAAAAGGATACTTAGCGAATCACACATACAGGAACCATGGATTAATAGAGGCTGTATTGTGTTTTCTCAATACTTTGATACTATCAAATGGCATTGTGACCGGTTTGCAAGTGATTTCCCAAACATTTCCTTTGGTTTATATGCCGGTAGCGATAAATCAGGTGTCTATGAGAATGGCATCTGCCATCGCAAATCAAAAGAAGACATCAAAAAGATGGTTCGTACCCGGCACATAAAATTGTTGTTTGGCACAGATGCAGCCAGCGAAGGTTTGAACCTGCAAGCATTAGGCACTTTAATAAACCTTGACTTACCCTGGAACCCAACACGTTTAGAGCAAAGAAAGGGTCGTATTCAGCGCATCGGACAGGAAAGGGAAGAAGTTTGGATTTACAACATGAGATACAAAGATTCGGTGGAAGACAAAGTGCACCACCTTTTATCAAATAGATTGAAAAACATACAGGATTTATTTGGGCAGATACCGGACACGCTTGAGGATGTCTGGGTGGAGATTGCGCTAAACAATATCGAAGATGCCCAGAAAATAATCGGGACAGTATCTGAAAGTGATACGCACCCCTTTTACAAAAAGTATCAGGATCAGGATAGCATCAAGCCAATCCGATGGGAAGATTGCGCCTTAGTGCTTGATAACTATGAAAAAAAGAAGTATTTAATGCAAGGATGGTGAATGAGTAAACTGACGGGGGCATCCTCAATTTTTTGTAAATATTCGCATCTGACTATCGGCAGACATATAGCATCGTAAATATCTTGCGTGAATAACCCTGACAGGGTTTGGAACCCTGTCAGGGTTGTTTTTCCCAGATCCCATTACGGTTACAAAAAAACGGGAATGATCCTACTGACGGGAGAGGTATTTGAAGGCTTAGTAGGGGACATGGGAAAATCGAAAGGAATAGACAAAGGGTAATCTTAAATACAGGGGGGGAAGAAATTGAAGCAAGAAAAACAAGAAAAGATGTCTGAAATGGTGTCGCATTTTTGCTCGGGAATATTTTAATCTGGGTGGAGATATTGAGCATAAGCAACAACTCTTAAATAGCGCCGTTTCCGCATGGAATATAGCGTGCTTAATAGAAACGAGAAGAGG
>CAZGNJ010000081.1:0-6599 GCA_964526985.1 uncultured Ginsengibacter sp. | reverse complement strand
AGAGTAAATTACAATACAGCATTGAAGTAAAAAACAATGGAGAGGTTTCCGTCAGCATCGGAGATTATGCTCCCGGAATTTATTTGATAAGAGTGACAAATGGAATTCAAAGCAGTTACCGTAAATTAGTGATTCAATAAAAACAGCAAATAAAAACCGAAAGCCCTGTATAATTTTCATACAGGGCTTTTTAATTTAAACCCCAAACTGACCCAGGTGATGATCCAGATGTTTATAAAACATATTGTTCCACTCGTTAAGCGAAAGTTTGCCAAACGATCGTGCTTCTTTATTTTCAAAGTGTGCAGCACCCAGCATATATGTTCTTTCTATAAAATCTATCAGCCTTTTTTTCTCTGTTTCAAAATTTTTATTGTCACGAATGAGAAACTCAGGGGCTGTTGGGTTGTTGCGTTTGTACGGCTTGTCGCTCACAACAGTGTTTTTAACGAATAGTTTCAACAAAATTTTTTTAAATGTTCCAGGTACCGGATGTTTGTTTTCATAAATAAATTCATAGGTAACACAGCAGTGAGCCAACATTTGACTCACCGACATTTTTCCCCAAAGTGGTTTAGAGTCAGTAGTTAAATTGTTAATTCTGTTTATCACTTCATCAACAACCGGCTTATCAAAAATATTCTTTATCATATTTAAAAACTTTTATTATGAAGCTATATATTGTCAGATATTTAATTTTTTCTCTTTGCAAATTGTAACCAGATGACATAAAGATGTTATGCATAAAATAATCTGTTTGTTGTTGGCTACAACTTCAAAGCAATTACAAAAATAGTGTTCGCAAATTATTTTTGATAAACAGGTGCGTAATAAATAAACTTCTGTCTTTGCCGTTAAGCATTATCATAAGAAAACATAATATTACAATGAAAGCTAAAATATTAAGTGCGCTGTTGATACTTTTTTCTTTGTTTGGTTATCTGGAGTGGGGGAAAGAAAACCACTCTTTTTTATTTGAAGCAGAGTATGAGGTATTATCTAAACTTTTTACTGACACTCAGTCAGTCATACATCCTTTTACGTTAATTCCGCTCATAGGACAAATTTCACTTATGATAACATTATTTCAGAGGAGTCCACATAAGCGAATGATTTATGCAGGTATTGTTTGTATAGGGTTGCTGATAGGATTGATGTTTTTTATTGGTATCATTAGTAAGAACTTTAAAATCCTGATTTCAACCATGCCGTTTATTGCAACAGCAATTTACACGCTGAGGTATCTAAACAAACAGAACAAAACATCTGATATAGATAAATGAAGCCAAACTATATCAACTACAATATGTGTAGCAAAAAATTATTCAATGGTTATCTGCAAAAATCTGGTTGCTGCATGAATCATAAAAAATGGGCATCCACTTCAACCAAAGTTTGCATTTAAATCACTTAACTTTACCTGATAAAAATTTAAAACTTGAAATAATGAGAATTCTGAAAAAGATTTTAGTCGTACTTGCAATCATCATTGCAATCCCGTTAATTGTGGCTTTATTCGTCAAGAAAGATTATGAAGTAGAACGTGAAGTCATCATCAACAAACCCAAAGCAGAAGTTTTCAATTACATAAAGTTTATCAAAAATCAGGACCATTACAGCAAATGGTCAATGATGGATCCGGCCATGAAAAAAACATATCAGGGAACTGACGGAACAGTAGGATTTATTTCTGCATGGGAGAGCAACAATAAGGACGTAGGTGCAGGCGAACAGGAAATTACTGCCATTAAAGACGGTGAGCGTATTGATTTAAAACTCCGTTTCAAAGTACCTTTCGAAGCACAGGATGATGCTTATTTTGTTACCGAAAGTGTTTCTGATAATCAAACCAAAGTGAAGTGGGGATTTAAAGGATCATTTCCTTATCCTATGAATATTATGGGTTTGTTTTTCGATATGGATAAAGCAGTAGGAGGCGATTTGAAAACAGGGCTTGATAACCTGAAGAAAATTTTAGAAAATCCTTCCTGAGTAATTTTTACTGTAGCAGTTTAAGGGAGTATGATTAAACAGTTGTGAGTTAATCTTCAACGCTGATTTGTGTATCACTTAAAATTTCTTCGTTCATAAAAAGCAGAAAAAGCTGCACAATCGTTATCACATCTTTGCGGCAGTATTCAGCAATTTTTTTCAGATTTTTTTCCTGCCAGTAAACATTACATACCTGGCTTCCGTCCATCTCTTCCTTGGGGCTGGGTATGCCGAAAATATGAGCCAACAGAGCAAGAGGAGTATAGTTTTTATAATCGCCAAAACGCCAAAGCTCCATGGTGTCGAGGTGTTGAATTTCCCAAGGCTTCTTGCCTGCAATATCAAGTATTGCCGGAAGTTTAATACGGTTAATCAGCATACGCCTGCACAGGTACGGAAAATCAAATTCTTTGCCGTTGTGGGCACACAACATGTGATCTGATTTGTAAAACTGCTTATCCAACAACTCTTTGAATGAGGCAATCAAAGCTTTTTCGTCATCACCGTAATATGACTTTATGTGAAGTTGCTTTTCTTTTCCGGTGACGGTGAAATAACCGGTGGAGATACATACAATTTTTCCAAACTCTGCATAAATGCCTGCACGGTTATACAGATGATCCTCGTCAGAGGGTGTTTTGTTTATAAATTTTGATTTATTCAGCCAGAGTTCACGACTTTTTGCATCCAGCTTTTCAAACGACTGCTCCTGTGGAACAGTCTCAATATCAAGGAAAAGTATTTTGTCAAGGCGGATTTTTTCGAGCATAGTTTTATTTTAGGCTAAAAATAAACAAAATTACTCTTACAAAACTTGTTAATTATTTTCTTACTTTTGTGGAGTTATTTGGATGAGTTGAAGGGGACGATGTCCCCTTTTCTTATAGACCTAACACAGAGATGGATATCGGAGTTATAAATCAACATATTACGGATTATATTCAGGATAAGGATATATTTCTGGTGGAGTCTAAAATCACTCCCGGAAAGGTATTGGTGTCGGTTGATAAAACCTCAGGTATTACCATTGATGAGTGTGCAGCACTGAGTCGTCACCTGTATCAGTCGCTTGAGAGCACCGGTATATTTGAAAAACATGAACTCGAAGTAGGCTCTCCAGGAATGGATCAGCCGCTGAAAGTTTTTAAGCAATATCTCAAACGGATAGGCAAAAATGTAAAAGTCATCACTACTGAAGGTCAGCACTACCGGGGAGTTTTGCAGAATGCCACTGAAGAAAAAATAGAAATCGTTCAGCCACCAAAGGGTGCCAAAAAAGGAAAGGAAAAACCGGAACCTGTACATACGGTTATCCCTATGGAGCAGATTAAAGAAACAAAACTTGATTTAAAGTTCAAATAAATAAGTAAAATGGATCACGCAGTCCTCATAGAATCGTTTAGTGAGTTTAAAGACTCAAAAAATATTGATCGCGCTACGCTGATGAGTATCATGGAAGATGTTTTCCGTGCAATGGTCAGAAAAAAATATGGCGAAGGAAACAACGTGGATGTGGTTATCAATACCGAAAAAGGTGATGTGGAAATGTATCGCAACCGCACCATTGTGGAAGATGGTATGGTGGAAGATGAAAACACGCAGATTGCATTAAGCGATGCATTAAAAATAGAATCCGACTTTGAAGTTGGTGAAGATGTTACCGGACAGATTCATCTGGAAGATTTCGGCAGAAGAGCAGTGTTGAGTGCCCGCCAGAATCTGGTGGCTCGCATCATGGAGTTGGAAAAAGAATCTATCTATCAAAAATATAAAGACCGCGTTGGCGAAATCATTACAGGAGAAGTTTATCAGGCATGGAAAAAAGAAATTCTGGTGATAGATGACGAAGGTAATGAACTGATTTTGCCAAAGAGTGAGCAGATTCCTGCTGACTTTTTCAAAAAAGGCGACACCATCAGAGCAGTAGTTCTGAGAGTGGAAATGCAGGGAGGAAGTCCTCGTATCATCTTATCGCGCACAGCACCGGTGTATCTCGAACGCTTGTTTGAACTGGAAGTACCGGAAGTGTTTGATGGACTTATTACGATTAAAAATATTGTACGAGAGCCAGGTGAAAGAGCCAAGGTGGCTGTTGAATCGTATGACGACAGAATAGATCCTGTAGGAGCCTGTGTGGGTATGAAAGGATCACGCATTCACGGAATTGTAAGAGAATTACGAAACGAAAATATTGACGTAATCAATTATACCACTAATATTTCGCTCTACATTCAGAGAGCATTGAGTCCTGCAAAAATTACCGAGATAAAAATTGACGAAGAAAACAAGAAGGCCGCAGTTTATATGAAATCAGATCAGGTTTCCTTGGCCATAGGCAAAGGCGGTAACAACATTAAACTTGCCGGTAAACTAACAGGATATGAAATTGATGTATATCGCGATTCAGATGTGGAAGACGATGAAGATGTGGATCTGGATGAGTTTACAGACGAAATAGAACCATGGATTATTGAAGAATTTAAAAAGATAGGTTGCGACACAGCGAAGGATGTATTGGCAATTCCGGTAGATGAACTGGTAACACGTGCTGATCTGGAAGAAGAAACGATAAAAGAAGTTGTGCGCATTTTGAAAGAAGAGTTTGAATAACTTTGTACGGAAAACCAAATGGTTTTTTCGGGTAGTTGAAATATAGAGCAATTAATGTCAGAAGAAAAAAAAGACGTACGTTTAAGCAAGGCCACTAAGGATTTAGGAGTGGGGATAGATCACATTGTTGAGTTCCTTAAAAAGAAAGGAATTCTGGTGGAGAAGAACCCTAATACCAAAATCCCGGCAGAGGCTTTTTCGCTGCTTACGCAGGAATTTGCTCCTGACATGCATGCCCGACAGGAAGCTATTGAAATTACCAAGGAAAAACAGAAAAGAGAAAATACCATTATTGAAGCCAAACCAATTGCTACTGAAAAAACAGAGCAGGAAGCTGAGTCGGATGAAGATCTGGCCTCTAAGCTTTTAAACATTAAACAAAAGGATTCAGAAAATCAGGCTGCAAAACCAAAAACCAAAGAACCAAAAGCCACAAAAACAAAATCTGCTGTAAAGGAAGAAAAAACAACTGCTGCCGAAGAACCTGTTGCAGAGGTAAAAACTGAAGAGAAACAAGAAGAGAAAGTTATCAAAGCTAAAGCTTCGAAACTGGAAGGACCCAAGATTACCGGTAAAATAGAACTGGAAGAAAAATCAAAGAAGAAATCTTCTGCAAAAGCAGACAAAGAGTCAGCAGCAAAGGATAAGGAACAGAAAAAGAAAAGTAAGAAAGAAGAAACTGCAGAAACAACAGGTAAGAAAAAAACTACTCACAAGAAAGAAGAAACACCTGTTGCTGAAACAGAAGAGGAAGTTACACTGTCAACCACTCCTGCTGCTGAAGAAACAACAACTCCTATAGCATCAGCCGAAACAGAGCAAGCTCCTGTTGCAGAAGCACCTGCTGAGGAAACTGAATCAAAATCAGAATCAACTCCGGCAGAGTTGTATCGCACAGAGTCTAAAAAACTCACTGGGCCCAACATTGTTGGTAGAATTGAATTGCCTGAACCTGCGAAGAAAAAACCGGTAGCAACATCTGCTGAAGACGACAGAAAGAAAAAACGTAAGCGCAAAGACAAGAAAATTGATATTGCTAAAGCAGGAACTCAAACTCAGGGTCAAACTCCCGGTGGTCGCCCACAGGGAGGACCGAGTCGTGGCGATTTCAAACGCAAAGGTGATTTCAGAAACAGACACGGAAATAAACCTGTAGAGGAAAAGCCTGAACTGACAGATAAAGAAATTCACGACAGGATAAAGGCAACACTTGCAACGCTTAACAGTGGTAAGGGAAAATCGTCTGCAGCTAAACGCAGAACCCAAAGACGTGAAGAAAATCTTGAAAAACAGGATCAGTTGAACAAAGAACTTGCAGAATCAAAAACAATTGAAGTTACTGAATTTGCAACGGTTAACGAATTGGCGAAGTTGCTGAATGTTGATGTAAATAAAATCATCTCAACCTGTATGACTCTTGGTATGCTGGTATCCATCAACCAAAGGTTGGATGCTGAAACCATTGGTGTAATTTCAGAAGAGTTTGGAGCCAAAGCAGAGTTTGTGGATGTAGATGTGCAGGAAGCCATTAAAGAAGCACCGGACAATCCGGATGATTTGAAACCAAGAGCTCCTATCGTTACAGTGATGGGACACGTGGATCACGGTAAAACATCGTTGCTGGATTATATCCGTAAGACCAATGTGATTTCAGGTGAAGCCGGAGGTATTACTCAGCATATCGGTGCATACGAAGTGAAACTTGAAAGTGGAAAACGAATAGCATTTCTTGATACTCCCGGTCACGAAGCATTTACTGCCATGCGTGCACGTGGAGCAAAAATTACAGATGTAGCCATCATAGTTATTGCTGCTGACGACAGCGTAATGCCCCAAACCGTTGAAGCGATTAACCACGCACAGGCGGCAGGTGTACCTATTGTTTTTGACATTAACAAAATTGATAAGCCGGGTGCTGATCCCCAACAAATAAAAGAAGAACTTTCGAAGCGCAACATTCTTGTGGAAGACTGGGGAGGCAAATATCAGGTCCAGGC
>CAZGNJ010000080.1:6589-6875 GCA_964526985.1 uncultured Ginsengibacter sp. | reverse complement strand
GAATTCAAAGAAGGGCAAATGATAACAGGATTATACGGAATTGCCTTTAAATAATGCATACACTCGCCATCTTTTCACCTAACCGGAATGCCTACTCTGAAACCTTTATTCAGGCTCATAAAAATCTTCCTTTTAACGTGAAGTATTATTATGGAGGCTTTTTCCCATCTTCCCTTGAGGGCAAAAGTATGATGACTCTGCCCTGGAAGCTACGACTTGAAAAGAAGATACTCAAAGGATTTTCTCCTCATGAAAAGAAACTCATGTTCAGCCTGAAAAATGAGAA
>CAZGNJ010000080.1:0-6579 GCA_964526985.1 uncultured Ginsengibacter sp. | reverse complement strand
AGCAGACGTCGTGTTAGCTGAGTATGGACTTACCGCGGCTGATACATTGCGGATAGTGGAAACTCTGAAACTCCCTTTAGTTGTACATTTTCACGGATTTGATGCCACTGATATCCAGATCATCAGAAACTATAGTGTAAGATACAAAGAGGTATTTCATTACGCATCTTCTGTGATAGCTGTTTCATCAAAGATGAAGTCAGATTTGGTAAAATTGGGTTGCCCGAGGGAAAAGATTGTTTTGAATCCTTATGGTCCGAATCCATCATTTTTTGATTTGCACCCTGATTATACAAGTCATCAGTTTGTGGCTATCGGGCGGTTTGTGGAGAAGAAGGCTCCCTATCTTACGATATTAAGTTTTGAAAAAGTACTTAAAAAATTTCCGGCTGCGCGGCTTGTTATGATTGGCGATGGACCATTGTTACCTGTCTGTAAAGATATTGTGAGTGCTGTCGGGATATCGGGTAGTGTTGAATTTAAGGGAGTACAATCTCCGGAAGATATCAGAAAAATAATGGAACAATCTATTGCCTTTGTGCAGCATTCTGTAACCGCCGCTGATGGCGATTCAGAGGGTACACCCGTTGCGGTATTGGAAGCGCAGGCTGCGGGGTTGCCTGTAGTAGCTACAGAACATGCGGGCATTCCTGATGTTGTCGTGCACAATCAAACCGGGCTGTTATCTAAGGAAAGAGATGTAGAGACTATGGCCAACAACATGCTCAGTATCCTTCAGGAAGACGGATTAGCCCAAAGATTAGGAACGATAGGGAAAAAGAGAATCCAGGAGCATTTTACGATGGAGAGGCATTTGCAGACGCTGACTGACTGTATTAATAGAGTCATTAAGCAATAAAATATTTTAGAATCTCTTGAACCCCTTAGTCTCCATCATCATCCCCACCTACAACAGAGCACATCTTATTGGAAAGACCCTGTTGTCTGTTCAAAACCAGACTTTCCCCGACTGGGAGTGTATTGTCATAGATGATGGTTCTGCAGATGATACTGAAGAAGTAGTTAAAAAGTTCAGTATGAAAGACCCGAGATTCAGGTATTTGAAAAATGAAAGAAAGAAGGGTGCTCAGGGGGCAAGGAATACCGGAATTATTCATGCACGTTATCCATGGATAGCATTTAACGATTCAGATGATGAATGGCTGCCCGAACGGCTTGCATTGCAAATTCCTGTGCTTGCTGCAAATGGTTTTAATCCTTTCCTGGTTGTTCATGGAAATTGCCTGGTATATGACAATAAAAAAGGGTCAAAGGAAGAATGGAAGCTGAATCCTATTGAAGGGAAAAAACCTTTGAAGACTTTTTTGAAAGATTCTTCTATATTAATTCCGGGTATGATTACTTCAAAAAAAGCATTAGAATTAATAGGGTATTTAGATGAAAATGTAAAGTCGTACCAGGAATGGGATACAGCGATTCAGTTATCCAGATTTTGTGATTTTATTCATATACCCAAGCCATTATTTATTTATTATAAACATGAGGGGGAAACCATCTCAAAGGATATAAACCGTGATATAGAAGGTGCAAATTTTATTCACCTGAAATATCATGATGATTTTATTCACTTTTATGGCGCTGGCGAGTATTCAACTTTCCTTTTAAAAAATATAAGGCGGGTTATTCCCTATGGATATTGGAATACTGGTATTGATTTATTAAAAAAATCAAGAAAATTTATTCCTGCAAAAACATTGCTGAACTGGTATGTTTGCTTTTCCTTAAAAGTTGATCCAATGAAACGAAATGAAATACCCTCCAAATTATTCAAGAGGTTAAAACAAAAACTACAATGATTGAAAACTTTGTCCACAACGGTAAACTGCTGGCTATTATCATCCGTGCAGAGTATAAAAACCAGGGTATTCATTTTTTTACGCCCGATGATTTTTCGCAACAGCTTGCCTACATGAACCGCCCAAAAGGCTACATCATTGACCCGCATGTACACAACCTCGTGGATCGCAAAGTAACGCTTACGCAGGAAGTACTTCTCATAAGGTCGGGCAAGGTGCGTGTGGATTTTTTTGACGACGAAAAAAATTATTTGGAAAGCAGGATATTGATGCAAGGCGATGTGATACTCCTCGCAGCAGGAGGACACGGGTTTGAAATGCTGGAGGCCTCTGAAATGATTGAGGTAAAACAAGGGCCTTATTCCGGCGATCAGGACAAAGTAAGGTTTACGCACTCTCCTGAGCATCCGGTAATAAAATAATCAAGGTGGCAGAAAATTTTAATCAAAATTATGGCAGGTATTACGATCTGCTGTACAGGGATAAAAACTATGAGGCAGAGGCTGATTATGTGTCAGGCCTGATTCGCTCTGCCAGTCCGGGGGCCAAAGAGATTCTTGAATTGGGCAGCGGCACAGGCAAACATGCAGCCCTGCTTTGCAGGAAAGGAATGCAGGTAACGGGCATTGAGCGTAGTGCGGCCATGGCAGAAATCTCAAACCGGAAAAAGGTAAATGGATTCAGGGCCGTTGTTGGTGATATATCAGATTTTCAACTGAATCAGAAATTTGATGCAGCCATTTCTCTGTTTCACGTCATCAGTTACCTGAACAGCAATCAGCAATTGGTATCCTGTTTCAAACTGGTCAATCAGCATTTGAATGCAGACGGTCTTTTTATTTTTGATACCTGGTATTCGCCGGCGGTGTATATTCAGAAACCTGAAACAAGAATCAAACGAATAGAAGATGGCAAAGTGAAGGTTATCCGGCTGGCTGAACCTGTTGTTCATTACAATGAAAATGTAGTGGAAGTAAATTTTGAAATCATTGTACAGAACAAAGAAACCGGTGCAACGGAAACCTTCAGAGAGAAACATCCCATGAGACATTTTTCCATTCCTGAAATAGATTTGCTGGCACGGCTTACCGGTTTTGAATTATTAAAAGCAGAAGAGTTTCTGACCGGAGCCTCAGCGGATGAGAATACGTGGGGCGTTTGTTTTGTTTTGAAAAAGAAGGCCTGAACGTGAGATGGTACTATTCCGAAGATTCAGTACAGGATAAATCCTGGTACTGGTTGGAATTGATTTATCTTGTGGTACAAAAACAATAAAGGCATGGAAGGAAATCCGGTTGATCAATTTTCATCTCACCTTTTCTGGGACGTTTCCCGGCAAAGTATAGATTGCTTTCATGACAAATCATTTATTATTAAACGGGTGCTGGAATATGGAACCTGGAATGACTGGAAGATATCACTGGCTATCTACGGTTTGAAAGAAATTGTAAATACCGCCCGGGAATTTCGCGACCTGGATCCTAAAAGCCTGTCGTTTTTATCCAATTTAACATCAACTCCCTTAAACCAGTTCAGGTGTTACATTACGAGACAATCAATGCCGAAACACGCAACCTTTTAGAATCCTTGCAAAAGCTGGATGCGCTGAAAGAAATGAGATTAGTGGGAGGTACTGCACTGGCATTGCAGACAGGCCACAGGATATCGGTAGATATTGACCTTTTCGGGCCACTCACTACAGAAACAATGGATATAAATTCAGAACTCCGGAGCACAGGAAGGGTCAGCCAGATAAAAGATTCTAAAAATATTCATATTTACCTGGTGAATGACATTAAGGTGGATATTGTAAATTATGAGTATCCGTGGATAGACAAAGCAATTAATGAGGACGGACTGAGACTGGCCTCTAAAATGGATATCGCAGCCATGAAGATAGCGGCCATTACCGGAAGAGGAACTAAGAAAGATTTTATTGATTTATACTTTCTTTTACAGGAATTTTCTCTGCATGAAATCATTTCTTTCTACCTCACCAAATTTGATGACGGGTCTGAATTTATGGCTATGAAAAGTATAGCCTATTTTGAAGATGCTGAGTCTGATCCAATGCCCAACATGCTCATACCTGTTTCATGGGAGAATGTAAAGCAGTACATTATTGAACATCAGAAAAAATATTAGGATCCCTAAGATCTGAAGGTTTTGAGTTTGTGTTGAGAGTGCAAATACCCTTCAGAAGTTTGAAGAAACAAATGAAAAAATATGATACCTGTCAATACTCCATTATTATCCGGCAATGAACTCAAATACCTGACCGAGTGCATTGAAACCGGATGGATATCGAGCGAAGGGCCTTTCATCAGGAAATTTGAATCAGCGTTTTCACAATATGCCGGCAGAAAACATGGTATTGCCGTGTCCAATGGTTCGGCAGCGCTGGATGTAGCCGTAAAAGCATTGCAGTTGAAGAAAGGCGACGAAGTGATCATGCCAACATTTACCATCATTTCACCCGCACAGTCGGTGGTAGAGGCGGGTGCTATACCTGTTTTGGTGGACAGCACAGAAGATACCTGGAATATGGATGTGAACCGGATTGAAGAAAAAATAACACCCAAAACAAGAGCCATCCTGGTGGTACATATTTACGGATTGCCTGTGGATATGGATCCCGTATTGGCGCTGTGTAAAAAGTATAATCTGTATCTGATAGAAGATGCTGCTGAAATGCATGGGCAAACTTACAACGGGAGACCGTGCGGTTCTTTTGGCGATATCAGCACTTTCAGTTTTTATCCGAATAAACATATTACCACGGGCGAGGGCGGAATGGTAGTTTGCAATGATGATGCACTCGCCGCGCGTTGCCAAAAGTTGCGCAACCTGGCATTTGAACCGGAAGGAAGGAGGTTCGTACATTTTGAAACAGGATGGAATTACAGGATGACCAATCTGCAGGCAGCACTGGGCCTGGCACAATTGGAAAAAATAGACACCCATCTGATTAAGAAAAGACATATCGGGAAGCTTTACCGGGAAGGACTTGCAGGTATCAGCGGATTCAGACAGCAGCAATGGAAAACAGATTTTGCGGAGAATATTTACTGGGTATTCGGATTGGTTGCGGAGAAAGAAGAACAGTGTGAGGCAATGGTAAAAAAACTGCATGAAGAAAAAATAGGTACGCGCCCGTTTTTCTGGTGCATGCACGAGCAGCCGGTTTTTATGAAAATGGGATTGTTCAGGGATGAAAAATATCCGGTGGCCGAAAAGCTGGCGCGAAACGGGTTTTATGTACCCAGTGGCCTGGGAATAACGGATGAAGAAATAGAAACAGTAATCAAAACAATCAGGGATTTTGCAGGATAAGATTAGGATAGGAGTGTTGCTGAATGATAATTTCCATCCTCATGGTGGAGGAGGATTTGGTTATTATGAAGCCATTGCTAATGCGATAGATGATTATAGCTTTAATCCTTTATTAGAATTTGTATTCATATCCCAGAAAGAGAAGCAGGAGGTAACGTTCAAAAAGGAAGTAATAACATTTGATTTTGAAAAACAGATTAGAGACTTAAGAAATCAAATAGAACGTGTTAACAGAATCCCTGTCAGATTTTTGAGAGTACGATTGAGGAGAATGAAAAATTTGCCGGTTTCTATTGAAAGTCGCGAATTGTTTAATCAGAAGTTTGAGAAATGGTTATTACAAAACAAGATTGAATTAATTTATTTTCCGATAGCCTATCAGGAGATTAAGGGATTAAACTTTCCTTTTGTAGCCACACATTGGGATATTGGACACTATTCTTCTTATGCCTTACCGGAATTATCTATGACTCAGACTTTTGAATCAAGAGAATATCATTATGATGCTATTCATAGGAAAGCGTTGGCTATCTTTTGCGAATCCGATGCAGGAAAAGAAGAATTGGTTTTTTACAAGAGAATAAATCCTGACAGGATTTTCAAAGTGCCTTTATTCCCTTCGGGATTGGTAGAGATGAAATTAGATATTGCAGAAACACGTGAACTGATTGCAAAGCAATTTTCTCTGGCAACTAAATCCTATTATTTATATCCGGCTCAGTTTTGGAGCCATAAAAACCATTATCACCTTTTGTTGGCAATGAAGAAGATAGTTGATCAGTATCCGGATCTGAAACTGATATTTCCGGGATCTGACAAAGGGAACCTGGATTACATCAAAGAAACAATATCAGGATTGGGAATTGAGTCAAATGTTATCATACCCGGGTTCATTACCAATGAGGAGTTATTCAGTTTGTATAAGAATGCCATTTCATTGGTGATGCCCACTTTGCTCGGGCCTACCAATATGCCATTGTTAGAAGCGGCCATGCTGGGCTGCCCTGTTATCACAACAGATTTTAAAGGTCATAGAGAATTGCTTGGCGACCATGCCACCTACATCAACCCCCTTGATGAGAATGATATTGCTGCCGCAATGGAATCTGCATATCAAAATAAGGATACCCCCAAAAAGGAATTCATTAACACACTTCATACTATATTATCTGCCGTTAAGCATATTGAAAGTAATTTCTTAACGATAAGAAAAATCCGAAAGACTTTTGGAATGAACTACATGCAGTTTTAAGGCAAACCTTCGGGCAAACCTCCGGGCGTTTGCAGCGCCGACCTGGAGCATAGCAAAACCCCGAAGCGTTTAACCCTGGCCAAAACGCTTCAAGGTTTTTGCTCACGCACGTAGCTCGACTTAAACGCTTGAAGGTTTTGCCACCCATATCATGAACAAATACCCTCCCTTACTGCC
>CAZGNJ010000079.1:0-7895 GCA_964526985.1 uncultured Ginsengibacter sp. | reverse complement strand
TTCAATGCCTGCAATTCAGAAAAAACATCTTTGATCTCCACCCCATAAGCGCCGATATTCTGCATGGGCGCAGCACCAACCGTACCTGGAATGAGGGATAAATTTTCAATGCCTCCCCAATTATTCCGAATACAATACATGACGAATTCATGCCAGGAAACTCCGGCCCCTGCCCTCACCCATACATAGTCTTCGGTTTCTTTCAATAGTTCAATTCCTTCAACCCGGTTGTGCAACACAATTCCCTGAATATTTCTTGTAAATAACACATTGCTGCCTCCACCTAGTATCATAAAAGGCTGATCCCTAAATTCATTAATGAGTTCTTTTAAGGATTCAACAGAATCGAATGCTGCAAAACACTCTGCTATTGCAGGAATATGAAAGGTATTGTTTCCAGCCAGGTTATAATCACGAAAGATCTTCATGTTCAGATTTTCAATGTCATTTTATTACCGGGGAAGGCTTCCAGGTACTCTTGGGATTGAAATGATGCCAAATTGTTGCTGACAATTTTCTGATCAGCACCCATGCTTCATTATTGTATTCCCAACTGGCATCCATATTTTCTTTGGAACAAATAGCCATTATGTAACGATGATTACCATTCACATACGACACTTCTCCCCTGCTGGCATCTACAGCGCCATTTTTGTCCGCAACGAATACATCAGGGGGAATTTCAGAAATCGCTTCCTCATCCCAGTATTGCCTTCCGAGCATGCGCAGCATCTTTTCGCTGTATTGCTTATCAATGATCTTCCTCTCAACGGTCATCTTCATCAATGTTGCCAATTCCCTCGGAGTAGTTTGCCCCCATCCATACACCGCCCAATCACCTTTCCTGCCTTCTGTTCTGCTATTTACTCTGGTGTGTTGCATTCCCAATTGCTCCAAATATTTATTAATTACAACTCCGCCGCCTGATAATCCTTGCAACCAAAGGCTAGCACAGTTATCGCTATAGCTGAGCATCAATGAAATCACTCTTCCCAATTCGATCGTTGATCCACTCTTGAATGACGCCAGGATATCATCTCCTTCTGAATAATAGAGAGAGTCAGTATAGGTCATACGTTGATGAAATTGTAATTCACCATCATGAATCTTATGCATGATGCCGATCAGGATTGGAATCTTCACCATGCTTGCCGTGGGATAAATAGTGTCCGCGTTTATTGCCACTATTTTATCCTTTTCCAAATCAAATACATAGACTCCTATTTTTCCATGAAAGCCTGCAAGCAAAGTCTCAATTTTCTTTTGCAATGTGTGATCTGTCTTTTGAGCGGATGCAGAAATGGAAACTAAAAAAAGAGCAAGGGCAAATATTCTCATAATCTAATAAATTAAATCACTGATGTAATGATGCTAATTTAGTGGATTTGAAGAGTACAGGGCACAAAAAAACCACCCTGAGGAGGATGGTTGGGTTTTAATTTCAGAGATTCTGTAGGATATTGGCTAAATAAATTCTTAGGATATTAGGATGAATCTATAGGATATTGGTTATAAAAGATTATCCGAAAATACCGCCTTTCTTTAATTCGCGTGTACCTTCTCCGATCAGGAATCCATTCTGATAGATTTCAATTTTGTATTTTCCTTTTGTAAAATGACCGGAAGGAACAAAACCGAATTCTACATTCTTTGTTTTAGCAGTCTCGAGATCTACAGGCAACTTAGCGGTAAAGGCTTTATCACCTTCATTACGGGTAGTGAAAGTACCTGACCCTGGAGCATTAGTTACAGGTTTGCCATCCGGGCCAATTACAATAACATAGATGTCAGTAGTACCTGGCTGAATGATCCTGTTCTTCACATCGAAACTAACGAGGAATTTATCAACAGCTTTTGCGCTGCTCTTTACTACTTCTTTACCGTTCTTCTTCACCTTTACGGCTTTGATGTCGATGTTGGATGCATCCAAAGTAGAAGCTACATCTACTTTTTGTTCAAGGTTAGTTTTGATCACGTTAGTAGAATCAAGGTTCCTGGTCAATGTTTCCTTTTCAACAATAAGCCCTGCATTCTGCGTCCTCAAAGTATCATTTTGGGATTGCAAAAGAGCAACTTGTTGTTGCAGGTCAGTGATCTGGTTGTTCAATTGAGCGATCAGGTTTTTAGCTCTTGAAAGTTCAGCAGCAGTAGCATTCTTTTTATTGAGGATGCTACGAATCTCTGATTTCATTTTCTTGATCTGCTCATCCTTGCCTGCTAATTGAGAATTAAGATCAGTATTCATAGAGGTCAGGGAGTCCAAACGGGCGAGTGACGCATCGAAGTTTGTCTGAAGATCGCTCTTCTCTGAAGTGATCTTAGCAACTTCTGTTTGCTGAGCCTGGATTTGTTCGCTGCTCTTGTTGTGATCGAAAATCAGGAAACCACCAAGTCCGAGAATGGCTGCTACTAACAGACCTATCACAAGGTTTTTACCTTTACCTGGTTGCTTTGTTTCCTGTACGTTTACGGGAGAATTTGAGTTGTCCATTTGATATTTGATTGTTTAGGTTTAATGAAATTTTGAATAAGATTTTTTCAAGTTTAAAAGGCGCTTTTTGCTTTTCTGGCTACATTAAGTCGAAAATCGTGCCAATAATTGTTTCAAAGGCCTTTCAAACCTCAAAAAAGATAAAAAACACTGTTATTACATAATGATAATCAATACAGTATGGCAGGTAAAATTTTTATGGTTAAATAATTTCTATTTGCTCAAAACCTATGATTTACCGGTTTTGGGGAGCCATCAGGCTTGTTAAGAAATCTATAAGGAAATTTCTCGTTTGTCCATAAACGTCATACCCTTCGGTAGTAATAAATATTACCTTTACTGAAAACATTTACTGCTATGACCACACATGCTCATACCTCTCGCCGCCTTACAGCTACTTTGGCTATTATTTTTTTCCTGGCAGCTCTTATAATATTTATTGGATGGTCCAGTGTTGGAATTAAATATGGTGAAGTCAGCGAACGCGACCATATCGATATCTTCCTCAGTTACTTTCCATCATGGATTCAGAATTTTGTGGGTATCACTATCTTCTCATTAATATGCAGTTTCATTGCAATGATCCTGGCAGGACGCAGTTATAAAAAGCGGTTATTATCGGTAAGAGTTCTGATGTTGTTAGTGGTGATCGGTTCTATCTTCCTGGTTATTTTCAATATTACCCAGTTGATGTAGTTATTTGTATTCATATTGGATCGTTCCGAGAAGCCTCTTTTCTTTGGAATAGCATTTTTGTATTTCAGGAAGTCCTGTGGCAGTGTAGGAATATTTCCAGATAAAGTAATTCCTTCCTGATTCATCCACAGAGATCATTTGCTTAAGAGCACCACCGGCATCATAAAGAAACATGTAATCTGGCAGGAGCTTTCTCGCGATCTCATTGAAATGTACAATATCAGTAAGCCGGTTGCTTTCATCATAGTAATAATAATATTTCCGGCCGGCGCTGTTCTTCTCAGGAGTTTCTTCTATGATGTTACCATGATCATCTCTCTTGAAATCAAAAACAGCCACTTGTTTTCCATTTTTCATCCTGTTCATTTTTACCAGCCCTCCCTTGCTGTCATATTCATAGTTTCTTGTCTCTGAAAATGAAGCACTGTCAGCATTCCCGGTTGTATTGACTTTAACCTGAACCAGGTTTCCGGTGGAGTCATATTCGTAATAAGTGGTATTGGTTGAAGTGGGTGTCTCTGTAGCGGACTTTACAATCCGTCCGTTACCATATTCCGCATTCAGCACAGACTCACCGGTGATGTAGGACCTTGAGATCATGGATGACCCCGAAAAATCATTGTTGAATTTCTTCTCACAAAAAAAGCCTTCACTGGGTGAGTCATCATCTTCAAAACTTTTCAAATCCACCAGGTGAAACCCCGAAGACTTTAGGGAAGCATATTCTTCATTCAATTTTTGAACGTTACGAATATCATTATAATAGTATTGTGCGGAAGCAGAAGAAGCGATAAAAACGATAGCCAGCAGCAGAATGAATTTCTTCATAGAATGTGATCAGATAAAATTAGTTATGCAAATTAATAGGAAAGTAACCTGATTCCGGTATAACAATGATTTTTAACCCGAAATTATTTTACAGATTGATCATTTGAACAAAGATTTCACAAAAGTGTAAAAATGCAAGCACCAACAAAATGCATGATTTCAAACGGCAAATTTGTAAATTTGATGAAGAATTCCGTGATATGACGAATCCGAATACAAGTGAATTGATTGAAGAAGGAACTGAAACCATATCAGGCGAAGAGTGCAGGCTGATAGTTTGGAATGATGAAGTCAACACCTTCGATTGGGTTATCGAGACCCTTATTGATGTTTGCAAACACACACAGGAACAGGCAGAGCAATGTGCTCTATTGATTCATACGCAGGGAAAATATGCAGTCAAAGAAGGAACCTTTGAATTACTGAAACCAATGTGTGATGAAATTACAAACCGAGGCATAGGCGCCACTGTTGAATTTGTCACTGTGTGAAAATAAATTTGAGCCGATGATGGATATTCATTTCGTTAATTTTGAAAGTGACGAATTTCCTCCGCCATCATCATTAAAATCCAGGGACCTTGCAGTAATCGGAAGCAACCTCAAACCATCAACTATTATCAAGGCCTACAAGATGGGATATTTTCCGTGGTTCAATGCCGGCGATCCACCCTGTTGGTTTCACATGGATCCCAGGATGGTTTTATTTCCTGAAAACCTCAGAATTAGCAAGAGCATGAGACAGGTGATGAATCAAAACAAATTTTCATTTACCATCAACAAGGACTTTGAAGGTGTGGTTCGATCTTGTCGCTACATTTCAAGACGTGAATTCAATGGCAGTTCATGGATCAGCGATGAAATAGAGAAAACTTATGGAGAACTCTTCAGGATAGGACTCGCACGCAGCGCGGAGGCATGGATGGGATCAAAATTAGTGGGAGGCCTGTATGGAATACAATTAGGAAATATTTTTTTTGGCGAAAGCATGTTTGCAAAAGAGTCAAATGCCAGCAAATTTGCTTTCATCCGTTTTGTTCAGCAATTTGCTGAATTGGGCGGATACCTGATAGACTGCCAACAAAATACGAGTCATCTTTTTTCGTTGGGCGCAGCACCCATTCCCAGAAAGGAATTCGTGAAATACCTGGAAAAATATATTCCTCAAAATGAAAATGTCTGGAAGGGATGACGCTCTGCATATTTCACAATCATTGACCTTACGTATTGACTATCCGAATAAGGTGTGATTGCTGATTTAACCTGATTCAAATCCATTGATTCAATTTCTGAGACATACCCCATTCCCACAAATCTTCCTTTCTCGATCAGGATACAACTGCGTTCTCCGGGTTTGATACCTTTGTCCAGTACAGCAAAAGATGGTAAATGTTCTGTAAATCCTTCAATACAGGCATCCACTTTGAGATTATAGTCTTCAGAAGATTCTTCAAGTTGACAGGCGCCATTACATTCGTATTCGTCAAGATGGCAATGCTTTGATTTCTTAGTCAGAAAGCATAGATACGGGCATAACTGATATTGCCTGATCAATTTCCGCAATACACTATAACCTTCTGCAAGATTGGAAAAAGTGAAGTAGGGAGAAATGTTCTTCAATTTTCTTTCAATAAACAATCGCTTGTATCCATTGGCATCAATATATGAATACAATCCAAATACACGTTCCGCATGTTTCTGGCCACTATTCTGACCCGGCCACCGTTTCTTGATCTCAACACCTTCCAATACAAAAGCCATTAGTTCCGTCGCGGTCTCCTGGTAACTGATGTGATATATTTTCTTTAGAAATTCCTGTTTTTGCCTGCCTGGTTTATTATTGGAAAAATGGCTCTTCACTCTTTTTTTTATGTTTCTTGCCTTGCCTACATAGATCACCTTTCCACCCTTTTCATGAAAATAATATACACCGGGTTTTTGTGGCAGATCTGAAACCATCTCTTCATTCACATTTGGAGGAAGCGACATTTCACTATTATGTGCCACCAGCATTTTATCAATATGCTTTGCCCCACCCTTTCGTATCAGTTGGTGTAGCAACTCTGTAGTAGCTGATGCATCTCCAAAGGCACTATGTCTCCCTTCAATTTTTATATCGAGGTGATTACATATTTTGTCCAGTCCATAGCCTCTCAGTCCCGGCACCACCTTTCTTGCCAGCCTGATAGTGCAGAGTTTTTTAGTGTCCAGGTGATATCCCTGCAGTTCCAGGTGATATTTCACAAATGAATAATCAAAATTTACATTGTGTGCCACGAAAATCTTGTCGTGAATCAGGGCAAACAATTCTTCAGCAATATTATCAAACGGCGGTTGTGATGCTACGGCATCATTGGTAATACCGGTTAATTTTTCAATGAAAGGTGGAATGTTTATTCCCGGGTTAATCATTGCATAGAAATTGTCTGTAACCGTTGAGCCGTCTGTGATTAACACAGCAACTTCTATGATGCCATTGCCTGCGGCAAAGCCGCCTGTAGTTTCAATATCAATAACAGCAAACTGCAAGTCCCTGATTCCTTTTGAGAATAGCAAGGTACAAAACTGTGATTGTATTAATTTTGCCGCCTATAAAAATTGTGAATCGAAAGATGGAGCTGAGTAAAAATTTTGATCCGGCATCAGTAGAAGAAAAATGGTACCAACACTGGAAGCAAAAAGGATACTTCAAAAGTGTACCTGATGAGAGGACACCATACACTCTGGTAATACCTCCTCCAAATGTTACAGGAGTGCTACACATGGGCCATACGCTTAACGAAACCGTACAGGACATCCTGGCAAGGCATGCCCGCATGCAAGGCTATAATGTATGCTGGGTGCCGGGTAGCGACCATGCATCTATTGCTACAGAAGCCAAGGTGGTGGAAATGCTGAAGAAGGAAAAAAATATCAGCAAGAAAGACCTTACCAGGGAATCTTTTCTGAAGCACGCTTTCGAGTGGAAAGAAAAATATGGCGGTATCATTTACCATCAGATCGAAAAATTAGGATGCAGCGTAGACTGGGACAGGGTTTCTTTCACAATGGATGATGATTATTATGACGCGGTTATCAAAACTTTTGTTTCACTCTACCGGGATGGTTTGATCTACAGGGGCGCAAGGATGATCAACTGGGATACGGTTGCCAAAACCGCGCTGAGTGATGAAGAAGTAGAATACAGAGATGTTCAAAGTACGCTGTACTATGTGAAATACCAGGTGGTCGGTTCAAATGAGTTTGTAACTATTGCTACACAAAGGCCAGAAACGATCATGGGTGACGTGGCAGTATGTGCGAATCCTGAAGATGAAAGATATCGCCATTTGGCCGGAAAAAAAGTGACCATCCCCATGGTGAACAGAGAGGTACCTGTAATTTTCGATTCTTATGTAGATAAAGAATTTGGTACCGGCGTCTTGAAGATCACACCGGCTCATGATATTAATGATTTCAATATCGGGTTAGCTCACAACCTCCCTGTTATCGACACTTTGAATGAAGATGGAACATTGAGTGAAGCAGCAGAGATATTTGTAGGCATAGATCGGTTTGAGGCACGAAAAAAAACCGTAGAATTTCTACGTGAAAAAGGCCTGTTGGTAAAAGAAGAAAACTACAGTTCAAGAATTGGATACAGCCAACGCACACATTCAGTAGTAGAGCCGCGCATCAGCACACAGTGGTTTGTGAAGATGAAAGACCTTGCTACACCTGCCTTGCAGGAAGTTCAGAATGGAAATATCAGAATTCATCCACATGAAAAATTTATAGCCACCTATCAATACTGGCTGGAGAACGTAAAAGACTGGTGCATCAGCCGTCAGCTCTGGTGGGGACACCGCATTCCTGCATGGTATGATGAAGAAGGAAATGTT
>CAZGNJ010000078.1:0-9118 GCA_964526985.1 uncultured Ginsengibacter sp. | reverse complement strand
CTAACTACCTATATATTCCATACTCGTGCGTTTTGGCTGGGGTGAACATCCGTTACAAAATTAAACCTTTCCTCGCACTCTTCCATAGGCTGTAGGAATGGTCTTGCCATTTTTTGTCAATTCCCTGTGAAAAATCGGGTAATGTGCTGCACATTACCCATCCTCTTATAGTTCACCTATAATTCCACACCCTTATTCCTATTTCTCTCTCCTTTGATGTTCAATAGGGCTGTTAAAATAAAAAACACTTGCAATTTTCCTTGTTTTTGCTAAGCTGACCACATGATAGAAAAAAACAATTTCCTATCATCTCATCGACACTTGAAATTTTCTAATGTGACTTATCCTTTTTGTACAATATGAATCAAGAACAATTATTAGGTATCCTGGAAACTTTGACAGGTCATCTTCATACTGCATCTCCTGCTGAAGAGCAATCGCTGAATAATGTACAGGAGATGCTCGCAAGATCGCTGGCCGAACAACCATCGCCCGTTTCCAACCAACATTTTTTTTCGAAGGAACAGACCTCCTTCTCCGGCAGAATATAGAAAGAGGACGCCTTGATAACCTGGAAAGGGTTGTTTCGCAAACTCTCAAAAACAAAGAAGAAAGCGATTTGCGGGTTTTCGTTCGTGATGTACCGATACGCACTACCCAGGTCACCGGTAGTGTGCCTGATTGGGCGGCAGGTTCAAGGCCGGTGCATACTGACGGCCCATTTATAAACAGGGATGGCCGCAGGATATGGTTCGATTTTTATCGTGTAGAAAAATTAGTTGCACTTTACATCCAGGGACAGAGCAATCCGGTTATTTTATTCAAATCTGAATTTCAGCAACGGTTGATAGACAGGCTCACTCACAAGAAAGTAGAATTAGTAAAAAGTTATAAGGTAATGCCCGGTAGTGTATGGATAAATGCTCACGCACTCACAACGGATGCTCCCAACAACCGGTATGCAGGTGTAAAGGTAAAAGGCGGTACGATCAACTTAGATGCTGTTCCGGTTTACCAGGGTGATAACCTTACAGTTACTCCTGTCAATAATATTGAAATTGCCTTACAGTTGGAACAGGATACTGACGACGATGCAGCCAATACTTCCTCGTATGGCAAGGATGCCCGTAATGCGAAATATCATTTACCTGATACATGGAACTTTTCACTGAATGGGTCGGGAAAGAATATTACTGCTATCGCAAACGCTACTGCCACCATGTATGGGCAGACAGCAAATTTCAAGTGGGCAGGAAACCAGGCTGTAACTTATAATGCAGCGCTGAGCAGGATACTGATCCCGTGGAATGCTGATATCACTGATTTCAATATTTCACAGTGCGAAAGCCCGTTTGGTAAATTTTCCGGAAAAGCTCCTGCGATCAACAGTTGGTGGGCATTGCCTGCCGCAGTCATTAACATTGCAGCGCCTTTGGAGGCAAGTGGCAACGGTGCCGTACTGATCAGTTGTGGAAAGGGCATAGAAACAGTTTGGCACGGATTGAAAGATAAAAATACAATTCTCGTACAGCCGTTCCTGTTAGGAGAACCCGGTCGCATCGGTATCACAGATCTTATCAGCAATGGGCTGGGAGCATCCCAGCACCTGGAACTGTGGAAAGGTGCGCAAAATCCGCACGGCAATTCGGTCGATCTGTTATTCCTGCCATCGGCTGCATTTATTTTCAACACAGTAAGCAAGGGAGATGAATTAGTCATCACACTTTGTAATGCCACCATGAATATCGACCGTCCTGTAAAGGTGAATGGAGAACCATTTGAAGTGCGGTCAAAAAACAGTGTACTCGCGTTGGCTGCAAATGATACTCTACGGCTCATTTATCTTTATGACGATAACATTATCTGGGATAATAAACTACCCGGAGAGAAGATTCCGGCCCTGAAGCTATATTCCATTGCACTGCAGAATGCCTTGTTCACAGTATCCCCGGTGAATGGTGCTTTATTATTTGGTATCTGCGATGCCGAATGGAAGAAAATCACAAATGCCAACCTGTTTCTCACTTTCGGAATGTATTCCTACCTGCCTACCCTGCCCGATCCCTACCTGGCAAATCTGAATGTATTACTGCGCCAGTTCAGGTACGACAGAGATCCGGCCACCGGAGGTATTGGTAAACGGAATCCCTGGCTTTGGCTTATATGCAATATTCAATATAAACCACTTGATGAAACGAATGATGCAGTAAGAGTTGGTTTTCATTTTGGATTGATGCCTGCAACACAAAATTTAAATCCTCAGCCTGATCAGCCGTTGACATTATCAAACACAAGGGTTACTGCTTCAGAAAGGGTATCTGATATTTTTCTTGCCGAACCTGTCGCTTCTGTCTCAAATAATATAACCGGCGCAACACGCACAATGATGGCCGTCAACAATCAACTGCCTAACTACCAGGAACAATGGGATGGCAAATTTGGTTTCCTGGATTATGATGCATTTGCATTGATGGACGTGAGCAGTAATGCGAACCAGTTAGGAGTCAGTTTTGGATACACACGTGGTGATCGTGGTGCTCTCTTACAAACAGGAGCAGTGATCACCACCGGCGAAAACACAGGTGCTGTGAACTCGTTCGCATTCCCATTCATCGTAGATGGTATGGATGTAAAAGCACAGGGACAAAGTGTGAGAGTATTTATGGAACCACAGGTAGCATGGGAACCTATCTTTAATTTATCAGCGCCCGACGGAGTCGATCCACTTGTTCCTAACTCTCCCAAACTTCCAATGGATCCGGAGGTCGGTTTCAAATATTTTGCAAATGACGGAGGGCCTACAAAAATTTTCAACAATAGCAATCAGGCTGTTACCATAGCGCCCATTCCTTTAGTCGATTATCTGCTCGACTACTTTAAAAACAATTCTAAGAGCATTCTTTCTTCCAAATTGACCCTGCCATTTGGATTGCGCGCATTGGCATACATAACAAAGCATGGTGAATTACTTGTAGGCAGCACCCCGATTCCACCAAGACAAACTGCACCTCCGGAAATAGAGAATACACAACCGGAATTCAGAACCGATCTGAAAGGTGGCATCCAAATTACCGTTTACTCAGGCGACTTCAGCAAGGCAGTAACAGATCCTCACGATGCTGACAGCCCGATGCTTCCCGGATTTACCATGCAAATGAACAACCTTCTTGAGGCTAATGGCACAGCAAAAGGATGCAGTAATCTTGGACAGCGGGTTACAGAAATATTCAACAATGAGTTTTTCACAACTCCCATCTTGTCGAATGATCTCAATGTTTCGAGAGGAGTTCCTGTTACAAGGCTTGACTTTACTGGCTATGGTTTTAATATGCTTACCAACTGGCTGAGTCCGTCTGCTGCAATGGCTCAGACAAGCCAGGCAAGATTTGATGTAATGCTCGGCAGAACCTCACATGAGGTAATCCAGGTCAAAAGCATTATCTACCCCTGGGGCATCCGTGTGGTTCGTACCATTACCTTGTTCCGGGTAAGCACCGGTTATATATACAGGTATGATAGCGGATGGAAAGCTCAAAGTGATGGCAAGTTTGATTTCTCCTACTCCTATAAGGACATTGGTAACAACAACGTAACTAAAGGTGCACCTTACGAATTCCATCCTGGTATTATCAGCGGATTGTTTGATGTAAGAAATATAAAGGACGCACCTTCCGTTGCTGAATACAATAGCAGCAATTCCATTGCAAATGGCCAGGTATATCTCAATGGTGTGATTGGCCAGGAGATACCCAATTCCACAGGAAGCACGCTCAATGAACCAGTAAAATGCGGAGCCGTATATTTTGACGCGGATATCGAAATCGAAAATGTAAAACAGGGACATAAAAATGGCAAAGTAGTTTCAAAGAAAGTACTTGGATATGTCCAATTAGCGCCGGCGGGAAAACCACTCAGTACCCAGCAATTTAAAAGCTTACTTGAATTGCAGGGTGGAACCATCGGCGCGGAAGTAGATTGTGTGATCGATATCAACAAAAACAATCAACAGATGCGGCTGAGCCGGGTAGATGTTAGCCCTTCAGTAGATGCCGCCAACAATACAATCTTTGTAGTAGCAGCACGTGGTAGTGTTACACTGCCAAAGGATGGTAGCTGGAGCATGGTACAGCACGAAACCGGTACCGGAGAAGTAACTCCGGTTCCTGAAAACTTTCCTGTACCACTGATTCGCGAAGGCAAATGGATGAAGAACAAAGTCATTAATCCTGCTGATGTAACGGATCACCTCATTCGCATTGCCAATCCAAAAGAGATTCTTCGCAGTGTGGCAGCGGACACTATCAACTTCGGATACCTGCAGAATACTACTACTCAAAAAGCATTGTTCCTTACGCCTTCTTATGGATTATTTACCGAGGGACCAGGTTTGACGCCCAAGCTGTTCAGTAAGACGCCACCCATTTTTGCAGATGCTTATCGCATGATGACCGGCAATGGAATCTTCCCTAACATTGGAGATGCCGTTACCAATTTTGGAAAGGCCATGCCCATGCTGAATGCTGACGGGGTGCAGGCGTTTGCTGAAAATGCATTGAAAGACGGTGGTAAAAAAGTGCTTGAGTTGATGGAAATACAGGCACAGAAAGCAGGGGAAGAAGTGATTCAACAAGGACTGAGTCTTCTGAAAAAAGGTGTAGGCGATGTGTTGGACAAAGCTTTAAAATTTGATGTCCCTGATTTCAATGTTTATCTCGTGGATATGGATGCCCTGAAGATCTATATCGAATACAAAGCTGCTCCTAAAGGCCAGGCTTCGTCACCCGGTAAATTGAATTTCGATGTGGAATCTTTTGCAAATGACATGGCAGACCAATGGAAGAGCAGATTGAATAACCTTGCAATGGTTGTGGATCTGGGCAGCATGGAGCGGATCATGACCATCAAAGGAAATTTCAATTCGAGGAAAGGAACTGAAACGGGCTATGAAGGTGACAGCAGTGCGGATGGCGGTATTCCTACTCCTGAAATAGAATTCAGTGATGCACTGAAGCCTGTGATCGCTATCCTCGAAATGCTTGCAGCGCTCAGCACCGGCGATTATGCGTCAGCACTTAAGAAGGGATTGAAAGTTGCGATGAGCAATGCAGGTGAAATATGGGAATACAAATTCGAAGCTACCAAAGAGATCGGTCTCATTCGCTTCCCTCCTACTGAACAATTGTACAACAGTCCGCAGACACCATTAAAGTTGGAGGCTTCGATGAGCCTGGGTGTTTACTTCGATGCTGCACTGAAAGTAACAACAGACCCGAAACAACTACTACCAACAGCAGGAGCCTTTCTGCAATTTCACGGAGGATTGCAGGTGATGTGTTTTTCATTGGGAGTGGGTTCCATCTTCGCTATAGGTTCTGTAGATGTGAAGATAGCAGCAGATACAAAAGTAGGCCCAAGCCTCGGTTTGAAGTTCGGCTTCGGAGCGCAGATCGTTGTCGGTTTTCCAGTGATCGCTAATGTAAGTGTAACATTTATGGTAGGAGTAGAAATGCATGCTGATTTATCAACAATCAGTTTGGCTGCTATCCTGTATTTCCGTGGCCATGCCGATATCCTGGGAGGTATTGTCAGCATCACCATCACTATCGAAGCGAAAGGAATCATCGTTAGAAAAATTGCAGAAAACAGAACGGATTGCTCTGCCCAGGTAACATTCGCTCTTGACATCAGCATAGCATTTATTATCAACATCAGTTTTTCAAAGACATGGGGAGAAGACCGGCAGGTTGCAGCAGCAGATAATAAATACGGATCATAAAATATTTTGAAGAAAAAATAATATCAACCAATTTTTTTGTAACAACATTTCAGCTATGGAAGCTAAAAGAAGATACTCGGTAATGGTTTTCCCGCAGGGATTTGATGGCACAAATCTTTTGCTGAACATTGCACTCATTCCAAGAAATTATGATCCATTCCTGCCCTTCGTTACCGGCTTGCCTGCACCGAACGATACAGCAATTGCCTTTGCAGACCTCAATCCTGAATTCGAAATCTCTATCGTGAAAGGTCTGGACGAGTTTCCGATGAGCAATGCTACAGCGCCTGCCCGGATACCTGTGAAAAAATCAATAACCGTTACTGCTGCGTCAAACAAGAAAGCGATACTCCAGGCCATTGCCACAGAATTTGCAGGAAAGATTAACCTGGATGAAAACACTGATAAATTAGAATCGATACGCCCTGAGGCGCTCAGTGTAAGCAAATATTTACCGGAGAGCTATCGCAATGCATTCAACTTTACCACACCACGCCATCCTAATGCTAAAACAGATGACAGCTACCATTGCGCTGTACGAAAGGAAGTGGTGAAAAAACCTAACTGGCAGGCAAAAGATGATGTAAGTTGGGGACAATTGTTTGCACACATATTAAGACAACCCATGCTGGCAAGGGCCTGCGGTATGATTTATTCGGCACAAATCTCTGTAGCAGATGATCCTACTCTATTTGAAAAGGGATGCTACATCTATGCGGACATCATCAACGCAGAATTTGTTGCTGTTCAAAATGCAATATTAGAAGACGCAGAAGGGCCCTTTATAAAACGGTATGCAGCAAGAGTTCCAAAATTAAAACCAACTGAGCCACGGCCGGTGTTTGCACCATTACTTTTCCCGGTGCTCTACCGTAAACTATCAGATGTAGTAGATCCGGAACCTAAAGGTCAATGGGACAAAATATTTCAGGAGGTCAATGAATACAATGACGGATTTGCAAAGATCATACACGCTGCACAACCGGTAAGTGGAAATCTATTAGTAGAATCCCAAGATGGATTTCATCCAGTAAAAGACCTCGGTATCCGCCTTGCATGGGATGATGAACAGATCATGATCTGGTATATCAGGCAGATGGCAGAAAATCCGGAAGAACCCGGAACTCGTGTTGACGCGCCTATGGGAGTGTTCGGTTATCGCATAGATGTGAGAGAAGATTTGCCCGGAATGGATTGGAAGAGTTTGAACAGGGTTCAAAGTAAAGCAGTGTACCAGATACAAGGCACCAGTATTGGCAACAACATCAATGAAGAACTCGAATTACCCTACCAGGTTTTCCCAACCCAGTTGGACAACGACACATCACAAACTTTTTGGTTGCCGATGTACTATACAAATTGGATCGGGAAGAGTCTTGTTCTCAAGGATAGTGATGCCGTATTGATCTACAAAAACGATCAGGCATTGGCAGGATTGAATGATCCTACACCCAAACAAGTGAGTGACAGCAAGGCTTTCAATGAAGTTTCTGCAAACACGCCCCTACTCTATGGCCATAGTTATGAATTTCGGGTAAGGATGCAGGATATTACCGGAGGCGGACCTACAGACATTCCGGAAACAAATCCTGTGAATATTGCTGCTGCTCCTACGTCATCTCTTCACTTCAAGAGATTCATTGCACCATCCATGCTGCGCATCAATAAGCCTTCTGAGCTTACGTTGAATAATATTGACTATTTCAATGAAACAATAGTAGATGGAGAGCGCCAATACAATGCCAACCCGATACTCAATATACAACGTCCGGTTCTCAATTATCCAGCAGTAGTATTCACCGGCAAATACCAGGCAGCAGGACAAGACCCAATTCAATTGCTGATCAATTCAACAAATACTCCTGACAATAACAAGATACCGGCCATCGCTGATCCTGATGTTACGAAAGTAGAGATCAAAGTAGAAGTAGAAACATTGCGAATGGATAACCTCTTGAGTGAAAGTGGTCGTGAAAATTATGTAACGCTCTACACCACCACCCGGAACTTTCCCGCAGGATTCGAAGATGCATTGAACGTACCTGTCACCTTCAGGGATGTCAATTCACTGAACCTTGGCGACTTGGATGATCCATTCAACGATGTAACGATCAACAAGCCTGCAATAGACGCGATGAATGAAATCATTCTGCCCACCGCACGAAAGATAAGAATGACGCTTCGTGGCGCATGCGATGGTGATAGTGGATATTTTGGATTTATCAATAATACCAATCATGACCGGGATAGCCGTTTTGGAAAGACAACCCAATTCTTTTTCTATAAGGAATCTACAGATGAAGTCGATCTGCTACTTCCCAAAGCAAATGTGCCAATCGTACAAGCATTGTACTTACAACCCGATCCGATTCCACTGATCGATAAAAATTTTGTAACTACCACGTTATTCCAGAGGGAAAAAGAAGTGCAGATGCCGGACATCGTACAACGGCTGGCTCAAGAGATCAGTGTGGAAGCAAAAGGCATGACACTGACTGCAAAGAAAGGAGAACGCGTCATTTTCGGATGCAGTAGTAAGATCAGGCACAGCCTGTCGCCCGATATGAGCAGCATTACTTTTGCTTCCAAATCAGATCTGACCAATCATTGGCTGGGATGTCTTGTCTTTCAGCTAAACCGTGATTGGAGTTGGGATGCACTGCAGGATGTAGCATTCACAATCAGCAGAGATAAAAAATTCAAACACGATCCTTTGGCGCTGAACGAACACCTCGATGTATTGGGAGATATAGAGATGAAACACAGTGCATCATTTGAGAGCCTGCAGGCAGATACTTTTGGTGTTGTCAACCGTTCTAATGCCACTATTATTTTCATTGATGCTGTAGAACCGAAGACAGGTTTGCATCAGGATCTTGCAAATCCCGCTTCACCATTGCGTTTCCCGGATGAAATAGAAGTACAGTACCACATCAATCCATCCTACAAACCCAACCATGCAACGGGAGCAAAGGAAACTACCAACATAGAAAAACTTTTATTACCCACAACCATCATCCCTGCACAGGTACCAAAAATCGTGAGTGTGGGACTCGCATTCACACCTTATATCAGAAACAAAAATTATAGTGCTACCGAGCCACGCCAACGATATTTGTGGGTGGAATTGGACGAACCGGTAAGGGATCCCGATGACACCTTGTTTTGCAGAATGCTTGCTTACGCACCCGACCAGTTAATTTCAAACAACGACTTCGAAATGTGGGTCGCACCTGAAGAACCACCATTAGCAATTGACCCCGAATACCAGAGAGTGATCACACCAAACCAGAGTGATGATATGGCAGGACTGAGCGCTATGCAAGCAATGGAAAAAGCAAA
>CAZGNJ010000077.1:0-9448 GCA_964526985.1 uncultured Ginsengibacter sp. | reverse complement strand
GGTGGTTTGTTAAAAAAATAACCACTCCATACGACTAGCATATTTGCTGTAATCTCAATTGGACTTCCTACAGCCGCTAACTCGGGTGCCTGATCCACCAGAGGCGGACACGTGCACAACTATGATTTCATCCTGCAACAGCGCACCTTAAATCACCATTTGATTTTTTCTTTAATAAAGTCAACAGGTCATTGATATTTTCAAAATTAAATCTGCAATACACCTCAATGCGCCAGAATACGATAGAGAAATAAAAAGCATTTTTCAGTGGTTTTTCCAATGACTTAATCGCTGTATTTGCTTTTGTGCCCTGCCATTTCAGGAGTTTTTTCAGGTTGTAAGCCACCGCTGCCATCAACATACATTTGTTTGCCTGGTGCAGGCCACGCGTGTTTACTCTTCGAATACCCGGATAGTTGACCAGCGTGCCCGATACAGGTTCTGCAGTGGAGCCTTTTTCTTCCCCGCAATGCCTCTCCCAAAGGGAACGTAGCAAATCAAGAGGAACGTTTATTTGTACTTCATTCCAATAAAAGAAGTCTTTGAAGAAAAAATATTGCAGTCAGTAGAAGAACTATAAAAATTAAAGTCAAAAATCAAAACTTCTTTTGAAGAGAAAGTGAACCACAAAAAGGGAATACTTTTTCCCGTTTCAAGATTTTTTTGCTGAAACTAAAATTAAGAGGATTCATGAATCGAAAAAGTAGATTCCAATACAAATCTTATTTTCATGTAAGCGTTGCAATAGAAATTTGAAACCGCCAGCAACATTGTCAAATCAGGTAAACCAGCTTTCTAAAAATCAAACACAAATCCTGAATAAATCTTTCCGTCAAATATTTTATTCCGGGAAAGTTTTACATCGTTTATCACGAGATTGTTGTCATAGATGTAGGCAATTTTGAAATGATTCAACCTGAACGAAACGGAAAAGCTCTCCTGTGTGAATGCGTAGCCTGCAGCTATCAAAGCTTTGTTGAATGGAACATAATTTACACCTATTGAAGCATCGTAGAAACCCTCATCAGTAAATAATGCATCAACACCGGCATTGAACCTGGCATTCTTGTAGCAGACACCTATACCGTAGGCACGTTGGTTGAGGTATGTTTGATTGGCAGAGTCCGGCACAAATTGTTCTGCATATAATTCAGATCCGGCAACGTTCATTACCGATACGCCGGCCTGCAAAAAACTGGTGATCTTATAATTGAATGACAGATCCAGATCAATGTTATGCTTACTGATGGTGTCGTCCACAAAGAAAATGTGAGGGTTTGCATTGTCGTCAAACTCCAATGCAGCTTTGTTTGGATTATTGAATTTTTGCCACATTGATTTAATAGTGACACCGGCACTCATTTTGTCATTGATCTTATAAACGGGCGCAAGAAAGACTGCGATTTCTTCTAACTTTCCACGATGTGAAAACTCATTGGTATTATTAGCAGGAGTACCTTGAAAAAACGAAACAATCCTATATTGATCCTGCTTGGTGTAGATACCTCCCAGACCTACAAAAAACTGTTTTGTAATTTGCTGATAGCCGGATAACTTGATATTATTTTTAAAGTTTGCCAGCAGGCTTATGTTATTAGGTTTCCTCGTATTTACTATGGCTGCTGCATTCCAGAACACGGCTTCGGATAAATTGCGCGAAGGAGCAAAGTTAAACCCGGTATTGTCCGTATTAGTCATCGGAGATGAGTGCAGGAATATGCCGTATTTGATTTTGCCCGGGTGGATAGATAATAGTTCATACAATCCTGAAGGTCCTCCGGGAGTTAAGGGTGTGATGAGTTTCTGGAAAAGATTAAGAAAAGAAACCGGAGACATCGCTTCGCTGCCCGGTGCTTTTCCGCTAATGTCCTGTGGTGGCAGGCCTCTTGCAGAATCAAGCAACTGCTCAGATAAAATATCTGGGAGTTCTGTATTGGAACAATTTTCCAGTAGCTTCCATCCTTTTACCGTAACATACACTTTATTTGGATCGGTATTTCTTTTGTCCAGGTCTTGTGATATAAACACTCTCTGTATTTTCTTACACTCACTGCATTTGGTGATGATGTAGAGTGTTACCTCCTTGTCATTGAGTAATTTTTCATCCCAGCCGGTGTTGATTTGAAAAAAGCCTTGCGGAGTAGTGGTGGTAGCTACTGAAGCTTTGGGGTTGAATGATGGAATGATCACAATGTTAACTGCTCCCCGCGTGGATGTGACAACACCGTCATTAATGCAGCGCAGTGTTCCTTTGATGATCACTTCCTGTGAATATGCAATGCAGACCCAAAAAGAAAATAAAGCTGCAAGGAAAAATTTAGTTTTCATTTCTTTTTCGATTTAGGATTATTTGCAGTAACAGGATTGAGTACAAATTCTATTTTATCGATGGATCCCGATTCAATCTCAAATTGTTTGCTCTTGTCTTCATAAGCAGGGTGTGAAGTAACCAGCGTGATCCTGTCGCCAAAATGGTAACCGGGGATTGGGATTTCAAAACTTCCGTCATTGATTGTGTTTGCAAAGTATGGTGTGCCATCCACCACCACCTGTACATCTTTGATAGGCCGCTCTGCAGCATCCTTTACTATACCAGAAATCCTGATGATCTTTGCCTGGCTGAGCGTGATATTGATCGGGTCAAAATTTGTAAGCAATGTATCCAGTGTTATGCTTGAATATCCATCACTCACCACGTTGATGATAATGTTATTTCGAATCTGATCAAAAGGTATGTCGGGAAAGACGACAAGGCCTTTGTCATTTACTGTACCTTCTCTTTGATAATGAGGAAATGAAATGGTAACCTTTCCCCGCGTAACAGGCAGGTTATCCTGGTTGAATACCCGGATGGAAAGCAACTCGTCACTCGAACCTTTCGGAATTAAGAATCCGCCCAACACTGTAAGGATCACACCGACGACAGGGCCTGTGAATTTATATTTTACATCAGCCTTAATACCTTTCAGACTTGCATACGAATTCATGAGTCCGAATATGAGCGCGCTGGCAGCAATTCCAAAGAGAACGAGTACTATGTAAAAAATGCGGTCGTCCATCTTTTCTGTTCCACCACGCTTCATGTTGTGGAAATAATAGTACCCAATACCAATAGCTGCAACAAGACTGAAAATTGAAATAGCTGCATAAACGCCTATAGATGCTGATTTGGGGGTTGTGTGTTTGCCTGCCATACCATCCGGTTTTGAGTTATTATTCAACTGATGGATATTGGGAGCGGATTACTTATAATCAGGAGACTTTGCAGGCATTAATACAAGGTTGAATTTTTCGGGGGAGGGGTGGATTAGAGTAGAAAGGTAGTGAAAAATTATTAAAAGGAGTCGATGAGTTCCAATTAAATAAAAACCTGATCAAAAAAATTGATCATGCAAAAGTGCCCCTTTGGCGCCATTTGTCAATAAGTGAAAAACTCAGGCCATTTCAATATGCTGCTTTTATCTTTTCCAGCAATGCTTTTAAATCAGCTACTTTTCCCGGATACTTCTTTGCGAGATTGTTTAGCTCTCGCGGATCATCTTTCAGATTGTACAATTGATCTTCCTTGCTATAACCCGTCTCGATTTTTACAGTTGACATGAAAGGATTGCCATTGCTCGGTGTGATGTATTTCCATCCGTCCTTTATAATACACAAGGCGCTGTTTAATGGTTGTTCGATCAGATATTCCCTGTCTCTCTTTTCTTTCCCTGCCAGTGTATTAAAATAGTTTCTGCTATCTGTGAATTCATTTGCAGGTAATTTTTGATTCAGCATTTTTGCAAAAGAAGCCATCAGATCTATTTGAGAAAATAACGCGTTTGATTCACTGCGGGGTTTTATCTGGCCAGACCAATAAACAATGAACGGAATACGAGTGCCGCCTTCGAGTGCGCTGTATTTGCCTCCACGAAATATTCCTGCGGGTTTATAGTTTAGCGTTTTTGCAGCCTCTTCCGAACTGTCCAGGTATCCGTCATTCAACACAGGGCCATTATCGCTGCTGAAGATGATCAGTGTGTTACTCAACAAATTTCTTTTTCTTAATGCATCCAGAATTTTTCCGACTGCATCATCCATTTCAAGGATGGCATCGCCGCGAAACCCTAATTTGCTTTTGCCTTTGAAGACGGTAGCCGGCATTCGCGGTACGTGGATATCATGAATGGCATAATAAAGCAAGAAGGGCTTGTTTTGTTTTCTACTGTTGTCGATAAACTCAATTGCTTTTGCATTGAACGTCATTCCTAATTCTTCATCAGTCCATTGGGCAGTTTTGCCGCCTTGCATATATCCGATACGCCCAATGCCATTTGTGATGTGCTGGTCGTGTCCTTGTTCCGGGTCGTTTTTCATCTTGAGCATTTCAGGATGTTCTTTGCCCAGCAATTCATTAGGAAATGGATGGGCGTAGCTGACTTCGATAGGATCACCAGCATCTAATCCAACGACCACCTGGTTTTCCATAAAAACAGTTGGTGTACGGTCTGCAGTGGCGGGAAAGATGAATGAATAATCAAAGCCCACTTCTGCAGGGCCCGGAGTTACTTTTTGGTTCCAATCAATTGGAAAAGTTTTTCCTAATCCAAGATGCCATTTACCAACCACACCGGTAACGTATCCTGCCTGCTGAAATATTTTTGGAAGAGTAGTAATTTCTGTCGGTATGGTAAGGTTAGCATTGCCTGGTAGAATGTTGGTGCCTTTTTTTCGCCATGCATATCTTCCTGTGAGCAGTGAAAATCGTGATGGCGTGCAGGTAGATGCGGTGCAGTGTGCATCTGTGAACCGGATACCATTGTCGGACAGCCAGTCAATATGTGGAGTGCTGATGTTGGTAGCGCCGTAGCAACTCAGATCACCATAACCCAAATCATCGGTATATAGAATCAGTACATTTGGCTTCTGCTGCGCGCTGGTAATACCAATACAAAGAAAAAGAAAAGTGCAAATGAGAAATGACCTCTTGTTCATTCGATAAATGTTTCAATTAATGCTGTAGGACTTCCCTGTCAACCTGTCCTAAACTCTATCCGCCGTGGCGGACTCAACTCTCAACCCATCTCAACCTTCCTCAACCCCCCATCTCAACCTTTCTCAACCCTCAACCCTCTCCGCCGCGGCGGACTCAACAATCCCCACCTACTTCTCCACCAACATTTCAACAATCCTGTACGCTGCCATCTCTGCTATCCTGGTAGGTTTTTTCTGATCTTGAATTTTAAGAACAATAGTTTGTGCCTCAACTTCAGGAAAAGTCAGTATTCTCTTGTGCCCGATCGTTGTACCGTCTATTTTTCTGATGAGTTGACCCTGTTCATCTCTCAATTCGATTGTGAATGCTGCGCATTGTTGGCCCGCGATGAGATTTTCCTGAATCACAATACAGTTGATCATTTCAGGTTTGCTGAGTTTGGATATTAAGGATTGTATAGATGGTTTTGAAATAGTCTCAAAGGTGTTCCTGTTTTTATCATTGAGCTTCTTTGTGTGTATGCTGAACTTGTCATTAACAAAGGAGAAGATACTTTTGGTGAGTAGATTGTTTGAAAAGTTTTCTTTTCTCAATTTCAAAAAGTCCATCAATGCTGCTGAATCATTGGGATTGATCAGACCTCTTGTGTCTGGAGGAACATTCAGCAACAGGTTGGCTCCGCGTCCAACACTCTTTAAATAAATATCAAAAAGCTGTTGTGGAGTCTTCACCATAGAGTCTTCCTTCTGATGATAAAACCATCCGGGTCTGATACTAACATCACATTCTGCTGGTATGTACTCGGCCCCAAACTTATTTCCTTGATTTAATGTGTCTGATGATGGCGCTCCTGCGCCGATGGTAAAACCTTTAATGTTGAGGTTGTTCCAGTTTGTTTTTCCGGCAAAGCCTTTTTCGTTGCCACACCAGCGCGCGTCTGGACCCAGGTCGCTGAAGATGATGGTATTGGGGGAAAGTTTTCTCACGACGCTTTCGAATCTTGGAAAATCATAGACTTGTTTTTTACCATTATGGCCTTCACCATTGGCGCCATCCCACCACAGTTCCCAAATGGGGCCATAGTTGGTAAAAATTTCTTTCAACATATTTACAAATACATCGTTGTATTCCGGAGTACCATAATCGGGATGATTCCTGTCCCAGGGAGAAAGATAGACACCGAATTTCAATCCATATTTTTTGCAGGCTGCAGAAAGTTCTTTCAATACATCACCTTTGCCATTTCGCCAACTACTTTCCCTTACTGTGTGTTTGGAATATTTGCTTGGCCACAGGCAAAAACCGTCATGATGTTTTGCAGTAATAATGATGCCTTTCGCTCCCGTCGCTTTGGCAATGCGGCACCATTGTTCGCAATCCAGATCTTTCGGGTCGAACACTTCTGCATTCTCATCGCCATGTCCCCATTCCAGCCCTGTAAATGTGTTGGGCCCGAAGTGAGCGAAGAAGTAATATTCCATATCCTGCCAGGCTAATTGGGATGGGGTTGAGGTAGGTACGGTCTTCTTATTGGATTGGGAAAATCCCGAAGCATACAAAAAGATCGCGAATGAAAGCGTAATGATATTTTTCACAAGTTGAGTTTTTTGAGGTTGAGATAATTTTTTATGAAGATGGAAATTGCGGTTCGAATTTAGATGTTTTTCTGCCACACGAAGTACCACAGAGTACCACAGAGTACCACAGAGAGCCACAGAGATTTTTCTCGGAGGTTCTCTGTGACTTCTCTGTCTCCTTACTCTGTGTAATTAATTTTTTGTGATCCGCCGTCTGACCTCTGGTACCGACGGCTACATAACTGCACAAAGAGATTTCTCAGTGGTTCTCTGTGACTTCTCTGTCTTCTTTCTCTGTGTAATTAATTCTTTGAATGATCCGCCTTCTGACCTCTGGTACCAACGGCAGTACTTAACTGCACAAAGAGATTTCTCAGTGGCTCTCAGTGACTTTTCTGTCTTCTTCCTCTATGTAATTAATTCTTTGGATGATCCGCCGTCTGACCTCTGGTACCGACGGCTATTTTACTGCACAAAGATATTTCTCAGTGGCTCTCTGTACTTCTCTGAATTTTTTTTCTGTGTAATTTTCCTTTCTTTTACGAAAGCCCACACAGCCTTTATCGGATAATTTTTAAAACGTGAATCCTTTTCATTAAGATACCACTCATTGTTTCGGAAATAACCCTTTGAATGTGTCAGTAACTGAAAATCCTTTTGGATCCTTCTTAGGATCTTTCTTGTAGAATTCTTCTAACACAAATTCTGCAGGTGCCCAGGTAGTTTCTATGATTCCCAAAAATCTTGATTTCATTTCCGGTGTTGAATTTTTCCTGAATTGATACATATCAGCCATTTGCTGCATGGCTACATCCGGCTTGCGCCAGGGACATGTGATCACACTCAAACCCTTGGCAGCAAAGTATGCAGAAGTTAGGTCAGGACGTTCATAGTGCCAGTCGCATATCACCACATCTTTAGGAATCATATCGATAGCCCGGTGTGTATTGTTCATGCTTGCTTCCCACATACCCATTCCTGTCGTTTTGCCATCAATGAGCCTGTCGCCCCAAATCCATAATTGCCTTCCTTTTGCAGCAAGATGATTTCTGAGTTTTGATACTTCACCCGCATATAACTCAGCAGGATCGTGTCCTGAACATCGTGGGCATTTGCTGTCGGCAATGTAAAATACTTCATCCATACCTGCATGGAATGCATCAGCTTCGTAGGCATCACACAATTCATCCATCAAGGCAAACACGACCTTGTGCACATCAGGATGCAAAGGACAATAACTTTTACAATACAGGCCATCTGCATTTGGCCACACATATTTTTCAGGGATCTTCACCTGTGGAGTTTCATCAAATTGTGGATATACAGCCAGTAATTTACCAAGGTTGCTGGCCCAAGATTGATGGCCAAGAAGGTTGATCTGGGGTACTATCCTGATATGGGCATTCTTGCAGGCTGCTACTATTTTTTTTACTTCTGATTTAGAAAGAGAAACCGTATCTCTCAATTCAGGATGACTCTCCCATTGGTAGTTATAGTCAACGCGGAGGATCAGTGTATTGATCTGGCGAGGAGCCAATTCATCCTTTATAAATTTCACGAAGGCATCTACGCCTGCAGGAGTAGGTGCTGCAATACTCAGTCCCCTGACAGGCAGGGTATCAGGGACAGAACGGTCAGTTGCATTAATATTTTGAGATGAAGCACGTGATGCACACATGGACAGAAGCATTGAAAATAGAATCAGTTTTTTCATAAACGATAATTTAGATTGGTATTGGTTTTCGTATAAGCTTTGTAGTTAAAGGAAATTGCAGACTGCAAATTTATAGAATAGTTTCAGAAAATGCCTCCTTTCAATCGTTGAGATAAAGGTGACATTATATGAGTTATGCGGTAGAAGATTAAGAGAGCACCTCAGGAGGTGGGGGTGAAGGACGAGATTTACTTTCAGGTAATGGAATAAAGGTGTCGTGATCATTGGGTGGTAGTATGATTCTTCCTTGCTTCCAGTCTTCTTTGGCCTGTTCAATTCTTTCTGCCCTGCTTGATACAAAATTCCACCAGATATATCTTGGCCCCAATGGTTCGCCGCCAAGCAGCATGAGTGTTGATTCTTCGATTGCAATGATGACGGGGTCAGCAGATTTTGTGAACACCAGTAGCTGTCCTTTTTCATAGCGTCTGCCATTGGCTTCAATGCTTCCTTTCGCAATATAGACACCACGTTCACTATGCTCTTGCGGTAGTCCAAACCTGGCTCCTCTTTGCAGCACTGCGTGCAGGTAAAACATGGAAGAGTGTGTTTTTACATTGCTTTGTAATCCGTACCCGGTTCCCGCTATGAGCCGCATCCACACACCGGTATCCGTGAATACGGGTAATACATCCGGTTTGTAATTTTCAAAAGAAGGATCAGATTCTTCATCTTTCTCCGGCAATGCCACCCAGGTCTGAATCATTTCTAACTGGCCTCCTGCCAGCACTGCAGGATTTTCAAACCGTTCGCTGTGGGCAATTCCTTTTCCTGCGGTCATCCAGTTTACCTCGCCTGGCTTGATCACTTGTTCCACTCCGAGGCTGTCGCGATGCGTAACACTTCCGCCAAAAAGATAACTCACTGTGGACAATCCGATATGAGGATGCGGAAGCACATCAAACTTATGAGCATCTGCTACAGGAATGCTTACCGGCCCTGCGTGATCCATAAATATAAAAGGGCCTACCATGCGTCGCAGCCTGAATGGCAGGATCCGGTTCACTTCCATGCCGGGAGCAATGGCTGCTTTGCGGGAGTCTATGACTATGTCGAGCATGAACGAAAGTTAATTCAAATATTTGATACTATTGGTTTCTCATTTAGAATAGATGCTTGTTCGTGCGTTACTCATTACAAAGTGCAATTCTTTTTTTTTGAAGCTTCGCAAACTATCGAAGG
>CAZGNJ010000076.1:0-9542 GCA_964526985.1 uncultured Ginsengibacter sp. | reverse complement strand
CTTAGCCTCCGTTTCAGCGCCAACAGCTTATTTCCTCGTATCTAATTTCTTTGTTTGGGCCAGCAGTTCTCCATTGGCTGGATTAGGAAGGCCAAAGACCTTTGACGGATTGATGATGTGCTATGCTGACGGATTACCGTTCTACCCCTGGAGCGTATTGTCAACAGTTGTGTTTTCCGCCCTCTTCTTCGGACTTTATTACTTTATGTATCAAAAGCAGGTTTCTCTTGTGAAAGCCAGGTGATATATCAGACCATAATATTTTGAAGGCGCTGATTTTTCAACAGAATCAGCGTCTTTCTTTTTGTAAAATGTGATGTCTTTGGAATTGTAATTTCATAGTGTTTACTTTGTCGATTACATTATGAATCAAAGCAACCTGCATAATAGGGAAATCATATCATTTCTGAAGGGAACGAGGTTTTCTGCCGGATTGTTCGATACGCTCAAGATCAGGTACCGTACTTACATCTGTCCATTCATTGACCTCATCGGAAAAATACAGCCCGGAGACCGGGTTGGTGATGTCGGATGTGGCAGTGGCCAGTTTCTCTTGTTGGTAAGCCGGTTTGGTAATCAGCCTGCCAGCTTGTTTGGGATTGAGATTACAGAACGGCTTATTGAAAATGCCAAAGTGCTTTTCTCCACAGTACCTTCAATAAAATCAACCTTCAAAACGTTTGATGGCAGCCATTTTCCTGAAGAGCTGGCTGAAATGGATATCGTGTTCCTGATAGATGTAGTTCATCACGTACCCGTACAGCAGCAGGAAAGTTTTATTGCCAACCTTTGTAAACTAATGAAGCCCGGAGCAAGATTGGTTTTGAAGGATATCAACGCGGCCAGTCCGCTGGTTTACTTTAATAAAATGCATGACATGATATTTGCCGGAGAGATCGGCCACGAATTGAGGATGGATAAAGCTCGTACTTTATTAGAGACAAACGGAATGGAAATTATCGAACAGAAAAAACAACGCATGTATGTTTACCCCCACTACACACTTGTCGCCAAAAAGAAATAGAGGATGGAAATTATTCGTGTGTTTCTGCTTTGCCATTCTTTCAGTACTTCCCATCTACCGTAGTTTTTATTACAGCAATGGATTGCTGACTTATGAAAGGCATAAAGCCCTGATAGCAGGCCACTCAGAATTCTTTAACCCCTGGCAATACCGGATTCTCTGTCCTTTCATGATTGAAGGGATGATGTGGGTGTATGATCATACTGTTGATAAAGTATTTCCTATCGAAGAAAAGTTTCACTTCACCATACAGGATACATCAGGCACAGATAAGCAAACCGACAAGTTTGAAAATATGATGCAGACTCCGGGAGTGATGAAGTATCTCTTAATATTCTGTCTCTTCAGGATCGTAGAAAACTTTTTCATATTCTCCCTTGCCTGGTTGCTCTGGAGTTATTTTGTAAAAGGAAAGTGGCTGATTTTTTTCGGGATCAATTTCCTCGCACTGGCATTGGGTAATTCTGTCGCGGCGGCTGACCTCAGTTTCAACACCTACCTGGATATTATCTTTTACCTGCTTACTGCCAACCTTATTTTATACAAGTGGAATAAAAACTGGCTGTGGCTCATCACTCCTCTTGCAGCATTCAACAGGGAAACAGGATTGCTCATCCCGGCACTTTATTTCATTTCTCAAACGGATTTTACTTCGTTTCGTTTCAAGAAATTTAATATAAAGGATATAGGTTGGCCCAAAGCCGGAGAGTGGATACTTACTGCTTGCCTGTATGTTATTTTCTTATCCATATTTGTGGGCCTGAGAATGTATTATGGCTACCAACCGCAACAAGAGTGGAAAGTACCAGCAGGTCTGCCCATGCTGAAATTAAATCTGTTCAGTGCCGTTGGTGTAAAGGCATATATGGAACTCATCGGAACCTTTGCGGTAATCCCATTGATCATCCTGTACAAGTTTCGTTCGTTCCCTCACTTGTTAAGAAAATGGTTTTTGTTTATGGTGCCGGTATGGTTCGCGGTGCATTATGTGAGTGTAGTAGCATATCAGACGAGACTTTTCTTAGTGCCGATAATACTTATTTTTATACCCATGTTGCTGTGGCTGGTAGAGCGTGAGATTGTGCAGCGATACGAGCAGCGACCATAACCTGTAATTATGAAAAATTATATACGGTTATTAAGGCCAAAAGACTGGGCAAAGAATGCATTCATTTTCCTGCCCCTGTTCTTTGCAGGTGAATTGCTCAACTTCGAAGCATTGCTCGAAGCATTCGAAGGATTTCTCTGTTTTTCGTTTGTTGCAAGTTGTATTTACATTTTAAACGATTACAGAGATATTGAAGATGATAAGAAGCATCCTGAAAAATGCAAACGGCCATTAGCTGCAGGGCTTATCAGTAAAAATGTTGCATTTGCGATCGCATTGTTATTGCTGGTAATCGGACTCACATGGGCATGGTTTATCAGGGATAAATTCTTCTTTGTGTTATCGATCTATTTCTTACTCAATCTTGGTTATTCTTTTGGCTTAAAGCGTATTCCGATACTCGATATTTTCATCATTGCTATCGGGTTTGTATTGCGTGTCAAGGCAGGTTCTGTGATAGATCGTATTGTGCTGAGTGAATGGCTCGTCATCATGGTCTTTTTGTTGGCGCTATTCATGGCACTTGCTAAGAGAAGAGACGATGTTTTATTAAAGATCAAATCCGGAAATGATATGCGGGCCGCGAGTAAAGGTTACAATCTTGATTTTATCAATATCGCATTGGCCTTGATATGCGCTGTGATTGTGGTGGCTTATTTCATGTACACCATGTCACCTGAGGTGATCCAAAGGTTAGGAACTTATCGGTTGTATTATACTTGTCTCTTTGTGCTGGCGGGGATCTTCCGATACCTGCAACTGATTTATGTGCATAGTGATTCTGAGTCACCGGTCAAGATATTGTATCGCGACAGGTTCATACAGGGAACGATCATTTTGTGGGTGGTCAGTTTCTACATCATTCTTTATATGAAGGATATCACACTATTCAAATGAGCGGGAGTAAAAAGATAGCATTCTTTGATTTTGATGGTACCATCACCACTGCCGACACGATGCTGGAGTTGATAAAATTTCATTTTGGTGCTTCCCGGTTCTATTCAGGATTGCTGATGATTAGCCCTTCGCTTATTGGTTTGAAATTAGGGATGATTTCGCGTCAGAAGGCAAAGGAAAAATTGCTTACTCATTTTTTCAGGGGAATGGCCATTTCAACCTTTGAAAATATTTGCAAATCTTTTTCAGCATCGACGCTCCATCAATTAATAAGGAAACCGGCAGTCGATAAGATAAATCAACTTAAGAATGAAAAAGCCACGATTGTAGTGGTAACAGCTTCTGCATCGGACTGGGTAAAATATTGGTGTGCGGAAAAAAGCCTTCCCTATTTTGCAACTGAATTAGAGATTGCAGACGGGAAACTTACAGGAAAGCTGGCAGGACTCAATTGCAATGAAGAAGAAAAAGTGAATCGAATCAAATCGTCTTATTCTTTGGATGATTATGATGTCATCGAATCCTATGGTGATAGTTCCGGGGATAGAGCCATGCTTGCCATTGCCACACATCCCTACTATAGAAAATTCTGAAAACGGTTTACAGTAAATTTCTAAGAGAGCAATACCAACTTTTCACTCAGGTGGTTATTTGGGTATCGGTGTGAAATGAGGCAGCCGCGAATTCAGCCAACTGTCTTTTACCGGGATGATCCAATCATGCAGCAATGCTCCTTTTGTCAAAATGGTATTGTTGAAATAAAGTGTATCACCTGTGATGATACCCTCTTCTATTTTCTGGTTGATCAGTTTTAGTGGAAATGTAACAATACGTTCATCAAGTATGAACGCGAGCGACTGCCTGTCAAACAAATCAACATTATAATCATTCTCTAATTGCTGAAGGAAACGTGTGGAGGTATCCGTACTGCAACCTCCCACCATTACTTCGGATTCATCTGCCATCAGGATGATAAACCTGTCAAAAAACAAGTTAGCATAATTATTTACTGAACTGCCATGGCTCAGCCATTGTTTGCTGAATTCTTTGAGGCGCTCAATTATTTTTAATGCTTCGTCCTGCGTAAAGGCTCTGTCTGACTGGTATATCCATACCCTTGAATTATCATTGAATTCCTGGGGGATGAATTCTTTGAATTTGGTGTTCATAAGTTTAAAATTAATACTGATTTCCCTTTTAGTCAATAGGTTCCGCTATAAATTATCCACAAATGTGAATAGGAATCAGGTTGTTCTTAGCACCAGGCTATCCAGGTTTTTCAGTCCAACCAGTTTTTTTGAAATAAATGCCTCTGCGTGTTGAACGCCAATGATCTTGCCAAATTCGGCTGACCGGCTTATGATACCGTCCAGGAAGGCAGGCGAGGAAATGTATGTCTGTGGTTCGTTACTGTTGTAGTCGCTGGAGTAAAACTGGGTTTGATAACACCTGATAGCCTCCACTTTCTTATCGATAGCTTCTGAAATATCAATTACAAAGTTTGGCTCGTGGTAGTAATCTTGCAGGTAATGCAGTACATAAGCAGGCCTCCATGGATCCTGCAGCTTTCCACTTTCCATCGTTTCGATTTTTATAAGACCAGAGAGAAAAGCAGCATCACTCACCAATTTAGCCGACCTCCCATGATCCGGGTGTCGATCATCTATTGAATTACAAAACACAATATCTGGTTGATACTTGCGCAACACATGAATAATCTTCAATTGATTCTCCCTGTTATTTTCGAAAAAACCATCAGCCATCTCCAGGTTTTCACGCACTTCCACGCCTAACACTTTTGCAGCATCTGCAGCTTCTTTATCCCTGGTTTCTGCAGTACCCCTGGTTCCCAACTCACCCCTTGTAAGGTCCACAATACCTGTTTTCTTTCCTCTTGATTTTTCCATCAGTAATACACCGGCACAACTCAATTCCACATCATCCGGATGTACACCAATAGCTAATACGTCTAATTTCATCTGTGAAAAATTTTCCTGCAAAGGTAGCAGCAAAATAGAATTTGTAAAGAAGGAATTGAATCCTGAAATTCAGGATAAGCATAACCGTGAATAGTATCAAATTGGACTATTCTTGATCTTCTGTTTAAATTAAAATTATTCTCCGGATGTGATCAGCTTTTTAGCGAAAGCTATCTTCACCAGTTCTGCAGTGTTTTTTGCATGAAGTTTCAGCAGTAAATGGCTTCTGTGAGAGTCCACTGTTGTATTGCTGATAAAAAGCGAATGTGCAATTTCATTGTTCGTAAGCCCGTTTGCAATTAATTCCAACACTTCTTTTTCTCTGCGGGTGAGAACGATATCTGCCTGTGCAGAAGATCTCAACGTGGCGACAGCCTCTTGACTTAGATAGTCTCTGCCTCTTGCTGCAGTCTTAATGGCATCCACCAGTTCTTGTTTGGTGGCATTCTTCAGGACATAACCCGAAGCTCCGTTTTCCATCATTCGCTGGATGAAACTTTGCTGGTTGAATGTGCTGAGGCCTATAATATACACAGAAGGATATTTTTTTCTTACCACCTTGCACAGATCAATGCCGCTTTCATTGCCAAGGCTGATGTCCATCAGGATTACATCCGGAAGCCGATTACTCAGAAAGGCCATACATGATGTGATATTGGTCGCATGTCCGCATAGTTCGAGTTCAAACTCATTCTGAAGTAATGCATTGATGCCTTCAATTACCATGTAATGGTCATCTACTATGAACACACTAATTCTCATCATGAATTGAATTCAATTAATACTGATGTACCCTTTCCTGCTTCAGATCTTACGTCCAGTTTTCCTTTCAGAAAAATGACGCGGCTCTGAATGTTATTCCAACCGATACCCTTTGATTGATAGAGTATGGAAGTATCAAACCCTTTGCCATCATCTTCTACAGTCAGTGATATTTCATTTTTCGTTTTGGTAATCTGTACAATCGCTGATGATGCACCTGCATGGCGCAGTGTATTGTTCAATAACTCCTGTACTATACGAAAAATCGTAATGGCCGTTGTCTGCCTGATCATAGTATTTTCCATTCCGTTCGATTGGTAAATCACTTTCAATACCCCTGTCTTGTTGATATCATTGCAATAATCTTTTAGGGCAGCATCCAAACCAAATTTTACCAGCGCTTCCGGCATCATATTGTGAGCCACCCTGCGCATTTCCTGGATAGAACTGTCCAGCATGTCTATGCCACGTTCAAACGCTTCATGGTTTTCAGGTGTCATTACCAGATTCCCTTTCATATTTAAAAATGAATACTTAATGCCCGACAGCATACCCCCTAAGCCATCATGAAGGTCTTTGGCCAGACGGGTACGCTCCTGCTCTTCCCCTTTGAGTACTGCTTCGGTTGCAGCCAGTTGTTTTTCTGTCTCCAATTCGTTTATTCTTTGTCGCTGTAATTTTTGCTTGTTTCGAACGAGAATAAAGATCAGTAATGAGATACATCCGAATGCAAGCAACCCGGCGGCTAAGAGATAGTTGGTAAGCGTTTTTTTCTGTATGGTCTCCACCTGCTCGGCCAGCCTGCGTTCTTTCTCTTTTGTCTGATACCTCGCTTCCAGCTCCATGACTAATTTCCTGTTATTTCTGTTCTGCAGCGTATCGCTGACAACGAGAAATGCTTTCAGGTAGTTATAGCTTTCATGGTAATTTCCTAATGCTTCATAGGCGAGAGAAAGATTCCTGAGTGTAAAAAAAAGAACATTATTCATGTCTAATTTCCGGGCCAATTCGGATGCGCTTTTTGAATATTGAATACACGATGCATAATCTGCTTTTTTCAGATAGACCTCCCCGAGATGTTGCAATACCAATGCCTGATCAAACAGGATATTAAAAAGCGCAATCGTATCAAGTGCAATCTTGAAATGACGAATGGCGGCGTCGTAGTTTAAGCTGCTGTGGGAGTGGTACTGGCCTAGTAAGTCATGAAACTTTCCATAGGCAAATGGCATCACTCTTGATTTATTTACTATTTCCAGACCTTCCTGTGCCGCCCATAAAACGCTGTCAAAATTCCCGGCGAGGGTAAATGCATCGCCAAGAGCCATGAGGCTGCGGAGCAAATAGATGGAATCCCCTGATGAAACAGCTATTGACCGTGTCTGACGGGCGTAGGAGATCGCTCGTGATGTATCATTCAGGTACCTGTATATACCGGAGATATTATAGAATGGAAGGATGGCCTTTTCGGGCATACCGATTTCTGAAAACACATGAGCAGCCTGAAGGTAATATTGTATAGCCGAATCTGTCTCCTGCTTTTGCCGGTTCAGGGACCCTTTGTTCAGCAACAGGGAAGCCTTCAATTCTTCGGATGCCATATCTTTTTTGCCATCAACAAGAAGGTAAGCGCTATCCAGCAATTGTTTACTTGAATCTAATTTCATTTCATATAGATACAGCGTGGATCTCAATGCATAAGCTTTTGCTCTTCCGTAATCGTAGCCTACTTTTTGGGAAAGGGAAATTGCACCCTTTAAAACGACAACTGATTCTGTGGGTGATGAATACAAAATTTCCTGTGCGTAATCCAATAACTTATTCACCTTAACAGTGTCATCCCGCATGGCTTGTATGATACGGTACTGTTTTTGACCGGGAGTAATCTGGCTGAATGAGGGTATTGCTGCAAGAAGAAAGTATATTATTTGAAACAGGTTTCGCATGGCGCCTGTGGTATTAAAATGATGATGGCTGTCATTTTACAAACTAACTATAGGCAAGTTATTTATCTTCTCCCTTTTTTCCATGATTTTATACCCGATTATCACGCCATTAGTTATTCGCTTTTGAAAAAGAAGAAATTATGAATCTCTTGGGGTGCATTCCAATCCGACAGCCATCGGATTCGATAGCAATCAGAATCGGGCTGCGCTCGTTTCTTGCATACCCATTATGACCAATTACAATATTCTGTATTTTTAAATTACGGTACAACCAAAATATTTCTATGCTATTTTCTCTTCACAAAATAACGCCGGTAGCAGTTGTTTGTATTGCTGCTGTGGTATTTATTGTTATTGTTCTCATTTGGGGACATTTGGATTATGGTGCTGCTGCATACCTTGTAGTGTATTTAATCCTGGTAATTGTTGCATTTGCCATTGATCGTGTATTGGTTTCTAAAATCTCTTACGGAAAGTTATTTGTTTCGGAACTTCTTGTATTAGTTTTGAGCGCTACCGCTTACATCTATTTCAACCGGTATGACAAAATCAATATTGAAACATCAGAACCTTATTTTTTCGTCCATTATGATCGATATGGAATTAAAGAATCGGATATTTTATTCAAGGGCTTTTGGTTCAGATCTACAACTTTTACGGTCGGGCGTGAAGTTCATATTCATTCATCGCTGGAAGGAAAGGTAAGGATAGTGCCGCCTCCGGATTGGGAGAAGAATTATTCTTTTGACCGGGATGATCTGATAACAGATGATGGCAGGACAGGAATCGAACTTTATTCAAAGAAAATGGAGTACCTGAAGTTACACCAATTATTGCAGGATGAAATATTAAAACTGAAAAAAGGTGCGTTGTTAAATTAGTAAATCCGTTAGAATAATTTATGCAAATACTTTTAAAGCACATTACCCCCTTTTACATGGCCTGCTCTGTTGGGATCATTTTTCTTGTAATAATAGCGCTACTCGGCAGGAGAGACTCTTTTTGGTTTCCTAACCTGCTTGTGTTTATCCTCATCCTGGTAGTTGTATTACTAATCGACCGCCTGATTGCTTCCCGCATCGGATATGGGATTTTATTTTTCACAGAATTGGCCATTTTGGGATTGCTATTTTTGTTTTATACTTATGCAAACCGTTCCATTGAAATCAGGATAGAAACATCCAAGTCATTTTTCCTCGTGATCTATGATAAGAGTGGTTTAAGAAAATCTGACATTCCTAAAATAAGCCTCTTTCAAAGAGCGATGGTTAAGAATATTGATAGTGTTATTCATATCCACGAAAGCCTGGCAAATGAGGTTGAAATACAACGGCCATCCGGATGGGGTACCTCTGGTTATTCATCACGATCAGAAAGCGCATCAATGAAATCCGGTGATGTAACCATACAGATTTTTTTGCAAGGCACCGGTAATTCAGAAAGAATGGAGCAGCTGCTCAATGAAGAAAAGAAAAGGCTGGAAGGCAACAATTAGCTGGAAACAGATTTTGATTCCTACTCTGCATCCTCAATATGGAATAAGCCAATGTACGGCACTTTCTTTAGGTCAGTGAAGAAACTTCTTTCAGCATAAGGCCGCAAATCTGCCAATATGATTCTGAGTGGCGAAATATTTTTTTTGATGAAGGATTACCTCTCACTTTCCTACTTTCAAAACCTGGAAAGTACCGGGTATCATCTTAGGTCTTGCTGATGCATTTTTAGGATCTGCAGGTGCAAATTCAGCAGTCGGTAAAAATAAATTACCTGTTGCTCTGTCAATCACAATAGTTCTTGCCCCCGGTTTTGTAATGATTGGACCGAGG
>CAZGNJ010000075.1:0-10776 GCA_964526985.1 uncultured Ginsengibacter sp. | reverse complement strand
TTCGTCGGCTCTGACGCTTCGGTCTGAGTCTGACAAGCGAAGCTTCGTCAGACCCTTTGGGCATATTTTGCAGCCAACTGCAAAATATGGGTTCAAAAAGAATTCTCAAAAACCTCTGCAAACAGCATTCCGAATGGGCCAAAAATTGCTTCTTCAACATAAAAACAGGTTCTTTGCGTTTTTATAAATACTCAAAGAAAATATTCATGAAAAAACTCAGGAAGGCTTTAAAGATATTTGTCATATCCCTCGTGGTGATCATTGGCCTGATGATCGCTTCCGCTTACATCTTTCGCGGCAAGATCGTAGAAAAAGTGAAATCGGAGATCAATAAAAATCTGAATGCGAAAGTGGATTTCAAAGAGGTGGATATTTCCTTCTTTCGTCATTTCCCGCGGGTGAGCATCGGATTAGACAACCTGCAGGTAACCGGTGTAGCGGACTTTGAAAAAGACACTTTGCTTTCTGCAAAGCGATTGGATGTGGCAGTAGATATCATGAGTTTTTTTCGCGGCAAGGATATGAATATCTACAGCATTTTTCTTAACAGCCCACGTATCTATGCACTTGTCAACAAAGACGGTAAGGCGAATTGGGATATCGTGAAACCTGATACTTCTTCTGTCAAAGAAACAGAGAGCGCACCTTTCCACCTGGAATTGAAAAAATATGAGATCACCAATGGTTATGTTTTCTATAACGACCTGGAGAGTAATATGGGTGCTGAGGTAGTGAACCTGAATCACAAAGGGAGCGGTGATTTCAATTCAGACTTGTTTACATTGAAAACAAGCACCAGTGCGGATGAAGTAACTTATACTTACGGCGCTATTCCTTTTCTGTACAAGACAAAAACTAATGTAGATGCCGACCTGAAAATTGACAACAAGGATAGCAAATACCGTTTTGAAAACCTGGATATTCTTCTGAATGCAATGCAGATAACAGGGGAAGGTTATTTGAAAATGCTAAGCGATGGGTATGATATGGATTTCAGTTTTAAATCACCCGATACCGATTTCAAAAATATTCTTTCACTGATCCCAGCAGTTTTCAAGAAGGATTTTGATAAAGTAACCGCGAGTGGTAGCGCAAATTTTGCAGGCAAGATCAAAGGCATTTATAATGACAACTCCATGCCGGGGTATCATATAGCCATGATGGTAAAGAACGGCGCATTCAAGTATGCAGACCTGCCAAAAGGAATCAAAAACATCAACCTGAATGCAGTGGTCGACAATCCTGATGGCGTAACAGACAATACGGTTGTCAGCATCACCAATGGCCATTTGAAGATAGATAATGATCCCTTCGATTTTCGTTTGTTGGTAAAAAATCCGATGACCTCCATGTTTGTAGATGCTGCTGCCAAAGGAAACTTGGACTTGTCGCAGGTAAGCAGTTTTGCAAAACTGGACAAAGGAACCAGCATCAGTGGCCTGCTGGGTGCTGATGTGAGTATCAAAGGCAATGTGAGCGACCTCGAAAAACAACAATACCAGAATTTTTATGCGGATGGCATCATTGATCTCAATCGTTTTAATTACACCTCCCCCGATTATCCGACAGGTGTTAAAATAAATTCACTCCACACAAAATTTACTCCCTCAAAGATTGATCTTTCGAATCTCTCCGGAGAGTACATGAAAACAAATTTTTCCGGATCGGGACAGATCAACAACCTCCTCAACTACATGTTCAGCGGAAAACCATTGAATGCAGCCATCAACCTGAATGCCGATAAGATCAACCTCAATGACTGGATGGGCGTGTCAGCAGATACAACGACTACAACTGCTGCGAGTGCTCCATTTGTAGTACCTACGAACTTAGATGTAGCATTGAATGCAAAAGTGAATGAAGTGATCTATGATAAATTAGATATCAAAAACCTGGGTGGTTCATTAACGATCAATGATGAAACCGTGAAGCTGAATGACATTCGTGGAGATGCATTGGATGGTAATATGACCATCAACGGTTCTTATTCTACTAAAGAAAGTAAGACCAAACCTGCTATCTCAATGTCGTACAACGTAAACCAGGTGGACATTCAGAAAACTTTCTATGCATTCAATACTGTGCAAAAGCTGATGCCTATTGGAAAGTTCCTGGCAGGCAAGCTGACATCATCACTCAATGCAAATGGCAAGTTAGGAGAAGGAATGAGTGTGGACATGAGTACCTTATCCGGGGCAGGCAATGTGTTATTGATAGAAGGACTGCTGAGCAAATTTGCTCCATTGGAAAAAATAGCATCCACGCTGAATGTTTCTCAACTGCAACAGATATCACTGAAAGATGTAAAAGCATTCTTCGAATTCTCCAATGGGAAAATGCTGGTGAAACCATTCACCGTAAAACTGAAAGATATCGAAATGGAGATTGGCGGATTGCAGGGATTCGATCAGTCCATTGATTATACCATCAATCTGAAATTACCCAGAGCCATGATGGGTGCGCAGGCCAATCAATTAATCAATAGCCTGGCAAGTACAGCCAGTGCAAAAGGTATTCCCGTTAACGTGGGTGAAACTGTCAATCTTAAACTGGATTTGGGAGGGACCGTTACAAGCCCTACCATCAAAACAGATTTGAAACAAAGTGGAGAGTCGCTGGCAGCCCAGATGAAGGAGCAAGTGAAAGAATTCGCACAGGCAAAAGTAGATAGTGCGAAATCCGCAGCAAAGGACACCTTGAATTCTATTAAAAAGCAATTGGTAAGCTCGGCTAAAGATGAATTGAGAAATCAATTGTTGGGAAAGAAAGACACTACAAATGTTTCGGATAGTACCCATCCAAAAAAGAATACCGCCGATAAAGCAAAGGAATCTGCGGAAGGATTACTGAAAGGGATTTTTAATAAGAAGAAAAATAAGGAGAAGCAACCGGAGTAAGTCCTGATGGCTACTGATGCTGCAAGTATCCGCTTGTACCATTACAAATATTTTCAAAATTTTCCTTTTTATAAATTTCTCTTCCCTTTAGAAAAGATCAAGATCTAATGTTATGTAATACACATGCGGACGCTTGCGCTATTTAGGGCTATTTGGTTTTCTGGTAAAATTCAGTCGAACCGCAAAAACTGGCAAAATTGAAAATATGCTACTACTCAGTGTCCTCTGCCTAAGATGCTTGTGGAAAAATAACAAAGTCTAAAATTGCAGGTCTGGAACTATTCGTAAATTTCTTTTCTATGTCCAAGGTCAATGACCTCCACCAAAAGAACATCATCGAAAATATCATAGATAATGCGGTAATCAGCCACGCGGATTCGGTAACCGTCCCTGGCTTTTAGTTTCTTGTAACCTGTAGGACGCGGATTATTGGCAAGGCTGTAAATAGCTTTCTTAACATTGGAATAATATGGCTCGTTGATTTTTTCAAGAACTTTAATAGCACGTTTCTTTAAGGTTACATTATAAGACACTATTTCACTTTGCGTTTAGCTTCAATCATTTTAAAAGCATCGTCAATAGGGATAGATGACTCACGGGATTTCCTGGCCTCATCGTAAAGTTTTATATCTTCCAAATCTTCCAGTTCTTCCATAATGGCTTTAAAATCCTTCATAGGAAGCACCACTGAAATTTTCCTTCCTGAATTGTCAGTAATGAATTGGGGATTTACGGTAATCATATTCAACAAATTTTACATCCATGTTCATAAGTGTGAAAAAGTATTCAAAAAAACTCAAAAGAGAATTTCAGCCTGCCTAAGAAATTTTTAGCCATTTCTTCTTGATTTTTTCCTTCGGATAAAATTAAAACATTTACCCAAATTTAGGAACTATGAACATTTACAGGTTGAATATCCAGGCATCACTTCAGTACTCCCAACTCCTTCCCTACCTTCTTAAATGCAGCAATCGCTTTATCCAAATGATCCTGCTTATGACCCGCACTGATCTGAACACGAATACGCGCCTGTCCCTTTGCTACCACAGGATAAAAGAATCCGATCACATAAATTCCTTCGTCTAATAACTGAGCTGCAAATTTCTGAGCCAGCACTGCATCATACAGCATGATAGGAACAATGGGGTGTTCACCCGGTTTGATATCAAAACCAGCTGCTGTCATCTGCTCGCGGAAATATTTTGTATTGCCTTCTAATTTATCGCGCAGTTCTGTGGTTTCGCTCAGCATATCGAATACTGCAATGGAAGCGCCGACAATACTCGGAGCTACCGTATTGCTGAAAAGATAAGGTCGGCTACGCTGACGCAACATTTCTATCACTTCTTTTTTGCCTGAGGTAAATCCACCACTTGCACCACCCAATGCTTTACCTAATGTACCGGTGATGATATCAATCTTCCCCATCACACCACGATACTCATGTGTGCCGCGGCCGGTCTTGCCTATAAATCCTGTGGAATGACATTCATCAATCATGATGGCTGCGTCATATTTCTCTGCCAGGGCTACGATTTTATCCAATTGAGCGATGGTGCCGTCCATGCTGAAAGAGCCGTCTGTTACGATGATCCTGCTGCGGGCACCGGCAGCTTCTTTCAATTTCGCTTCGAGATCCGCCATATCATTATGGGCATAACGAAAGCGCTGCGCCTTGCACAACCGCACTCCATCAATGATGCTTGCATGATTCAGTGAATCGGATATAAGCGCATCCTGTTCATTAAACAAAGGTTCGAAAACCCCACCATTGGCGTCAAAGCATGCAGCGTACAAAATGGTATCTTCTGTACCCAGGAAAGCGGAGATTTTCTTTTCCAATTCTTTATGAATATCCTGTGTGCCACAGATAAAACGCACACTGCTGAGGCCATAACCTCTGTGGTCAATGGCTTTCTTAGCCGCTTCCACTACTTTAGGATGCGAGGACAAGCCTAAGTAATTATTGGCACAGAAATTCAATACCTTCTTGCCTCCAACCTCTATCTCTGCACCCTGTTCGCTTGTGATGATGCGTTCATTCTTGAAAAGTCCGGAGGCTTCTATTTCTTTTAATTCTTCGCCCAACCGGTGTGATAAATTATTATTCATAGATCATCAGTTTTATTTTTGCAAACGTACTAAGGAATGTTAGGAATTAGAAATTATGTCCACCGTGGAGGAATGGATTATGGATTATGGATTATGAATTATGGATTATTATCCGCTGTGGAGGAATGCTTCGGCTCTGACGCTTCGGTCTGAGTCAGACAAGCCTGGCTTCGTCTGACAAGCTCAGCAACTTTGCTTCGGTTATGACGCTTTGGTAGTGACGCTTCGGTCAGTATTCAAAACTCTGACGCTTTGATATGAGTCAGACAAGACTTAGCTTCGTCCGACAGGCTGAGCAACCTGGAACGAACAACGATCAACGGTCAAAAAAAATTCCCAAACCACTGTAACCTTTTGAACAGTACCACGTTTAACCTTTATAAAAATCATTAACCGGGAATCAGAAATCTGCTGAAACTGTATGACGGAAAGAGAATTTAATGAATGTGTGACCAACTATGCCGACAACGTGTATCGCTTTGTGCTGAAGAATCTGCGGCATGAGGAGGACGCAAAGGATGTCATACAGAGTGCTTTTGAGAAATTATGGGTGAACCGGGCAAAAGTGGAGAATGAACGTTGTAAATCATTTCTCTTTACCGTAGCCTATCACCAGATGATAGATGTGGTGAGGAAGAACAAAAGAGTTTCATTGAAGGAAGATTTCAGCAGCACAAATCTACATGCAGCAGGAAGTCATCCGGACATAAAAAAAGTATTGAATGAAGCATTATACCAATTAAACGACACCCAGAGAAGCCTGGTGCTGTTGAAGGATTATGAAGGATACAGTTATGAAGAAATTGCAGAGATCACCGCACTCAGCCTTAGCCAGGTGAAAGTTTACCTGCACCGGGCAAGGATACAATTGAAAAATTATTTGGTAAAACCTGAAAACATCATTTGATAATGAACATCAATAACGAAAACTACGAAGAATATTTTCTGCTCTATGCAGACAATGAGCTCTCCGCAGAACAACGGAAGATCGTGGAGATGTTTGTAAAGGCGAATCCGCAATTGCAAAGGGAATGGGACGAAGTGATGGCCACTATTCAGACTCCGGATAATATTTCCATCCTTGATAAATCATTTCTTTTGAAAAGGCCTGTGGATGGATTCATTGATGGGTTCAATTACGAGAAACGTTTCGTAGAATACCATGATGGTGAACTCAGTGTTGAAGAAAAATCTTTCGTTCAAAAATTCCTTACCGAACATCCTGAACTGAAAGAAGAATTCAACCTGATCTCACAATCCTACCTGGCGGCAGATAAAGACATCGAGTTTCCGGACAAAAAGCTTCTGTATCATAAAACTCCTGTGGTACGCCTGGGAATTTTGATAAGGATCGCTGCTGCTGCCGTATTCATAGGATTGATTTTCTGGATTGGCATTCAGGTAATGCACAAACCAAATGAGCCGGCAAAAGGAAATATTGCAACTGTTGAGCCTGCCGTGAATCCCACTCACATCACCAGGCCAAAAGAAGAATCAACACTGCAAGAGAAACAATCAACAACTGCCCCCCTTAACAAGGTTGATAAAAAAGATATAGTGGCTGAAAAAAATGTGGTTAAAAAAACTGAAATAGAAAAGGAAATTGAAAAGAGCATTGCACCTGAAAAAAATATTCAGGAAAATAATGTTACCACTCCACCACCTACAGAAATTGCAGCAATGATACCTGTAGCTGAAAAAATGCCTGCAGCAGAATTAAATACTGCAGCTACCATTACCGATCCTGTTTCCTTCACGGGACATGCCGATATTGATGCAACGCCGGTGAAACAATTGCCAGGAGCGAGTTACGCCACCTTCCGGCAGGACGCTTCTCAGAATGATTATGTTTTTACAGACATTCCGGCCGAAAACATTCAAAGAAGTAAACTGGGTATATTCATCAAAAAAGTGAAAAGAACAATAGATAGAAACAACCCGATCAACCGGCTTTTCAATGGGGAAGAAAACTGATACTATTAGAAAAATCAAAAACTCAAAATGACTTAATTTTTTAAACCCGAACAAATGAAAATGAAAATTACATTAGCCCTGTTAGCCCTGATATGTGGCAATGCGGCATTTGCACAGCAGGACTCCGTGCAGGTAAAGAAAAGCAATGACACGATCTCGATAGGTGGCATCATCATTCTGAAAAAAGGTACCGAAAACGAAAACAGACATGTAACAGTTACGATTGGGCGCCAGCAAAAAATGAGATCTTCCAACATCACCACTTATTCTTTCTTTTTTGATCTTGGATTTGCCAACTGGACTGACAAGACGAACTATGCCACAGCTACCGCATCGAATGATCTTGTCAACAAACCAGGTACATCAGCACTTGCAGGCAAAGATTTCAAATTGAGAACTGGTAAGTCTGTCAACTTTAATCTATGGCTTGTAGGGCAGCGCGTTAATATCATCAAGCATCAATTCAACCTGAAATATGCACTCGGGCTGGAGCTAAATAATTACCGGTTTAAGAGCAACATCAGTTTCAATGAAGGAGGGCTAAATCCATACAATCCTTCACAGGATATCTCACACGCTTTTGTATTCAGAGATTCAATTGGATTTTCCAAGAATAAATTAGCAGCAGATTATATTACCATCCCCGTGATGCTGAATTTTCGTACAAACCCTCACTACAGCAACAAAGGCATCAGCCTGAGCGCCGGCGTAAGTATGGGATACCTGTATGGCAGTCGCAACAAACAAAAGAGTAGCGAACGCGGCAAAGAAAAGAACCGGGGAGATTACGACCTGGAGAAATGGAAATTTTCTTATGTCGGTGATTTGAGCATAGGTTTTATTCACCTTTATGGAAGCTACAGCCCCAAATCCATTTTCAAAAACGATTTAAACTTTAAGCCATATACGATCGGCTTAAGATTTAGTGGCTGGTAATTTTTTCTTGGCAAGCAATAATCCGTACCTGAGGTCACCCGCCGGAGATAATGGACAACGAAGTGTTTTTCATTATCTTCGGCTTCTTTTTTCTGCATGGAAATTTCCCAATCCAAGAAGGTTTACTTTTTAAGTGATTTTCATTTAGGAGCACCCAATCACAGTACGAGTCTCGACAGGGAAAAGAAGATCGTTTCATTTCTGAATAAGATTCGGGAAGATGCAGCAGTGATCTTTATTCTTGGCGACCTTTTCGATTTCTGGTATGAATACAAAAAAGTAGTACCCAAAGGGTTTGTACGCATATTAGGAAAGCTGGCAGAACTCACGGATAGTGGTATAGAAATACATTTCTTCACAGGCAATCATGATATGTGGATGAATGGTTATTTCGAAAAGGAGCTGAACATCCATGTTTATGAAGAACCTACTGCTTTTCAGTTTAATGGAAAATCATTTCTCATAGGTCATGGAGATGGATTAGGCCCCGGAGATCACCGGTATAAATTTCTGAAAAAGGTATTTCGAAATAAAATATCCAGAACACTGTTTGGCGCTATGCATCCTGCATGGGGTATTGGCCTTGCCAATTATTTCAGTCGCAAAAGCAGGGCAGCCACGGGTTCGGGCGACGAGCACTTCCTGGGTGAAGACAACGAATGGCTGATCATTTATTGCCGTGATATTTTAGAAAAGAAGCACTATGATTATTTCGTATTTGGACATCGCCATTTGCCATTGGAATTTAAATTGAATGATAAAAGTGTTTACATCAATACCGGGGACTGGATAAAATATTTCAGCTATGCATCCTTTGATGGCGAAAAGATGTCTCTATTATATTTTGAAAAATGAAAATCTGTCGAAATATTCTTTTCCTTTTTACAGGTCTGCTATTAGTACAGCCGGCCCTTTGCCAGGATGATTCAATATATCAGTTAGTAAAGAAATTAGATTATCCAGTCGTGTATTTTGCCACTGGTACTTCGGGAGAATTATTCACTATCAACCATGGCAACCAGTTGAAGAAATACAATAGTAATGGTGACTCAGTAGGTGTATTCAATGATGTAAAGAAATACGGAAAGCTCTCTTATGTAGATGCACAAAATCCATGGAAAACGATTCTTTACTATGAAGGGTTCGAGACCATACTGTTATTGGATAAATACCTGAAAGTATTAGGCAGTATCAACCTGAGAGACAAAAATATTTTCGGTGTGAAAGCAGTGGCTACGTCTTATGATAACAATATCTGGTTGTTTGACGAAAGAGATATGAAGATCAAAAAACTGGATGAAAACGGGAACCTGCTTATGGCTTCTGTAGATCTGAGGCAGGTTTTTAATGATGTACCTCAACCGGAAAAAATTATTGATCGTGACGGACTTCTTTATTTGTACGATTCCTCCAGGGGTGTTTACATCTTTGATTATTACGGCTCCTTCAAAACAATGCTTCCATTCACGGGCTGGAAAGGATTTTTTGTTTTTGGGAAAACGATCTATGGGTTTGATGATTCCTTATTTTACACTAACACACCACCATTGCCGGTAGCTGATGAAAAACCACTTCCGAAGATTTTTCGCAATGCAGACCAGATCAGCCTTTCACCTCAGAAGGCCTGGGTGCTGAAGAACGATACCCTGAATATATATAACCTGAAATAGTGCTGATATTGTTGATTGAAATTCTGTTACAAAATTGATCCGCCGCATAGCAATTGAAAACATTTCCTACCGCTCCATATTGCAATATTGAATCTACAAATAGATAATACCAATAAATTGTTTGTATCAGAATAAAGCATTAGCGATGGGGCGGTAATCTGTGTTGGGTCTCCGCAGTGCCGCTGCTGATTGATGAAACATAAGGCCTATTATCTATTATATTGCCTGGGGCTATTCCTTCTTCGAAGCCGAATAGCAAACAAAATAATGACAACACATTTTTCACCACGCCATATTGCCAATGCATTGTTAGCGAGTCTTCGATTTATGTTCGTCATTAACATGTTCCAAAATGTCGCCTGGCTGGCAATCCAATACATTACAAATTGTCTCCAAGGTGCTAAATCTAATTGCCTTTGCTTTCCCTGTCTTTAAAATAGAAAGGTTAGATAAAGTCAACCCAACTTTTTCAGAAAGTTCATTCAGTGACATCTTTCGCTTTGCCATCATTACGTCTAAGTTTACAATGATTGCCATACTTTATACAGTTAAATCATTTTCGTTTTGTATATCTACTCCCTTTTTGAAAATAGTCGCAATAATATAAATTATAGCTCCCATTAAAATAAAGGCATGGCTGTCTGCCCAAAATTGGTTGATATTATCGGGAACAAATCCGTGATGCATTAAGCTTTTAGTCACCTGTCTGGCAACATAACTTAACAGTCCTATTGAAAGCGTGTAATAACTAATGTATGTAATTTGTCTCGCAACAAAAGTGTTAAATGGTTTTGATAAATTCATTTTGTGCATTAGCCTGATAACGATGTAGAACAGAACAGCCTTTAAGATTGAAATAATTAGAATGAAACTATAAACACCAAAAAAAGCTAACTTACTTTCTTTATACATTACAGTTAAGTCCAACTTTTGGTAAAGATTTTGGACAATTTCAGGTTTATACAGACTGAAAAAGAAGTTTACTATTAAGCCTCCTGCCTCAATGGACAGGCCTACAAAAATGATCCAGGCCACAATATATAAGGCCCAAAATATGAAGTTGTTTGTTTTTGACATGGTTAATAAATTTTAGATTGACTTTGCAAACATAATAAATATTTATTGATAAACAATAAATATATGTTTATATTCAAACAATATTTTTGAATTCTCAAAATATTTAAGCA
>CAZGNJ010000074.1:10232-10940 GCA_964526985.1 uncultured Ginsengibacter sp. | reverse complement strand
AAACTTTTGTTACTACCTGAATGCCAAAAGAAGTATCCAGAAAGTCCAAAGGCGTTTTATTGTCAAGAGCCATCAGTGGGCTGTGAAGCCATTCGATAAAAGAATCTTTATCTCCTATCACATCGATACCACGCTGAGCAAAAGCTGCCAGTTCTAATACTTTTTCAGACTTCAGAGAATCCAACAAATCATTTTCACCTTTGCGTTGGATATTCCGGTAAGAAGAATGCAACAAGCCGCTCATGGTCTCGAGGTTGATACCGAGATATCCTGCAAGGGACTTCAAGGAAGAAACCTTTACACCCTGGCGCGAAAGAGCAATCAGGCCAAAATCACCAGAGAGTGACTTCTCTAAGGATTTATTGCCGCCGAGAATTACTTTCAGAGATTCATATTGAACGGCTGCCTCCTCTAAGGTGTGTGCAGTGCCAACATCTTTGGAGTAGTATTTTAGTTTTTTGGTCATCTCTTTCAATTTTCACAAATGTACGACATTTTGGTAAAATAAAAAACATTTTGTCTCTATTGAAAAGTGACCAATTAGCCTAAAGCATTAAACCTAAATTTTGCAGTAGCAACATTTCTGCGAGGTCCTGCCGCTTGCAATCAGCATGATGATATAAGAGTTATTTGTAGTGCCGAAAAATTGGCTTTTTTTGCCAGAATCAAGGCGTTGCGACAACTGGATGTGGATCTCAAGAGTAAGGT
>CAZGNJ010000074.1:0-10222 GCA_964526985.1 uncultured Ginsengibacter sp. | reverse complement strand
CTTATTTATTGAATTCTAATCTTAATGGTTGACGCCGGTAGGTTAGCGCCATTTACAAGATTACCATCAGTAAACGGCCCCCATCCATAAAGCACTTCCACTATGTTCTTTCCGGTTGTGGAAAATTGATTTGGAATCAACACCTGATCCTTTTCTATGACAGCATTTGCATCAAAAATGTTCCCGGCATCATCCCTGAGTTTAAAACCTCTGAGTTGTTTTCCATCTTCAGTATGAAGGCCCTTGCCAAAACTGAAGGAAACAAGGATTTCTTCCCCTGCCCTTTTTGCAGCAACAGCTATTGGACCGGATGGAACAATTTCCTTTCTATTATAAGTATAATGAAGTGCAAGGCGTGCAAGCCTCTCTCCAACCGGCTTTTTCCTGGTGGGATGCACATTAGAATAATCACCAAGATCACTGCTTACAGCCATTCCACTATTTGGAACTTTTTTTAAGAGATTCAGTTGCATGTATCTGAAATAAGTCCAGGAAGGGCGATTGATAGAAGAAAGCTGTACATCATAAAAAGGAAATTCATATCCCCAATGTTTCCTCCAGCTATTCACCAACACAGGAAATGCGTGTTCATAAAGTTCTGCGTTATGTGCATTGCTTTCCCCCTGGTACCATATCACACCAGCAATAGGAAACTTTGTGAACCGGCTGATCCCAGCATCAAAATTGTAACAAGGTTGATAGGGATGTCGTTGCAATTTATCAGAAGCCAATTTCAGATTAGTATCTGCACGTTCACGAACCCACGGCATCAAAAAATCCGATGTCCGCCATTTACTCAATTCATTCACCAGCAAATCATCATGTTCCATTGAATACCGATCTATCCACGATTCGATGGGAGAGCCACCTACAGCCACTTCTATCAACCCAATTGGAACATTCAATTTCTCCTGAAGCATTTTCCCAAAGTAATACGCGACTGCCGAAAAATCTTTAGCGCGATTTGAATCACACATACTCCAGCTACCTGAGAAATATTGTAGTTCATTTACATTATGTAATGTAGCACTGTCCCATGGTACATTATCTGTCTCTGCCAATGGTTTCAACTTGAGCAATCGAAGTGATTTGTTTTTTTCAGAAGCAATCATTTCATTACTTTCAAACGCATCTTGTTTTAATGGGAAATACATATTGCTCTGACCGGAGCACAACCATACTTCACCAGTCATGATATCATCCAAAATCACCTTCTGATTTCCGGACTGAAAACTTGCTTGATAAGGGCCTCCTGCAGGAAGCGTAGCAAAACCGGCCTCCCAATTGCCGTCTTCATCAGCCGACACGATTACTTTCTTTCCATTAAAATCAACCCTCACCTTTTCATTCGCATCTGCAGTACCATAAAATCGAATTGCCTTGTTGCGTTGCAACACCATGTGCGATGAGAAGGCAGCCGCCAATTTCAATCCTCCAAAATTTCCGGTGAGTTTTTCATAAACTGATTTTGCAATGATGCCTGCCCCTTCCTTATCAGGATGTAAATTATCAGCGAACAAATCCGGTCTAACGTATAGGCTTGTGTGTAAATCTATCAAGCCTGTGTGATTGGCTTTGGCAATAGCCGGGATCAATTCCTGTATTTGCCAATACCAATCACGCGTACCGGATAAGAATCGGGGATGCCCACTGAAGATGGGTGTCATTTTGCAAATGAATATTTTCACACCAGGGCTTACTTTTCGAATGGTATCAATGAGCCATGCGTAGTCAGGTGCAAACTCATCCCGGTAATTGGGCCAGTTTCGTGGATCCGTGTCATTCAATCCAAGATGGATGACTGCAATGTCCGGATGAAAGTCCAGCGCTTGTTGAAACTCTTTGGTTTTGAAATAAGGATTATGCCCCTTGCGCAAAAGCGTTGCTCCACTGTGTCCGAAATTACCTACTTCATATTTGCTTCCAAGTAACTCCTGTAATTGTGCAGGATAAGAATTGGAAGTTCTGTCATTGATTCCATATCCGAAGGTTACTGAATTGCCAATGCACGCTACTTTTATCTTTTGTTGAGAAAAGCCAATGAGGCTTTCAATGAGGATCAAAGAGAAGAATAATATTCTCTTCATAGAATTACACTTTTCAGATTAAGACCTCCTGCTTCGCCAAATTCTCACCTCCACTTCTCCACAGCAAAAACGATCTGTGAGTAATCATCTTTTTCAAACAAAACACCTATCTGCTTCGAATCAATCTTTACGATATCAGAATAAGCTGACGCATTATTATCGCCTTCTTTGGCATAAACCAGGATATTTTTCTTCCATGTTTTTCCATCATTGTAGCTGACACGAAGTGTAAGATTATTTCTCTGAGTAGTACTTGCTGCATTACAAAATGCAAGAATGTTTTTCCCGCGTTTCTTTCCAATAGTAAGGATAGAACCCTGGCAGACGGGATCAGGAAGGTGCATATCAAAATGCTGATCGAACCACGTTTCACCGCCATCCTTACTCAGTGCCACATACCGTGCCTTGACATTACCCTGTTGATTCCGAAGATTCAGCATCAGCCTGCCACCACTGAGTTCAGCAGCCATATTCTCATTGCCACCTTCGAGATTGACATCTTCACTCAGATGAAATGTTTTACCGTGATCATCCGTATAAAAACCATGTGCACGATAATCTTTGAAATGTGGTTGTGGGTCTCCTGCAGAATGGTTTGCGGCCACGTATATTCTCCCCTTGTATTTGCCTTCGGTGAACTGCATCGCATGACCCGGAGTATTTGCATAACTGCGCCAGTCTTCAGAAAAATTATATGCAGGATTTATATCCGGCTGCTTTGGCTTGCTTGTCTGTGTTGTGATATTTATGCCATCGCTCCAGGTAGTTCCGCCATCAGCAGAGGTCTTGTACCACACCTCTCTCACACCATGCCCTTTCCGTATCTCACCTTCGTGATTATTACCAGTGTTGTAAAAAAGAAAAATTCTTCCTTTCGGAAATTCAGGATCCGTCATGTCTAATACCGGTGCAGGATTACCGGCCTGTAGCTTTCCATAATCTACAATAGTTTGCAATACACTCCATGTCTTTCCTTTATCGGTACTTGTCTTCAATACGATGTCCACATTTCCAAAGTCTCCTGCATCATTGACACGCCCTTCGGCAAAAGCCAAAATCTTTCCATCGGGCAAATTGATGATGGCCGGAATTCGATAACTCTTGTATCCATCATGGCCTGACTCAAAAACAGGTACAAATTTTTGCGCGTGCACATGAGTCGACAATCCAAGCAAGAAAAAAAATACAACTGACCGGCAAAATAATTTCGATGGGTGATGGTCCCAACCAATTAAGTGATTTATCAATGATTGAATACTATTCATGGTTTCGAATTTACTCCATATTCTGAACCTTCGGGCGAAGAGTGAATAATTGTAACAACAAAGCAACAATTACTATTATCGATAAAATTGCAAAGCCCAGACCGAGATTACCTTGTTCTTTTAATGTTCCTAAAACCTGTGTAACTCCTGCTCCGGCAAATACGCCAACCATATTCATAAATCCATAACCTGTAGCACGAAGTTTGGGTGGAACAAATTGACAAAGGATCGGCATGTTGTTGGCATCAAACATTCCAAAGCCTACACCGAACAGAACTGCTGAACCGATGACGGTAATATAGCTGTGCCCCAAACCCAGCAATATCAATGAAGGAATCGTAAGCCCCAGACCAATGGCACTGGTGTAAACGCGTCCCCTGAGATTTTTTTGCACCCAACGGTCAGACAATGCACCTCCAATGATAACTCCGATAAATGATGAGACGGCGATTGTAATAGTAGATATAGGCCCTGCATCTTTCATTTCTAATCCAAGACTGTCTTTAAAAAGAGTAGGCAGCCAGTTCTTGATGGCCCAGCCCGGAAGGCTTGGCGCAGCAAAATAAAAAAGTATCACCCAAAAAGCAATATTGGAGAAGAGCATGGACAACCCTTTCAAATAAGGAATCTTGTTTTCAGTATTTACAACATTCGTACTCTCTCTTCGCTTCTCTCTGAGAAACAATACTAACACTATTGAATACACGATTCCAATAATTCCAAACCAATGAAACGCGGTGTGCCAAGTGTAGTTGGCCGCTACTGTGGCTCCAAATCCTCCCAGTGCCTGGCCGGTGTACAGACCGGTCATGTGAATACCTACTGCAAGTGAACGGGTCTTGCCCGTGTGATAATCTGTGATCAATGCCAACCCTGCAGGAATATACAACGCTTCGCTGATACCCATGAATCCCCGCAACCAAAGCAATTGATCAAAATTAGTAGCCAACCCCATCCCATAAGTAACTGCAGACCACACAAACAAACTGAGAACAATGAGCCACTTTCTATTGACACGATCTGCAATGCTACCGGCTACCGGGCTCATGAAGCCATAGATATACAGGAAGATGGCCATTAAGAAACCAAAGTTCTCTGCAGATTGCAACTCAGTTATGTCAATCTGCATCGATTCCTTCATAGTGCTGAGCATCTGCCTGTCCATATAATTCAGGAGCGCTACTCCCCACAGCAATGCCACTACTACCCAGGCATATACTTTGCCCCCTGATGATTCATTCAATTCAAAAGATGATTTTCCGATTGGCGGCTGCATTCTTTACATGTTTATTTTAGCTGAAAGAATCTGTGGTGTCCTTACTCCTGCCCTAATTTCTCCTCCGGCAATGATCACCTCATGATTCCACGGTACAGCTACAGTAGTTACAGGCACATCAAAAGGAATACAACCAGCCTGGCTCCATCGGTTGGTAGATGAATCATACATCCATTCTGTACCACAGAATCCCGGATGGCCTGATTGTACTTTTATTTTTTCAAGTGTCAATTGCTTTTTCCGATCTTCATTTTTTTCTTTCGCTATCGCGAAAATGAGTTCTTCGGTCTTATGAAATGTTTCGCCGGTATCGCCACCAAACAAAATTATTTTATTGCCAACCGCTACACCGGTACCTGCAGACAACACATGAGGCAACGCATGTTTTTTTATCCATTTATCCTTTTTCAAATCATAAGCAAAAACTTCTTTATAAAGTGTACTTGGCGCTTCCGGGTTCTTTTTCCTTCCACCTACAAGATACAAAAGATCATCGCCTTTGTCTGAAACAGTGGCAAACACTGCATGAGAAGTGGGCTGTTGCAATGCAGCCAACTCTTTCCATTCTGCATTGGCACTGTTCAAATTCAAGCTCAGGAAATGTTTAGAAGTTTCAGCACCCATATCCCCACCCGCTACATATAAAATACCATCATGAACCAATGCACCTGCACCGGTAAGCGGGTATGGCAGATCAGGTAAATACTTTGTATTGATATCCTGGGTTGCAACATTCCACTGAAGTAATAAAACTTTGTCAGAAATACCGTTTGCATTTTCACCTCCAACAAAAATGATGCCTTTGGTGGAAGATACACAAGCCGCATAACCTAACGGAAACGGCAGTTTGAACGACCTGAACAAAACCAAAGAGTCATTGTCATTTTTTTGATACACATACAGGTCATCGTAATATTTTTTCTTTCCACCGAGCCACGGCATGGTGTCAGGAAAGTTAGCTCCGCCCCCAACAATAAACATATTGTTGCTGACGCCTGCCACCGCTCCCGCAAATCCCAACGGATGTCCATTTGTTTCGGGGAGCAATCCTATCTTTTTCCATTCGATGAGTTTCACTTTATCTTTTTGCGCAGTGGTGTTTTTATTGAGCAGAAGAATGATGGTTATAAATAATAATCTGGATATATTCATGATGCTTGTTTCACAGACTTGGGCAGTGCGGAACGAAAATCTTCAAAGTCCAGCAAGCTGACATCTTTCTTAAACAATTCAAAATCGGTGGGACTCATGTTCTTCACCGGCAATCGGAATTCTCCACAATCAATTCCTATCATTTTCATGTAAGCCTTACCGGTAGCAATACCACCGTATTTTCCCAGCAATCTAATCATATCGATAGACTTCTGTTGTAAAGCCTGAGCTTTATTCAAATCATTTTTATTAAAGGCGTCTATCAGGTTATAATACAACGGCGCTGCATAATTAAAAGTACTGCCAACGGCTCCTTTGGTTCCCAGTACCAGGGCTGAAAGCATATTTTCATCACGTCCCCAAAGCATATCATATTTGCCATCGGCAAAATGCAGGCACGTAAGAAAATCCATAAAGTCTTCGTGGGTATATTTTATTCCTGCAAAATTGGGAATGGTACCATCGACTTCCCTGAGCAGATCATACATAGAAATATCGACACCGGTTAATACCGGGATGTGATAATAATAAAAAGGCATGTCCGGAACAGCACCCGCAATTTCCTTACAACAGGCAGCCAACTGTCTTGCATTAGCAGGTTTAAAATAAAATGGCGCTGTAAAGGCAACAGCGTAAAGGCCTGCCAGTTGGGCATGCTGGGCCATTTGCACACAATCACTGAGACTGGTGCCTCCTACCAACGTGATCACTTTGAATGCTTCATCGCCTTTGGTACAATCCGCCCATGCTTCCGCAACTTTCATTTTTTCTGCAACTGTCATCGACACTCCTTCTCCTGTGGAGCCGCAAATGAATGCACCTGTAACTCCATTCTGCTTTAGCATTCTATAGTATCCGGGAATGACGGATAAGTTGAGACTACCATCCTGGTTCATCGGTGTAAAGGGAGCAGCAATGAGGCCGTTTAAATGTTGTATCATCATAGATTTTTAAAGTTTATTATTATGAACTCATCTCCGATTTTAGCGGTATCCATTGCAGGAAAGTCGCATCAGTGTTGAAATATAGCCAAAAAAGAAATCACCGGATGAAAGAATGCCCATCCGGTGAATATTTTTTCTACTTAGAAGTAGGATACCCCGGTGTTTGATCTACCAATGGATCATTAGTCCAGATAGCAGTTTCTATCGGCCACAATATTTTGTAGGATTGCGTTGCTTTATCCAACACACCATAAGGTTGATTAGGGCTGATGAAAACTAATGGATCACTACCATATTTCATGCGACGCAGATCGTACCAGCGTTTTCCTTCATACACAAATTCCTTGCTCCGTTCTGCAAAAATCGCAAGTTCGTTCGCATCCTTTGTTCCGTTTACAAACGGAGTCGGATCATTACCTGCGCCGCCAAAGGCACGGTCACGTATAGCTTTGATGTATTGAGTAGGATCTCCTCCTTCTGCATTCACAATTTCAGCAAGCATCAGCAACCTGTCTGCCTCACGATATACCGGCCAGTCATTATCAAACACACGAATATTTGCAGAATTAATCTTTCCCAAAAACTTAACCAATGCAGTATTTCTTATATTCACTACCACACTATTGCCCGGGCCGGCTGTGGTCCGGTAATAATCATAGAATGTAGCATTGCGACGGGTATCTGCAGGATTGTAGGTCTGGAATAATTGAAACGTATAAGCATAACGCTGAATAATCTGTGCAGTAGCACTTGCAATATTCAATGGATCTACCAGGGTTGGCCCCAGGGTAGTGGAGTCCTTCACATGAAGGTTGTCAAAATTGTATGTGGAATACAGGAAGTAAGAATAGGAAGTACCCATATCTGCTTCACCATCCTGGTAATGGATTGAGAATATGATTTCATTATTGTTCTTAGTGTTGAAAACATTGGCAAAATTTGGAAGTAAGGAATATCCGGTTACTGCCTGTAGTGCTGTTTTGGCCTCAGCCAGGTCAGCAGTAGTTCCATACACTTTAGCAGACCAGAGATAGACTTCACCTTTCAGCATCCGTGCTGCATCAGGATTCCACTGATTCTTGTCTGAAGATGCAGAACTACCAAAAAGATCCAGGGATTTATTTACATCAGATTTTACCACTGCAAGTACTTCGGCCTCTGTCGACCTTGCCTTTCTCAACTTGACAGGATCCGTATTGCCTTTAGAAACTTCCGGTTCTAATTGTATTGGAACCCCACCATAGGTACGTAACAAATGAAAATAATAAAAGGCACGCATAGCATAAGCCTGGCCTAAGAGATAGCTCTTTTTTGCCTCCGGCAAATAGGTAATCGCTTCTACTTTCTGAATGAAGAGATTCAGTTGGAGAATCGGATTGTAAAAGCCGGCCCAACTCGTTACACCGGGTGAATTTTCATCAATTGCCTGGTTGATAATAGTGAGTTCACTGAGTGAGGTGTTCTGGCGATCCACATTACTAAATCCACCACCACGCATTTCGCCCAATCTCAAAAACATGAATCGGTTGTCGCGAAATTGTTTATGAAGGCCAATCATAAAGTTAGTGACCTGTGCTTCCGTTTTCCAGAAGTTGCCCTCGCCGTAATAATCTTCCGGAGCGAGTTCCAGCGTTTTCTTACATGATGACATGCCAAAGGCAATTGTCGCCACTATCAGTAAAATATATTTGAACTTATTCATAATTTGAATTTTTAGTTTTTGGCATTTAGAATTTTATGTTTGCTCCAAACACCAATTGCGTTGGAATGGTATAAGCACTGGTCTGCGTACCGGTACGTTCAGGAAGTTTAAGCAAACTGTTCGTCAGGTATCCAAGATTCTGACCAGTTACTGTCAAGCGTACCTCCTTTAACCTGGCCTTGCTTATAATTGTTAATGGTAAAGAATAGCTCAGCGAAACTTCTCTGAAAGCGAGATAGGAAGAGTTGACAAAGAACATACTGCTGGGCCTGTCGAAGTTCTTTGTATTCAATTGGTCAGCCCAAACGTATCTGGGATATTTTGCGTTCGGATTATCAGGTGTCCAGGTTTGCTTTACAACATCTGTAGCATTGAATTCACCCTGGGCACTTGCAAGGCTCCACATTTGCATGAAGTCCTGCTGAATATAGCCCATCGCAAAATCTACTCTTGCAAATAAAGTAAGGTTTTTCCACGAAACAGATGTGTGAAGTCCACCTGTCCAACGAGGAATTGTGTTACCAAGCTTTACACGGTCGCGATAATCGATAGTATCATTTCTATCGATGTCCTTCCACATCATATCTCCTAATTGTGTAGCCACATACTTCAACCCCGAACCATTTAGATTGTACTGGGTAATCAATTTCTGGCTGGCAACGCCACGGCCTGCTCCACCATTCTGGTAAGCCTGCTTGGCTGCTTCGTCCCACACATTGTAATTATCCAAGTCTTTTTGATTACGGATGATTCCGGTTGCAACAAATCCATAAATGCCTCCCCACTCCTGGCCCTGCTGGAGACCGCCTACCCAAATTACCTTCTTGGTAGCAGGATCATATATTTGTGTACCACCCTGGCGATTATTTTCGTTTCCATTAAAAGGTAAACGATCCACCTCATTCTTATTCCAGGCAGCATTTGCCTGTACATTCCATCTCAGGTCTTTCTTCCTGATGAGATCGTAATTCAGATCCATCTCCACACCCCTGTTTCGCATGCTTCCATTATTTGTACGGATACTTGATATACCGGATGAAGTCGGAAGATCTACAAAAGTTAGTTTGTCTGTTGTCTTACGATCATAATAGGCAACTGAAAAGTTCAATCGATTATTCAAAAATCCAAAATCAGCACCTACTTCATTCGTTTCCGACTTTTCCCAACGAAGAGATGGATTAGAAAGGCTGGTCATCAGGAAACCGATCTGCCCGTTGTAGGGAATCTGTGAACCATAGGATCCCTGAACTTCATACAGGCCAAGTGCATTGCTCGTTCCAATTCCAATATTTCCACTCAAACCCCAACTGTACCTCAATTTCAGGTACGACAGCCAGTCCCGTGTGGATTCCATAAACTTTTCTTTGTGTAACAACCAACCTGCAGAAGCCGCAGGAAAAGTTCCGTATTGGTTGCCCATTGCAAGTCGTGATACACCATCGCGTCTTACAGTAAATGATGCAAGGTACTTTCCATCATAATCATAAAGCAACCTGCCAAAACCTGACATGATGCGGTCACGGTTATGATAAGAATCTGTTCCTCTGGTCTGTGTAGTAGCATTATCAAGTGTATAACTCAAATCCTGGAAGTCATCAGTCGGTGCCTGGCCTCCGGATGCTGCGATACCATTTGAATAAACATCGTAATACTCAAAACCTGCCATAGCATTCACATTATTGTGACTCAGGAATGTAAAATTATAATTGAGTACTGCATCATAAGTCTGTGTCAGTGACCTGTCAAATGATGCGCTTGATGACCTTGACCTGTTCCAACCCCTGTTGGGATCCGTC
>CAZGNJ010000073.1:0-11380 GCA_964526985.1 uncultured Ginsengibacter sp. | reverse complement strand
AAAGGATAAGTCTTTCAATGCTGCCATGAAAACTGATTATGATGACAGCATTGGCCTGGTAAAATTAATTCCGCAGGATATTGGCAGGGTTCTTCTGAACTTAATAAACAACGCTTTTTATGCCTGCACTGAGCGAAGCCGAAGTGCGGTGAATGAAAAGGCTCCCCTTCGGCAAGCTCAGGGTGACAGTCATTTTGAACCAACAGTCTCCATCAGCACAAAAAAAATCAATGATAAACCCGATAGCTATCGGGTAGAAATAAGAGTAAACGATAATGGCAACGGTATTCCTGAAAATATCAAAGACAAAATCTTCCAACCATTTTTTACAACAAAGCCAACAGGACAAGGAACGGGATTAGGATTGAGTTTGAGTTATGATATTGTGAAGGCGCATGGTGGGGAGATAAAGTTGGAGACTGTAGCTGGTGAAGGAAGTGAGTTTATCATTTCATTACCCGTTGGCTGAATCAACCCCGGATGAAGACAGGCAATGACGATTTGGCTAAGAGATTACGCAAATAAATATTATTGAGAAAATCAATAAATCAGAACAAATCATTAGTTTTCCTAATGGAAATGAAATTGAATATTGAGATTTCAATTCCAATGATTCACACCTACAGACAATATCCCGGACTGCCTAAATTCAAAAAATAAAAAAATGAAACATTTCATCTTATTGGTGCTGGGTATTTCCCTGGCTCTGTACACGAACAATTCATGGGCCATTGACAGTAAAGACACGCGCCTGCTGTGGCAGCCTGCAATCAGTAATGATCATATTGCTTTTATCTATGCGGAAGATCTTTGGGTAGCCAACAAGGATGGCAGCTATCCCCGCAGGATTACGGCCAGTGATGGTTCGGAATTTAACCCGGTCTTTTCTCCCGACGGAAGCATGATTGCCTTTACCGGGCAGTACGATGGAAATATTGATGTTTTCATTGTATCCGTTAACGGAGGTATCCCTAAAAGGTTGACCTGGCATCCGGGTGCCGACTTAGTTCGCGACTTTTCTCCTGATGGCAAAAAAATACTATTCGCATCCCAGAGAAACAGTTTCACCAATCGCTATACACAACTGTTCACCGTAGATATTGCAAGTGGTGCAGAGGAGCAACTTCCGATTCCCAATGCCTTCTGGGCTACCTACAGTCCGGATGGTAACAGTATTGCATACACTACTATTCCTGACCGGTTTGAGCAATGGAAACACTACAGAGGAGGCACCATGAGCCGCATCTGGCTTTATGATACCCGAAATCATAAAGTAGTAGAAATTCCGAAACCGGAGGGTGGCAGCAATGATTCAAAACCAGTATGGAAAAACAATAAAGTTTATTTCAGAAGCGACCGCAACGGAGAATTTAATTTGTACAGTTACGATCCCATTTCAAAAGCTGTGAATCAAATCAGCAAATTCGATAACTACCCTGTTTCAAGCCTGGAGGGAAGTACCGGAGATATTATTTTTTCGCAGGCAGGTTATCTGCACGTTTATAATATACAGTCCGACAAAATTTCACGGTTAAAGATTGGTATAGCAGCCGACCTACTGGACCTGCGTCCAAGATTTGTAAAAGGGGATCAATACATTCGAAGTGCTGACATATCGCCGAGTGGTGCACGTGTGGTATTTGACTTTAGAGGCGATATCATCACACTACCCGCACACAAGGGAGATGCTTTCAATCTCACTAATACACCTGGTGTACACGAAAACTCACCGGCATGGTCGCCCGATGGCAAATACATTGCCTATTTCAGCGATGCCTCCGGCGAATATGCATTGCATATCAAAAATCAGGATGGCAGCGGTGATGCAAATATTTTTCCGTTAAAGGGATCGGGGTTTTATACCAATATCAATTGGTCACCTGATTCTAAAAGAATTTGTTTTGTTGACAATGGAAGACGATTGTATGTATTGGATGTAGCCGGAAATAAAATTCAAAAAATCGGGGAAGATTCCTATTACGTCCCGGGTGCATTCAGAAAACTATTTGGCAGTTGGTCCGGCGATGCAAAATATGTAGCCTATACCACCATTACCGAAACCAATTTTGAAAGAGCATGGATCTACTCTGTGGCAGAAAATAAATCACAGGCGCTTACGGATGGAATGTCGAATGTAACGGAGCCTGTTTTTGATCCATCCGGAAAATATTTGTACCTGCTCGCAAGTACCGATGCAGGGCCGGTAGTTAATTGGTTTGACCAGTCGAACCTGGATATGGAGTCCACCAATTCCATTTATCTCGTTACGCTCCAGAAGGATGTCATATCTCCATTTGCTAAAGAAAACGATCAGGAAGAAATAAAGGATACAGCAACGGCAAAATCAAAAACAAAGAAAGATTCGTCTAAAACTGTTTTCAGAATCGATTGGGATGGCATCCAAAACCGCATTGTTCCTGTACCACTTCCGGCTGGTGTGTATCGCTCACTATCTGTGCCTAAGGAAGGAGAAGTCTATTACTTATCTTATGCGCCTCACGGTACCAATCCAGCGTCATTACATTATTACAGCCTTTCAAAAAGAAAAGATGAAACGGTCATGCCCGCAGATGGTTATATAATCGCAGCCTCTGGCGACAAATTATTATTCAATTCCGGAGGAAAGTGGAATACTGCCAAAACAGGACAAAAACCTTCACCGGATGATATGCTGAACACTTCTTTGTTGCAGGTAAAAATTTCTCCGCCTGACGAATGGAAAAATATTTTCAATGAAGCATGGCGGGTAAACAGGGATTATTTCTATGATCCAAACATGCACGGTGTCAACTGGACTGCCATGAAGAAAAAGTATGAAGCACTGCTGCCTGATGTAGCGAGCAATGATGACCTGTACCAGGTTATGCAATGGATGTTTAGCGAATTGTCAGTGGGCCACCACAGATTCCAATTATCAGGAGACAGACGTTCAAATCCTGATTTCATCCCGGGTGGATTGCTGGGAGCCGATTATGAAGTAAGCAACAATCGCTATCGTATCAAAAAGATTTACGGAGGATTAAACTGGAATCCGGATTTGCGCTCTCCACTCACCGAACCCGGAGTCAATGTGCAGACAGGAGATTTCGTCCTTGAAGTGAATGGCCAGGATGTGACTTCCGATAAAAACTTTTACAGCTATTTTGAAAATACAGCAGGGAAACTGATTTCACTCACTGTGGCAAACAGTGCCGATGGAAAAAATAAACGTGTACTAAAAGTAGTACCCATTGCCAATGAAAGTTCATTGAGAAACAGAGATTGGGTAGAAGGAAATATTAAAAAAGTAAATGAAGCCACCAACGGACAAGTGGCTTATGTTTATGTTCCTAATACTGCTGAAGCCGGGCACGAATATTTTAAAAGATACTTCTTTCCACAGGCACATAAGGCTGCCATTATTGTAGATGAAAGATTTAATGGAGGAGGCCAGTTGGCAGATTACTATATCGATATTCTCAAACGCCCGGTTCAATCATATTGGAAATACAGATATGGCAAAGACCAAAAGGCGCCGAATGCATCAATACAAGGGCCTAAAGTAATGTTGATAGATGAAACTGCCGGCTCAGGAGGCGATTATCTTCCTTTCCTGTTTCGGCAGGCAAAGCTGGGTACGCTGGTGGGAAAGACTACCTGGGGAGGGCTTGTCGGCATTTTAGGCTACCCGGAGTTTATTGATGGAGGAGTTGTCACTGCGCCTAATGTTGCTTTCTATAATGAAAATGGTTTTGGCATTGAAAATGTAGGAACTCCACCCGATGTAGAAGTAGAGCAATGGCCATCCGAAGTGATTGCAGGTCATGATCCGCAATTGGAAAAAGCAATTGAAATTTTGTTGGAGCAACTAACAAAAAACCCTCCTAAACAAGTGCCGTCTCCGGCTTTTCCAAAGAAGGGTCAATAATTTGATAGTACAAAGAATATTAAAATAAAGACAGCTTAGACTTAAAACAAATTGCCACTAAGGCACAAAGACACAAAGAAGAAATAAAATAGCCTTAGTGCCTCCACCCCGGCGGACAGGTTCGTGTCTTTGTGGCGAAAAAAGAATTTAGGCCACCAAGGCACAAAATCCAACCATGAATAATTACTCCTGTTTTCATTCTTAGGAGCTCCGCCAAGGTGGAAATAATTAATAATTCTCTCAATGAACCGTCAAAAAAAATCATTACTCAACCAAACCTACCGCAATTTTTTACGTGCAGGCTTTGGATTGGAAGATGCCAAAACCCTTAAAGGAATTATTGACGAAAAATTAATGGGTTTCGGTACCACATCAGATGAAAAAATCATGTCTTCTGCTGAGTTAAAAGAATTAATCAGGCAACAAAAAATTCAGACCAAGGGAATGGATCTTCAATGGAAGATCAAACCGCTCTCCCACTACACCTCTACCGATGAAAATACCGCTGTTTTTGCTGATGAATTATTTCTGAAAATTGTTGCCGGTGCAGAAACAGTGAACATGTACATGAGATCATCTATTGTACTCTCATATTTTAATGACAAATGGAAAGTCATTCACTGGCATGGGTCAAAACCTGAACAGGTACAAAGTGATGAAGACACTTTTGGATTAGAAACCTGGAAGAAGAAGGCAGAGGCATTAGAAAAAGTAGTCCTTGAACGAACAGAAGAACTGGTTGAAAAAAACAAAGAACTGGAAATAGAAACTTCACTGGAAAGAGTAAGAAGTGTAGCAATGAGTATGAAGAAACGGGACGACATGCTCTCAGTTTGTAAAACAATTTCTCAACAACTGCAAAAACTCGGAGTAAAAAATATTAGAAATATTCAGACTGCTATCTTCTATGAGGAGCGAGGCTCTTATATGAATTACCAGTTTTATGCAAAACACAACAAAACTTTTATCACCGAAACGGTATATACTGATCACAAGGTTCAAAAAGCTTTTGCAACCCAAATGTTGAAAGGAAAAGGAAAGTTTTACATCACACACATTAAAGGGGGAAAAAAATTAAAAGATTTTATTGCTTACCAGAAAAGCACCAATGTTTTTATTGACAAACACCTTTATACCGCTTCCTCACTTAGTTATTACTGGTATTCACTTGGCCCGGTAGCATTAGGCATCTCCACATATTTACCCTTAACGGTTGAAGATGAAAATTTATTCAAACGATTTCTTAATGTATTTGAATTAACGTATCGCCGCTACCTTGATATTGAAAAAGCCGAAGCACAGACAAGGGAAGCACAGATTGAAACTGCATTAGAAAGAGTGAGAAGCTGCTCTATGGCCATGCACCAAACTTCGGAATTACAGGAGGTGATTCAAACAGTTCATAAAGAATTACTCAATCTAAAACTCTCTATTGATGGTGGATCGTTTATTGTAATCAATAAAGATGTAGATACTTCATTGCGTTTCTGGGGCGCAGGTGGTACGGCTGATACTTCAGAAGAAGTTATTCTGCCTGATTTCAAAATGCCGTTTGTTACCAACCTTACGAAAGGAATAAAGAAGAGAACTGGATTTTTTACAGAAGAATTTTCTCAAAAAGAGAAAAAACAATTCTTCACAAAACTATTCAAACACAAACCATGGTCTGAACTTAGCAGCAAAAGAAAAAAAGAAACCTTGTCTGCTCCCGGCGGTTATACCCGTTCTGTGGCAGTATCCAAACATACCAGTATAGTTATCATTAACCATCAGGGGAAAAAATTCAGCAATGCTGAAAATGATATTTTAAAACGCTTTGCAACAGTTTTTGAACAGACCTATATCCGTTTTCTCGATTTACAAAAAGCAGAAGCGCAGGCAAGGGAAGCGCAGATAGAAGCAGCTTTAGAGAGAGTAAGAAGCAGATCAATGGCTATGCATACTTCAAAAGAATTAAAAGAAGTAGCCAAAGAAATGAGGAATCAATTCAGCCTGCTCGGTCAGAAAGAACTGGAAACCTGCGCCATTCATTTATGGAATCAATCATCCAACCAAATGGAAGCCTGGGCTGCACTTCGCAACCCGGATAATACAGGAGAAATTATTGAGTCTGAGACAAGATTTAACATCAAAGGCATTAAGATTTTAGAAGAGTCATATCAAAAATATCGTTTGGGGAAAAAGGAATATGTAATCATCAGTGATGCAGTCAGAGCGAAAGAATTTTTTGAAGCAATGAAAAAGATTGATTCCAAAGCATACCATTTCCTTGCTGACAGAACAAAAAATATTAAGCCCGGTGGCATTACAGCATATTGGTCAGTCTCCGATTTCAATGGAGGATCGCTTGTGATGGTTACAGTGAATCCACCTGATGAAAATTCAAGATCATTATTGAAAAGATTTGCGAATGTATTTGGACAGGCTTATCAAAGGTTTAAAGATCTTCAAAAAGCCGAAGCGCAGGCAAGGGAAGCAGAAATTCAATTAGCGTTAGAAAGAATTCGCGCAAGAACGATGGCTATGCATACGAGTGATGAGTTGGCAGAAGTGGCGGTACTATTATTGGAACAGGTTAAAAATCTTGGGATAGCAACCTATACAAGCGGCTTTGATATTTGGGATAAAGAAAAACAGCATGTAGTGTCATGGATGAGTAATCCTAACGGGGAGGTTAATCCGCCACTTACTATGAATATTCATGATTCAGATCAGCATTTAAAGACATACAAGGCATGGAAGAACCATGAATTATTTTTTGAAAATGAAATAACAGGGCAGGCTTTAAAAAAACATTATCTGTACCTCCATACACTTCCTTCTTATAGAGACGCATTGATCAAATCAGAATCATCCGGGATTAAGACACCTGCAAGGATGATTCACAATATTGCCTTCTTTAAACAAGGATTCTTATTATTTATCACCACTGAACCATGCCCGCAGTATCGGGATATATTTATAAGATTTGCAAAGGTTTTTGAACAGACCTACACAAGATTTTTGGATTTGCAAAAAGCGGAAGCCCAGGCAAGAGAAGCAAAGATTGAAGCAGCATTGGAAAAAATCAGGAGCCGTTCCCTGGCGATGCACCATTCTAATGAGTTGAAAGAAGTGATCGCCGTGGTGTTTGAAAATTTGAATGAATTGAAAGTTACCTTAGGCTCTGTCGCCATCTGGCTGTTTGATAAGGAAACAATGGATTCTGTTTTTTGGGTGGCTACCGATCTGCAACACCCGGATAAGATCAATTTGCCTTTTGATAAAAATTTGATGAAAGCCCCTACTATGTACAGAGATAGCTGGCAGGCATGGCTTTCGGGGAAAAGCTACTATAATAAGAAGTACAATAAGCAGCAAAAGGACAAATATTTCAAATATGTATTTTCAAATAACGATTTGAAAACAATACCCCAGGCAGCAAGGGATCTGATCCTGAAAGCAGAAGATCATTATGGCAGTTTGATTGTTGAAAAAAATGCTGCTATATTTTTTGATAGTTGGAACGGGGCTACTTATGATGAGCAAAGTATTGCCGTATTTCAAAGAACTGCAAAAGTTTTTGAACAGGCATATATCCGCTTTTTGGATTTGAAAAAAGCCGAAGCACAGGCAAGAGAAGGTCAAATACAATTGGCATTGGAAAGAGTGAGAGCCCGGGCAATGGCTATGCAAAGCTCAGAAGAATTAGGTGAATTGATAGTAACGCTGTTTACTGAGTTGTCAAAGCTTGACCTGGTACTTACCCGCAGTGCTATTTGGTTATTTGAAGCGAAAACAAATGACGCAAGATTATGGATGGCTAATTCGGAAGACGCATCACGCCCTGTGAATTATCTCCTTCCGTATCATCAGCATCCTACTTTCCTTGCTTTCTTAAAGGGTTGGAAGGAGCGTAAGATAAAATGGGAATATCAACTCGAAGGTCAGGCAAAAAAAGATTGGGATGATTTTCTGTTCTCAGAAACCCGTCTGTCCAAAGTTCCTGAAATCATAAAAGAAGGCATGCGTGCTCCTGAAAAAATATTGTTTTCAGCTTCATTCAACAATTTCGGAGGTATTCACGTTGCAAGCCTTGAACCATTATCTGACGAACATTTCAATATACTTCTTCGTTTCAACAAAGTGTTTGAACTCTCCTATACCCGCTTCAATGATTTAAAGCAAGCGGAAGCACAGGCAAGGGAGGCACAAATTGAATTAGGATTAGAAAGAGTACGTGCAAGAGCAATGGCTATGCAAACTTCAGAAGAACTAAATGCGCTTATTGGAATTGTGTTTACAGAACTTACAAAACTGGATTTGGTTTTAACAAGATCTTTAATTATACTTTATGATGCGGAAACAAAAGGAGCGCAGTGGTGGATGGCAAATTCAGAGGCTCCGTCTGCACCAATGAATTTTTTTGTAAAGTATGCTAATCTTCCATTTTTTAATACTTACCGGAAAGCATGGGAACAACGTGATTTAAAATGGCAATATAAACTCGAAGGCAAAAACAAAATTGTTACCGATAATTTTTTATTTAATGAAACAGAATTAAAAAGATTGCCTGATTTTGTAATTGAAGGAATGAAAGCGCCGCACAAAGTTTATCTGAATGCCTCATTCAACAATTTCGGAAATCTTACGCTGGCAACACTTGAACCTTTATCAGAAAATCATTTTGATATATTGCTTCGCTTTGCAAAAGTTTTTGATTTAACCTACACCCGTTTTAATGATTTGCAAAAAGCAGAAGCGCAGGCAAGGGAAGCACAGATAGAAGCAGCATTAGAAAGAGTGCGAAGCCGCTCTATGGCTATGCATAAAAGTGATGAACTGAAAGATGTGATACGTGTGGTACTTGAACAATTTGTTCATCTCAATATCAAAGCAGAACATGCAGGGTTTTATATTGATTACAAAGTTCATGACGACATGCACATTTGGCTTGCCGATCCCAACCTGGAGCCGTTCTTTACAATCCTTCCCTATTTTGATACCCCAACCTGGAAAAGTTTCCTGGATGCCAAAGCAAAGGGAACAACCCTGCACACCGACCTGCTGGATTTCGAAGAAAAAAATAATTTCTACCAATCCCTTTTTAAATTATTTGAGATACCGGAAGAAGCAAAGAAATTTTACATGGAATGTAAGGGGCTTGCCGTTTCCACAGTGTTGTTGGAAACTATTGGATTGTACATAGAAAATTTTTCTGCTATTCCTTACACAGATGAAGAGAATGAAATACTGATACGATTTGGAAAAGTGTTTCAACAGGCTTACACCCGGTTTTTGGATTTGCAAAAAGCCGAAGCGCAGGCAAGAGAATCACAAATTCAATTAGCATTGGAAAGAGTAAGGGCAAGAACAATGGTAATGCAGAAAAGTAATGAACTGCTGGAAGTAATCAATATTTTTTCTGATCAGTTGACGCATTTGAATATCTATTATGATTTGGTCAGTTTCGGTGTCAATGACCAGGCACATGATTTTAAATTCTGGTTGGCGTCTGCCGGTCAACCACTTCCTGTCGAGATTAAGGTTCCCTACTACGATAACCCTGCCCCTAACCGGGTTATTGAAGCTATGAAAAAAGGATTGGAATTCTTTGCTGACACGTTGACGCCCGAAGAAAGTAATCGCTGGATTCAGCACCTGATTGCCCATTCTGAACTAAGGAAACTCCCTGACAAAGTAAAAAATTACCTTTTAAACAGTCCCGGATTTGCCCGGTCCACTTTTATTCTGAAAAACATTAATCTCTACATTGGCAACTATAAAAACATACCCTACACTGATGAGGAAAACGATATATTTAAAAGATTTGCTCAGTCCTTTGAACAATCCTACACCCGTTTTCTCGATCTGCAGAAAGCAGAAGCGCAGGCAAGAGAAGCACAAATAGAAGCGGGCCTGGAAAGAGTGCGGAGCCGTGCTATGGCAATGCAAACTTCTGAAGAGTTGAGTGCTCTTATTGGAATTGTATTTGCTGAGCTAACAAAACTCGACGTCAACTTTACAAGATGTGCAATATTGATTTACGAATCAGACAAAAAGGGGCTTCGGCAGTGGATGGTAAATTCTGAAACTCCATCAGCACCCATGAGTTTTTATGTTGCTCATACTTCCTTGCCATATTTAGATGCATTGATGAAAGGCTGGGTCGATAGAACGTTGAAGTGGGAGTATGTTCTTGAAGGAAAGGATAAATTTGTTACGGATGAATACCTGTTAAAGGAAACGGAATTATCCCGCTTGCCTGAATCCGTTATTGCAGGTATGAGAACTCCTGAAAAAATTCACATTTCTGCGTCATTCAACAACTTTGGCTGTGTAACATTAGCAAGCCTTGATCCTTTATCTGCAGATAATTTTGATATACTGCTTCGCTTTGCTAATGTGTTTGATCTTACCTATACCCGTTTCAATGATCTGCAGGTAGCCGAAGCAAGGGCAAGAGAGGCGCAGATAGAAGCAGCATTGGAAAGAGTGCGTGGCAGAACAATGGCTATGCAAAAGAGTGATGAACTACTCCCGACAGCAGAAATTATGTTCGATCAATTAAAACAACTCGGTGCTGAATTGCAGGGTGTGGCATTTGCAATATGTGATAAGGATAGTACCATCGTTCAAAAATGGACGAGCATAGGCAACTTCTCTCACCCCTTTGATATTGAACCCGGTGAGCAGCGCATGTATGAAGCATGGAAAAACCAGTCGGGGATGTACGAGGAAGTTTATGAAGGTGAAAAGCAGAAAAAGTATTATGAATTGTTTATGGCAATTCCGGAATTCAGGCAAGGCCTGCAAAAAATTATTGACCTGGGTTTTCCAATTCCAACCTGGCAAAAAAACTATGCAGTTCCATTTAAAAATGGGTATGTGCTTTTTATAGTAACAAAACCATTTAATGAAACACAGATATTCATCCGGTTTGGGAAAGTATTCGAACAGACTTATACCCGCTTCCTTGATCTGCAAAAAGCGGAAGCTGCGGCCAGAGAAGCCATCAAACAAGCTGCCTTAGACCGTATTCGTGCAGACATTGCAGCAATGCGTACCACAAAAGACCTGGATAGAATCACTCCTTTGATCTGGAATGAACTTACCATCCTCGGGATTCCATTCATCAGGTGCGGCGTATTCATAATGGATGATGAAGCCGAACTCATCCATACTTTTCTTTCCACACCGGATGGACAGGCCATCACTGCGTTTCACCTACCCTATTCCACGCCCGGAAACATTTCACTGGTGTTGAAAAACTGGCAGAATAATAAGAGTTATATAGATCATTGGGATGAAAATATTTTTATGGGATTCGCACATACATTGGTAACTCAGGGTGCACTTTCGTCAGTAGATGATTACATGAAGACATTTCCTGCAGGTGGATTCTATCTGCATTTCCTTCCCTTCCTGCAAGGCATGTTGTATGTGGGCAATGCAAATAAGTTAAGTGATGATGAAATAAATTTAATTCAATCA
>CAZGNJ010000072.1:0-13993 GCA_964526985.1 uncultured Ginsengibacter sp. | reverse complement strand
CGATGGTGCTGCTATCTGGCAGATCCCTCACCGCCGCGGCGGTTCGGGATGACAGTAGCATTTCAGCTTTTCCAGCCTTGATGAAACAGCCACAGCATCTGGTCATTGCCATTATTAACTATTTTGAATTTCTAATTCGTATTACCTCGACGCAAAGTAATATCTAATGAAAAAACCCCCACCACTTTACATGGCAGGGATTTCATAATAGATCAATTACATTACTTCAGCACCTCTGCTAACTTAGCTTCCAGCGCAGGCCCTCTCAATTCAGTTGCAATGATCTTGCCTTGAGGATCTACCAATACATTATAAGGAATTCCCTGTATCTGGTACACAGGCACTGCTGCACTTTCCCAGAACTTAAGGTCGCTGATCTGTTTCCAATCCAGGTGATCATCTTTGATTGCCTTTAACCAGGCTTCTTTGGTTTTATCCAGCGAAACGCCCAGCACCGTAAAATTCTTGTTCTTAAATTTTTGGTAGGCAGCTACTACGTTTGGATTCTCTGCCCTGCATGGCCCGCACCAACTCGCCCAGAAATCAACCAATACATATTTGCCCCGCAGTGAACTCAAAGAGAAAGATTTTCCTTCGGTATCATCCATGGTGATCTCAGGCGCTTCCGTACCTACAGCCAGCCCCTGCTGCGGTGCCTGGTTTTGCTGAGATTGTGCTTTGTTGAATTCATCCAATTGTTTTGCCACATCTTTTACATAGTTGCTTTCCGGCCATTTTTTCTGAATCCTTGCCATCAGGTTCATTACTGTATCCTTATTTACATCCATCGCATAGCTGAGTGCATACAATGACACAATAGGACTTTTGGATGTATCTGCATATTTTGTTACGTAATTATTATACCATCCTTGCGACAAGATAAAACTCTGCGAGATAGCAGTAGCTGCCGAATCATTTCCCTGCGACATGTAAATCTGCCGCAATTGATCATCCAGTAATAACTTGGTGTGAATACTATCTAATGTAAGTATGAAACTGTACAGCGAAGATGTAGCCGGAGAATTGATCCGGGTTGACTTCAAAGTAGAGTCCTGGGCATCTGCTGTTAATTTCAAATCTTCTTTGTCATTTATAAAAAGATAACCTGCATTTTTTTCAAACCGTACCCTGTACATTCCTTCATCTTTTGAAACAGCATTGACTTCGAATTTTCCGTCTTTCATATTCGCTGTGTCCAACACCTTAGGCGCTTCCTGGTTAAAAGGAATTTGCTCTAAAAATACCTTCTGATCCGGTGCTCCTTTCAATTCGCCCGTGAGTGTAAACTGATCAATCTTTGAAGACTGGCAACCTGCCAACACGATGATAAGGATGCCAAAAAATAGCCTTTGCATTTTTGTTATTTATTTAATTTTTCTGTTATTAATGAAATGGCAGTCTTCATGTCTGCCTTGCCTTTACTGAGTTTTTTTACTTCACCTGCAAATAGTCCTACCAGGTTTTTCTTTCCTTTCCTGTATTCAATTACCTTTTCAGGCATGCTGTCGAACACTGCTTCTATCCATTCATTCAATACGTCTGAATCATTTGTTTGAATAAGATTCAGTCGTTTTGCAATCGTCAATGCATCTTCATCTGAGTCCAGCATAACCGGGAAAATACGGGATGATGCTACCGCAAATGCAACTGAGCCTCCGGAGGTAAGGTCTGCGAGTGATGCTAATTTTTCAGGAGTAATCCTGCCATCATTTGCTCCTGCATCATTCAGATGCGATTTCACCGGGCCGATCAGCCAATTTGCCAATGCCTGGTAATTCTGTGTTCTGTTAATTCCTTCACTGAATAACTCCATCAGGAAGACATCATCGCAGATAATAGATGCCGCTTCTGCAGGAATTTTATATTCGGAAACCATCTCCTTTTGTATCTCATGAGGCAATGGTTTCAAACTGTTACGTATAGACGAAATTTCTTCTTCAGAAATCAAGACGGGCGGCAGATCAGGGTCGGGAAAATACCGGTAATCATTAGCCTCTTCCTTACTGCGAAGCGCTGATGTGGTTCCGGTGTCTGCATCAAAATTTCTTGTTTGCTGCTCTACAACTTGCCCCGATGACAACAGTCCTGTTAGTCTTTCTATTTCAAAAGTAATAGCCCGGCGAACATTTCTTACGGAGTTCAGATTCTTCACTTCTACCTTGGTGCCCAATTTCGTTTCACCCTTCCTCCTCACTGAAATGTTAGCATCGCATCTCAGGCTGCCTTCCTCCATATTACCATCACAAACACCAAGGTATCTTACAATTTTTCTGACCATTGCAAGGCACTCGTAAGCCTCGTCTGCAGATGTGATTACCGGCTCTGTTACAATTTCTACCAATGGAGTCCCTGCGCGGTTCAGGTCTATCATCGTGTAATCATTCCCGTCATCATGGATGCTCTTACCTGCATCCTCTTCTATATGAATTCTGTTCAGCAGGATTCCTTTTTCTTCACCATCCACCACGATCGGAATAGCTCCACCTGAACAAACGGGAATTGAATTTTGACTGATCTGGTATCCTTTGGGAAGGTCAGGATAAAAATAATTCTTCCGGTCAAAAATACTGGTACTGTTAATAGTGCAGCCAAGCGACAGGCCTAATTTTACTGCGAGTCGCACCGCTTCTTTATTGAGAACGGGCAAGGTACCCGGATAGGCCAGGTTCACCGCGCTGATATGCGTATTGGGCTCACCACCAAATTCAGTGCTATCGCCACAAAACAACTTACTCCTGGTAAGCAATTGTGCATGTATTTCCAAACCAATTACCGGTTCATATTGCGTTTGTGGCATGGGCGCAAAGGTATGCCTAATATAGTGCTGAGAGAAAGGTCAGTGTATGATTTTACTTTTTATTTGATATTGCCCCAAACCATGCGTAATTGAGAATGAAAAAGAACAAAAAGACCGGGCAATTCCTGGTGATCAATTCTCTACCCACGGAGGTTACTCATAAAGAACTCTATTGAGTTATGCTAAATGTGGCTCTTTTCGGACTTTCAACAGGAAAAGGATGCGACATATTTGGATAGGGACTTAAACCGGTGAAGACGATTCTGTATTTGTTGATGACAGTGTCACTCGGATTCCCCAATCCCGGGTATCCTTTCAAAGCAATCCTGAACTGATGTTGATTTCCGGATTCATGAAATGTAACTTTTGCAATGGCCGTTCCTGACCATATACACTCGCCGCCCTCAGGGCATCGGCTATCCATGACGAGGGAATCAAAGCAGATAAATGCTCCTGATACTTTTTCCGAACATTTACCCAGTTGCACTGCAATCTCATCACCATGTACAATAATAGTCTTCCTGCAACCGGTAGTGGTTATAATAAGTAATGTGATAAAAAAGAAAAAGGAGAAAATAGCTCTCATCGGGTAATCTCTTTATATTTCTTTTCTGACAAAGAAATATAAAGAAACGTTGCACCATTACCCTAATATGTACCGAGAATTTTATTCATTACGTAGCTGACAAGCTGATCGCAATGCTCATTTCCAAATCCAAAAACATTTTTATCATTTTCCACGTCCTGCAATTTCTTTTTCAACAGGCTCTTTGCCCTGTGGAGACGCACTTTCACATTGCTGTACGTAAGGCCCAGGCAGGAAGCGATCTCTTCGTTTTCTATACCTTCCACCTCTCTCAGCACATATACAACCCGGTACTTTTCAGGTAGCTGATCTATAGCATGCTCTACCATGCCGCGTGTTTCCTTTTGTATGATTCTTTTTTCCGGATTCATTTTATAAATACCTGAACGTTGGAAAATACTCATTGCCTCTTCCTTTATTTCAGTAAATATTGAACGGTCCCGTTTTGCATTGCGTATCCTGAGTAAGGCTTCATTAATTCCAATCCGGATCAACCAGGTAGCAAACGCAGACTTCCTTTGAAATTGTGAGAGTTTTTCAAAAGCTTTCAGATATGTGTCCTGCATGACATCCTTCACCAGGTCTTCATCATTCAAATAGCTCCTCACCCCTCTGTACAGCGTCTGATTATAACGCCTCATGAGTATTTCAAAGAGTTCCTTTTCTCCGTCCAGTACTTTCTGTATTACTTCATCATCGGTCAATTGGCTTGTTCTCAGGTTAGCAACTTTTATCGCATCCATTTTGAATCTCTGTTTTAGTTAGATGTAGGATCAGTCATAAAGTTACAAATTTTTGTAACCATTCATTTAGTTCTGTATCTAATGAGCAGAAAAACAAAAATAAAAAGGCTAGCCGGTTTACAAACCAGTACTGTTGAACAAAAATAAAGTACAACGTGACATATCGGAAAGCTCCGATAAAAACAGATTTCAAAACAAATTAAAAAATAAATGAAATGAAAACGATTAAAACATTTACGATTGCGGCATGCTCAATGTTTCTCATTATGCTGCTTTCATCAACAGACACAACAGCGCAAAAAACACCACAGCTTACAGACCCTGAAATTGCTTCAGTAGCAGTCACTGCTAACCAGATAGATGTTGACTATGCATTGATTGCAGAGAAGAAATCACACAATGCAGATATACTGAGGTTTGCAAAAACAATGAAAGACGACCACAACGCTGTAATTGGCATGGCAGTAAATCTTGCTAAGAAATTAGGTGTTACTCCTAAAACCAACAGTGTTACACAGTCATTGCTGGATGGTGCGAAAACAATGAAGAAAACCTTGAACGCTAAATCAGGTAAAGCATTTAACAAGGCGTATATCGACAACGAAGTTGCCTATCACAAATCAGTGATTAATGCAGTAGAAAATGTGTTAATCCCTCAGTCCCAAAATGCTGAACTCAAAGGATTACTTGTAAAAGTGTTGCCTACTTTAAAAACACACCTTGAACATGCTGAGATGGTTCAGAAAGAATTTAAATAGAATGGCATCATGAAACGTAGATTAATAAAATGGAGCAGTGCAGGCGCTGTGATAGCCTGCCTGCTTTTCAGCAGTTGTAACACTTCGAGTTCCAATACGGCAAAACCAAAAACAGATACCGTAACAATTGACCAGATGAAGTTCATACCAGCAGTAGTAACGGTCAACAAAGGTGATACCGTGCTCTTTATAAATAATGGCATCGTAGGACACAATGCCACAGAAGTAAACAAGGCATGGGCGTCGCCGACATTGAACAACGGTGATTCCTGGAAGATAGTTCCTGATAAAAGTGCAGATTACTATTGCAGCATTCATATCGTGATGAAAGGAAAGATAGTGGTAAAAGAAAAATAGAATGAAGCAGGTTATGTTCGTGTTAAGATAGAGGTTAAGAAATATTGGTTTGTTGTCAGATTGTAATCTGTTTTTATCAAAAGGGAGCCAGTCATGGTTCCCTTTTTTTTGAAGTCAGCAATATGCTAAGCGAATATTGATCTATAGATTCATGCTAATAACAATCAAAATAAAGCTCCTTTGGATTGCCAAAGATTATCTACAAGGAAACACACTAAAACTACAGCATGATATTGCCCAATTTCCAATTGGAGGGCTTGACAAAAAATCAAATTATTTTTTTGAAGTCAGATAAATTCCTACATTTATCTATCCATTCTCCTTCTAAATCCTTTCAAAAGACCATTTTTTAACTGCAAATCATTCCGCACTCTACCAAAATGCATGAGGATGCATCGGAACACCCTCGATCAACCACTATTCCCCTGGAGCACCTGATACGGTTGCATATCTGAATTTGGGATCAAGAATGAAATCGTATTATACCCGCGCAATAACCGTTGAGGCATTCCTGATCGTATTCAGGATGGAAGGCATTTTCAGTTATTTCACGGCGGCTGATTAACTCTTTATGGTTCTTCAAAATATTTTCAGCATGAAAAATAATTTGCACTTCAGTGCATCATGGGTGTCACTAATTATTCTCTTTTTTCAAATTCCAAATTACACTTCAGGACAATCGCTTAAGATTAATGATTTTGTATTATTTGCAGGAAATAATAATAGTGTTTGTAATGATTGTGGAGTTTATTTGGGTCGTTCCAACGATATAAAAAATGGGAACATAGGCAGTTCCTGCCGCATTGAATCCGGTTCCGGTTCTGACTTCCATGGTAATATTTACAGTGGAGGTACCTTATACCTTTCATCGTGGAATACTATCATTGGAAATATTTCTGCTGCCAATATTCAAAACGTTTATTGGCCGGTGATCTCCATCGGATCAAAAGCAAATGTGACCGGGAACCTTGACGGGAAAGGGAGTATCAATATCACAAGCGGAACTGTAACAGGAAAAGTTACTCATCCTGCCGGAACCTACTACGATGGGCCTGTCCCTTCAGGTGGTGAAATAAAAGAGAATCCTGTTTTTCCGGATCTTCCCTCACTCCCCGCCATCACTGACTTCCCCGCAGCCGGAAATCAAAATATATATTCAACGCAGGCAATCACTCCAGGTGCATACGGCAACCTTTACCTGAATTCATACAAGACGATTACCTTTTCGGGTACTGGCGTTTACATATTTAAATCCATCAATAATGGATCCAATACGAGGTTCATTTTTGATTTTAAGAATGATCCTACAGGTACCATAAAAGTTTATGTTTATGGAGATGTGGATGTAGAAAATGTAAGTGTGTCCACCCGTAATGGTGGTGACGCATCGAAAATTTATTTTGAAACACATGGTACCGGTAGCAGTTGCCATTATGGTAAATATGCCTGGAACTTTGAAAGTTCATGTGGTGGATGGCTTGGAACTGTCTTTGCTCCTTACGGAGGTATCAATATTTGCTCTGGCCAGTCCAATCTGAAAGGTGCCTTTTACAGTGGTACAAAAATTACCACCGGTAGTAATGTAGATATTGACTTTGCACCTTTCATCCAATGCAGTACCCCGGTAGCTAATGCAGGACCAGATAAAGTTTTAGACTGCTCTACTTTAAGCGTACAGTTGGATGGCACAGCATCATCTCAAGGGTTACAATATAATTGGACAGCCATTTCTAAAGGGCACTTTGTTTCAGGAGAATCAACTTTGACGCCTACTGTTGATGCGATTGGCACCTACGTATTGTCTGTTACCAACCCCAATGGTGGATGCAATGCTACAGACACAGTGGAAGTAACTTACAACAAATGTATCCTGCCTTACTATCCACCGCCTGATAGCGGCAAAATCAGGAACCTTATAGGTGCAGAATTAAATTCGTTAGCGCTGAATTTCGGTTTCGTTACAGATTCAGCTAAAGATATTTTCATTCTGAAACATGATAGTGTAATGATCGAAGTCATTTCCCTGCAGGGGAAATATCAAACACTATTATCCTTGCTGCAAACACCAGCCTACGGAATGACAGACCTTATTAATAACGGGCCCAATACATTGATCATTTCCGGGAAATATCCGATCAATCACTTGTTGAGATTAGACAGCCTGCCAGACCTGATCGATTATTGCAGGCCGATCTTCCCTTCAGTCAATAATGACGGAATCGTAAATAGCAGGGGCGATACTGCTATTCAATCCTACCTGGTTAGGGAAGGATATGGACTTACAGGTTCCGGAGTGAAGGTAGGAGTCATCTCCAACTCATACAATACACTTCCGGGAAATCCCGCTCAGACAGACGTGCTCAATGGTGACCTGCCGGGCATTGGCAATCCTGACTTTCCAACACCTGTTCAGGTGCTGAAGGATTATCCTTATGGACAATTGACAGATGAAGGGAGAGCCATGTTGCAGATCGTTCACGATGTAGCACCAGGTGCCAATCTCGTTTTCAGAACAGGCTTTATTAATGCAAGTGATTTTGCCTTAGGTATAAAAGAAATGCAGGATGCCGGTTGTAATGTCATTGTCGATGATATCACCTATATCACCGAACCGTTCTACCAAGACGGAATCGTAGCACAGGCCGTTGACTCAGCCGCGGCACATGGCATTTCTTATTTCTCTGCTGCGGGCAATTACGGCAATCAATCTTACGAAAATGTATTCACTCCTGCGCCGGCACCTGACGGCATTGCAGGTACCGCGCATGATTTTGGAGGTGGTGATATTTATCAAACCATCACGCTGCAGCCGGGAACATATACAGTAGTTCTCCAATGGCAAGATGGTATCTACTCTTCCGGCAATACCACCGTAGGAACACAGAATGACCTGGATATATACCTGACAGACAAATACGGGAACACACTCTTTGGTTTCAACAGGAATAACATTGGTGGCGATCCTATAGAAGTACTACCTTTTACGGTAACACAACCAACACAAACCAACATCATTGTAGTAAGAGCATCCGGCACAGGAACAGTCAGGTTCAAGTATGTTTTCTTCCGTGGAAATGGGGTAGTAAGCAAATACAATACAGGAACTTCGACAATTGTTGGACAGGCAAATGCAGCAGGGGCAATGGCTGTAGGAGCTGTCCTCTTTTCCAATACACCTGCCTATGGAGTCAATCCACCAACTGTTGCTTCTTTTTCATCAACAGGAGGCACAATGGTAAATGGTGTTGTAAGAAACAAACCGGAATTCTGTGCACCGAATGGGGTGAATACAACTGTATATATGGGTGGAGTAAATATTGACAACGATCCATTCCCCAATTTCTTTGGCACCTCTGCAGCAGCACCACATGCGGCGGCTGTTGCGGCCTTGCTGATAGAAGGAAAGAAAAAATTTGCAAATGAAACTATCAGCCCGGACAGTGTCAGATACATCATGGAGCATTCCGCAATAGATATGGCTTCCCCTGGTTTCGATTTCAATACCGGATACGGATTCGTACAGGCAGGTACCGCAATGCGAACTTTTGCTACACCAAAACCAGTAATAGAAAAACTGATTTTATCTGATACTACCATCAAACCCGGAAGCCAGCCGATCACAGTGAAGGTGCAGGGCAAATATCTCGACCCCAACTCCCAGGTATTGTTCAGGGGTAACCCTGTACCTACGACACCAGTAAGCAGTACGGAAGTGATTGCTTCAATACCCGGCTTTATCGGGAATCCCGTCATCCAGGCATATACTCCGCCGGTATCTACCAGCGGACTTGATGGTGGCTATTCTGATTCTCTTTATTTCTATTCACCGGTAAAAAAAGTCATTACCATTACAGCAAATAATGCTACCAAGAAATATGGTGAGCATATTCCGGTATTCACCTCAACAATTCTCGTTGATAGTATCCCGTTAGACCAAAGCGGATTGACTTTACAACAATTGGGCCTGGATACAATAAACTACTCTACAACAGCCAGGAGCATGAGTAATGTAGGGCTGTATATCATCAAACCGGCAATGAAAAACTTTGCCGAAGGCGATTCAGTATTAGTAGCCCTCAATGAACTCTATAAATATGTCTTCAACAATGGAGCTCTTACCATAAAGCCCATGCCACTAATGATCACACCAAGAGATACTACACTTACTTATGGCGATAAAATAGCAGGAATCAGTTACAACTACACTTATGCAGATTCTCTCATTGCAGATAGCGATAAATCAACTTTCCTGAATACTCTGAATACTGATTATCATCAAAACCTTACCGACAATGCCGTCGCCCTGGTTGATTCCAGGGCACTGGTTAATTCGCGAGCATTGGTCAATGCAGATCTTGCCAATCTCAGCTTCCTGGTAAGTTCGCGTGCTTTGGTAAATTCCCGTGCATTAGTAAATTCAAGAGCATTGGTGAATGGCACTGTTGTAAACGACACCACACACATAGTAGATGTTGCAACAGCATCTGTATTCAATTATGAAGTTTCTCCTGATACAACTTCGCTTGTAAGCTCAAGGGCTTTGGTCAATTCAAGAGCACTGGTCAACGCACGTGCACTTGTTAACTCAAGGGCATTAGTTAACTCACGTGCTCTCGTCAATTCCAGGGCGCTGGTAAACAGTAACACCGTGGGAGACACCAGTAATTCCAACGTGGCTGTAATCATTGATGAAACAGATGTAGATGCCCCGGAAAATGATACATTGACCAATTTCAAATCCATCAATATGATCACTGGAACCACAGCAGGCACTAACACTATAGTACCAGGTGCTTTCATGTCAGGCAATTTTGAGATCAGTTATGGATTGGGCACATTGACCATCTTGCCTGCACCACTTTTGGTAAGGACAGACACTTCTTCTGTCAATTATGGCACACAGGTACCGGCATTTACTTCAAGTATCAGCGGATACCAATATGAGGATAACATAGATTCGGTATTTACCAATGGTGTTTTAAATTACAACCTGCAGGATAACAATGGTGCTACAGTACCATCAACAAATGTACCGTCGGGTGTTTACCGGGTTATTGCTTCCGGCGTTGCAACTCAACCATCAAATTATGATATTCAATTTGTAAATGGGTTGCTTACTGTAAACAAAAGTATTTTGAAGGTGAGTGTAGCTGATACATCCAGAGTATATGGTGATGCGAATCCTGCATTCAGAATTACTTATGATGGATTCGTAAATGGTGAAGGCCCTGGTGATATTACTCCACCTGTTGCTACTTCTGAAGCAAATGTTACCACTCATGTGGGACAATACGCGATTACTGCGACAGGCGGCTTAGCCAATAATTACGAATTGCAATACACTCCGGGTACACTGACAATCACACCGGTAACACTTACTGTAAAAGCAGACGACAAAACGATTTATTATTGGGAGGATTGTCCTGAGTTCACATCTACGATTACAGGGTTCAGAAACGGAGATGAAAAAAATATCCTGAGCGGCCCTGATTATTCTTTGAGTCCGGAATTCCGCAGATGGTGTGTATGGAATTACACCATCATCCCTTCCAAACTGGTGCTGTCGAATGCTGATGATTACAATATCCATTATGTCCCCGGCATTTTATGCGTAAGAAGTTGGTACCACCACTCTGGTGACCATGACGATGATGATTTCGGGAGAAGTACATCTCCCGGTATCTCCCATGACATGGTTGATAGTGCTTCTGCCGGGCACGAATTAGTTTCTATGATTGCTACCAATCAATTGACAGAAAGTCAAAAAACAATCACTTACCAACATCAAATGAATGGCAATGCAACAATGAATCTTAATGATCAATTGCTAAAAGGTTCGGTAGATATCAAAGCGTCAATTTATCCAAACCCAACATTTGGGAATGTGGTAATTCAAATAGAAAATGGAAATATTAAACCGGGAAATATTTTGATTACAGATATCACCGGTCGAAAATATTCTGATTTCCACATCAGGGAAATAAATTCAGGAATGGTAAGATTGGATATATCAAATCTTTCAAGAGGCGTTTATTTTGTCAGTGTGATATCGAATGAACATCACCAGGTATTCAAGGTAATTAAACTCTAAACAATGTTAATATAAAAAGGAAGCAACACTAAATGTTCTTCCTTTTTTTTACTTTCATATCCCAAAAAACACCTTACCCGGAGTAACTAATTATAAAAATTGATTCATGAAAGAAAGGGGTTTTTTAATCTTACTTACCATTTTTTCAATAACATGTTTTGGTCAAAATCCAGAAATAGATAGTATAAAAAGAGTATTGTCCGGTGCTCAGAATAGTCAACTGAAAGTAAGCACGCTGCTGGCATTAAGCAAAGAATATTTCAGCATTTCACCGGATGAGTCAATATCCTATGCGAACTCTGCCCTGGATCTCGCCAAAAAAATCAATGATCGTAAAGGTGTGGCATACGCCTACAAAAATATCGGGATAGCCTATTACATGCAGGCTCAGTACATCGAATCACTGGAAAATTACGATAAAGCTTTGGCGGTCTTTGACTCACTCAATGATAAGGTGGGCATAGCCAATATCCTGAGCAACCAGGCATCCATCTACTTCAATCAGGCTGATGAAGAAAAAGCGCTCGAACTCAACTTAAAGTCGCTCCAAATCGCAGAACAAATAGGTGACACATTAAGAATACTCACGGCATTACAAAATATTGGCGCTATTTATTACAACAAGCCATCAACGATAAATAAGGCATTGGAGTATTACCTCAGGGCTTTACCAATGAGTGAATCCATTAAGAACAATGATGCCATAGGTACAATTTCCGTTAATCTCGGAGAAATATACCTTGCATTTGGGAAGACCGATTCCGCACTGACTTATTTCAAGGAATCATTGGTAGTATTTAAAGGATCAGAAAATCTACCCTATTCATTAAACGACATTGGAAAATTATACCAGGTCAAAAAGGATTTTAAAAAAGCAATCGATTATCACCAGCAGGCATTGGATATTTCTCAAAAACTGGACGCAAAGGTTGACATCGCCCAATCTCTGCTTGGATTAGGAGATTCTTATAATGGAAGTGGTGATGCCACAAAAGCAATTTCGTATTATGAAAAAGCGGAAGTAATTTCAAAAAACATAAGCAGTGCCAATTATGAACTGGAGAAAGCCTACCATGGGCTGGCCATAGCCTACAGTGAGAATTCAGATTTCAGAAGTGCATTCAAATACCAATCCCTATATTCTGATATCAGGGATTCTTTGTACAACCTCGACATTGCAAAAAAATTATCTAACCTTCAATTCACATTTGATATTCAGAAAAAGCAAAGTCAAATTGATCTCCTCCAGAAGGACCAGGTGTTGCAGGAACTGGAATTGAACCGGCAACGATGGATCAAAAATGGACTGCTGATCGTATTAGCATTGCTCACCTATATCGCTATCATATTATACAGGAATTATAAAAACAAGATTAAGACCAATAAATTATTGGACAGTCAGAAAGCACAAATAGAAAGTTTATTGCTAAATATTCTACCTGCTGAGGTAGCAGAAGAATTGGAATCAAAAGGAAATGCAACTCCGAGGTATTATGAAAGAGTATCCATTCTCTTCACAGATTTCAAGGGGTTTACCAAACTGGCCGAAAAACTGTCTCCACAAGAGGTGGTGAGTGAATTAGACGCATACTTCATAGCATTTGACGATATCGTTGAGAAATACGATTTAGAAAAGATAAAAACGATAGGAGACTCTTACATGTGCGCCGGAGGAATTCCTACAGAAAATGATTCACACATTATTAATATCATCCGGGCCAGTCTGGAAATGCAGCAATTCATTGAACATCGCAATACAGCAAGATCAGAAAAGAATCTTCCGGATTGGGACATCCGGATCGGAATCAACACAGGTCCCGTTGTTGCCGGTGTTGTTGGGAAAAAGAAATATGCTTATGACATCTGGGGGTCAGCCGTCAATATTGCCAGCAGGATGGAAAGTAATGGAGAGCCGGGGAGGGTGAATATTTCCGCAGCTACTTATGAATTGATAAAAGATAAATATGCCTGTACCTACAGAGGTAAAATATTTGCGAAAAATGTAGGTGAAGTTGATATGTATTTTGTAGATGAAGAACTCAATTAGGTAAGGAAAATTCTATTGTAATAATATTAAGATCATGTTCAAACTTCGCATCGCACAGCACAAAATGGGATGGTCTGTAAAATGCAGAATTCAGAAATTAAAAATCTTCCCTGTAGCTGAAAATATAAAGACTAGCAAAATGAAACTATTGATATTAGCCTTCCTCCATTCCGGAACCCTAATATCGCGAAAGGCCAATTGAATAAATCCCTCACAAGCACAGCTCTAACCAACTGAGATACTGCGCCTGTATTCTCAAAATACAGATCAAAACACTTTCGATATTTCAGGAAATTATATGTTGAAGAAAATAGGTGCAAAAAAAAAATAGGCCAACATTTCTGTTAGCCTTTTCGCTCCCCCTGCTGGACTTGAACCAGCGACCCTCTGATTAATCCGCCGCGGCGGACTCTAACCAACTGAGATGCAGTGCCTGTATTCTCAAAATGCAGATCAAAACACTTTCAATATTTCAGGAAATTATATGTTGAAGAAAATAGGTGCAAAAAAAATAGGCCAACATTTCTGTTAGCCTTTTCGCTCCCCCTGCTGGACTTGAACCAGCGACCCTCTGATTAATCCGCCGCGGCGGACTCTAACCAACTGAGATGCAG
>CAZGNJ010000071.1:0-14779 GCA_964526985.1 uncultured Ginsengibacter sp. | reverse complement strand
CGAAGCAATGACCATTCTCCCAAACGATCTTTGAAATCACTCTTATAAACCACCTTTCCATTCTGAATTACCTCTACATCCTTGTATTCTGTTTGTGTATCCCAATCTGCAAGGCCAATACCGCCACTGAAATGATTCTTCTTTTCCTTACCGCGGATGATCTCTAATGAAGTTGACAGATTCACATCCGGCCTGTTTTCATTCATCATTTTGATTACATAATAACTGATACGTGCAAAACTTTGTGACGCGTTAAAGTGAATCAGGTTCACCGGCCAGTCCACATCATTTTCATTCACCAGCAATGGCGCATAGCTGCTCATCTTTACAAGGTCACCATTCTTTTCCATACTCAGGATGTAAACAGCATCGGATAGCGCAGCGATCATATTGCCATGACCTACACCGGCATTCGTAGCATATTCACCCACATACATATCCCATTTACCTCTCGGGTATTTATCGAAATGATCGTAATGATTCATTGCCCAGTAAGCAGATTTATATGCATGTTCATCTACATATTCGATCTGTTCCATTTTGGCTGTGGTATTCTGGTTCACATCACCAATACCCATACTTGCCATGATGATCATCTGCGGATATTTCGCTTTGATTGCCTTGTAAAAAACATTGTACCGTTCCGCGTAGCGTGGTCCGTGCTGTTCGTTGCCTACTTCCACATACTTCAATGGAAACGGAGCAGGATGTCCATTTGCAGCGCGCACCTTTCCCCACTTAGAAGTAACAGGGCCGATGGCATACTCAATCGCGTCCAATGCATTCTGAATGTAAAACTGAAGACTGTCATCAAGAGCAAAGGTGCCGCTCCGGTATTCGCATGAAACGCCAGCATTGAACACATACAAAGCATCCGCATGAATGTCTTCACAAAACTGGAGGTACTCATGGTATCCTAATCCATCGCTTGTCCAATAACCCCACGGGCTGAAAGTACCCGGTCTCTTTTCAACAGGGCCGATCGTATTCTTCCAGTCGGGTGCACTTTGAATATTGATACCTTCTACAAAGCATCCTCCGGGCCATCTCACAAATGCGGGTTTCAGGTCTGCGATAAATGTAGCAATGTCCTTTCGCAAACCATTGCGCCTGTTGTTGAAAGTATTTTTCGGAAAAAGAGATACAAAATCAATCCACACCTTTCCGGGAGCATTAAATGACAAAACCAATCTGGCTTTGGGATCGGACGAAGACGGTTTTAATGTTGTTTCATATTTATTCCAATTTTCTCCTGTTTTCTTTTTGAAAGTAAAAGATGACAAAACCTTTCCATCTTCTGATTGCAGTGATGCAGTGATATCTCCTTTATAACTATTATCAGCAATTACATAAAACTTCAGGTAATAAGCATCTCCTTTCACAGCATTGATGCCCCAGAATCCTTCATTGATCAAATTGACGTTTCCGCCTTTCTCTACACTGGAAATATCCATCTGCATGGAATGCGGTGTAGCACCATTGAGCGGATGATCAGTCGTCAATCCCCAGGAAGCAACGGCCTTATTTGTTTTCACAGACCATGCCGGATATGCATCCTTGTCCAACGGCCATTCCATTTTCCAATCACCTGCTTTGTTATCAGCAAGCATGAAATGGGGTGTACGCGGAGGAATGATGAATCCGTCTTTCAATGTCATTCCCTGCGGAATGCGGCAATCTTCAAACCCACGGTTCTGAATCATCTCTGCATACAATCCACCCTCGCCTGCGTGGCTGATCTCTTCAAAGAAAATACCATGTAATGATTTAGAAACTTTTGCTTTCTCATCAGCAGCATCTACATTGATGATTGCCTTCTGCTGTGCTTTGGCTACCACGCTCACCACTATCAACATTAAACTCAGGGAGCAGTATTTAAAAATATTTTTCATGGTTAGCCAATGAGAAATTCAAAGATTCATTTATTCAATTATCAATTTTTCTTTTCAATAGTTCAGTTTACTTTCCATTCATGAATTCCGGTAGAATTGTCTTTCGGCAATTTCACTTCCAGTTTCAATGCCGAAGTAGTTACCGGTTCAAATGTTACCGTGTTGTATTTGTCTTTCGCTATTTCGTACTGCGAAGTATTCTTCACCGGTACCCATTCACCGGTAGCATCATCTTTGTAATAGATTTTCCAATCAGCCGGAATGCGGCATCCTCCCCACGGGCCATCATCAAACCAATACACTTCACATGAGTGTACATTGTGCGGCTTGTCGAATGTATAGGAAACCCATTCAATAGAATTCATCTTGGGCCACCAATGGAAATAAGGCGCTGTAACATCCTTTGAATCTTTAGGATCATACTGATCGCTGATCGCAAAGAGACTGCGCGATTTTATGGACCCGCTTATCTTGCTGGTGTTGGCAATGGTAGGCGCGGGTGTAGGTCGTGATACAGAGGCGGTGTATGGAATCCAGACTTCCATTTCACCGGCTCCCCGGTTGTTCCATGCATAATAAGGAATCGCTGTAACTTTCTGTGAAGCAGTAATTAATTCGTTACTCCCCAACTGGCGTTTGGCTGCAGCACCTTGCATGGTCAATACGTTGATACCATTCAGCATTCCCGCGTTGAATGATACATTCACTACTGAATTAGTGTCCACTACAATATTCTGCACCACACTATCCTTATTGTCCGCACCTTCGAGACAATAAACAATAGGGCCGTATTGAAGCGCGAAACGGCCCTTGTCATCATTCACCTTATTGTTCGCAAAAACATGTTGCACGCTCATAGGAAGGCTGAGCTCCATCTTGTCTCCTTTCTTCCACTTGCGTGTAATTACAGCATAACCTTTTTCAACTTTGTAATTAAAATTCTTTCCGTTTATCTTAAGTGTTACATTATTCGCTTTTCCATGAGCTGTGTATAAATCACCCGGGATGGGATTGTTTTCCGCCCAACCGGGTATGCGTACACGAACTGAAAAAGTCTTAGAGGACGCAGGGTTGATCGAGAATTTGACATCACCATTCCATGGATAGTTGGTTACCTGTTCTATCTCCACCTTTCCGGAAGAAAGTCCGATGGTGGATTTGTTGCTCATGAAAAGATTCACATAAAGATTGTTTCCTTCTTTGGCATATACATATCCCGGTACGGATGGCAGGAACCTGGTCATATTAGAAATACAACAAGCACATGAGAACCATGCACTGCGCTCATGCTGCCCTACGGAAGCGAGCGGATTCGGATAAAAGAAATGCGTGCCATCCAATGAAATCCCCGACAGCAATCCGTTGTACAGTGTACGCTCCAGCACATCAATGTATTTGGAATCGCCATGAAGCAGGAACATTCTCAGGTTCCAGTAAACATTTCCGATAGCAGCACAGGTCTCCGCATAAGCGCTCATGTTAGGCAGTTGATATGGATCACCAAAGGCCTCTCCATTGTTGGTAGCGCCAATACCACCCGTGATGTAAATCTTCTTTTCGACTACATCGTGCCATATCGCATCTATCGCTGTGAGATAGTCCTTATCACCTGTCAATGCGGCTACATCAGCCATACCGCTGTACATGTATGCAGCCCTCACTGCATGTCCTACCGCTTCTCTCTGATCAATTACTTTCTTATGTGCCTGGTTATACTTTTCACCACCCGGCCCTCTCACATCAAGGAAAAATTTTGCGAGGTCAAGATATTTCCTGTCACCGGTGATCCTGTACAACTTCACTAAACCCAACTCTACAATCTGGTGGCCGGGATAAATTTCTAATTTGCCCCATCCAAAAGTTTTCACCAGCAGGTCAGCATTTCTCAATGCAATATTGAGAAGTGTTTTTTTGCCTGTCGCATTGTAATGAGCATAAGCTGCTTCATACAAATGACCTGCATTGTACAATTCATGACTGAGGTCTTCATCCTTCAGCCAACGCGCATTGCCCAGCCAGGGATGCAACACGGCAGGTTTGATGGTACGAAAAGTATAGAGGTATCCATCTTTCTCCTGTGCAGCGCCGATGATGGCGATCAGTGAATCCATAAACTTTTCAAGTCGCGGATTTTTTTCTTCCTGCAAAGAATAGGAAGCGCCTTCGAGCCACTTGTACACATCCGTATCATCAAACGGGTATTCAGAGCATACTTTATTTTCACGCTTACCTGCTGCCGCGAGAAAGTTATCAATCCGTCCTTCAGTCTTCAACCTTTGCTGGATGTAAGGAATCGTTTTCTCTGCATTGGTAATCATTCGTGGCCTCCAGAACGCATCATCCAAATGTACCTCTGTAAATACCACAGGCTGGATGGGGTAATCCGTGTTCTGTGCTTTGGCAGAAAGCGCCAAAGGAATCATACCAATTAAAAATATTCGTTTCATCATTATGCTAAGTTGAATTTCTAATCAATCATTTTTGTTTCTCGTCTCACGCTTTCTCCACCGTCATTAAGGTATTTCAAATATGCGTCATACAATGCACCCTGATACTTTTTAATATCCAGGGTTTTGTTGCAAATTAGGATTTGAGTTCAAAATACTTTCCGCAATCGGGAATAATTGGGTATAGTCTCCCACAGGTTTGTGTTGAAACCAAGATTTAGTAGAATACACTCCAAACCGGATCATATCCTGCCTGCGATGCGCCTCACCTGCAAACTCCCAACCCAATTCATCGAAGAACCTGCCGTACTGTATGTCAGCACCACCTTCAGGTGTTACTATTTTTCCATCCTTTACATATCCGTACTGATACACACTGCCCTGCTGTAACTGGCTTCCGGTAACAGTTGCTTTGGCCGGAGCGCTTTTGAAATTACGGGCACGCACTTCAGAAACAATCGGTGCAGCATCATCCGCATGGCCGGTACGTAACAGGCATTCTGCTTTCATCATCAACACATCTGCATATCGAAATACAACATAATCATTGCTCAGGCTGCCCTTGGCTCCGGTTTTGATTTCATATTTACCAAAAGGAAAACCATAATTAAATGGATTACCTCCCGCCTGGTCAATATTGATCAGTGTATCCTTGTAATCTATCACAACATTTCCTGCAGGGTCTTTCTGTGGGCCCATGATCCATGTATCTTTTAACCTGCTGTCATCCACATCATAAGTTCTGATGAACTGCGGGTTAGCACAACTGCCACCCCAGGGTTGAGCCTGCAGACTATATACTTTTTGGTCTATCGGCTTGAGTGTTTTCATGTGAATGATAAAACCTGTTGCCAATGTTTCATCATAGGGAACAGCAAATATGATCTCTTTTGAATTCTGATTTTGCGTGATGAAATTGGCTTTAAAGTCCGGTTCCAGAATGTATTTGCTGGAATTGATAATATCATTGCAAACTGCAAGGCAATTAGCCCATTGTTCGGTACCGGTATAAACTTTTGCATTGAGATACACCTTAGCAAGAATTGTTTTAGCTGCCCATTTATTGAACCTGCCATAAGTGATACTTCCCACTTCATCGCTGAGCAATGGAATATTATCAGTCAGTTCTTTTACCACAAAATCATAAACTTCCTGACGTGTACTCTGCTTGGGAACTTCAGTTGATTTGAAATCCGTAACAATAGGCACGTTACCGAAATTATCAAGCAGGTAATAATAGTAGTAAGCCCTTGCTGCTTTTAATTCCGCGATCAGGTTATCCTTACCAGCATCCATTGGAATCTCTCCTGCTTCTATTTGAGAGATCACCCTGTTGGCAGCATTGATTCCCGAGTAACAGTTACGCCATAAATTTTCAGATTGCCAGTCGTTAGGAGTCCAGGTGTGCTGATGCATCCTGATGTAGGTACCACCATCATACCAACCATTGGGGCGTACCGGTGTTACAAACTCATCAGAACTTTCTTCCTGCACATCAAAGTTGCCCATCCATCCTGCCCACATGGGCCTCATTACTACATATACAGGTGCTACGAGTGCAGCTACATCAGACCCTTGCGGATTAAAATTGTCTTTGACAATTTCAGAATAGTCTTTTACATCCAGCTTGGTACACGACTGAGCAATTATTGCAACGCATACAACCAGCGAAAAGAAATAAAATAATTTATTGTGTTTCATATCTTTTGATTTTTGAAGATTAGAATGTGAGATTTACGCCTACAGCGAAAGTGCGGGTGGTAGGATACTTGTCCCTGTTATCATTGCCCGGATCGAGTCCTGCCCTGTTTACTTCAGGATCTATTCCTTTGTATTTGGTGAGCGTCACCAGGTTCAATCCTGAAACATAGACACGCGCATCTTTCATGAAGAATCCTTCTTTGAGGTTGAAATTATATCCTAAGGTCACGTTGTCAATCTTCCAATAATCACCTTGCTCCAGGTAATAGCTCACATAAGACAAGTCGTAATTCAATACGGTTTTTCCATACACTTTATCATATCCTGACTTCAACATGTTGTATTGATTATTTCTTGGATCTTCATAAAACATTCTGAGGAAGTTCAGCACCTTGTATCCAAATGCTCCGTGCATGTTTACATACAAATCGAAATTTTTGTACCGCACAGTATTATTCCATGAGAGATAATATTTTGGAAGTCCGTTTCCTAAATACATCTTGTCATCTTCACTCGCATCCTTTATAGATATATTTTTTCCGTCCTTGCTCTTCACAACCCAAACACCGTCTTCGTCGATATCAACAGATTTCCATCCATAGTAGTCACCAATTGATCTTCCTACTTCTACTCTGTGCGTATAAGTCTGGATGGGTTCTCCAGTATATCCTGTCGTAAACCAATCGGTAGTCAGGTTGAACTGATCATTGTTAATTGAGACCAATGTGTTTTTGTTGGTAGAAAATGTTGCTCCGGTTTTCCATGCAAAATTTTCGGTCTTTACCGGTGTAGCATTCAACAGTACTTCTATCCCTTCATTCCTCATCTGACCCACGTTAGCCAGGATAGTACCATAGAGATACGGCGGAACAGGTACTGGGTAGTCATACAACATATCCTTAGTATTGCGCCTGTAAACATCAATACTACCGGTGAGTTTGTTATCGAGTACTCCAAAATCCAAACCAATGTTCACTTCTTCTTTCTGTTCCCAGCGAAGATCAGGGTTCGGGTTCCTGGTTGGTGAAAGTCCCTGAATCCATGTACCGTTATAAAGGAACCGTCCACCATAATTCAATGTAGTAAGCGCATCATAATTCGCTGAAGGAGCTGTACCTGTTACGCCGTAGCCGACTCTTAATTTCAAGTCGTTAATAACATCACTGTTTCTAAGGAATGGTTCCTGGCTGATGCGCCATCCGGCAGACACTGCAGGGAACATACCCCATCTGTAGTTCTCTCCAAACTTTGATGAACCTTCTCTACGAAGACTTGCCATTAATAAATACTTCTGATTCCAGTTATAGCTCAATCTTCCAAAAAATCCAATCAGTTTATTCTCTCCTTTGAAACTTCCCATTCTTGCACTTCCATCAGTAAGTGCATTACCTGCTCCCATATTGTGGTAACTGTAGATGTCTGTCGGGAAATACCAGTTCTGCATCCAAAAGCCTTCATCAGTTACATACTGATAACTGTATCCTCCCAATAATGTCACATTATGTAATCCAAAAGACCTGGTGTAATCCGTAGTAAATTCTAACAGTGTACTCTGATTAGTTGAAGCACCTCTGGAGGCATAAGAATTACCCCATCCATTTTGATTGTTGGCCGGATAGAATTTGTTGGTAGCATACCCTCTTGTTTGTGTCCAGGTATTGCCTGAGACCAACAATTTGAAATTCAACTTATTAATCGGAGTAAAAGTAATAGTACCATTCAGCCTTGTATCATTTTCTTTATTGCTGCCATCTACACCATTCAACAGAGCAACAGGATTGTCATAAAAGTAGCCATCCCTCTTTATATAATTTCCATTTGCATCTCTTACACTATCGGTTGGGTTCCTTATGAGTACCTGGCGATAGATATAGGTATTGAAACTATATCCATCACCACCGGTCCAGTATTCTCTCTTACCAAGAATTGCATTCAAATGAATCTTTAATTTGTCATCAAACATGGAATGATTGATATCAATGTTGCCTCTCAACTGCTGATCATCAGAACGCTTCAGTAAACCCTGCCAATCCCTGTAATTCAAATTGACTGTGTAGTTAGTTTTAGCGCCTCCACCCTGTACCAACAAATTGTGCGTATGGCTGATGGGAGTGCGTGAAACCTCATTGAACCAATCAGTAGATGTGCCATAGTCTGTATAAGGCACACCATCTTTGATGAGCCTTCTATAATCCGCTGCATCTAAAAATTTAGGTCTTTTCGCTATTTTCTGCATACTCACATATCCGCTATAGGTGATCTTAGCTGGCATATTATTTCTTCCCTGCTTAGTAGTAATCAGTATCACACCATTAGTAGCACGTGTACCATAAATAGCGGCAGCGGAACCATCTTTAAGCACATCAATAGATTCTATATCCTCAGGTGCTACTGTGTTGAAGTCGCCAGGAATGCCATTGATCAATACCAATGGATCAGCAGATGACATCAATGTAGAAATTCCCCGCAGCATGATTTGCGTACCAGCAGTAGGATCACCACTTGGCGAAGAAATTGACAAGCCGGCAACTTTACCTGTAATCAACTGACCGGCATCTTTTACTGCACCCTTTAAGAAATCTTCTGACTTCACACTGCCGATCGCTCCTGTGATCACTTTCTTTTTTTCAGTTCCATAACCTACTACCACCACTTCATTCATTACGGCATTGACGACTTCAAGCAAAATATTGATTTCACTTTCATTGCCCACCTCTCTCTTCTGCTCTTCAAAGCCGACAAGATTGAAAATAAGAATGTCGCCTTTTGATGCATTGATCGTGTAATCGCCACTGTTGTTTGTTACTGTTCCTTTAGTGGAATTTTGTACAGTAACAGACACACCCTCAAGCGGTTTATTGTCCATTACTGATGTAACACGCCCATGGATAACAGTGGGCGACTGGGCAAATACTTCACCGAATCCGAGAAGCATTGCAAACACCATAAGCAGTGCCATCTTACAGCGTTCTCTTTTTTGAAAGGATTTCTGGTTCATACAGGTTTTTTAGTTTTTGTAATGAAAAGATTTAGTTGTTCTGTGATATAATAAATAACTATTGGTGAATCATGGTTAGCCGTTGCTTTCATGGTCCTTTTTAGTCTTTGTTTTCCAGTCTTGTTATCCTTAGATTTTACAGCCGTTCTGCTTTTTGATTTTTAATTGTCATTTTAACAATTATAATCTACTGTGAAGATATTTTGACATATTGAAATATCATAGTCGTATCTTAACTCATTCTTTGCAAAAATTGACAAGATGCAAAATATTCCACCTGATAGTAACTTGGTGGTCGCCAATGACAGACTGTAAGCGTTACCAGTCGGCGTCATCTTCCGAAAGTTTTCAGATGAGGGATACACCCCCGCATCGTTGACTGCTATCATTTTCGTAAATTCGTAATGTGAAAAAACGAGACATAGCAGGCCTTGGTTTTATGGTTGATAAACTAACCAATTCGATTGAAAATCTTTCTACAGGTGAAGTTTTTGACACGGAAATCACAAGATTGACTGAGATCGACAGCAAACAGATAAAGAAAAGTGACTGGCAATTCAATTGGCATAAAGAACTTAAAGACAGTACTAAAGAAGTTTATAAATTAACAACTGTAAACAATCCAACTGTCATCCAGGGGCTACTGAGTATTGAAGATAAGTATGATCACATTTTTATGCACTTGATTGAAAGTTCGAAATTCAATAAAGGAAAAAGGAAAGTGTACTTAGGAGTACCAGGAAACCTAATTGCCTATGCCTGCAAAATATCAGTAGATAAGGGATATGAAGGATTCCTTGCATTTGATGCAAAATCTGCCTTAATCAAACATTATGAACAAACTCTTCATGCAACACATTTCCGCGGTCTTAGAATGTATATAGAACCAAGTGCAGCATTAAGATTAATATCACAATATTTTAAAAGTTAATATCATGGGAATCATCAAAGAACCAAAGAATATAGACCTGTCCACAAAATCTGAACCGTGGACGGAAAAGGAACTTGCAGACTTTAGAAAATTGATGCAGGAGATTAAGTCAAAAACAAAAAATAAAGGACGCTCCCTGAGATCGAAATCCAATAAGAAGCAACCTATCTGAATAGTAATTTATTTGCTTTATTATTGATGGAAGAGTATTGCAGATAGATGCCCGGCGATAGCCCATCGACAAAAAACAAGCAAACATGTCACAAATAAAACCAATTCACTGCATTCAAATTGTATTCATTTACCATTTCCATCCAAAAGGCTAATTCCTATTTCAACTGCACATCCACATAAACTGAGTTTCGTCCATAAGTATCATAAAATGGTTTGAATACAACATCACCGACAGTGAATTCCAGTTTTTCAGGATCTCCTTTGACTGACTTACTAATATCACGTGCATTCAATGTGATCTTACGCCAATCCTTTCTCGGTGCTGTTTCCTGTGCTGCAAGCAACACAGGTCCGTAAAACAAACTTGCGATGTTAGGCTGATCCATCACCGGAAGCAGGTGAAATTGAAATGGCATTTTTAATTCAATGATATCACCATTCTTCCAGGTGCGGCTCAACTTCAGATAACTTCCAGGCTTCGCCGAAATCTTTTGTTCCTTTCCATTGATCTTTACAAAAAATCCTTTGGTAGCCCAACCCGGTATGCGTACGTTGATATCAAATTTACCATTCCCCGTGATGGTAAGGCGTGTCCAGTCTTCCTTTGGAAAATTGGTTGTTTGCTTTACCGTTACATTACGATCTGTCCATTCCAAAACAGAGGGGATATACAAATTCACATATAACGCCTCGTTGTCTTTACTCTTAAAGTAGATTGTATTCTGCAATTTGGTGCTGCTCTCCAATGCTGTACCATTGCAACAGGTAAAGCCGGTCATATCAGCATTGCTGAATTGTTTCATTGAGCCGGGCCTGAGTGGAATGTGATATGTATTTGCGGGACTGTGCTCAGCTACTGAAGCAAGGATATCATTGTACAATGCCCGTTCATAATAGTCCATGTATGCACCCTTCTGATCAAACAGGAAAAGATCTGCTGTCAACTTCAGCATGTTATAGGTAGCGCAGGTTTCGTTCTGTCCTCCCTCTGAAAAACCATTTTCATAAAGCGTACCCGGCTGGCTGGTAAAGCATTCCGCGTTGGCCGGATTTCGCGCTCCTGCTACACCTCCGATACTGTAAGTATAATTATTGACCACCTTGTACCAGAAGTTATCAGCAATCTTATAGTATTCAGGATTCTTGGTAGCAATGTATGTTTCAATACTTCCTACGATCTGGGGAATATGCTGATTGGCATGCAATCCGCGAAACAGATCCACATTCTTTGCCAGGCCACCTGAATGTTTTTCGTCGCCATAAAAAACTCTTACATTATCAAACAACTGAGCTGTTTTCAGATATTTAGCGTTGTTGGTGATCAGGTACAGTCTTGCCATCGCATCATTCATTCCACCATACTCTCCTGCTATGTAAGTATTCCACATTTTGATCAACGTATCTGTTGGCAATTTGCTCAGTCGTGCATACACCCAATCTCCCATACCCGTAACAATCTCCAGCGCTTTCTTATTGCCGGTCGCATCATACACATCCATCAGACCTGCGAGTATCTTATGAAGTGTATAATACGGAGCCCATACCTGGTTATTTCTGCTGCCGTATTTAGCACCATGTTCCAGCATGATGAACTGATCCGGAGGATAAGCGCTGATAAATCCTTTGCCCCAGTTCTGGTAATCATGACGAATTCCTTCATCACTCAAATCGGAATTATAATCCGACTTCCCCGGCCCAAAAGGTACTTTGGATGGATCAGCTACAAATGCGCCTCCGGCTTCTTTCGGCTTGCCTGATAATTGAGACAGGTCATACAGAGTATTCACCATGTAATCGATCTTACGCACAAAATTTTCCTGCAAAGCTTTGTCGTATCCTGTACCTGAATACGCTTGTGCTATAGCTGAGAGATAATGACCGGTAGCATGTCCACGCAGTTTGGTATCCTTGCTATCCCATACACCTAAAGGCTTTGCTCCTTCCGGTTGCTGCTCTCCAAAGGCATGGCGAAACATGTAGAGAAAAGAATTGGGATCTGTTTGAGCGAGCGTGTTGATGAACTTGTCACGGTTCTCGATAAATTTTGTATCATGTCCGTCTGCATCTTTTTGCAACGTAACCTTACTCAAAGGAAACATCACCAGTTTTTCATCAGGTGCTGATGATTGTCCTGAATTTTTGATGGTAACAAATGCCTTTGGTTGAAAATCAGTTCCTGCCACTTTTCCGGTAACAGTGTAGTGCCCGGGTTTGCGCACTGCAGTATTGTCAATATCAGACGGCCACAGCACCCTCACTTTAGGTCCATTAAAACCGTTTTTGTAGGTGCCTTTCACATAGCTCGGCAGGCGGGGAAGATTCCCTGTTTTCGTTTCTACATTCACGTTAGCAACACTCACGAGATAAGCATTGTAAAGTTGTGATTCTTTCTTAGAAAATTCCGGAAGCCCTTCGTCCTCATCTTTTCGCACATTCACAGAACCTTCATTGATACCCCTGCGACCGCTGTAATAAATACGTGCTACCTGGTTATTCGTAAGCGGTACACGATAAATACGAAAATCATGGATCAGGGCATTGAGACTGGGATTACCGGCAGTAAGAGACTTTCCGATATAAAGAAAATTTTTATCGTTTGCCTGTTGCCCAAAAACATCTTCCAATGCAACTGTAATATTTCTTACTTCACCGGTTTGTTTACTGTTAATGTATGTAGTCAGCGTTTTGGATGGGATATCCAATACTACAGCTACGTGAACCCATTTGTTCAACTCGATTGCAGGAGCAACTGCATCTTTCTCTTTCTTATTTGAGGATGTAATGGAAGCAGCAAATCCTGCATCATTACCTGTTCCGGTAGTGCCTGCAAAGAAGTGATCGGCTGCATCTTTTCCGAAATCAAAATAATGCTGACCGGGCTGCTCTGACCGCAACATGATCCATCCTGAAATACTGATGGATTCCAGTCCTGACAAGGCCTGCCCGGGTAGTGCAATGAAAGAATTATTGTCTCCCGAAAGAGATAGCACTTTTCCAAAACGATGATCGTTGACAAAGGTGGCTCCACTTCCGTTGATTGTTCCATGCAATGTATTGCGCGACCAGTCTTTTGCATCACCATTGAACATATAACGCGCCACCATCCCTGTTTCGCCGATACCATCCAATATCTGGTCACCTCCTTGTGCGTGTGCACCGGCATAGCCCATAAACAAAACAGTAAGTAAAAAAATGAAACGGATGTAAAATATTCTGAATTTCATGGTTGAAATATTTTCATTAGAAATCATTGACGCATCAGGCAACTGCAAGGTCATCCATTTCTCCCTTTTTCATTCACCACCAAGCGTCAAAAGTGTGTCATAACGCAGGGACAAATAGAAAATCATTACCAAGTTACATGATCATGTGAAGATATTTCTCTTTAATTGTTATTTGTACACTTATCTTAACTGATTCCTAACGATAATTAACCCTGCCTATGAGTAGGATTGAATATAAACATTCGGTGAATGTTGATTTGTTTTGGTTGAAATCAATCGGTGCGTTCATTCTGAATCGTGGGTATCATTGTTCTTAATTCATCGCCGTCTGACCTCTGGTACCGACGGCTACACGGCTACATTCCGGTCGGTACCGAACGGTCAGACCGGAGATTCAACTTTGAGCAGATGAAATGAAGATTGATGCTCTTGCTTTTTTGTTGATAAAGTTTAATAAGGTAATAAGGTATTCTTCAATGTAGATTGTAGTGGTACTAAGGTTGAAGAAACTTCTTTTCAAAACTGTCGGCAAATAAATTAGAAAAATCACTTGAAAGATTACAAAAACCTTATTTATTCGGTGACCTCAAACCTTAGTACCCATGTCAATCATTAGATAAATTACCTTATTCTTTACCTGACAAGTTCAAAAAAATTCACCGCCGTCTGACCTCCGGTACCGACGGCTACACGGCTGCACTCCGGTCGGTACCGAACGGTCAGACCGGAGATTCTCTATTGAGTAGAATTCCTGCCAGGATCTTTTCGCCTTACTTCTTTTACAATTATCCTTATTACAATTCGTAAAAGAACTAGCCCGATAACAATGGGAACGAGGTAAGTCAATAACAGAATCAATAATCCGGTGGAATTAAATGCAAAGAACATGGTGATTTCATTATTCAGTGAAGGTAATACTTGTGAAACACTTTTGGTAACTGACAAACAACCGGGTGCATTTAAAATTGTCGAAGGTATGATGGACACCACCCTGAATAAAGTGATGTATGGGTGCTTCAAAATCTCGTCATTGTGACTGAAGCGAAGCATGTCTCGTCGACAGACAGACAAACTCGATGAAACCTTATTCAATGAGTTTGCTTTGCTTCGCTCGCAATGACCAACTCCATATTTGAAATAACCTAAGAAGGATCGCGGTAATACGACAATTTTAAATGTACCCCATCAACCGATCAGGTAGCTTGTTTTAAAAGCCCGAATCTCAGAAATTGAATAGCATCTCTTTTCGTTTTTTAAATCGGAATGTTCAGTTTGGAGTATGTAATCGCAACAGATTGCTGATAATTTTGGCGCAGCAGGTTGGTATCAGCTAATTATTGTCTAAGCCCTAAAAACAGAGTTTTTAAGGGCATCACTTGGGATAAATAATAGTGTACTTTAGCGGAAATGAT
>CAZGNJ010000070.1:0-14872 GCA_964526985.1 uncultured Ginsengibacter sp. | reverse complement strand
TAAGTTAAGGGTCAGCGTTAGGGGCTGGCCCTTTTTATTTCGAGAAAAAATAACGGGAATCGGTATTCGTATTGGCAGAATTGGCATTTCGCATTCACTCCTCAAAATCCTGAGTAATGCACACTTTGTGAAAAAGTTATCACCGTTCTTTTCTATGAAAGCATAAATTGTGGGGAGATATATTCCTGCCCTTCATTCATTTAACCTCTAAATACAATTCATGATCTGGAGAAAATTCAATGGTGAAGAAATAGAACTTCCCATCAAATCTGCTGTGGAGAATGCCATTCGGCGCGAAGCCGCGGCGGGTAATAAATTGAAAGTTTGTATAGGAACTGACAGCCAGGTAAGGAGCCTCGAAACAGAATTTGCTACTGTGATCGTTTTCCTGCGGGAAGGGAAAGGGGGCTTCATGTTTATCCACAATGAAAAGACTACACAGCAGTTTTCTATCAAAGAAAGAATGCTGGTAGAAGTGGCGAAGAGCATCGAGATCGCGTATGAACTGTGCGATCTCTTCACAGTGTATGATGTGGATATGGAAGTACATGCTGATATCAACACCAACCCGCACTTCAAGAGCAATGAAGCATTGCGCGAAGCGATGGGCTACATCCTCGGTATGGGCTTTGCCTTCAAAGCCAAGCCTGAAGCCTTTGCCAGCAGCAGTTGTGCCAATAAGGTGGTGAATTGATTTTTTCAGTTAGGAAAAAATATTCCTAATATTCACCAGTGCGTATGTATTCGTGATATATTGAATAGTTTTGTGCGATGATGGCTTTACTTATGGCAAGGATTTTTTTACCCGTTACCCTGTTCCTGCTTCCCTTTGGATTGTATGCTCAGGATCAGCATTTCATTTACCTGCAGACAGAAAACAATCAACCATTTTATGTGAGGATGAATGGCAAGGTATTTAGTTCTACCTCCGGTGGGTATGTAATCCTTTCTAAACTTACTAATGGTAACTATCAGTTGTTTACAGGATTTCCGAAGAATGAATACCCTGAACAGGAATTCCAGGTAACAATTGATGGTAATGACGAAGGTTTCCTTCTCAAGAAATTAGAGAATGGTTGGTCTTTGTTTAATATTGAGACCCTCGCTCTTACAGAAGGAGTCAATACGAAGCCGGTGCAACAAGAAAAGAAAACAGCAACTGTGAGTAATGATCCATTCGCTACACTGTTGGCTGATGCTGTCAAAGACTCCTCCATCCTGGAGAATGAGGTTGTTGCGAAGCCACCCGAAGTAGAAGTTGACAAACCGGATACATCAAAAACAGTTGCATCAGTAATCACGGAAAAAGCTCCTGTTGATTCGGTAGCGATACAGCATGTTGAAGTGAAAAAAGATACTTTACAAGAAACGGTTAGTGCTAAGAATGAAACCGCACCGGCAACAAAAATAATTCCTGCGGATACAGTAGCAGTTTCAGAAAAGGCCACTACACCAATTGTTTCTGATTCTGCTGCCATTTCATCTTCATTACCATCAAAGGAAAATGCCTTCAAGCGCATCCTCCTGGTCAATGAAAAAGGTGGGCTCGAATTAGTATATGTTGATATCGCGCTCAAGGATACCATCAGGATATTTTTACCGGTATCTATCAACAACATCAATCGTGAAGAGCAGACAGCAAAAGTTATTTACAATCCTCCGGTAAAAGATACCGCAGCGCTCACCATCACACCTACTGTCATTGCTGATAATTCAGTACAATCCACAAAGAAAGATAATGATAAGCGGATGGGAAATGTGGACTCAATCGTTACGGCACCCAAACAAGATAGCGTGGCCATCCCGGGTAGTGTAGTCGCCCCTGAAAAACAGGAACAGGAAAACCAGAAAGTACCAGAACCTGTTGAGTCTAATCTTCAAAAAGACACTGCTGCCGTCGAGAAGAAGGTGGAAGATCCCAATCGTCCGCAGGTAATTTATTCTTCAAGTGTCAATTCAGACTGCAAAGACTTTGCAACTAATAAAGATTTCTTGAGACTGAGAAAGAAGATGGCAGCAGAAACAGACAATGATAAGATGATAGAAGTGGCCAGGAAATATTTCAGAAGCAAATGTTTTACAACAGATCAGATTCGCAACCTGTCCTATTTGTTTTTGAATGATGAGGGTAAGTACAAATTCTTTGATGCAGCATATCCCTTCGCTTCCGATTCTAATGAATACCATACGCTGGAGTCCCAATTGAAAGACGCGTATTACATCAATCGCTTCCGGGCAATGATTCATAAATAACCGTTATGCCGAGGTATTTTATAGAAGTGGCTTACAGGGGTGATCATTATTCAGGATTCCAGGAGCAGCAGAATGCCAATACTATCCAGGCAGAAGTAACCAAGGCGCTGGAAATATTTTACAAAAAGAAATTTTCACTCACCGGATCTTCGCGTACCGATGCAGGTGTACATGCATTGCAGAATTTTTTTCATTTTGATGTGGAAGAGCCGATCGCAAAACCGGATTGGAATATCTATAATCTTAATGCACTATTGCCTGATGATATTGCGGTGAAGAATTTGTTCTTGGTAAAGGATGATGCGCACTGCAGGTTTGATGCGTTATCACGGGAATACAAATATGTTGTATATAGCAAGAAGGATCCTTTTCTTCAGCATACCGCTTTTTATTTTCCTTATCCGCTGGATATGGATAAGATGAATGAAGCGGCAAAAATGCTTTTTGAATTTGAAGATTTCACTTCCTTTTCGAAGAGAAATACACAGGTAAAAAATTTTCTGTGCCGGATTATAGAGAGCCGATGGGAAATGGAATCCGGGTGTGCCGTGTATCATGTAAAGTCAAATCGTTTTTTGCGCGGCATGGTCAAAGGGCTTGTAGGCACCATGCTGAGAGTGGGCAGAGGGATGATCACTCTTGAAAACTTCCGTGAGATTATTTTGGCAAGAGATTGTGCACGTGCTGATTTCTCAGTGGCTTCGCATGGATTGTTTTTGGTGAGGGTGGAGTTTGAATTATGAACTATGTCCGCCGCGGCGGAATGAATTATGAATTGTATCTGCCACGACAGAATTGTTCCATATCATTTAGTTTGGGAAGTCTGGCCACAAAGACACGAAGTCACGAAGGAAATTTTCTTCTTTGTGTCTTAGTGCCTCCGTGACTAAAGAACATTTTAATTCCTGCAGTATGAGCAATATTAAATTTATTACCGAATAATCGTAACCGTTCCTATCTTAAGTCTTTTGGTTGAACCACAAAATGAACATGCACATGACCAGGTATAGGTTGTCAACGATGCTGTGAGCGAAAATAATCTCAATTCCTTACTTCCTCTTCACCCCTGCTGCCCTTACAATAAATTTCTCTCCATACTGCTTCTTCACACTATCGATAGCCTGGTACAGGCGAATGCTTTCTTCTGTATCATCAAAGAGATTGATCTGGTGTGTACCGGGTATCAGGTCTGTGAAACGCACCCCGATCAACCGGATGAGCTGCCGCTTTGCATAGAGCTTCGTAAAGAGTTCATTCACTTTTTGAATGAGCACATGGTCGGATGCTGTGTAGGGAATAGCCGCCTGCTTTTGCTCTGTCTGAAAATCACTGTAGCGGAGTTTTACGGATACGCACCCCGTTAGCCTGTTTTGCGAACGCAGTTCGAAGGCTGCTTTCTCTGTCATGCGGATCAGTTCGCTGTGCAAAAAATTGATGTCGATCGTATCTGTCTGAAAAGTTTCTTCATGGCTGATGGATTTTTGTTCCCTGTAAGGAACTACGGGCGTATCGTCAATACCATTGGCTTTGCGGTGCAGGTCCATGCCGCTTTTGCCCATGAAGTTGTACATCATATCCACCGGTATTTCGCTGAGCGTTTTTACCGTCTCCACACCCATCTTCATCAGTTTGTATCCGGTCTCTTTGCCAATGCCCGGTATCTTCATAATACTCAGTGGAAACAAAAAATTCTTTTCATCCCCGAATGGTATTTCTATTTGTCCATTGGGTTTTACTTCGCCGGTGGCTACTTTGCTTACTAATTTATTCGATGCGAGACCATAAGAAATCGTCAGGCCACTTTCGCGTGCTATTTTATCTTTTAATTCGCTGCTGAATTTCCGGCAACCGAAAAATTTTTCCATCCCCGTCATGTCGATATAAAATTCATCAATGCTTGCCCGCTCAAACAAGGGAACCGTGTCACTTACAATATCCGTAACCAGCCTTGAATATTTGCTGTATGCTTCAAAGTCACTTTTCACGATGATGGCATGAGCACATAAGCGCTTCGCAATTTTCATAGACATACCGCTGTGAATGCCAAACTTCCGCGCTTCATAACTGCACGAAGCCACTACAGCCCTGTCGCTCATACCGCCAATCAGCACAGGCTTCCCCCTGAGTTTGGAATTGCGCAGGTATTCTACCGATACAAAGAATGTATCGAGGTCCATGTGGGTGATATGTCGTTCGGATGAGATGATCATTTCCCCAATTTCGTAAATTATTGCTTTATCATGATTGATATTTTTACGTTGCGAATGCCATTGCTTTAGAGAACTCTTCCAAAGCTCCAGCTTTGGAAGAGTTAAAAGAAAGCAGAATTCGTTCGATGTTGTTACCCATTAAAATTTCTAATAAAACATTACTCCACCACCAGTTTTGTAGATTGCTGTATGCCCGCAACAGATACCCTCAAAATATATATTCCTTTTGGCACCTGGGCAATATTTAAGTCATATTGACTTTGTACGCCTGCAAATGTCCACTGCTTTTGCCTTGCTGCCGTGTTGAAGTTGTACAGTTCTATCAGCACATTCCCGGTAAGTGTATTTCTGCTTTTTGCATCATTTTGCTGAATAGTGACTTTAATATTACCCTTTGCAGGATTGGGATATGCGATGATGGTAAAGAAGTTATAACATTCCTCTACATCCAGGTATTTGGTGGTGATGGTGGTGCCGCAGGTGTTTGACTTGGCAAGCTGCAAAGTCCAGGTACCCACGGAATCGGCAGACATATACACCGGTGAACCGGAATACATCGTTGGAAGGATGGTGGTATAGTTGGGGGGCGCAGTGAGCGTCCAGGTATAGGAAGATCCGGGATCATTATCATACGCAGTGAAATAATAAGAATCTCCTGTACACATTACGCCCATGATGGTATGCTGCTGAGGATCGTAAGGCCCTGTTATTTCAGCAGGCGGCGGGCCAGCAATGACACTTTTTTGAATTTGGATGGTGGCATTCGGATCCCCGCAAAGATTGGAGACGGTGGCTTTTAATATGAAAAATCCATCGGAGGATTTGGTGAGGGTAGTGGTGGTGGAGTTAGGCGATCCGATATAAACCACTCCTAACGGAAAGGTACTCCAGCTAACTGTAGCGCCGGCGGGCAAATTTGAAATGGAATAGGAATTTGACACAGTGCAAAAATTATCATCTCCGTTAATTAGCAATCCCAAGTTCCCGCTATAAGCATTGCCTACACCCACAGCACGCCATGCGTCGATTACGGCTTTTACTTCGCAACTGTTGGCGCCGTATCTTTGTGTTGCATAGGCTATGCTCGCCACTCTAACAGAACTAAAGTCAGCCGAAGGTGTAAGTGCAAGCTCAGTATTGTAAGCGATTTCTGAAGCTGCACTTATACCAATGCCACTAACATTAAAAGGATTTCCAATACCATTCGTTCCACTACCTCCCTGTGATAGCAAAAAGTACCAATGCCCTAATACGGTAGCATTAATGTGAGGATCCACAGTGTTCCAGTTGGGGCCGAGCCGTGTATCCGGATAATGTCCTTCCGTAAAAAATCCGGGTAAAAAACCTTCTGTAGTCGGGCTTCTCAGGGATCTTGAACAACTGAATCCATTAGCCATTATTTCTTCGCCCATTGTCCATTGGTTGGGTAGTTAAGCCTGCCGGCTCCCACCTATTTGTATAACATGTTATGGTGTGACCGCTGCCATCAATGCTGTTCCTGCTAAATACCGTACTGAAATAATCCAAAAACCTTTCAACGCCAAGGTGCACGTCTAATGCGCCTTCATTAATGCCTGCTGATGTCCACGTTGTAGTGGCATTCACAAAATCTACTGCATTCACATTTACATTGTTCTGGTTGTCCATCGTTCTGATACTTAAGCCGTTTCTTGTTTCGCGTAATCGCACCCCACCGGCAAATGAATCGCCGGTAAAATTCCTGGTTCCGCTATACACAGTAGTTCCCGAACAGGTTACATTGGTGTAGCATACCACCGGCACAGCAATCAATACTTCCCCTGTTGCTGCATCTATCATACATTCCCTCGATTTTTGGGCATCGGGATAATTGACTTCCACTTTATAAACGTACCGGTAATCTTCTTCCCTATTACTTCTCCATAATGTTAATTCTCCATCGGCAGAAGAAGGCTGTATTGATTTATCAGAAGAAATATGCTTTATGGCACTGTTAATTGCATCTGTTTTTTTCAGATTTATTGCATTTATTACTTTTTTAATTGCAGCGTATTCTCCATTAGCTTCAGTGAAGATGTTATTCATGAAATGCAGGTAGTAATAGCTATCATATACAGGCACTCCATTGTAGGTTTGCTGATAAAGAAGGCTTTGGGTGTTGTCGCTGCCTGTTTTTGTTTTTACAAGTTTAAAAGCTATACTTTTATCCGGGGTGAATACCGACTGCAAAACATTTTCTGCATCAGCTAATCTTTTTGCAGGTTCTTTTTTACTTATTTTAAAATACCGCAGCATATCGGTTTCATCCCTGATAGTGTCTGCAAGCTGTAATCTGTTTTGGGCATAAGCAGTTGTAAAAAGCGTTGAGAAGAAAACAACAATGATCGTAAACCTTTTCATAATTATAGAGTTTAAGATTAGGTAAAATTTATTCTTTTGTAAAATGATATGAATTAAACCCTTCACTTCTAAAGTAATTCACAAAAACAAGTGTATCGTTTACCAACCTGTCTGCAACCCATGTATTAAGATAACCGAAGCCATCATCATTAAATTTTAAAAGATAGGCCATTGTCCCATTTGGGTCTCCGGGTATTTTAACATACTGATATATCAGTTTTTCTCTTATAGAAAAACTGGATGTTTCACTTGTTTGGATGACGGAATCTTCGGAAGTGAAAGTAATATAATCCCTTAAATCCAGTAGTTTTACGGTATCTCTACCTCCGGCCCAGTTATATATAACCGCATACTGCCAACGCCATTTTCCATTTAGAAATGCTTTTAGCCGAGGAAGGGAAAGGTCTTTTAGATCCATTGTACCTTTTATATCGTCTATATTGACTTTTTCCTTTGCGCAAGAAAAAGGCAGGAATGCGACCAGGAGAATCAATAGTATTTTTTTCATAATAGATGAGCTAATGGTTAATTGTTTTCATTTGGTTACTCCGTTAGACTGGCAGACTGTGTTCATCTTCTATGTTCAAAAACGTAATCATCTGCGAGAAAACTATGTTGTCAATTAAAGAGAATCATATTTGTTGACAAGCAAAAATTAAATAACGTTGCATAATATCGCTATTCCTGGTCTGTGTTTCTTCGCTGTGTATGCCGAACTTCCGTTGCACGAAGCCACCACAGCCCTGTCGCTCATACCGCCAATCAGCACAGGCTTGCCCCTGAGTTTGGAATTGCGCAGGTATTCTACCGATACAAAAAATGTATCGAGGTCCATGTGGGTGATATGTCGTTCGGATGAGATGAGCATTTTGTGAATAGCGAAGGTCTCATTACTAATTTGACAGTGTGGATTTAATTCTCTTTTATTCTAAGTTTATTGCTGTTGAGCACTGAAAACTTGTTGATCATTTCATCATAGTGTTCACTGATTGCAGCTATTACTGCTGAAATTTTATAGGGTGTCTCAGTTATTCTGATCAGTAGTATGCCGCAATGAGGTAGTTGTAATCGGAAAACCAATTCTCCTAAATCATTGTCTTCGGTTTTGAGCAATGCACCGTTGTCATGAGCGATTGCCAAAACCGCTTCATCCTTTATTGAAGGTTTTTGCTCAGAGACTGCATAAACGGAAACTCCCTGAGCTCTCAGCCCGGTAACAATTCTATAGTCAACACTTTCATCTGCTATGATTTGGTAGTCAGCCATCAGGTAATTGCTAAGGTTTTTTCATGTTTGGTATTATCAGCAGCAAACAGTAGGCATGCCTGGATGTCGGCTGTTGTAATACGCGGGTAAGCTTCCTTTAATTCTTCAAAGGAGTAATCAGCAGCAAGTTTTTCAAGAATTAATGCTACTGGTATTCTTGTATTTCTGATCACCATTTTCCCAAACAGAATGGCAGGGTCAGATGAAATATGTTCTTTCCAATTCATATTGTATATGTTTTCTCAAAGTTATGATAAATAAAGTGTGAGATTATCTGCCACCGTGGTTCGTGTCTCACGAACCAGTAAGTGATTACTCGCCGTCTGACCGCTGGTACCGACGGCTCCCCGCTCTGATTCGTGTCCGTACGAACCAGTTTAAATCCCACCTTCAAAGATGCGTCCTTGCCCATATCTCTATGAGTTCATTTCTGTCGGAGTTCCATGCTTTCTTATAAAGTTCCCTTACCACTTCGAGCCATTTTTGTCTGCGGTCATCTTTGCTGCCTACATCTTCTTTGCCGCCGCAGGCTTTGTAGTCTTCGCGCGTGGTACTGCTGATCCGTGCATACTGACCTGTCCGTAGTTTCAGATCATCATTGGTAATGCGCAGGTAAAAGTCTAATTGCTCCGGTGTGCAGGTTTTGTCCGCAGGCCACATGGCACTGTCTTTTATATAAACCGTTACGCCATCTTTAAAAACATAAGGCTCCTGAAATCCTTTTGTGTATTGGTCTTCATATACAACACCTTTTACGGGAAACTGCGCATTAGACTGATTGTCGATCCACTTCAGCAGTGCGAAAGTATAGCTTGTGTCCACACTGTGTTTTACCGCCCAACAGGCAGTAGCTACCCATATCGCCAGTTTTTTGGGAGAAGGATTCAGGAGATATACTTTCCCCGTTTTTGGTTTGCCCGTGTAGATGTCATTTCCCGTTTGATACTCGTACAATTGTACCGGGAATCCTTCCCAGCCGGGCAACGTGTCTGTGGTGCCTAAAAGTTTTTGCACCATATAAGCATGGCTTAAAACTTCTTTGGCTTTTTGCACCAATACCGGCATATCATGCTTCATCCACCGGCGGGGAATGTGTGATTTCTGTCCCGTCGCTGTAAGTGAAAGGATAGATGAGAGCGTAATGAATAAAATTATTTTCATGAGTGGTTGTTGCTTGAATAATTGCCCCTAATATCGTTTAAAAAATTCTCTCCTGGTTCGTGTCTCTCGAACCACCATGCAGAAAGTCTAATAGCAGTACAAAGCCCAAAAAATAATTGTCATTCCGACGAAGGAGGAACCTGCCAAATCGAAGCTCCACTCATTGTTGCTATCGCTCCCTAAGGCTGTTTTTTGTTTGATCTTCCATCTTTTTATCCTTTGATTAGGCGGTTACATTCTTCGTCGGGATGACAAGAGCTTTTATATATTCATTCTCCCCGTGCTGCCCTGGTTCGTGTCTCACGAAGAAGTAATTGGACTATTCGCCGTCTGACCACAGGTACCGACGGCAGTTTATCACCCCAAATTCGCATAACTTCTGTTTTTATATCCTACCTTATTCATTCTCGATACCTCAATGCTATATACCCCAAAATCTTCCACCACCTTTCCTGTAATGCGATAAAAACCACTGTTCGTGAGCGGATACTTTTTAGCCACATCCGGAAAGTGTACGGTGTCTATCCAATCCAGATCTTTATCTACAAAAGTACCGAAGTACATCTGGTCATTATACTTCGTAACGGCATGCTTATGCGTAATAAAGTAAGCAATGCAGGTAATGGTTTTGCCTTTGTTCATCTTCAAGTCTTTTGCGGTAGCATATTTTTCCGGATCATCATCTACAAGATCGAATGGATTGCTGAGCGTGAAGCCTAATATCTCTATCTGATCATAAAGGTCATCAAGTGGATGATCAATCAATTCCGGAAGTGAAAATTCTACAGGAGGATCGTTGAACAATGCCACACTTCCTACAACCTGCGGTTGATGTTTTTTCTGTAAAAAATTCGCTTCCCACAAAATCCTTTTCTTCGACTTGCCGGTGAAGCGCAGTCCGCCGATGCTGATGAGAATATTTAATTGCTCCAGGCCAATGCTTGTCCGCTCAATAAAATCCTGCAGGTGCAGGTATGGGCCATTCATTTTTCGTTCTTCAATAATGGTTTCAATCAACCCGGATTGCAATCTCTTGATGTGCACAAAACCTACGTACACTTCATTGCCTTTTATATTCGTGTATTCATCACTGTTATTCACACAGGGTGCGTTGATATGGCCGCCCGTTTTCAGTAATTCCAGGAAATACAATTCGCGTGAATAGAAACCGCCGAAGTTGTTGATAACGGCCACCATAAATTCTTTTGGAAAGTATGTTTTCAGGTAAAGGCTCATGTAACTCTCCACGGCAAAGCTGGCAGAGTGTGCTTTGTTGAAACTGTAGCCTGCAAAGCTTTCCATCTGACGCCACACTTCCTGCGCTGTGTTTTCATCGCGCCCCAGTTCCCTGCAGTTGGAAATGAATTTTTCTTTCATCATGTGAAAGCGGTTGTTGCTGCGGTATTTTCCGCTCATCGCCCTTCGCAGAATGTCTGCTTCACCCAGAGAAAGTCCGGCAAAGTAATGCGCGATCTTGATCACATCTTCCTGGAATACCATCACGCCAAACGTTTCGCTCAGGTGCTCTTCAAACAGTGGATGTATATATTGAATCTGATCTTTGTGGTGGAAACGATAAATGTATTCGCGCATCATGCCCGACTGTGCTACACCCGGGCGGATAATACTGCTCGCTGCTACGAGCGTGAGGTAATCATCACACCGTAGCTTTTTCAGCAACTGCCGCATGGCCGGGCTTTCTATATAAAAACATCCGATGGTATTGGCTTCGCGGATTTGCTTTTTTATTTTCTCATCATTTCTGAAAGCGGCGAAGTCGTGAATGTTGACATCAATGCCTTTGTTTTGTTTGATGAGTTGCAGGCATTCTTTGATGTGGCCCAATCCGCGCTGGCTGAGAATGTCGAATTTATTGATGCCGATATCTTCGGCCACGAACATATCCATTTGCACACCAGTAAAACCTTTGGGTGGCAGAAAGCAGGTGGCATACGCATGGATCTTTTCTTCTGTGATCAGCATGCCACACGGATGGATGGACATGATGTTGGGAAAGCCTCTGAGCAGTTTACCATATTGAAAGATGAGTTTTTGAATGTGATCTTCGGGTGCTTCTGCTCTTTGTACAGTTTTGATCTCATCTTCCGGCAGGCCGAATACTTTGCCTAATTCGTGAATGACTGCGTCGTGTTTGAAAGTGGAGTAGGAGCCGCAGAGGGCTACATGGTCTTTCCCAAAACGTTTGAAGATATAATCCATCACTTCGTCACGATCGGTATAGCTGAAGTCGATATCGAAGTCTGGTGGTGAAGTGCGTTCGGGATTCAGAAATCTTTCGAAAAAAAGATTTAGTTCGATAGGGTCCACATCAGTGATGCCGAGGCAAAACGCTACGATGGAATTAGCGCCACTGCCGCGGCCTACATGATAGAAGCCCCTGGTACGTGCGTATTGCACGATGTCGTTATTGATCAGAAAGTACGCATTAAATCCGAGATCGTTGATGATCTTCAACTCCTTTTCCATGCGTTGCGATGCCGCTTTGTTTTTTTTGCCGTAGCGTTTCAGAAAACCATCACGTGCCAATTTGAAAAGTAGTACACGATCATCTTCTTTGCTTGCTGTATAGTACTGTTTGTTTTTGTCTGCATTGCCATCCATCGTGATATTGCAGGCTTCCATCAGCCGGTAGGTATTGGTGATGATGAACGGGAATTCTTTGAAAGCTTCTATGATGGAAGAGGGCGAAGCAAAGATTTCTTTTTCTGAAGCCTGTGCTTCAGGAGGTAGTTTTGAGAGCAGGCAGTTTTTGTCGATAGCGCGCAGCAGCCGATGCAAATTGAAGTATGTTTTATTTTGAAAAGTCACTGGTTGTCGTACTACAAATCTGTCTTTGTGTTTTCGCCAATCAGCAGAAATGAGTTTGTGTACTTCCCAGGGCAGAATGCCGGCTCTTTCATTTGGCGCCAGTGTGTCCAATGCCTTTGTGCCGAATGGATAAATAACAAACCCATCATTCATATTTTTAAAAAGCACAGAAGGTGCGGGAAATGGAAAAGGCTTTTTTGTCATCAGGTACTCTGAAAGAAATTTGTGGATGTGTGAAAGCCCATTATTATTGGCAGCGATCAGGAGGTACAGCAGTGTATCTTCATTTCTTACTTCTGCACCCAATACAGGTTTGATACCTGCTTCATTACATAGTTTTACGAACTCCCATTCATCGCAGGTGGAATTGATATTGGTAAGCCCCAATGAAGAGATACTATGCTCCGTTGCGTCAGCTACTAACTGTTCAGTAGCGTAGGTGCCGTAGCGAAAGCTGTAGTATGTTTTGCAGTTGAGATACACAAAGCTAAAATAATTAGCAAATATTGCTAAAAAAAGTGGTTGTAAAAAATAAAAAAACAGGATGTGCGTCATGCTGCCTCCAGGCTTGTTCATTTACAAGGTTGAAATAATGATAACTTTGAGTGGAGTAGAATTTTCAGAAATAGATGATCCGGGACAGTGTTGAAAAAATGGAAATGAGTAATAAAAAAAAGCAGACAGATAAGCGAAAGAAAAGCTTGAGGTATTTATCTGTCTTTGGTCCCGGACTGGTTACGGGTGCAGCGGATGATGACCCTTCAGGGATAGCAACTTATTCGCAGACAGGCGCACAGTTTGGTTATGGGCAATTATGGACAGCTTTTTATATGCTTCCTTTTATGATGGCTGTTCAGGAAGCCTGTGCGCGGATAGGAATGGTGACAGGGAAGGGAATAGCGGCAGTAGTAAAGGAAAACTTCAATCGGTGGGTATTGTACGCGGTTGTTGGTCTTGTATTGATAGCGAATGTGGTCAATATTGGTGCAGATATCGGGGCTATGGCAGCCGCGGCCAGGTTATTGTTGCCTCTTAATCTTGCTGTATGGACATTGGTATTTACAGCATCTATTTTGATACTCGAGATATTTACTTCCTACAGATTATATGCACGTATTCTTAAGTGGCTGGCTGTTTCGTTATTGGCCTATCCCATAACAGTTGCGATTATTGATTTGAACTGGGAGACAGTATTGAGAGCGTCATTTGTGCCACATGTCGAATTTAGTTTTGCATTCTTTTTTATCATAACAGGTGTGCTGGGCACCACCATCTCTCCTTATATGTTTTTTTGGGAGACATCGCAGGAAGTAGAAGAGGTGAAAGAAAAAAAATGGATGAGAAAGGGTAAGCCGTTTATTGGACGAAAGCGGATCCGGTTGATGCGTATTGATAATAATTTGGGAATGATTATTTCCGAGATTACTACCTGGAGCATCATGGTGGTAGGAGGCACAGTCTTGTATAACGGTGGTGTCAATAACATTCAGACTGCTGCAGATGCAGCCAAAGCGCTGGAGCCTCTTGTTCATTCTTTTCCTAATGCCGGCTATCTTTCCAAATTGATTTTTGCAACCGGTATTATTGGATTGGGCTTTTTGGCAGTACCTGTTCTTTCCGGTTCTGCTGCTTATGCGGTTTCGGAAGCTGTAAACTGGGAATCTGGCCTGAACCTAAAACTAAAAAAGGCACATGGATTTTATGGCATCATTACTATTGCTACTCTTATCGGGCTTATCATTAATTTCATCGGAATCAACCCTGTAAAGGCGCTGGTATATGCAGCAGTGTTGAATGGAGTAGCGGCAGTTCCGCTTGTCTACCTGGTTATAAAGATTTCAGCCAGTAAAAGTATCATGGGAAAGCAAAAGAGCGGAAGGCTCTCAAAAGTATTGCTTTGGATGACATTCTGGGGAATGGCAACTGCGGCTATTGCAATGTTTGTTACAATGTGGGGGTAATGGGTTACAGTAATTATCCAGGAGGTTGTAGCATCACCAATTGAAAATATTCAGCAGCGTGAGCAGGTGAATCAAAGAAAAGTACTTTGAAGTTTGAACGATTTCATGTGTGGCTAAAAACCAAACTATGTAGATTCTTCTCGGGAGTATTTATCCTCATGTATTGGATAAGAAAATAGCTACAAGAAAAGGTTGATGCCTTCATCGATTTCACACATAAAAATTCCTGCAATTTAGAAGTCTGTTTCTTTTGTAGTCTGAATATTTCATCACTGCTATTTCAATGGATTGGTGGGAGAAGTTAATGAAGTAGAAAGTATGATTCAGGGTTGGAAAATAGTCTCCTGAATCTTTTCCGTAAAAGAATGGAATAAAAAAATATTTATTCCTTCAAACACAGGTGTAGCGTGGCCTTGTGAAATGATTAACGGAAAAAATAAAAAAAAGATTTTGCCAGTAGTTACAACTCCCATTATCTTTGCACTCCGTTTGAAAAAAAACGGACAGTTCTTTAAGAAAATCAAAGGCCAGAAAAGCTAAAGAAATTAAAAAATAGCAACAAATATTTTGGCTGAATGAAATAAGGCCATTACCTTTGCACTCCATTTGAAAAAATGGTGGTCATAAGAGGCCAAAAGTTCTTTGAAAGTTTGGAAGTAACAGCATCGTTTTCTGCTTGAAAAAGCAGGGAACAAAAAGGTAAAGTTTAGCGTAACAAATTAGAATTTTGACGTTAATTTTTCGATGAGAAAATTTGATAGTCAGATCAAACAACATTTACAATGGAGAGTTTGATCCTGGCTCAGGATGAAC
>CAZGNJ010000069.1:5248-15916 GCA_964526985.1 uncultured Ginsengibacter sp. | reverse complement strand
GTGGTCGTACACAGGGAAGTGGTCAGCGTGGTTCTAACCTGAGAGTAAAAATCAAAATGACCCTCGAAGAGGTGAATTCCGGTGTCAAAAAGAAAATCAGAGTCAATAAACAAATTACCTGTCATACCTGCGGAGGTAGCGGAGCGAAGGATCGTTCGTCAGTGAAGACCTGTACCCGCTGTAATGGTGCAGGACAAGTCAGAGAGATCCGCAATACTTTTCTTGGACAGATGCAGACTACATCGACCTGTAGTGCCTGTCATGGTACCGGAAAATTAGTCACTGCCAATTGCGCCACCTGCAAGGGTGATGGACGGATTCACGGCGAAGACACACTGGAGTTTGATATCCCGGCTGGTGTAGCAGATGGAATGCAGTTATCCCTTTCAGGCAAAGGAAATGCCGGAGCTAAGAACGGCCCTGCAGGGGATCTGATTATTACTATCGAAGAAACACCGCATGAGCACCTCGAGCGTGATGGAAATAATATACTCTACGACCTCAATATCAACCTTGCAGACGCTGCACTGGGCTATTCGGTCGAAGTCCCCACGATCGATGGTCGTGCGAGAGTAAAAATTCCCCCGGGCACACAATCAGGTAAGATTTTCAGACTCAAAGGAAAGGGACTACCGGCACTTCAGAGCTATGGCAGAGGTGATCAACTCGTCCAGGTCAATGTTTGGACACCAAAAAAACTCTCTGACGAAGAAAAAGCATTACTGGAAAAGTTGCGGAAAATGCCGAACTTTAACCCTGAACCCGGTAAACAGGAAAAAGGATTTTTCCAGCGGATGAAGGAGATGTTTAATGATTAGAAAATATATACCTTTTATTGGCACAATTGCTTTGCTTACAATACTGCTAAGCAGTTGTGACAATTCGGTAATCTATCGCGAAAAGAAAGAGATTAAATCTCCTTACTGGACGTATGCAGACTCAGTACGGTTTGATTTCGATATTAAAGATACTTCAAAGTTGTATAGTCTCGAACTGGATGTAATCCATTCGGACACATTCCCCTCCGAGAATTGTTATGTACGGATTTTATCAAAATACCCCAATGACACTTTGAAGTCCGATGTACTTTCACTGGAATTTGCAGACCAGAATGGATTATGGATGGGCAAAGCACATGGTGATGACTATTTAGTACCGATTGCACTCCAACCTGTAGCAAAGTTTAAAATCCCGGGAAAATATTCCATGACCTTCCTCCAGAATAATCGGATTGATTCTTTGCCTGGAATACGTTCCATGGAAATGTACATTCATATTTTGTCAAAAAAATGAGCATCAGCATACTGGCAATCGAGAGCTCCTGCGATGATACATCCGCAGCGATAATCAATGATGGTCGGGTATTATCCAATGTCGTCTCGAGTCAGATCCAGCACGCTGATTATGGTGGTGTAGTACCGGAAGTAGCCTCACGTGCACACATAGAATTAATAGTACCGGTAGTAGAACAAGCATTTCAAAAAAGTGGGATCTCTCCTGATGATATAAATGCCGTAGCAATCACCTGTGCACCGGGTTTATTGGGATCATTGCACGTAGGTGTGTCCTTCGCAAAGGCATTTGCCCTGGCTAAAAATATACCACTTATCCGGGTCAATCACATGGATGCACACATCATGGCTAATCTCATTGATGAGCCGCGACCTTCATTTCCTTTTTTATGTCTGACGGTCAGTGGTGGACACACACAGATCAGTTTGGTCCAGGGTCCGCTGGATATAGAAATTGTAGGCCGTACATTAGATGATGCAGCCGGTGAAGCCTTTGACAAAGGAGGTAAAATGTTGGGACTGCCCTACCCCTCCGGGCCATTGATCGATCGACTGGCGAAAGAAGGTAATGCCCGATTTCAATTCCCCTCACCACAGATTGAAGGATTAGACTTCAGTTTTAGTGGATTAAAAACATCCTTTCTTTATTTTCTTAGAGATCAGTTAGCAACAAATCCTCATTTTATCGAAGAGAATAAAAATGACCTGTCAGCCTCACTGCAGGAAGCGATTACCGAATCACTGATGAGCCAACTAATCAAGGCTGCACACCATTTTCAGATAAAAGAAATCGCGCTGGCGGGCGGTGTCGCTGCAAATAGCAGATTACGCACCAAACTCGCCGATGCTGCTGCAAAACATGGGTGGAACACCTATTATCCTGTCCTCCAATACTGTACTGACAATGCCGGCATGATCGGCATGCAAGGCTACTACCAGTATCTCGCTGGTAACTTTGCCGACCAATCAATAGAGGCCTCAGCCAGGGTGTAGGAATTACGAATATTATAATTACGAATTAGGAATGCTCGATTCGATGAGCTTTAGTTGATGGCCTGAAATTGTTTTGGATTAAAAAATCTTTCCCCCTAAAAACTAACAGCTAACCCCTAAAAGCTAACCCCTAACAGCTAACCCCCAAAAGCTAACCCCTAGCCCCAAACAGCTAAGAATGATTCGGAACTGACACTTCCCAGGTCTCCTGACACTATATTTACGCATAATTTGTTAATTGAATTCTGATTATCTTTGCCGCTCAATCGGACAAAAATATCAATGCAGTACAAAGAGTTTAAAGGGCTGAACCTGCCATCGATCGACAAGGAAATACTGGAATTCTGGAAAACAAACACCATCTTCGAAAAGAGTATTAGTTCTCGTGTAGGGGGCAAATCTTTTGTGTTTTATGAAGGTCCACCCTCTGCCAATGGCTTGCCGGGCATTCACCACGTGATGGCGAGAACTGTAAAGGATATCTTCTGTCGATTCCATACCATGCTCGGTGAGAAAGTAGAACGCAAGGGCGGTTGGGACACACACGGGCTACCTATCGAGCTCAATGTAGAAAAAGAACTGGGCATCACCAAAGATGATATCGGTCATCTGATCAGTGTAGCAGACTACAATAAGAAATGTCGCGAGACTGTGATGCGCTATAAAGATAAATGGGACGAGATCACTGAGCGGATTGGCTACTGGGTAGATCTCAATGATCCCTATATCACCTTCGAAAATAATTATATCGAGACCGTCTGGTATTTGCTACAGATGTTATATACTAAGGGTTTACTGTACAAAGGATATTCGATACAGCCTTATTCACCTGCTGCAGGAACAGGCCTGAGCACACACGAGCTCAACCTCCCCGGTGCCTATAAAAATGTAAAAGATACAACGATTGTTGCGCTCTTCAAGGCTAAGCATGATGCAAACTCTGCCTTTCTCTTTGATAATGAAAATGAGGACGTTCGTTTCGCTGCCTGGACAACTACTCCTTGGACACTACCTTCCAATACCGGACTGGTCGTGGGACCGGATATCGAATATGTCAAAATACAGACCTTTAATCCCTATACGGCTCTACCCCAAAGCATCATCATGGCAAAGGCACTGGTGAATGCCTGGTTTAAGCCGGAAGGTGAAAATGCTACCATGGTGTATGATAAAGCAGACAAAGTCGTACCCTATCGCATCATCAGCCATTATACCGGAAAACAACTGGAATATATTCGTTATGAACAGTTGATGCCCTATGTCCAGCCGGATGAAGGCGATGCATTCCTGGTGGTAACTGCTGATTTTGTTTCTACCGGGGATGGTACAGGTATCGTACACGCTGCGCCATCGTTTGGTGCTGATGATCGGAAAGCCGCGATACAACACGGATTGGGTTCACTAACCTTAGTGGATAAACAAGGGAAATTCGAATCTGAAATGGGTGAATTTGCCGGACGATATGTCAAAGATTACAGAAACGAAGGTGCTGATTATAAAGATGTCGATGTCGATATCGCGATCAAACTGAAGACTGAAAACAAAGCCTTCAATGTGCAAAAATACGAGCACAATTATCCCCATTGCTGGCGGACAGATAAGCCTATACTGTACTATCCACTCGATTCCTGGTTTATCAGAGCTTCAGCCGGCAAAGCAAGAATGGCTGAACTCAATAAAACGATCAACTGGAAGCCGGAGCATACAGGCACAGGTCGTTTTGGAGTCTGGTTAGAAAATCTGCAGGATTGGAATCTCTCACGCTCCCGGTATTGGGGTATTCCATTACCAATCTGGCGGACAAAAGACGGTGCACACGAGGTAATCATTGGCTCCCGTGAAGAATTACTAAAAAAAGCAAATGAAGCCTATCAGAAAGGCATTTATCAACCAGAAATTGGTGAAGGTCAGTTATTTAAAGTAGAAAATGGACATTTAGCCTGGGCAGGTAATTTTGACTTGCATCGTCCCTACATCGACCAGGTAGTATTGGTAAGCCATGACGGACAGCCAATGTACCGCGAAGCTGATCTGATAGATGTGTGGTTTGATAGCGGTTCCATGCCTTATGCACAGTGGCATTTCCCTTTTGAAAATGTAGAAAAATTCAAAGAAAGTTTTCCGGCCGATTTTATTGCGGAGGGTGTAGATCAGACCCGGGGTTGGTTCTATACACTACATGCTATCGCTACACTATGCTTTGACGGCATTTCTTATAAAAATGTAATCTCCAATGGTCTTGTACTGGATAAGGACGGCCAGAAGATGTCGAAAAGTAAAGGCAATGTAGTCGATCCATTTACCACTATCGATCAATATGGCGTGGATGCCACCCGCTGGTATATGATCACCAATGCACAACCCTGGGATAATCTGAAGTTTGACCTGAATGGAATCGAAGAAGTCCGACGCAAATTCTTTGGTACGCTGTATAATACTTATTCTTTCTTTGCATTGTATGCCAATATCGATGGATTTACCTACAGCGAAGCTGAAGTACCAATGGAAAAAAGGCCTGAATTAGATCGATGGATCCTATCCAGATTAAACACTCTGACACAGGAAGTACTCGAAAGTTACACGAATTATGAGCCCACCAATGCCGGACGCGCCATCGACCATTTCGTAGATGAGCACCTGAGCAACTGGTATGTGCGCTTATGCCGCAGACGGTTCTGGAAAGGTGAATACAGTGAAGATAAAATCGCAGCTTACCAGACATTATATCATTGTCTGGTGACCATCGCACAATTGTCCGCACCGATCGCTCCGTTCTTTATGGAATGGCTGTATAAACAACTGAACAGTGTAACAAAACAATTGCCTTTTGAATCTATTCACCTCACCTTCTTCCCTACTGTAAATACATCTGAAATCGATGCCCAACTCGAGCTGAGGATGTCATATGCACAGCGAATCAGTTCACTGGCCCTTTCATTACGCAAAAAAGAAAAAATCAGAGTAAGACAACCGCTACAAAAGTTGATCGTACCTGTATTAGATCAACAATTTGCGTCAGCAGTAGAAGCAGTAAGAGATATCATTCTGGCAGAAATCAATGTAAAAGAGCTGGTGCTCGTAGATGACACCGACGGAATGATCAAAAAAGGTATCAAACCCAATTTCCAGACACTGGGACGCAGGCTGGGAAAAAACATGAAAGAAGGTCAGCAATTGATCTCTGCGTTGACCCAAAAGGATATTGCTGATTTCGAACGAAATGGTGAATTTGAATATTGGTGGGGAACAGTTAGTACTTACCATAGAAGATGTAATCATCACCACTGAAGACCTGCCGGGTTGGTTAGTCGCCAATGACAATGAGCTGACAGTTGCGCTGGATATCCATATCACACCTGAACTCGAAGCAGAAGGAATGGCCCGCGAACTGGTCAACCGGATACAAAATGTCCGAAAGGCGATTGATCTGAATGTGACAGACCGCATCCGGGTAGTAATCGAGGATATACCTGAAGTAAAAAATGCGATTGAACAGTTTAGCGGATATATCTCCGGTGAAGTCTTGGCTGATGAAATCTCACTGAGCAATACTGTAGATGCTGAATCTATTGATCTTTATGACGGAGTCGCAGCCCGGATCGCTATCAGCAAAAGCTAATCTTAGCGAATAAACTTTCCTTCATAGCGTTTTACATTCTGCTGTGCATCATACACTTCAAGCACCAAAGTGTGTTCACCCGGTGTGATGGATGAATCAAAATGATAGGTGATAGTGCCTGTCTTCAGGTCGTATTCAAATAAGGCCCACTGACCATCGATGAAAGCCCGGTAATTGAGTAAAGGTGTCCGACCTGCAACGGAGATATTGTCACTGATCGTAAATACAATTTTCTTTGCCCGTTGCATATTTTTACCAAATATTATTGGCACCACTTTCGGTGGAATGGTATCCGCAGTAATGAAGAAATTACCATATTCCTTGATATCCGATTGCATCCATTGGCTGACCTCACCGGTGACGGTATCTTTTACTGAAAGCCATGATCCACCCCAGTTTCTTATCCGACCATGGTTATCGCAACTGGCGATGAAACATTTACTGCGAAGGTGTTCAGGTACCGGATTCGCTTTTATCGTCATTTTATAATAAGTAAATAACGGCTCTTCGTCAGTCCCTATCTGATGTTCATCAGAGAAAAAATTACTTGATCTGTCGGCCGATTCGACATAGCTTATCTTCTGATTTCTGAAGAAAGTGTGCGCCGGGAAATCAATGCTAGCCCGGGGTGTACGGATTCGATTCTCCTTATCATAATACAGCAAATAATCATACCTATCTTGCCTAAAACTCCGGGTACTGGTATCCCGCTTGATATAAAATACGAGTGATGATTTATTCATATTGAAATCAAAGACTTCAAAAAGGATCTTTCTAGCCCGATTTCGATCTGCGACAATCAATCCATTGGTCGGTGACTGACTGATCGCAGCCAACTTATTCCCCGGCAGGGTAAAACATTGATGAACGAAATTGCGCTTGTTTCTTGCCTCAGTGTAATCCATATGCGCATTGACCATACGTGTCTTGTAGAATGAAGTAGAATCCATCCGCACGACATACATTAGTTTATCATCACAATACATATTGATCAGATAGACACCATTTTTATTCCAGGTGCCGGCCATCTGATCCCGGGTATTTATACCCACACCGATAGTATCAGTATATACGCGGAGTGTGTCACCACCATTTCGGGGCACATAAATACCTGCACGTTTGGTGATCAGAATATTTTTTGCATCAAATTTATCCCAGCTACTGTTAATACTATAAGTCCGGAAGTAATTAATGGCTGGAGGCGTATGATCCACTACACTGATACCGAATAAAAGAGGATTGACCGGATTCTCCGTATCTGTCTCCCTGATTTCAAAATGCAGGTGTGCACCTCTGGATGCGCCGGTATTACCCATTTTCGCTATCTCAAATCCCTTGGTCACAGTAAATCTCCCTTTCTCAGGGTATAGCTCCACATCAAAATGCTGTTGCCTTGCCTGTTCCTCCCGTACATATTTCTCAAGTTCAGGATAGAATTGAAGCAAGTGACCATACACTGTAGTATAACCATTCGGATGATCAATGTAAATCGCATTCCCATAGCCATCAGGCGCTATGGAGATCCGCGATATATAACCATCGGCTGCTGCATAAATAGGATCACCAACGACACCGGCAGCCGATTTTATATCTATTCCTGTATGAAAATGATTTGGACGTAATTCGCAAAATGTCCCGGCTAAGACAATTGGCCTGTTTAGCGGATTCATAAAATAATCCTTTGGAATCACTGCAGGTCTGACCGGTGCACTTACCTTTTCCGGTTTAGGAATATTATCCCTGCAGGTAAACATAAGAATAAACAGAAAAATTATATTGATATTAGATGTAATGTACATGAAAGCTTAGTGTTTTATAAAACTCCACTGATCCAGCAGTTTACTGATGATGAGTGGGATTACTGTAGTAGAGAAATCGGAAGACGATTTGATTTCTTCTATGTTTGCCTGGAATGTATCAGACGCATATATTTTGCGAAGCAAGTTAACTTTCAGCGATTGGTCAAACCATTTCAGCATATTTTCCGCTCTATGATGTGCTAAGTCCCCATTTTCTAATTTAGTCCGGTATAATCCTGTCAATTGATCACCGAGTTTGTCAATATTCATACCATTGATCGCCGAAGTCAATAATATTCCTGCATCCTGATCCGCATGCTGTTGCAATGTCAATGAGTGCCTTAGCTCTGTCTTTAGTCGTCCGGCAGCTTCCTGGAGTGAACCATCGGCTTTCGTGACAGCGATCAGATCTGCTGATTCCATGATGCCTTTCTTTATGCCCTGCAAGTGATCACCACTACCCGGCGCCAATAAGAGCAAGACCAAATCTGCCATCTCACTTACCTGAATCTCAGACTGGCCAACGCCAACAGTTTCCAGTATGACAATATCAAATCCAGCTGCCTCACACAATACAATGGATTCACGTGTGGCCGGGCTGACACCACCAAGCTCCAGACTATTCGGCGAGGGACGTATAAAAGCATCATCCAACTGAGACAGACGGTTCATTCGGGTCTTATCGCCTAAAATGCTTCCCTTACTTTGTTGTGAAGACGGGTCAATAGCAAGGACCGCCACTTTGTGCCCAGTATTGACAAAATGGGCGCCTAAAACTTCGATCATGGAACTCTTTCCTACACCAGGTGCGCCCGTTACAGCGATCTTCATTGCCTTACCCAAGTAAGGCCAGGCCAGTGTAAGCAAATTTATTGCCTGGGATTGATGTGCCGGAAGGGTGGATTCCAACAAAGTAATTGCTCTGGCGAGGAAAACTTTGTTGCCTTGCCTTATGCCCTGAAAAAGTTCATTTATGTCCGGATCAAAAGCCATATTTCGAAACCCTTTGTTGTGAATACAAAAGTAAATTATTTCAATACTTATTTGAGTCTTAATTACATATTAACCTTACAGGCCATTGCCCCTTTTATATCCATACATTATGCAAATAAATTAAAGGCAAAAAATTTCTACCCAATTATCCTGAATTAACTGATTCTGACATTGAATATTGTTTACATTTGTGTAAAAGGATAATAAAATGAAAACAGAACAAACAGATGTATTGATCATAGGCGCAGGGCCGTCAGGTTCAGTCGCAGCAGGAATATTGCAACAAAAAGGTATAAATACAATTATAGTAGAAAGAGAGCAGTTTCCACGTTTTGTCATAGGTGAAAGCCTATTACCCGGTTGTATGCAACCGCTGGATGATGCAGGTCTAATAGATGACCTGAAGAAAATGGGTTTTCAGGAAAAAACCGGAGCACTATTCTTAAGGGGCACAGAAACTTGTGATTTTAGTTTTGAAGACCAGTTTTCCGATGGTTGGAACTGGACCTGGCAAGTACCCCGGGCTGATTTTGATAAATGCATGACTGACAATTTACAACGCCGTGGAGTGGACATTCGTTTCAGACACAGTGTCACAGACATTAAGTTTGATGGTACTGACTCTGTAACTACCGTTGAAGATGCTGAGGGTAATAAAACAACTATCCAGGCTAAATTCATCATTGATGCCAGTGGATATGGTCGGGTCATACCCCGAATGTTTGGCCTGGATAGACCCTCTGAGTTGCATCAGAGAAAGACCTATTTGGTTCACCTGACAGATACACGCAGAATGGAATATCAGCAACCAAACCGGATCCATGCTGTCATTCAGGGTAAAGATAGTTGGATTTGGGTCATTCCCTTTGCTTCCGGACTCACATCACTGGGATTCGTCCGTCTTCCTGAATTATTCCCTGAAGAAACAGGAGATTTGGAGAAATATTTCAGAGGATTGATAGCTGACGAGCCAATACTGGCTGAGCGTTTCAAAGATCAGGAAATCAAACTCGGACCAAGAATACTCAAAGCCTGGAGTATCTCGACTTCTTGTTTCTATGGTGATGGTTTTGTATTGACAGGGAATGCAACAGAGTTTCTGGATCCGATATTTTCAAGCGGAGTTACTATGGCAGTCGTATCTTCATCATTGGCAGCTAATCTAATAGCAGATCAAATGAATGGCCGGCAGGTAAATTGGGAAAAAGAATATAAAGATGCATTGTTAAAGGGAGTAGAAGTATTTAAAACCTACATCAAGGGATGGTACACCGGCGAATTACAAAAGATATTTTTTACACCAATGTTGGCGCCCAAAATAAAATCACAGATTTGTTCTGTACTGGCCGGCTATGTCTGGGATGATAAGAATCCATTCGTGCGTTCACACAATGAAAGTTTCAAAAACCTCGTTCGTCTGATCGAAGAAAATGAAGCAGCAAATGGATAAATCAGGTCAATTTGGATAACGCCAAATTGAAAATAAATACCGGATTCATCGTTAATTTATATTTAAACACACCACGAAAAAATGGATACTAATTTATATGACCTGACGGGTCGACAGATGAAGAAATGGAATGAGATAAAAGCAGAAAACTCATGGATGTTATTCAAGGTTATTTCAGAATTTGTAGAAAGTTTTGAGCGACTGAATAAGATCGGGCCTTGCATTTCAATCTTTGGTTCGGCTCGTACACCAAAAGATTCACCGTATTATACGCTCGCTGAAAAAATAGGCAAACGGCTGACAGATGAGGGTTTTGGTATCATCACCGGTGGTGGTCCGGGTATTATGGAAGCAGGCAGCAAAGGTGCTTTCAATAATGGTGGTGTATCTGTCGGGCTCAATATCCACCTGCCTTTTGAGACAGACTCTAATCCCTATATCGATGCTGATAAAAATCTCCAGTTGCGCTATTTTTTTATCCGTAAAGTCATGTTTATTAAATATGCGGTCGCCTATGTGATC
>CAZGNJ010000069.1:4442-5238 GCA_964526985.1 uncultured Ginsengibacter sp. | reverse complement strand
CATGTTTGTAAAATATGCACAGGGTTTTGTCGTCATGCCCGGTGGCTTCGGCACCCTCGATGAACTCTTCGAAGTACTGACTCTGATACAAACACAGAAAATCAGTAAGGTACCTATCGTATTGGTAGGCACTAAGTTTTGGTCAGGATTACTCACTTGGGTTAAGGAGGTCGTATGCGACACCGAGCGCAATATCAAACCCACAGATCTGGATCTTATACCCGTCACTGATGATGTCGATGAAGTAGCACGCATTATTACTGATTTCTATGCCGGTGAGAAAGAAGTCAGGCTACGACCGAATCTGGACCTGACCTGAGGTGAAGAAATGAATTGAATTGAAAGCAGGCAAATAGTGATTTTTAGAATGGTATAAACCAAGAGAAAAAATAGTAATTTTTGCACAATTTCAACATTTAAAATGGAGTTAATTCCATTTTATTAACTCCCTTTATCCGGATTATTTCAAACTATATATCGCATACAATTTCAGATTTATTCTATTTACCGGATTTTCAGTCAGATAAAGCCTATTCTTCAATATAAAATAGACGGCATCAATACCCCATCCCAGCTTATTAAAATTCTTCTGTCTGAATGGATAGTTTTCAAATGAAAATCCCAATGCGATATTTTTCGAATCAAAATTATCCTTATCCACCGGAATAGTAACTCGATCTGTTTTTACTCCCCCTTCATAAAAAGTATAATTCACAGCAGGAGCTATTACGTAGCGAAACTCAGACAATAAACCGAGCTCCGACCTCCCTAGAATATAATTTATACTCAAGGGAAC
>CAZGNJ010000069.1:0-4432 GCA_964526985.1 uncultured Ginsengibacter sp. | reverse complement strand
TCAAACGTACCGCCGCCAAAATCATAAATAAGCCAAAAAACCTTATCCTTGTTTTCAGTAGTGAGTATCTATAAAATTGACCATTATGCCCACCTGTGCCAAACTTAAGATCTGAATCTAACTCCTGGCGCAGCGTGGAATAAGCCACCAATAAACCACCCTTGAAGTTCAATTTTTCTAAAATTGGTATTCCCACTTTAAAATCAATTTGTGCGCCCCAACCAGGCATGACCCGCTCCCCAAATAACTTATACATACCACTATCGGACAAAATCGCATTCTCATGCTTTGATCCCTGATAGATGATGCCAGTGGAAAGTTCGTAACCGCGTCCTTGGCCTTGCATCAGAAAAGGCAAACATCCAAATAAGAATATGATTACTTTTCTTTTCATTCACTTCACACGTTTAAGCACTTTATATGAGCAGCGGTTTAAGTAATTCTTAATTCTTCAATTTTGTTTCCTATTGTCATTTGTTTCATTTCTGTTTCCAATGCTTGAAAGTCTGTTTTTTGAACAGATTTGACAATACTTCCGTTGCTTAGTAAATGTATTTCATCGCAATTGTCGCTCAATGTTGAGAAAATATGTGATGAAATAATAACTGTTTTGTTAAGTTCTTTTAGTTTATGTATAATTTCCGTGATAATAATGTTGCTTTGTATGTCCACACCGTTAAATGGCTCGTCAAGTATAAAATATTCGTTGCTTTGCAAAAGAATTGCTGTCAATGCTAATTTCTTTTTCATTCCTGTTGAATAAGTAGAAGCATATTGGCTTAATGGTAAGTCAAAAATGTTTCTGTCGTCAATGTCAGTTATTTTTATGTTCCTTGCGTTGCATAGCAACTGAATATATTCTTTACCTGTAATTTTTTGAAAAAAGAATGGCTCAGTCAAAAGCAAACCAAGGCGGTTTTTAATTGGATTAGAGTTTGAGCTTATTTCGCCTTCGTAATCTTCTAAGTCTGCGATGCATCTGAACAAAGTCGTTTTTCCTGCACCATTTTCGCCTACAATACCATATACTCTTCCTTTGTCAAATTTTATATTGATGTTTGTCAGAACTTCCTTTGTTCCGTATTTCTTAGATAAATTTTGGATTGTAATCATTTCAATAAACTACTAAGACGGTTTTCGGATTTTTTGAACAGGTAAGGAATTAGAACGACGAGTAAAGGCGGGAACAAAATACAAAGAGCTAACAGAATACCCTGTGTAATGTTCATTTCATCTGGATAAGCAGCGTATTTACTAACGATTATGCAAATTAGAAACGCCCAGGCAACTACAAAGAAAAGTGAGAGAATGGCGATATTTTGAGGATATAAAATTACAAGAACTATTGCTATAGGCAATGCAAGAAAAGCTGAATAAAGCATTGCTGTTTTAATTTTACTAAACAAAAATTCTTTGGCGTTTATGTTGTAGGTCCAAACATAATATTCATTTTCTGGTTTTGAGTAATAACTTAATGTAGTTGCAAACACAAGCAACATTGCGAATACTCCAAGATTAAAGTTGTTTACAGAAACGGCAATAGCTGTCAGTGTGTATGCCGCAAAAAACATGTAAAACGTGTTTCTAAATCCTGTGGTAAATTCAAATGGTCTTTTTGAAAATGGTGTCCAAATAGTAAAATTTAAGGTTGTGCGAAAATTTAGAAGAGCTAAAATTATCGACAAAACAAACAACAGAAATGCAGAAAGAAAGAGTTGTTTGTAAAGAAGAAAAATTAAAAATGGCATTGAGCAAATAAAGTTTTCTGTTACTCTTATTTTTTTCAGTTTTGTGTCGTTAAAACAAATTTTTAAAAATTCTGTTCTTCGGGTTTCTGAAAGTTTTCCGATGAGTGTCAGAGCCGAAAGCATAAAAATATATTCGGCAAATTCTGTCTTGTAGAATAAGTAAATTGAAAGTCCAACAAACCCAACTGTCAAAATGATATACGCAAGTAATGGTTCAAATCCTGTGTCTTTAAACCTACGGTTTGTCATTTTGTATTGAAGTTCAAAATATTCTTTCATTTTAAGTTTTAAGATGTCACCCACAAATGGCCGCTAACTTGCCGCAGTTACAATCCGTGCGGGATTTCGGAGCCGAAAGGCATGAAGCCAGAAACGAATTTAAAAAGAAGAATGAAGATTCCCAAACCAGAATGCCCGAATGGCTTTGTAAGTACTGTTATGTGCTGGGCTAATTGTAAGATTGAATTAAAACATCAGTTGGGATTTTTAATCTATCATGAATAGATCTTATCATTTCCAATGTCAGTTTTCTTTTCCTGTTTAGTATTTCACTTGCTCTACTTTTCGATCCGACAATTTTCGCTAAATCCGATTGAGTATAGCCCATTTGCTCCATCCGGAATTTAATAGCTTCAATAGGATCGGGAAACCCAATGGGGAAATGTTCATCTTCATATTTCTCAATAAGTATGCCCAAAACTTCAAGTTCATCACCTTCAATCGTTCCTTTTTTTGAGTCGAAAATAATTTCAAGCCTTTCCAGTGCTTGCTTATAGTCAGTTTCGCTCTTGATGGGTTTTATAGTCATAACTATTAAATTTTTGTTGCATCAATTTTATCATACTCAGAATGTGTTCCTACAAAACGAATCCAAACCATCTGATAATCATAATTAATTCTGACAATCAACCGATAGCTGTTTCCTTTGATGTTAAACACAACTCTGTTGTCATTTAAGAAGCTTGCACTTGGGTATTCCATCTTGATTTCATTCGGATTTTTCCATTCCGACTTGCTTCTTGAAACCAGGATTTCAATTGCTGCTGACAATCAGAATGCTTTTCCCAAAACTCTCTCAAGATTCTCTTTGAAATTACTCTAAATTCAAACTTCTTTTAGCAAAGATAGGTAAAGTTCCCGATATGGGAAATAATATTTTAAAACTATACGGGTCTGAAATCTGAGTTGCGCTGTAGGCCTTGCTCACAACTCAAAGTAGTATTGATATCCTCCATATCACCAGAAAAGCAACCACAGCGGAGTATCAATCCCGACTTTATCGGGACAGCGTCCTTCAGTTGGGCAGCCTTTACTGAATAGTCAGGAGGCACGGAATGTGTCTCCCCTAATTATTAGGGGTAGTGGATGTGCTTTTGTTTATCCGTCTTAAAGTTAGCGGTAGTTAATAATTTCCTCTGTTGTTTTGAGTTCTGCAAACCACCTACCAATTATTCTATTATGGTACTCAATTGTTTTGTCAGCGTTCATAAATGAGTTATTGTAAGTACTATGGCAGTCACTTACTAAAATAGTGGGAACCCCCTTTCCGAATGCGCTCCTACAAGTTGTATCAATGCAATAATCTGTTTGAAGTCCAACAATAACAAGACTGTCAATCCCCATTTTTTTAATGATTTCAAATAAGTTGGTTTTATAAAAAGAATCAGGGGTGGTTTTATCTAAGTAAATATCCTCCGGTTTTGCATTTATCTTGGTATAAACTTCCCAAGGTTTAGTATCTTTAACTAAATCTTCAGCAGTATGACGAACAAAAATGATGGGTCTATTTTGTTTTCTGAAGTAAGCAATTAAGGAATTGATATGAGTTATTAAGTTTTCGGCCTTATACACTGGTTCGTCAGGATAGGCGAAAAAATCATTTTGAACATCAATGATAAGTAAAGCTTCGTTTTTCATTTTTTATCGGTTTAAAAAAAGTTATTGAATATAACTGTATGTTTCGTAGTGTGTACCAGGACTTGAAATCATTCATTTTAAGTAATCAATGCTTTATCACCTTTCTTTCCTCTAATTACCCGCTCTACATATCCCGCGAAATAAAAAGGAATATTGTCTTCTGCTTCATTCCCGATGCGCATTTTGGTTTTATCAAAAGCAATAATCGAAATTTCAAAATTTGGTTGTCCGGTAAAATCACCTTTATTTTCAGAAAATTAAATATTCTCACTTTATTTATTTTTATTTAATGATTAAAGACGAATTTTAGAATATAGATAATGGCGCAGTCTGTTACTCTAGGACGTTCACCGTAGCACTATTGCCACTCTCTAAGCTACTCTACTGATGCAAGTAGCCCTGTCTTAATATATCAATATACTTTTCAAATATACTGCTTAATTTGTCTTTACTATTTAGTCCTTCACAGTATTTTTCAGGAATTAAGTCAAATCCAAATTTTGCGCCTAAAATACTACCGGCGACACTCGCATTTGTGTCCGCATCACCTCCTTCATTGACTACTTTCAACAGGCCTTCTTCAAAACTTTTCGCATTGAAATAAGCCCATAATCCAGCAGACATTGCTTTTAAAGTATATCCAATCGATTCACTCTCATCTAAGTTTAATACTTCTATTGAAGATTTTTGTGAGAGCTCAATAAATGGCTTTATTCTTTCATCATACCTGTCTGCTATTTGGCACAGTTCCTCTAGTGTCAGATATT
>CAZGNJ010000068.1:0-15990 GCA_964526985.1 uncultured Ginsengibacter sp. | reverse complement strand
CAACTAAACCAACTAAACCAACTAAACCAACTAAACCAACTAAACCAACTAAACCAACTAAACCTTCTAAACCCTAAACCCCACATGCCTTCCATATTAATCATAGACGACGAGGTAGCGATCAGGAAAACACTGAGCGAAATATTAGGTTACGAAGGGTATCGTATCACTGAAGCGGCTGATGGTGAAGAAGGATTGAAAATCTTTCGTGAGAAAAGTTTCGACATCGTGTTGTGCGATATCAAAATGCCTAAGGTAGATGGGATCGAATTTCTCGAAAGAGCAAGAGAAATCAATTCTGAAACTCCGATTATTGTTATCAGTGGACATGGTAATATTGAGACAGCAGTAGAAGCGGTGAAGAAAGGTGCGTTTGACTATATCAGCAAGCCGCCCGATCTGAACCGTATGTTGATCACCCTTCGCAATGCGATGGACAAAACCACTTTGCAGGCAGAGACAAAGGTGCTCAAACGCAAGGCCAGCAAAGTACAAGAGATCGTGGGGAATAGTCCGCAGATAAAACGCATCAAAGAAACCATTGATAAAATAGCTCCGACTGATGCAAGAGTGCTGGTAACCGGTGAAAATGGTGTTGGTAAAGAACTGGTCGCAAGATGGATTCACGAAAAGAGCCTGCGGGCATCAAGTCCACTGGTAGAGGTGAACTGTGCAGCCATCCCAAGTGAACTTATTGAGAGTGAGCTTTTCGGTCATGAGAAAGGAAGCTTTACTTCCGCAGTTAAGCAAAGAATCGGCAAGTTTGAACAGGCAAGTGGCGGCACTTTGTTCCTGGATGAGATCGGTGATATGAGCCTGAAGGCACAGGCAAAAGTATTGAGGGCATTGCAGGAGGGAAAGATCACCAGGGTAGGAGCTGATAAAGATATCAGTGTGGATGTGCGTGTGATTGCGGCTACGAACAAAGACCTGCTCAAAGAAGTAGAATTAAAAAATTTCCGCCTCGATTTGTACCACCGGTTGAGTGTCATCATTCTGCATGTGCCCTCATTGAACCAGCGTACGGGGGACATTCCTGTTTTGATTGAACAATTTTTAGAAGATATTGCAAGTGATTACGGCCAACCAAAAAAATTGATCGATAAGCGCGCAGTCGAAATGTTACAAAAGCACAAGTGGTCAGGGAATGTAAGGGAGTTGCATAACGTAGTAGAGCGGCTCATCATTCTTTCAGGGAAGACGATTCGGCCTGAAGATGTGCAGAATTACGTATTACCAAATAGATAGAAATAGCTTTGAACATCTACTGTATTAGCGGATTGGGCGCTGATGAAAGGATATTTTCCAGGCTTGATTTTCGTCAGCACACTGTAACGCATATTCCGTGGCTGATTCCTGAGAAAAAAGAATCATTGGAGCACTATGCCAAGCGAATGGCTTCATCGATTGTAGCCCCGGACCCTGTCATCATCGGCGTTTCGTTTGGAGGAATGGTTGCTATCGAGATATCTAAATTCCTTTCTCTGAAAAAGATCATCCTCATTTCGAGCATCAAAACAAAATACGAGAAACCTTTTTATTTCAGGGCTGCGGCTGCCCTGCACATCAACAAGTTAATCCCACTCAGGCCTTACAAAATATTGGAGCCTATTGAGAACTATAATCTCGGGATTAAAACACCAGATGAAAAAACACTTGCGGCAGACTTTCGCAGAAATTTAAATATTAATTACAGTAATTGGGCCATAGACCAGGTATTGCATTGGAACAATACAACCATTCCTCCCAACCTGGTACACATTCATGGCAATAACGACCATGTCTTTCCAATAAAATATATACGGCCAGATTTTGTTATCAATGATGGAGGTCACCTGATGGTGTATAACCACGCTGCAGAAATCGACAGTATCCTGATGAAGGTTTTGAAAGATTGAAAGGCACTGTTAAACTAATGATATTTTTGACCTGCTTTTTTTGCCCCACCATGAATATGTTACATTTGTTTGCAATTTTTATAAATACTAATAGATGAGTATAGGTTTACTGCTTTTTATCTTAGCCTCAATAGCCACACTGATCGGCCTTTACGGAATGTTTAAAAAAGCGGGGATTACTCCCTGGAAGGCATTGATTCCATACTACAATACCTGGTGTATGGTGGATAAGATGGAACTGAAAAAGATCTGGTTCTTCCTGCAATTCATTCCCATTGCCGGACAATTCATCACCATTTGGATCAATATCAAATTTGTCGAGCACTTTGGCAGGTTTGGATTGTGGCATCATTTCCTCACAGTTTTTTTTCCATTCATTTACTTTCCTTATTTGGGTAATAGCAGAATGGAACGATATGCAGGCACAATGGTAGTAAAGAATTACAAGAAAGGATTCATACGGGAATGGATAGACGCAGCAGTATTTGCAGTAGTGGCAGCTACCCTTATTCGAACATTTGTATTTGAAGCCTATACGATACCTACACCATCAATGGAAAAAACGTTGTTGGTAAATGACTTCTTGTTTGTGAGCAAGTTTGCCTACGGACCGCGCATTCCCAATACACCACTGGCATTGCCTTTTATGCATCATACCATCATTGGTACCAATACAAAATCGTATGTAGAATGGATTGAACTGCCTTACACGCGGTGGTTTGCCAAACCGGTAAAACGCAGAGATGTGGTGGTATTCAATTTTCCTGTCAATGACACGCTGATCAACGATCCGAATTATGGTTCTCAGACTACCTATTACCAGGTGATACAGCAATACATGCTCCAGGCGCATATTTCGGAGGATGAAGCGAGAAGAAGGGTGCAGGCACAGTTTGGAGACCAAATCATTACCCGTCCTGTGGATAAGCGTGAAAACTTTATCAAACGGTGCACAGCTATTGCCGGTGATACATTGCAAATAAAAGACAGGATCATCTATATAAATGGGGTGGCCCAGCCTTTGCCACCTGAGCACGAGTTCAGCTACCGTGTAGTAACGAAAAGCCCTCTGGATCCTGACAAACTCAATGACATCGGCATACAGGATAACATAGATGACCGAAATAAAAACCAGGTGGAACTGGTAGGGAATAATGTATATAAGATCAGCATGAGCGATGTGGAAAAGGTAGAATTAAAGTTGTTTCCTGAGGTGGTTTCTGTCGATCCGGCGCCGCTCGACGACATCGACAAGGTTCCTTACATTTTCCCGCATGATCTTTCCTACAACTGGACAGTGGATAATTTTGGCCCGATCTGGATTCCCAAAAAGGGCGCAACGATCACATTGACCCCTGACAATCTTCTCAGGTACAAAAGATGCATCGTTACCTACGAAGGGAATACCCTGGAAGTTAAGAATGGCGCTTATTATATCAATGGACAACCGGCCACTACCTATACCTTCAGGATGAATTATTACTGGATGATGGGGGATAACCGCCACAATTCATTAGACAGCCGGTTTTGGGGATTTGTTCCGGAAGATCATATCGTAGGCAAAGCTTCCCTGATCTGGTTCAGCTATGGCAATGGCATCCGTTGGTCAAGGATGTTCAGAACCATTCAATAGGGAGCCAGGCTGCCTTCTCAATTTTTTGTGTGAAATTATTTTTGGGGAAATAGAATAATTTGTATGATTTTTGATCTGCAAATGTTATCTCTGTACCTTGAAATGTTACCCTACATGGAAATTACACATTCATATTTTTCCCACAACAAAAAAGCAATCAAATGACAAAAAATCTACGCAACAATTACTTAAGGAGCTGCTTTTTTAAAGCGGTTATTCCCATCCTGGCCATCATCTGCACAGGATATGGAACCAATGCTCAGATCGGGCATTCATTGAATTATGACGGAGTAGATGATGAGGCTATCACAGCCACTGATGTCATTGGCACTGGGTCCTATACCAAGGAAGCCTGGGTGCGATTTTCAAACTTAGTAGCAACCCAGGCTTACAACATCCTGTCCCAGGATTATAGCAGTAGTACCTTATTAGTGTACAACAATCAATTGCAGGCTGCTCAAAATCCTGGATTTCCGGGAATGGTTACTGATCCTGCAACCCTCTTACCCAATGTTTGGTATCATGTGGCAGTAACGTATGACGCTGCTACTACCACGATGAAACTTTATAAGGACGGTGCTTTGGTAGCATCAAATAGTACAGTCCCTGCTATAACTCTTGGAAACGTGTTGTTTATTGGAAACTATAATGCTGGAAGCGGTGCTTATGGAGTCTATGGTGATCTTGACGAAGTTCGGATTTGGAATTATGCCCGTACCGCAAGTGAAATTGCGTTTACCTATAATTGTACCGTACCTCCAAATTCGCCCGGTCTTACTTTGTATTATGATTTTGAACAGGGAATCGCGAATGGAACTAATACAGGCATTACTGCCATTACAGACCGCACAGCTAATGGTAATGACGCTACCTTATATAACTTTACACTCAGTGGTACAACTTCCAATTTTACTGATGCTACACCTACGTTGACCGGGGTATGCAGCGTTGTACCTGTGAAACTTGCAGCATTTGATGCAAAGGCAGCAGGTAACAGTGTTGAGTTGCATTGGCAGACCGCAACAGAAATCAATAATTCAGGTTTTGAAATTGAAAGATCATCAAACGGTTCTACTGGTTGGCAATCTATTGGTTTCGTAAGCAGCCACGGCAATTCAGTGGCATTAAATAACTACAGTTTCACAGATGAAAGCCCTGCTTCTGGCACAAACTATTATCGCCTGAATCAGAAAGATGCTGATGGTAATTCTTCATACAGTAAGGTGGTTTCTGTTTCCATTGCATCTGCAAATGCAGTAAAATTATATCCAACAATGGCAGCCAGTAAAATCAATCTCACTGTTCCTGACAGGTCATTGCTACAGACTCGTTTTATCATCTTCGATGGTAATGGGAAGCGTGTTTCTGAAGGTATTATCAAATCAACAGAACAAACTATCGATGTTAGCAATCTGAACAAGGGAATTTACTTCCTGAAAGTACAAAACGGAAGTGCTCTCAAATTCCTGAAACAATAATTATTCAGAAGATGTATTAAAGAAGACAGCGTATCCTTTGGGTATGCTGTTTTTCTTTTTAGGGGAGTAGTACCGTGTTTGAAAGTGGATTGTGAAAAGGGCGGCTATCTATTGTGCCGCATTTGCTATCTCTTCCATGTGAATTGCAGAGTGACTTTCGTCATATACGGGCACACCATCTTTTACCACGATCACCTGAGGTGATTCGTGCCGGATACTAAAATCATCGGCAACTTTATTGCTGAGGCCCCGATACTTAATAAGATCCAGGTAATGAAAATCAAACCCTGCAGGAACTTCACTCTTTTCAAGTCGATTCTTGATCATACTACTGACACTGCATCGGGTACTGTGCTTAAAGATCACCTGGGGTTTGTCGTGCGAGTTTTTTATCAGGTCATTCAACTGTTCATCAGACAGCAGGGGCTTCCAGTCCATAGGTTAGTCTTTTTTAGTGAATGATATTTTCAGTCATTGGGCAGCCGGTTCTGCTTCTGCGGCTTCCACTACAACTGGAAATCGTAATTCCGATCAGGGAAATCAAAACGATTGCAATTAATAGTTTTTTCATGGCAAGATTTGTTTTGCAAAATTAGAAGTTAATATCTGAGAGAATTTAAGCCAAAACGCATTTTCATTCAAACTATTGTTAATTTGTCGACCTAAAAGTAAGTATGAAAATTCATTTTATAGCTATCGGAGGAAGTGTGATGCACCAGTTGGCCATTTCTCTCAGAAAAAAGGGATATGCGGTAACAGGGAGCGATGATGAAATTTTTGAACCGGCCTCCGGCAATCTTAAAGTGGTAAACCTGTTACCGGAGGCAATGGGATGGTTCCCTGAAAAAATACAGAATGATCTCAATGCTGTCATTCTCGGAATGCATGCAAAGCAGGATAATCCTGAGCTTCAGCGTGCACTCGACCTGGGAATTCCGGTGTATTCCTTTCCTGAATATATTTTTAAAGAAAGTGCGGGAAAGAAAAGAGTTGCCATAGGAGGAAGCCACGGCAAGACTACCATTACCTCAATGGTGATGCATGTACTGAAGCAAACCGGGGCAGACTTTGATTACCTCGTAGGTGCCCGTTTGGAAGGTTTTGAGCAAAGTGTGAAAATATCGAATGCGCCTGTAATCGTATGCGAGGCAGATGAATACCCTGCAAGCACAATTGAAAAAAGGCCGAAGTTTCATTTTCTATTTCCTCACATTGCTGTGATATCCGGCATTGCGTGGGATCACATCAATGTGTTTCCAACATTTGAAGGTTATTGCAAACAATTTTCCATTTTCATAGACAAGATTCAGAGTGGTGGTGTACTCATCTACAATAGGAACGATGAAATACTTAAAAGGATCGTTACTGCTACGGAACGTGATGATATCAGGTTTATTCCTTACGGTGTGCCTGAACACAACATTGACAATGGGATCACATATTTACAAAAAGGGGAAGATGTAAAACCCCTGGAAGTATTTGGCGACCACAACCTGATGAATATTGAGGCGGCGTACCATGTGTGCCTCCAATTGGGAATCGATTCAAAGAATTTTATGAACGCGATCAGTTCATTTAAGGGAGCTGCAAAACGACTCGAGGTCATTTATCAATCAGGTAGCACAAATGTTTACAGAGATTTTGCACATGCCCCCAGTAAGGTAAAAGCGAGCGTGGCTGCTGTAAAAGCACAATTCCCAAATAGAAAATTGGTGGCTGTTCTTGAGTTGCATACTTACAGCAGCCTGAATGAAAACTTTATGAGTGAATACAAAGGAGCGCTGGATGCTGCAGATGTTGCTATAGTGTTTTACAGCAGGCATGCACTGGAATTGAAGCGGATGCCCTTTCTGGAGCCTGAAAAAGTAATAGCAGGTTTTGCTAAAGAAGGCCTCCACGTAGCCACCAGTAGAGATGCTCTGGAGTCCATAATTAAGACAATTGATACCCAAAGCAAAAATTTCCTGTTAATGAGTAGTGGAAATTACGATGGATTGAATATTTTGCAATCTTTGCAGCTATCTTAAAAACTACTATAGAAAATGGATTTAAAACTTTCCCGGCCTCTGGCTTTCTTCGATCTGGAAACAACCGGGGTTAACATTGCAACCGACCGCATCATCGAGATTTACATTTTGAAAATACATCCCGATGGCACCAACACCTCCAAGCACAAATTCATCAACCCGGGAGGCCCCATTCCAAAAGAAAGCATCGCCATACATGGAATCACCGATGAGCAGGTAAAAGATGCTCCCACCTTCAAAGAAGTGGCCAATGAACTGAAACAATTTATTGACAACGCAGACTTAGCCGGTTTCAACTCTAACAGGTTTGATATCCCATTATTGATGGAAGAATTTCTTCGGGCAGGATTTGAACTGGATATGCGTCATCGAAAACTGGTGGATATACAGCATATTTTCCATACAATGGAGAAAAGAACACTTTCAGCAGCTTATAAATTTTATTGTGATAAGGAACTGGTAGATGCGCATAGTGCCGCCGCAGATACTGCTGCTACCTGGGAAATATTGAAAGCACAATTGAAACGCTATGACCAATTGGGAGACTCAGTAGATTCCATCCTGAATGAGATTGGAGAAGAGAAGATCGTGGACTTTGCACGCAGAATGGTTTATGATGATAATGGAGATGAAATTTTTAATTTTGGAAAACATAAAGGCAGGAAGGTGATAGATGTTTTGATTAAAGAACGTCAATATTATGACTGGATGATGAAAGGTGATTTTCCGTTACACACGAAACAAAAACTTACAGAAATATTAAACCGGTCGTTACTTACGAAAAAATGACGTTTTTTTTGTATGTTACGACCTGTTTGATCGATAAATTTGTTGCTTATTGATTAATTTTCTTTACTTGGAAAAACTTGTTATCATACCCACCTTTAATGAAAAGGAGAATGTAGCCAGCATTCTGGAGGCTGTGTTTCGGTTGGAGGATTTCCATGTATTGGTGATAGATGATAATTCACCGGATGGTACTGCAGATATTATCAAGAATCTTTTTTCACAATATCCTGGCAGACTCTTCCTGGAAGAGCGTAAGAATAAATCAGGCCTCGGCACCGCATACATTCATGGATTCAAATGGGCATTGTCCAAAGGATACCGGTTTATTTTTGAAATGGATTGCGATTTCTCTCATAATCCAGATGACCTGCAACGTTTGTACATGGCGTGCAAGACAGGAGGCGCTGATGTGGCCATCGGAAGCAGGTATGTGAGAAATGGAAGAATTGAAAACTGGCCTTCTACTCGTGTTTTATTGTCGAGAGGAGCATCTATCTATACGCGCATCATTACCTTTATGCCGGTCAAAGATCCGACGGCAGGTTTTGTATGTTACAGACGTGAAGTGCTTGCTGCCATCAATCTGGATGAAATCACATTTGTCGGTTATGCATTCCAGATAGAAATGAAATTTGCCGCATGGAAACTTGGATTCCGGGTCAGGGAAATTCCAATCACGTTTAAAGACCGAACCTATGGCGTTTCAAAAATGAACAAGGGCATAGTAAAGGAAGGAATCGTTGGAGTGTTAAGACTTCGCTGGAACAGTATGTTTAAGAATTACAGAAGGCGTGTGAAGAATATTGACAGAAGTTTTGTAGAAGCAAATTACCTGGCACACGATAAACAGTAAATGGCATTCCTTTCTTGCATCTTTTGATCGATTGCAATTTTGTATTGACCCTCATCCATAATCAAGATAACCCGTACTAACTTTAAGTACCCTTTCAATGAATAAAAAGAAATATTCTGCCGGAATCATTTTAGTTTTCTTTTTATCCATGGTTCTCATCACTGTTGGCATTTTGTTTTGGTGGAATCACCTTGATAATTCTTCAAAAAAAATTTCAAGAACTATTGACAGTAAAAATGCCGATAGCTTGTATCACATTAGCTACGGGGCTATGCGCCTGGATGAAAGTAATGGTAATGCATACCTGGAAGATATCCGCATTGTGCCTGATACTTCTATGATCCCTTTTATTCCTTCGGAAGACTGGCCTCCCGCGGTGTTGGACGTATCCATTCAATCTATTTTACTAAAAGGAGTCAATGCCGCTGAAGCAAGGAAAGGCGCTGTTATCGAAGGCGATACTGTCATTGTCAAACGCCCGGAAATCCTGATGTACACGCTGAGACCGTTACAAAAGAATACTAAGATTGAATCTGAAGCAAGATTGGTTTTTAAAGAAATGCTCGGCAGGTTGAAGTTGATACGCATTGGTTATATTCTAATTGATTCCATTAATGTGCGATCTGTAGGATTCAGAAGCAAAGAGAAGGATTTTGATTTTCTCAATGGAAAAATCCAAATCACTGATGTACTTGTCGACAGCACGCATCACCTTGATAGCAGCCGGGTGTTGTTTTCAAAGAATGCTGCATTTCGTGTGGATAGTTTTTTAAGTTATAATCACAATCGCCCGGAGGTTATCGTAAAGGATGTAAACTTCTCCGGCGGCAGGCGCTCGATTGAATTTGGCAATATAACCCTGAATCGATTTAATGATGAAAGCAGTAAAGGAAAGTTGCTGATTGATGCGCAATCCTTAAGGTTAGGTGGTTTGAACACCAATGGTGTGATTAAGGATAAAGACCTGGTCATTGATAGCATCCAATGCAAGTCAATAAAATTTTATGAACCACCCGGGGAAAGCCTGTCCGGAATTGGGAAATCTGTGGGTACTGTTCAGCCAATGAACGATTCTGTTTCCGGGTTCAGAAATGTATATAGTTTGAAGTTGCAGTACTTTGGTTTTGAAAATGTAGCTTTTGTTCCTTTGGAAAAAGAACAATTTGATATTGGCAAAGTCAGTCTTCGCTTACATAACATAGTAGCTAATCGTTTGTCTGATTTTGAAGAAAACCCGCTACGGTTTATTCAGGAAGCAATTCTGAATATTGGCTACATCAGGTTTTCTTCGTCAGATCGGCAGTACCATTTTCAATTCAATGACATTAGTGTTAATTCCCGGGAGAAAAGTTTACATGTAGAAGAGATTTCGTCAAGACCTGTTGCAGCGGAGGAAGCATTTGCTGCACAATATCCCTATCAGAGAGACCGGTTTGATATTACAATGAAAGACATTACACTTGGCGGGATAGAGATGGAAAATTTATTTGATCATAAGATCATTGCATCTTCATTAACGGCAAAAAATACAGTTGCAAAAATATTTCGTGATCTGACAAAACCCCTGGAGCCTGTGAGCCGGGTGGGCAGTTATCCTTCCCAATTATTGCAAAAGCTGGACTTTCCGATCAGTATCGTCAGTGCTGATATGCCCTCGGTGTATTTGGAGTATCGGGAAAAGCAGGCTGGCGGTAAACAAACAGGTACCATTGGATTCTATAATTCTAACCTGCATCTTTCCAATATCACCAATGTGCCATCTGAAATTTCAAGAGATTCTTCGATGGATATTTCCTTTCAAACTTCTGTCCTTAATAAAATACCATTGGAAGGTAAATTCAGATTTTCACTGGGAGATGCGGATGGTAATTTTGACTTCCAGGGTAAAACCAAAGCCTTCAACGCTGCGATCTTCAATACTATTTCTGTACCCATGGCAATGGTGAAAGTGAAGACCGGACATATCTCGGAAATCTCATTCGATATCAGGGGAAATAATTTGAAAGCATCGGGACCATTCACCATGAAGTATGAGGATTTAAAGATAGAAGTACTCAAGAAAGATGTAATGGCCGACACCATCCGAAAACGCAGGCTGGCAAGCCTTCTTGCAAATATTTTATTGAAAAACAGCAATCCTCTGGATGGAACTTTTCGATCTGTAATAGCCCAACAACAACGCAATACCCACAAGTCATTCTTTAACCTGGCATGGAAAACCATCTTCAATGGGATCAAGAGTACGGTAGGGATTCCGCAATAGCATTCAGGATGCCTTGAAACTGTCTTTCAAAGTAGCGGTACGGTTAAACACCATCTTTTCTCCTGATTCACTATCCACACAGAAATAACCATTCCTTACAAATTGGAAATGATTTCCGGGAGCCGCATTCAATCCGGCTTCGATGTATGCTTCTTTGACCTGGAGAGAATCGGGATTCAAATGTTCCAGGAAATTATCTTCAGCAGCAGGGTTTTCTGATGTGAACAATCGATCATACAATCTCACTTCTGCCTTCGCAGCATTTCCCGCATCCACCCAATGAATGGTTCCTTTCACTTTAATGCCACTCGTATCATTTCCGCTGCGTGATTCGGGAATGTGTGTAGCATGTATCTCTACCACTTTTCCTTCCGCATCTTTTTTGAATGATTCACATTTGATGATATACGCACTCTTGAGCCGTACCATTTGCCCGGGTGCCAGCCTGAACCATTTTTTTACAGGCTCCTCCATGAAGTCCTCTTGCTCTATCCACAATGTATTTGAAAAGGAAATCTTTCTGTTACTTTCGGGTTTCCCGGGAAATGTTTCTGTTTCCAATAATTCAGTTTTATCAGGATCGTAACTGTCTATAATTAGTTTTACAGGATTGATCACTCCCATAACCCTGGGAGCAGATTCATTCAATTCTTCACGCACACAAAATTCAAGTAAGCTGATGTCGATAAGATTGTCTCTCTTAGCCACACCTATTTTATCACAGAAGGTACGAATAGAAGAAGGGGTGTATCCTTTGCGACGCATTCCTGATATAGTAGGCATCCGCGGATCGTCCCAACCTGAAACAAATTTCTCATTGACAAGTTGAAGCAATTTTCGTTTGCTCATTACCGTATGAGTCATGTTCAGGCGGGCAAACTCGTATTGATGAGAGGGGAATATTTCAAGTTTTTCTATAAACCAGTTGTACAAAGGCCTGTGTGGTATAAATTCCAGTGTACAGATACTGTGTGTGATATTCTCAATACTATCACTCTGTCCATGCGCAAAATCATACATAGGATAAATGCACCAGGTATTTCCGGTACGGTGATGATTGGCATGTTTGATCCGGTACATTAAAGGGTCACGCAAATGCATATTAGGAGCAGCCATATCTACTTTTGCCCTTAATACTTTTTCCCCGTCTTTGTATTTTCCATCCTTCATTTCACCAAAAAGCCGGAGGTTTTCTTCAATACTTCTGTTGCGGTATTCATTTTCTATTCCGGGAGTGGTAGGCGTACCTTTTTCGGAAGCTATTTTTTCTGGTGTGCTGTCATCTATATAAGCCAGGCCCTTCCTGATGAGGTCAACGGCATATTCATAAAGTGTTTCGAAGTAGTCGCTTGCATAAAGTTCCTGTTCCCAGGAGAACCCCAGCCATCTGATATCGTTTTTGATACTGTCCACATATTCCGTGTCCTCTGTTACGGGATTGGTGTCATCAAATCTCAGGTTGGTAGTGCCACCATATTTTATTGCCAGTCCAAAATTGAGACAGATACTTTTTGCGTGGCCTATGTGTAGATAACCATTAGGTTCCGGAGGAAATCGGGTCTTAATCGTTTCATATTTCCTGCTGGCAAGGTCTTCTTCTATGATCTCTTCAATGAAATTGAGGCTTTTCTCTTCTGTCATAATTGTATCGTGAAAATTCGGATTGCAAAAATAATCAATCCTTCATGCTGGCGGCAATCAATTCTGCAATATCCATTACCTGCATTTTGTCTTCTGCCTCGTTGGCCTTCAGGCCGTCGGTAAGCATGGTCATGCAGTAGGGGCAATTGGATGCAAGTATATTGGCGCCGGTTTCCAGCGCTTCCTTAGTGCGGTCGGTGTTAATACGTACTTTGCCCGGTTCTTCTTCCTTGAATACCTGTGCACCACCTGCCCCGCAGCAAAAGCCACGGCTCTTGTGCCGCTTCATCTCCGAAAGTTCTGTGTCTAACGCTTCCAATACCTTTCTTGGGGCTTCATAAATGCCATTAGCCCGGCCGAGATAACAGCTATCGTGATACGTAATTTTTTTGCCTTTGAAAGTGCCATTCTCTGCCATCCTTATTTTACCTTCATCTATGAGTTGCTGCAGATAGGTGGCATGATGCATCACTTCATAATGGCCACCAAGTGCAGGATATTCATTCTTAAATATATTGAAACAGTGTGGACAGGTAGTCAGGATTTTCTTTACGTTGTATTGCTGAAAGAGCTGAATATTCTGATAGGCCATCATTTGAAAAATGAATTCGTTACCGGCTCTTCTGGCCGGGTCGCCATTACAAAGTTCTTCCTTACCCAGTATAGCGTAGTTGATTCCGACCTTGTTTAATATAGTAGCAAATGCGATGGTGATCTTTTGTGCTCTCTGGTCATAACTTCCTGCGCAGCCCACAAAAAATAAAACTTCAGCCTCTTTACCAGAAGCTTTTAATTCCGCCATCGTAGGTATCTTCATACTGTTTTATTTTTGCTAAAATACAACAATCAACCATATACAGACAGTTGGTAATCACACATAGGTTACTTTTGCGAATTCATTCGCAGAAATAAGAAACCCATCTGAATCAGCTATTGAATGTGTTACAGAAAATAACCAATTGGGAGCAATGGCCATTTAAGATTTTATATGCTCCGCTCACGCCGGTGTGGGTCTATTATATGATCCGCTCCGGGGCTGTGTGGTTTTTTACTCCGAGCAATCCCAAACTGACCTTTGGCGGATTGGAAGGCGAGCCTAAGAAAGAAATGCACGACTTGTTGCCTCCTGATTTGTGCCCCACTTATTTTAATGTGCAGCCACATGAACCCATTGAAAATATTCTGAATACCATCGGGGAAAAAAATATGCAGTATCCGCTCATTGCCAAACCGGAAGTTGGTGGTCAGGGGATATTGGTCAGAAAATTGGAGAATGAGGACCAACTCAGATTTTATCATGAAAATGTACCTGTAGAATATTTCATTCAGGAGTTTTTGGATTTGCCACTTGAGGTAAGTCTTTTTTATTACCGGTATCCGTGGGAGAAAAGTGGTAAGATCACAGGCTTCCTCCAAAAGGTTCCATTGAGGGTTCATGGCGATGGAGTACATACATTAAAAGAACTTATTCTCAGCAATTCTAAATCCAAGAAGCATCTCGAATCGCTTCAGGTGAGGCATGGCGTGCACTTTGACATGGTGTTGAAAGATGGAGAATTGTATAAACTAAGTGATGCCGGCAATCATAACAGAGGTGCACAGTTTATAGACCTGAAAGATGAGATTGATGATTCGCTGTTGCAGATCCTGGATGGGATCAGTCACTCCATCAATGATTTTTTTTACGGGAGGTACGACATCATGTGCAAGAGTGTTGAGGATATGAAACAGGGAAAGAACTTCAAGATACTGGAGTATAACGGATGCGGTGCAGAGCCCAATCATTTTTACGATACAGGCTATACACTTCGCAAAGCGTATCTTGAGATCATGATGCATTGGAAGAAACTCTTCACCATCAGCAGGTACAATCATTTGCAGGGACATAAATACTGGCCGTTCTTAAAAGGATGGCATTTTCTCAGAAACTCGAAAAAATATTTTAAAATAGCCATAGAAGCCGACAAGCGAATACCCTAATTTTCATTATTCAAAAATTTCAACACTTATGAGGGGAATCTTTTTTGTTTTATTGTCCATCATGTTTTATTACCCTTCATCGGCGCAGCGTTTCAAGCCTGTGGACGATGGAAGTAAAGTGCATTTTGTAATTAAGAATTTCGGTATCAGTACCGGAGGTGATCTCCAAAAATTGGATGGTGAAATTGTTTTCAATCCACAGTCTGTCTCCCAGAGTTTTTTCAATGTTACCGTTAAGTCATCTACCATAGATACCGACAACAGCAGCCGTGACGAAAGCCTGCGCAAAGACTATTTTGAATCAGCAAAATATCCTGATATACGCCTGGTATCTACAAAGGTGCAAAACACCAATAAGACGAATGAAGGTTTTTTCTACTTTACAGGGAAGTTGATCATGAAGAATGTGACCAAAGAAATTTCTTTTCCTTTCAAAGCGGAAAAATCCGGTGACAATTGGTTATTCACCGGAGAGTTCGATATTAATCGTCTCGATTATGGGGTAGGAGAGAGTAGTTCTATTTTGGGAAACAAGGTGCATATCACCTTAAAAGTGCAAGCAAAAAAGCAATAACTTAAATGGGCCTGCTACGGGTTTTCTTTTGGGGATTGTTAGTCAGTTTTTTGGGGTCCCTGCCATTAGGGACGCTGAATGTGGCAGCCATGCAGATCAGCGTTCAGGAGAATATAACCAATGCAATCTATTTTTCATTAGGCTCGCTCCTGGTTGAAATGGTCTATGTCCGGTTTTCACTCATTGGTATTAATTGGCTGCAGAAGCAAAAGAAACTTTTCAGGTGGATGGAATGGATCACGCTCGCCATAGTGGTAGCTTTGGCTGTCGGGAGTTTTATGGCAGCATTGCAACCACACCAGGAAAAGAATGTGATGCTCGATAATAACATCAACCGGTTTTTGCTGGGATTGATGCTAAGCGCCATCAGCCCCATGCAAATACCATTCTGGTTTGGCTGGAGTACGGTATTGTTCACCAAAAAAATATTAATACCTCAATCATCCTACTACAATATTTATATCATTGGCATAGGTCTGGGTACATTACTTGGAAACTTCGTTTTCATTTTTGGTGGCAAGTTTATAGTCAATAAACTGAATGCCAATCAGGATGTCATCAATTGGGTGATTGGAGGCATTTTTGCAATCACCGCCATCATCTTTCTCATTAAGATTTTGCTGCACAAAGACGCCGCGGATAAACTTCAAAATATGCGGCAGTCGTAGTTTTACGATACTTCCGAATAGAAAACTTACGACTGCTATAGTAAATATTTGCCGAAAAAATCAGTCAGTTTTGCTATTGTCCTGTGTATAAGATGTGGGTATTTTTGCTTCCGAAGTTGATTGATGTTCAATCATTGATCATGAATCCATAATCCTTAATAAAAACTCACAATAATCCTTTTAAAA
>CAZGNJ010000067.1:0-18321 GCA_964526985.1 uncultured Ginsengibacter sp. | reverse complement strand
CAACCATGCTTCGGCAGGCTCAGCAACCATGCTTCGGCAGGCTCAGCAACCAATGCTTCAATAAAACTTTTGCACATTGTTCCACAAAAAGTGGAATAAATTATTCCGGCAGGGGAATGGATTTTCCGATATTTGGAGTTCGTCTGTTGTTATTATTTTTTCATTTTACAATTGTCCGTAAAGCACCTTTTTCATGAAATTTTCTCATCTCCATGTTCACACTCAGTATTCACTTTTAGATGGCGCTGCATCTATAAAAGGGCTTTATAAAAAAGCCATTGAAGATGGTATGCCCGCGCTTGCTATCAGTGATCATGGAAATATGTTTGGGGTATTCGAATTTGTGAAGCAGGCCTATGAATACAAAAACCCGGATGGTTCGCTGAAGGTGAAACCGATAGTAGGCTGTGAATTTTATATCACTGAAAATCGTCATCAAAAACAATTCACAGGAGGCGCCCGGGATCCGCGCCATCACCAGATATTGCTGGCAAAAAATATGACAGGTTACAAGAACCTGATCAAACTCACTTCGCTCGGTTACATCGAAGGGATGTACTCCAAGTACCCGCGCATTGATAAGGAACTCATTAATAAATACCATGAAGGACTGATAGCTACTACCTGTTGCCTCGGAGCTATGGTGCCTCAACTGATTCTGAACAAAGGAGAAGAGGAAGCAGAGAATGAATTCAAATGGTGGCTCAATATTTTCCAGGAAGATTATTATGTAGAATTGCAACGCCACGGACTTGAAGAGCAGGACAGAGTCAATGTGGTGTTGCTGAAGTTTGCGAAGAAGTATAATGTAAAGATTATTGCGAGCAATGATTCGCATTATGTAGATGAACAAGATGCAAATGCGCATGATATTTTGTTATGCATCAACACAGGTTCCAAACAGCAGGATGAAAAAGGATCCGGTATCGATGATGATTCTTCATCAAGGCAAAAACGATTTGCATTTCCCAACAATCAATTTTATATGAAGAAGACTTCAGAGATGATCGAGGTCTTCAAAGATTTGCCGCAGGCGATAGATAACACCAATGAAGTGATTGGCAAGATAGATACACTGAAACTCACTTCCGAAATTTTCCTGCCTCATTTTAATGTGCCGGATGCGTATGCATCGCAGGATGATTATCTCGCGCACCTGACCTGGGAAGGTGCAAGAAAGCGGTATTCAGAAATGACTCCCGAAATAGAAGAGCGAATCAATTTTGAATTGTTCACCATCAAGACGATGGGATTTGCGGGATACTTTCTAATTGTAGGTGATTTTGTAACGGCCGGTAAGAACATGGGTGTATTCGTAGGCCCGGGACGTGGATCTGCTGCGGGTTCTGTGGTGGCGTACTGTATCGGGATTACCAACATTGATCCCATAAAATACAAACTGCTTTTCGAAAGATTCCTGAATCCATCGCGTCGTTCCATGCCGGATATTGATACCGACTTTGATGATGAAGGCCGGCAAAAGGTAATGGAGTATGTGGTAGATAAGTATGGAAAAAACCAGGTGGCACAGATCATTACCTATGGTACGATGGCCGCCAAGTCGAGCATTAAGGATGTGGCGCGCGTGATGGATCTGCCTTTGCCCGAGAGCAATGCGTTGGCCAAGTTAGTTCCTGATAAACCGGGCACTTCGTTGAAGAAAGTATTGACCGGGCCGCTTACAGGGCCTAAATCACTTGCGGATGATGGATTGAGTTCTGAGGACATGGAGAACATTCATACTCTCAGAAAGTTTTATGCAGGCGCCGATCTTAAAGCGAAAGTGTTGCAGGAGGCCGTAGTGCTGGAAGGCTCTATTCGCAATACCGGTATTCATGCTTCAGCCATCATCATCGCCCCCAAAGATCTGATGACGCTGATTCCGGTTGCCACATCCAAAGATTCGGATCTGTGGCTCACACAAATAGACGGCAGCAATATCGAAAGTGCCGGAGTGATTAAGATGGACTTTCTCGGATTGCGTACACTGAGTATTTTGAAGACAGCGTTGCGACTGATCAAAGACAATCATGGAGTAGATATCGATCTGGATGGATTGCCGCTTGATGATGAAGCAACCTACCAGGTTTTTCAACGTGGTGAAACGAATGGCCTGTTCCAATTTGAAAGCGCGGGTATGCAAAAGCATCTGAAAGACCTGAAGCCTGATAAATTTGACGATCTGATAGCGATGAACGCATTGTACCGGCCCGGGCCTATTGCCTACATACCGGATTATATTGAACGAAAACATGTAAGGCAACCCATCGTGTATGACCTGCCGGAGATGGAAGAATTTTTAAAAGACACTTATGGAATTACCGTTTACCAGGAACAGGTGATGTTGCTCAGCCAGAAGATTGCAGGGTTCGACAAGGCGATGGCCGATGACCTGCGCAAGGCGATGGGAAAGAAGAAGCGGGATGTACTGGACAAAATGAAGCAGCAGTTTTTAGAAGGAGGTATGAAGAATGGCCATCCTGAAAAAACTTTGGAAAAAATATGGACCGACTGGGAAGCATTCGCGCAATACGCCTTTAACAAATCGCACAGTACCTGTTATGCGATCCTCGCATATCAAACCGGCTATCTCAAAGCACATTATCCGAGTGAATACATGGCCGCATTGCTCAATCATGCAGGCAGTATAGACAAGATCACATTCCTGATGGAGGAGTGTAAATCGATGAACCTGGAAGTGCTCGGGCCTGATATCAATGAATCTGAAAAAGGATTTTCTGTGAATAAAAAAGGGGAGATCAGGATTGGGTTCAGTGGCATCAAAGGAGTAGGTGAGGCCGCTATACAGGGTATCATAGATGAGCGAAAAAAGAATGGAGCCTTTTCGACAATATTTGACTTGGTACAGCGGGTAAACCAGCGTGCCGTCAATAAAAAGTCGTTGGAAAACCTTGCACTCGCAGGTACGTTCGATTGCTTTGAAGGAATGCACAGAGCCAGATTTTTTTATGCAGCGCCTGGTGATCCGATGAACAACCTTGAAAAGATCATCAGGTTTGGCGGGCAATACCAGGCGGAAATGAATAATAATGTAGCGACACTTTTTGGTGATATGCACGGCGCTTCGTTGACTCCTCCCCCAATACCTGATTGTGAACCCTGGTCGCTCATTGAAATCCTCGACAAGGAAAGGGAAGTAGTGGGTTTATTTCTAAGCGGGCATCCACTGGACAATTTCAAATTTGAATTAAAGAATTATAACCTTGCTACAATAGAGTCTATTAATGATTACAGATCGGCATTAGAACTCAGTAAAGGAGAAAGTAAGTTGTTGCGGTTTGCCGGTCTTGTCAATATTGCGGAGCATCGTGTTTCAAAGAAAGGAACACGTTATGGCAGATTTGTTGTCGAAGATTATACCGGCAATTTTGAATTTTCACTCTTCACCGAAAACTACGCGAAGTACAGCCACCTGTTGGAGAAAGGAACGATGGTGTATATCAGTGGCAGTTTCAGAAAGCGATTTGAAAATGCAGAATATCAGTTCCAGGTGGATGAGATCATCCTGCTGGAATCGCTCATGAAAACATATACAAAGGGGGTAAAGGTGAATATGATGGCCAATGATATTTCCGATGATGTCATTGACTTTATCGAACGTTATTGCCGAAAGAATCCGGGTGGTGCTTCGCTGCGACTAACGATACATGAGCGTGAACACAATTATTCCGTTTCATTGGTTCCGCAAAAAGGAGGCATCACATTGAATTCTGAAATGATAGACTTTTTTCAGAAACATACGGAGATGGAGTTTAAGGTGGACGTGAATTGAGGTGCGTGTATCATCCTGATTTTTCGTTTAATGACAGGTAGGTGTCACCGACCTGTAGCGGTCGTTAATGCTGGTATATCTTCAACACCCCAACAACCTCCCTGGTTTGTGTCTCACGAACCAGACGTCCTTGCTACCCCGTTGCAATCTTTTTCAGAGCCAGGGCTTCTATTGCTGTTTTGAATTCTTCAAGCACCCTTTCTGTTGTCTTTGCCTCCGGATAAAACGAAACGATCTTTTCTATCACACCTTCTACCAATGCATCCGGGCAACTTGCGCCACTTGTCAGCAAAATTTTTACTTTGTCTTTTTGAGGCAGGAATGAAAATGTATCACGCAGTGATTTATCGTGATAATTGAAATGATGTATGTGCTTTGCAGAAATAATTTCTTCTTCTGAATTAATAAAGTAAGTCGGTAATTTTTGTTCGCATAATTCTACGAGGTGCGATGTGTTGCTGCTGTTGTACCCGCCGATCACCAAAGCAAAGTCGGCCTCCTGCCGGATCAGTTCGTAAACGGCGCCCTGGTTTTCATTGGTTGCATAGCACAGTGTATCTCTTGTGTCTGCAAAACGTTCGGAAATGTTTGTCGGGTTCAATTGGTATTTTTTCATCATCACATGCTTCAGGAAATCGGCTATGTGCTGTGTCTCGGTGGCGAGCATGGTCGTTTGATTGACCACACCGATACGTGCGAGATCACGCTCTACTTTAAACCCGTCAGAATATTGCCCTTTAAATTGCTGATAAAATTTTTCAGGATCAAGAGTGCCTTCTATAAATGCCGCTAACTCCATTGCTTCTTTCAAATCTCTCACGATCACCGTTGGCGAATGTTTCGCACTATGGCTGAAGGTAGCTTTTGTTTCTTCATGGTTGGGTTTGCCATGAATGATGATCGTGTATTCATTTTTAGAAATGGCCTGTGCCCTGTTCCATACTTTTTCTACGAAGGGACATGTCGTGTTGTATTGTTCTATTTCGACTCCTGCATCTAAGAGTTTTTGTTCCATTTCGAGTGTGGTACCAAATGCAGGAATCACTACGATATCTCCACGTTTCAATACTTCGAATGGAAGCAGTTGGTTTCCTTTGGTATCCATCAGAAACTTTACGCCCCGATCCCTCAGGTCGTTATTGACATGCGGGTTGTGAATCATTTCGCTGAGCAGGAAAATATTTTTGTCAGGATTTTCTTCTACTGTCTTAAATGCAATTTCAATGGCATTCTCAACACCATAGCAAAACCCAAAATGACGTGCAAGAAAGAATTCGACAGGCCCGAAATCCAGGCGGCTCGGAGAAAAATCTTTTTTCAGTTTGTCCAATTCTTTGCGCTTGTTTTTAATGGCGCTGATCAATGGGCTTCTGTATATTACCGGTACGTCAAACTTTTTCATGATGGCAGAAAGGTGTAAAATTAGCGATCATATTTGTACGTTATTTTCGCAAGGGGATATTATTCCCAATTTTATTACTATTTTAAGCCTCTATGAATAAAGATCAGCAAAGTTTTCCGCACCAGGAATGGAGTTATCAAACAAACATCTACGAAGTAAACCTGAGACAGTACACAACGGAAGGCACGATGAAAGCTTTTTCGGAACACCTGCCTAGGTTACGCGATATGGGAATTGAAATATTATGGTTTATGCCGATAACACCAATCAGTGACAAAGACAGGCTGGGGGCACTTGGCAGTTATTATGCGGCCAAAGATTATACATCGGTGAATCCCGAGTTTGGTACACTTGATGATTTTAAAGAATTGGTGAAAGAGGCGCACGGACTGGGATTCAAGGTGATCATTGACTTTGTGGCCAACCATACCGGCAACGATCATCACTGGACAGTAGCGCATCCGGATTATTACGTTTACAATTCCGATGGAAGTTTATTGCATCCGCATGGATGGACGGATGTGGCGCAGTTGAATTTTGAAAATAAAAATGTTTGGAAGGCATTGTCAGATGCGATGTGTTTCTGGATCCGGGAATGTGACATAGATGGATTTCGGTGTGATATGGCACATCTCGTTCCGCTTGACCTTTGGATAGAGGCGAGAACAGCCATTACAAAAATTAAATCAGAGATTTTCATGCTGGCTGAATGCGAGGTGCCGGAGTATCATCATGCATTTGATGCTACTTACACCTGGAAATGGATGCATTCATCAGAAGATTTTTGCAAAAAGAAAATTTCATTGGATCACCTTTTGGAAGTTCTTTATAGTGGAGCAGTTGAATTTCCGTCAACGGCATTCAGGGTGTATTTCACTTCCAATCATGATGAGAATAGCTGGAATGGAACGGAGTATGAAAAGTATGGTGATGCAGCGTTGATGCTGGCCGTGCTGAGCGCTACATGGAACGGATTGCCGATGATCTATTCAGGACAGGAGTTGCCCAACCACAAGCGATTGAAATTTTTTGACAAAGATCCGATTGAATGGACAGGGAAATTTCAATTGCACGATTTCTACAAAACACTCTTATTACTACGCAGACGGAATGCCGCGCTCAGAGCCGGAGACGATGCGGTTTCGACTACCATAATTTCAAAAGAGGGTAGCGGAAATGTTTTTTCATTCCTGAGAAAAAATGGCGAAAACGCTGTCTTTGTTGTACTCAATTTTTCTGCTGAACTATTAACCTTCCAGGCATTGAATATTTCCGGCAAATACAAAAATGTTTTTACAGGAACAACAATTGATTTTTCGAAAGACAATCAACTACAACTTTCTCCGTGGGGATATTTTGTTTTTGAAAAGGAGTTGTGAATTATTACCATGCAGTTTAGTACAGAAAAAGCATAGCCACAAAGGCACTAAGACACGAAGAAGAAGTAGTAGAAGAAATCCCTTGTGACCTCACCTCTGCAGGCAGGTTCCTCCTGTTGTGCCCAAAACTCTTTTCGTAATTATCTAAACGACATAGAATTTTGGGGACAGCGGTTAAATTATGAATTGTCAGTTATGAATTTCCTCACCCTACCCAGAAAGGATGAGGAATTGAAAGTAAATGCTGAAGTCATCAACTTGAAACCTGAAACCTGAAACTCGAAACTTGATTCGCCGCGGCGAACGAAACGCTCCCCAACCTTCCAATTTCCTAAACTCCTAACCATCCAACTTTCAACTTTCAACTCTCTAAATGTCCGTCGCTTCTCCATAAGCCACAGCAGTTGCTTCTTTCACAGCTTCGCTGATGGTTGGGTGTGGATGAACGGCATTCAGTATTTCGTGTGCTGTTGTTTCTAATTTGCGTGCAGTCACTACTTCGGCAATACATTCTGTAACATTATAGCCTATCATGTGACAGCCTAACAACTCACCATATTTAGCATCGTAGATGATCTTTACAAAACCTGTAGTGTCGCCTGCCGCTGTAGCTTTACCACTGGCTACAAACGGGAACTTACCGATCTTCAATTCATAGCCAGCTTCTTTAGCTGCTTTTTCTGTAAGGCCAACAGATGAAATTTCCGGTACGCAATAGGTACATCCCGGAATGTTGCCATAGTCGATTGGTTCAGGATTTTTTCCTGCAAGATGCTCGGCAGCGATGATACCTTCTTTGCCCGCTTTGTGTGCGAGCGCCTGGTGTGGAGTACAGTCGCCGATTGCATATAGGCCTTTGATATTGGTTTGCTGGTGGCCATCTACGATGATGCGACCGCGGTCTGTCTTTACGCCTACGGTCTCCAGTCCGATATTTTCAATATTTGCCGCGATACCTACCGCGCTCAGGAGAACATCGGCTTCCAATATTTTTTCACCATCAGCAGTTTTTACAGTGGCTTTTACTCCGTTGCCGGAAGTGTCAACTTTGGTTACTTCACTGTTCACCATGATGTCAATGCCCTGCTTCTTAAAACTCTTTGCGAGTTCTTTGCTGATATCTTCATCTTCTACCGGCACTACATTAGGAAGGAATTCTACAATAGTAACCTTCGTTCCGATGGAATTATAGAAATAGGCAAACTCAGTCCCGATAGCGCCGCTTCCAACTACAATCATGGATTTGGGCTGCTGCTCCAGGCTCATTGCTTTGCGGTATTCTATTATCTTCTTACCATCCAGTTTCATAGAAGGCAATTCACGTGCGCGTGCGCCTGTAGCGATGATGATATTCTTCGCTTCGTAGATTTGTTTTTTGCCGTCTTTGTCAGTCACTTCCAGTTTGGTAGCGCCAACCAATTTGCCGGTTCCCATGATCACATCTATTTTGTATTTCTTCATGAGAAACTGAACACCTTTATTCATCTTGTCAGCCACGCCGCGGCTGCGTTTTACGATTGCGTCGAAGTTAGCCTTAGGATCATTGATCTCAATTCCGTAATCGGCGCTGTGATGCGCATATTCCATTACCTGAGCGCTCTTTAACAGGGCCTTCGTGGGGATACAACCCCAGTTGAGGCAAATGCCCCCCAGGCTTTCACGTTCTACAATCGCCACTTTCTTACCTAATTGGGAAGACCTGATAGCTGCAGGATATCCGCCGGGCCCACTGCCTAATACGATTACGTCATAAGTCATAATGAGATGTTTTTATTTTACTTTTAAGCGGAGCAAAAGTACTTCAAAAAGGTAAAATGAAAAAAGCAGTGTTTGAGAGTGGAAGGCCAAGGCTTTTTGGGAAGCAACAGATGGAGGATTTTATTTAAAGGGTATTATGCCAATATTTCAAAGAAATTTACGGATTTTGTATTAAGAGGAAAATCAATAATGTGAACTTCAGATGTCAACTTTTATATGACCAAAGACATTCTTTTGAACAAATTTGGCAAGTTCCGATTCCGATAACTTTCGTATGTATGCAGGTGCTGGCATCCTTCAGTCTAATTCGCAACCTGTTGCTTTCTCACCGGCCGGATACCAAATATTGACACATTTGAGTTTTTATTTATCTTTATTTAACCAATAATGAGAGGCGCCTTTCGGGCTTTTTTATTCGATAGTTATTTATCTCGAAAATCCGCTCCCTTCCAAAACTGCTGCTGCCACTACCACAGGAAATATAACTTTTCTAACAGTTACTTTAAAACCTATAATCATGAAAGTATTGACTTTTCTTTTCTTGCAGTTAGTTTGTTTCAGCCCATTACTATTGCAGGCACAGAATGTAGGTATCGGTACAACTTTTCCCGATGCCTCCGCACAATTAGATATTACCAGCAACTCGCGGGGTGTATTGGTACCCCGCATGAGGATGACGCAGCGCGATGCTATCACTTTACCGGCTACAGGCCTGCTGATTTTTCAGACAGACAATACGCCGGGGTTTTATTACTATTCTGGTACTGCGTGGACAGCCATCTCAGGTGGTGGCTTGCTTACGGGGTGGAGCACCACCGGCAACAGTGGTACAGACTCCCTGGTAAATTTTGTGGGTACCACCGATCTTAAGCCGCTGGTTTTCAGGATCAACAATCAGCGGGCAGGATTTGTAGGCAACAACGGCAATATATTTTGGGGCAAGGGAGCCGGTTCCGGCATGCCAAACAGCCAGGGGAGCATTGCTATTGGCTCCGGCGCATTGTATTACTACACTGGCGATAGCTCGCTGGTAGCTATTGGCGACAGCGTTTTGTTTCATAATGGACAAGGGTCAAGCAATCCGTGGGAGTCCTCGGGGAATTCTGCTATTGGAACGAAAGCATTATACGCAAACACCACCGGGTATAACAATACTGCCAATGGTGTTTACTCGCTTCTTTACAACACCAGCGGGGTGCGCAATACCGCCAATGGTTACCAATCACTTTATTCCAACACCACCGGGTATAACAATACCGCCAATGGTTACCAATCACTTTATTCCAATACCATCGGGGAGCACAATACCGCCAATGGTTACAGATCACTTTATTCCAACACCACCGGGGTACAAAATACCGCCAATGGTTTCCAATCACTTTTTTCCAACACCAGCGGGGACCAAAATACCGCTAATGGTAGTTTCTCACTTTATTCCAACACCACTGGGGACCAAAATACCGCCAATGGTAGTTCCTCGCTTTTTTCCAACACCACCGGGAATTACAACACAGCAGTAGGTTATGGTGCAGATGTTTCGTCAGGCAATCTAACTAATGCAACCGCCATTGGATATGGAGCCATAGTAACTGCCAACAATAAGGTACGTATTGGAAATACCAACGTAACCGTTATTGAAGGGCAGGTAGCTTATTCTTTTCCATCCGATGCCCGGTTTAAATACCAGGTGCAACCCAATGTACCCGGCCTGGCATTTATTATGAAACTGCAGCCGGTTACGTATTATTTCGACGAGCAGAAGTTAGAAGAATTTGCAAAAACGGGGATACTCACTAACCATAATGGTCGCACAGTTGCATTCAAAACCGAAAAAGAATTGCACACCGGTTTCTTAGCTCAGGATGTTGAAAAAATTGCCAACGAAATGGGGTACTATTTTGATGGCATTCGTGCCCCACAAAATGAAAAAGGGCATTACAGCCTGGCCTATTCACAGTTTATTATGCCGTTGGTAAAAGCGATACAGGAACAACAGGAAATCATTAAAAATTTAAAAAGTGAAAATAATGAACAACAAAAAAAAATTAACGATCAGGAAGAAAAGATAAAACAACTTGACGAATTAATATCCAGGGTAGCCGCTTTGGAGAAGCTCTTAAATGTCAAGAAATAGTTTAGAAAAAAACAGTATTCTCTTTTGAATCTATCGTTATGGAAATATAAAATTTTATAAGGAATGAAAATATTCACAACCATCATTATCTGCATTTTTGTATTAAATCTGCATGCCCAAAATGTAGGCATCGGCACTACCACCCCTGATGTCTCCGCACAGTTAGACATCAACAGCATTTCGCGCGGAGTACTTGTACCTCGTATGACCCAGGAGCAACGCAATGCGATAGCCTCACCTGCTACAGGCCTGCTGATATTTCAGACCGACTATACAGCGGGATTTTATTACTATACCGGAGCAGCGTGGACAGCCATTGCGGGCAGCGGTTCGCTTACCGGGTGGAGTACTACCGGGAATGCAGGTACCGATTCGCTGGTACATTTTGTAGGCACTACCGACCTCAAGCCATTAGTTTTTAAAGTCAACAATCATCGGGCAGGATTTGTAGGCAACAACGGCAATATATTTTGGGGCAAGGGAGCCGGTTCCGGCATGCCTAAGGGCCAGGGGAGCATTGCTATTGGCTCCGGCGCATTGTATTACTACACCGGCGATAGCTCACTGGTAGCTATTGGCGACAGCGTTTTGTTTCATAATGGACAAGGGGCAAGCGATCCTTGGGAGTCCTCGGGGAATTCTGCTATTGGAACGAAAGCATTATACGCCAACACTACCGGGTATAACAATACTGCCAATGGTTACCAATCACTTTATTCCAACAGGCGGGGATATGATAATACAGCCACAGGTAACCAATCGCTTTATTCCAACGACGAAGGTTATAATAATACTGCCACTGGTACTTCCTCCCTTTATTCCAACACTTGGGGGAGAGATAATACTGCTATGGGTAAACAATCGCTTTATTCCAATGAAGATGGATTTGAAAATACGGCCAGCGGTTATCAGTCGCTTTATTACAACGAATCTGGGTTTCAAAATACAGCTAATGGTGCATGGTCACTATATTCCAACACAGTGGGGACTGATAATACGGCTAATGGTGCCTGGTCGCTTTATTCCAATACCAGTGGAGAACGAAATACCACCAGTGGTTATCAGTCTCTTTATTCCAACATAGATGGGTGGGACAATTCAGCTAATGGTGTATGGTCACTATTTTCTAACACAACAGGAAGTAATAATACAGCCAATGGTTTTTATTCACTTCATTCCAACACTACCGGAAATTATAATACTGCTGTTGGGTATAATGCACTCCAATACAACCAAACCGGAAATTATAATATTGCCATAGGTAGCAATTCGGGTACGTGGTCAAATTACACCGCATACGAAAATACCATTAGCATTGGTAATCATGGCTGGGCGAATGGGGGAAGCAACCAGGTACTCATCGGCAATGCCAGCACGGTGTATATCGGAGGCTATAAACCCTGGAGCGTTTATTCCGATGCGCGCATGAAATCCGATATCAAAGATGATGTAAAAGGAATTGATTTTATTATGAAACTACGGCCGGTAAGCTATTACCAAAGGGTAGATGATATGCTGGCGGTAACAGGCAACAAAAGAACAATGGATTTTGCAGGTGCAGATGATGCAAACCACATCCGGATGAACGGATTTCTGGCCCAGGAAGTAGAACAGGCAGCATTGGAAACCGGCTACTCTTTCAGTGGTATTCATAAAGTAAAAAGCGCGGAAGAAGCTTACAGTCTGAGTTATGAGACATTCGTGGTACCATTGGTAAAGGCGGTGCAGGAGCAACAGGAACTCATCCGGGCATTGCAACAGGAAGTAAAGCAACTGAAAGAATGGTTGCAAAAATAATTCCTGGATGAAAGGCAGGGTACTCTTGTACAATCCATGAAATTGAACAGAGAGAATTTTACCTTTTTCAACCTCCAATAGCTATCAACAGTTACTTGTGGCCAAATAGAAAAACATTTCCTGCAAAAAATATTTCTTTAAAATATGTTATCTTGTTAGCGGATTGAATACGAACGAAAACTCCTGAATGGTTGCCATTTCCAAATCAACTTTTCCATCTCAATTATTCGTCCTGATTCATCCTGATCCTTCAAATACGCACCAAAACTCAACATCATGAAATATCTCTTGTGCATATTCTTGCTAAGCATGGCAATGGTGGACACCCAGGCACAATCAGTAACTACCTTACAAACCGGGCATGATATCAATGCAAGAATATTAAAAGGCGAAAAGCACTTTTATCAATTTTATCTTAAGAAGGGAGAATATCTGGAGTGCCTGCTGAAGTCCAAAGAGGTAATGCCTGCAGTGGATTTGCTGAACAGCACCGGCAAAAGAATAAAGTCTTTTGAGATGCCATTAGGTGGTGAAAGCCTCGAGTTCAGGATTTCAATTCAGGCTGTACAGACAGGAAATTACAGGTTGCAGATTTATCCATTGTTGAATATTTCCGGCCTTCCGGATTCACTCAGAGGTCAGTTGGCAGAAGAGAATCAGGGAAATTACTCCATTACTGAAATTACTTTCTATACTCATCAGGAATATGAACGGAAATATAACCAGGAAAAGACAGATGAGGCTGATTTTGTCAACTGGATTAACACCAATGCACAACCGATAAAATATGTGGATGCCGGTAATGGATTTGATGATCTCCAACCTTTGAAAGAAAAATTGAAAGATGTAAGGGTGATAGGACTGGGAGAAGCCACACATGGTACCAGTGAATTTTTCAGGACGAAACACCGGTTGCTTGAATTCCTTGTAAAGGAAATGGGTTACACCTCATTTTACATTGAAGCGAGCATGTCGCGCTGCCGATATATTAACGACTATGTTCTTTATGGGAAAGGTAATTTAGATACCGCAACAGCTATCCATGGATTTACTGTGTGGCGGGTGGATGAAGTGAGAAACATGATAGAATGGATGAGAGAGTATAACCATTCTGTTCCCGCTGAAAAGAAATTGAAGTTTACCGGGTATGACCTTCAGGTAAATAATTGGGGCATTCATTCACTTCAGGAGTTTTATGCCATAGTAAATGCCCAAAAGTTATCGTTGCTTGCAAAGATGGAATCCCAATATGACTCCATAAGAGTTTTAATTCAAAGTATGAATACCTTTTCAGAAAGTGCCGGGATTTATGATGCTTTGTATAAACAATCGGCAGAGTTATTGACAGATATGATGTTGAATGAGGGCCGTTATAAATTCCTGACTGACGAGAAACGGTATGCATCCAATTTGGAAAATATAAAACTGATTACCGAAGAAGCTGCGTCCTATCGTTCACCGTTGCTGGGAAATGCAGTGAGAGATTATTATATGGCTGAGAATATATTTTATTTATTGGGCAGGGAAAAACCCGAAGCAAAAGTAGTGGTATGGGCGCACAACGGGCATATCGCCAAAACTCCGGGAATGTTAGGCGGACACCTCAGCACAATGCTGAAGAATCATTATTATGCAATGGGTTTTGAATTTTATCAGGGTTCATTTCAAACCAGGAATGCAGATATCAATAACCAATCTTCCAACTTAGATATAATGAGTGTGGGACCGCCTTCTCATAATGCACTGGCCTGGTACCTGGACAAAACGGGTAAGGACATGTTTTATATCGATTTCAGAAGCACAGGAAGTGATAAAGTGAAAAATTTTTCGAAGAGTTATGAGATGCATTCGGTGGGTTCCATGCTTTCCAAAATCTGGCCGGCAATGGAAAAAACGAAGTTGAATAAATATGATGGGTTGATCTATATTAAAAACACCACTGCTGCTCATAATTTTAATAAGGTGATCATAAGGAAGTAAGGTTAGATAATTATTATTGTTGCCGAATTTTTTTCTTCAGCCTTCTGTCTGTGTATAGAGGGGGCTACCGCAATGTTGATGTTTCAACTACTATTCCTTTTTATTCCAAAACCTGCTGATTGAAATCCATCTCAATTATCACTTTATCTTCTGTAGCTCCCAATGATATTAAGTCTGTGCGAATGTCAGTCATCATTTTTCTACTTCCACAGATATAAAAATACTGAGAGTAGTCTTTTATGTTTTGCTGCAGATAGCTTTTATCAATTTTTCGATTGTCGTACAGATTTGTCTTTTCCCTTGTAAGTGTATTGATAAAATGAGTTCCCAGCATTTTTTCAAATTCTTCTTTCAGGATGATGTCTTTGCTTGTCTTGTTGGAAAAAATCAACCGGTTATTTTGAATTCGGTTTTCCTTTTCAAGTTGCCGCAGGATAGCGATGAAAGGTGTAACACCTGCACCTCCGGCGATGAACGTTCCTTCGCTGCGATAATGGAATGCTCCAAAGGAATCATGAATGATGAGTTCATCACCTGCTTTAAGTTGGTCTAATTGATTTGTGAATCCCTTATGTGACTGATATATCTTGATTGTAAATTCCAGGAAATTCCATTCATTCAAACCCGTGAAGGTGAAGGCATGCCGGTTACCTAACCATCCGGGTTCATTAATCACCATATCTGTCGCTTCTCCGGGAGTGAACTGATATCCTTCAGGTTTGGTCACCCTGATTCTTTTTACATCGTGTGTGAGATAACAGGTTTCCAAAATCTTCACATGGTTTTCGTCCCGCCAGGTTTTATTCATGGTTCTAAGGTAAAGTATAAAACTCATGGCTGAATCGTTAGAGGTTGATATTAAAAAGGACTTACTATTGGAAAGGTTATTAATAAATTGAAGAAATTAATTGTATAACCGGTACGAAAGGAGGGGAGAAGATAAATTGGTAACGATATTTTATTTGAGCACCACTTTGTAAATTGATGATTCCTTCTCACTGCTCCACATCATCCACATCCATTGTCTTTGCTAAAAAAAATAAATTTTGCTAATATTGCGGGTAGCTGATCTAACCCGGACATTCAATGAAACACTCCCTTCTCATCTCATGTTGTCTCACACTGATTCTTTTCAGTTGCAGTGTATCTAAAAAATCAACATCAGTTGTCACCAGGGATGCGAAGAATAATGAACCTGCACAACCGATTACGAGTACAGTAGTTATCAAAAAGGATGTTCCCGAGGTGGAAATCAACACGAAGAAGACCATCGCAACAGACATTGTGGCTTTTGCCAAATTACAATTAGGTGTTCCTTATAGGTACGGTGGTACTGATAAGAAAAAAGGATTCGATTGCTCCGGGTTTATCAATTATGTTTTCAATCATTTTGGTATTTCAGTTCCACGGATTTCTTTTCAGTTTACCAATGCGGGTGTCAATATTCCGATAGAGTACTGCAAGCCCGGCGATTTGATTTTGTTTACCGGAAGCGATGCGAAAAGTGGGATAGTCGGACACATGGGCATCATCACTGAAAATGATAAAGGAAATGTGGAGTTCATTCATGCGTCCACCAGCAGGGGAGTGATCATTTCAGGAATGAATTCTTATTTCATTCCCAGGTATGTAAAAGTGAACAGGGTGTTTATTCCTAAAACTCGTTAAGATTTGATCATATCAATTAATAAGAGATTGTTCGTTCGGGTGAACTTAGTTGATTCTTGAAGTGTGAAGAAGTGCTAAATAGAAAAGTCGTCAATATGATTGCTGCTTACGGCTTACATACTTGCGAAGGCACGGCATTTGAAAACCGTCAGCCGAGAATATGCACAATAGTTGATTGTAATACTATTGCTCAATTACTTCCTTCAGCCAAGCTTTTGCAAATATGTTGGCAGCAGCATGAATTTTTTAATTATAGACAAGTTTGTTTCTAAAAAGATACTGCCAAAAGTTTTGTATTATTGACGTATATGGCGTTGTGGTAGAAAAAATGATTATCGTTAAATTTTCCTTTTGCATATCGTTTCTAATACAACTAATGCTAATGTTGCCCCCGGTATGCTGGATAACTTTACCGTCAGCCTCGTTTTCAATAATAAACCACCCATATCCATAATAAGAATCCGGCGTGGGATACAGGGACTTTACTTGTTTAGTAAAAATCTCATTCAAAGAATTTTTACTTATTACGTGAGGCATATTACCGATCAGGCACTGTTCAAAGTTAAGCCAGTCGTCTAAGGTAGTATAGACATTTCCGTCGCCGGCACCCCCCGGTACCAGGTTATATATTTTTCGCCACCCTGTATCAGACGGAATATAACATGCTGCAAAATTAGTAATGCCTAAATCATCCTGATTTACGCCTGTATGAACGAATGTATTTTTCATACCTAAGGGAAGAAAAATATTTTCCCTCATATAATTTTCAAAATGCTGACCGCTAACCTTCTCTATAATTTTTGCCAATACATTGTAACCTCTGTTGCTGTATTTCCATTTACTTTCTGTGCCGGGCTCAAAACTAAATACGGGCCGGGTTTTCAGTAATTGAAGTATGCCATCCGTATTTAGAAATCCTTCTGCAGAAGTAAGAAGGAAATCTCTATAATTATTTTCTTCTTTTGACGAATCAGGCAATTCTATTAGTCCTGCTTTTTCTAACCAATGCGAAATGTTGGCTGAATCAGATATTCCCGAGGTGTGTGTCAGCAACTGATGAATCGTAATTTTATCTCCTTTTGGAAAACCAGGAAAAAACTTTCCAACCGGATCCTGCACAGAGAGTTTCCCTTTTTCAACAAGCTGCATGATGGCTAACGCCGTGAAGGATTTGCTGATGGAAGCAATGTTGAATTGCGTTTTGCTGTCTGCATTTCTATTATTCTCAATATCTGCGAGTCCAAAGCCTGCCTTATACAACACCTTTTTGCCCTTTCCTAATATTAAGATACCGGCAGGTGGGCCATTTTTATCAATTACATTAGTGAATATTTTATCAAGCGAGTCTTTAGAAATTAAATTTTCTTTTATCTGTGGTTTTACATTTAGGCTCTGTAACAAGAGAATGATAAATAGGAAGTATCTTTTCATGATGAAAGTTTTGGATCCATTGATTTTATGACGAGGTACTAATATAGCGTTGCTGCCAATGTTGTGCGTTCGGCAATCTCAACTTGAAATATTATGTTGTTTGTCATGGCACGATTTGCATACTGAAGCAAGCCATTCAATTGGTTCTTTCCCGATATTGTATTTCGCATATCTCGTATGATGTACTTGCGTTGCCCGGCCACCGCAATATACACAACACCAATTGTCTCGTTTCAGAACAACATACCGCTTACGTTTCCATGCATCCGATTTTAAATAGTCATTGCGGTAATAGTCGCGTCTTTGTTTACGTCTGTGTTCAAAAACAAACTGCTTTAAAACAAAAATTGCGATGGTAAAAAGTAGTAAAAGCAATATTTCCATAATTCCGGTTCTGATTTTTGCAATTAAGCAATAACAATCGCCTGTAGAGGTTAGGAAGTTGGTATTCTTTTGCTTCAGCAGACTGCGGTTGATGATAATTATTCTTGTTGCACCCCAGTTAATTTTCCATCCTTAAAGTCTATAGATAAATCGGGCAGTTGAAATTCTTTGGGAACACCATGTTTATTAGTTATTTTGTAACCCCACTTTTCCAAATGAATATTCCCTATTTCATCTAAATTAACTTCATCGGGTTTGCCAATCAGTAGCTTAACCGAATCCTTTGGCATACCTGTATGTAATGTAACATTACCTTTCTTGCCTTTTACTTCTACGTATTGAACTTCGGGCTCTTTATTTATGTCTTGTAAGTTTTGTGATAATGTTTTAATCAGTTCCTGACTCAAATCTTCTTTTGCAGAACTTTCTGACCTAAACCCGATTGCATACAAGAGTAAAGCTCCTGCAATCATACCGCCAATAAAAATTAAAAATTTATTCATTGCAAAGTTAGTTTTCGTCTTTATAGAATCTTAGTATTAATATTCGTTCTCTTTCATCAAGCATTGGCTATACGGTAAAGCATTGGCGATGG
>CAZGNJ010000066.1:0-18553 GCA_964526985.1 uncultured Ginsengibacter sp. | reverse complement strand
CGGGGGTTACCCCAGGAGTGAAAAAAAGGGATTAACTCTTTTGAGACAGCCTCTTTTTTGTTTTCAATCCTTCAGGTTCTGTTGGGGATTCACCATCATTTAGGTAAGAGAGCAGAATTGGGCATAAGTAATCAGCACACAAAAATGTGGGAGTTCGCCGTGGCGAATGAAATCCGGTCTGTGCCATCTCTATTATACCCTTTCAGGTTGTCCTCAGAGGGTTTTTTGTTTTGATATCATCACAATTTTCATTCAAATCGAGAATTCCATTTATTCCTTTTACCACTTTAATATCATGATTCCTATTGAGAAGCAATGCAGTTTGAAGCGCGGCAAAAATGATTGAATGTTTTCAGATCGTCTATTGTTCATCTTCAGGAAATCAAATGCAGTAATGGGCAATTGTTTTACCAATCCTTCAATTAACAGATTTAGCTACTAAAGTTCATTACACTTTGTTCCTGTAATTGAAAGACACAGTTTCGCCAAACATTTTCGGGGTATTTTTCGTTATAAGTGTCATAACTTGCATTGGAACCTTAAGCACCAAAGAAAATTACCATGAATCCAATTCTTACTGTGAGGAGCCTATTGCCGAGTTTTCTATTATTTCTTTTCATACCATCTTTTGGACAGCAACAAAATGTTGCAGATACACTTGAAACAGTGATTGTAAATGCCTATGATCACAATGCCAGGTTGATGAGTGTAGCAGCACCTGTACAGGTGATAGGAAAGAGAGAGTTACGATCCGGTAATGAAATTTCACTAGTCAATGCGTTGACAACGTTGCCAGGTGTCAATATGGAAGAGCGTTCTCCCGGAAGCTACAGGATCAATATCAGAGGTAGTTCACAGCGTGCACCATTTGGAGTTCGAAATGTAAAAGTCTATTACCAGGGTATTCCTATTACCGATCCGGGTGGCAATACTTATTTGCAAATATTAAGTCCTTATGATGCCAGCAGCATAGAAGTTATTAAAGGCCCTTCGGGTAGTTTATATGGTACAGGTACAGGCGGTGTATTGTTAATTCGGGATGTGCCTTCCCAAAGTGGTATTCAGATTTCGGGAATTTATGGCAGTAAGAATTCACAAAACTTGTTGGTATCTGGTAACAGAGTTGGTGAGAATGGTGGCATGAATATTAAATTCAGCAGGCAGAGTAGTGATGGCTACCGTGATCATACAGCAATGCATAGAAATGTTTTGGCATTGAATGGTACATTGAAAGCATCGGACAAATGGAGTCTTGATGCTCATTTTTTATATGGTGAACTGTACTATCAGACTCCCGGAGCGCTGACGCTTCCAGAGTTTAAGAAGAATCCGATGGATGCAAGGCCTCATGCGGGAAGTAACCCATCTGCTGATGAGGCACAGGCGGCTTTTTATGTAAATTATTTGCTGGCGGGGTTTCATTTTCAACAAAAAATATCTGAAAGATGGAATAATGAAGTCATTGTGTACGGGGCTTATGGTCAGAACAGGAACCCAAACTTTCGTAATTACTCACGTACTTCAGAACCTCATGGAGGGGCAAGAGTAAATTTTCATTATGGAAACAAATCCAGAGCCATTCATTTTGCTGTCGATTTGGGAGGTGAATTTCAATCCGGATGGAATGGACAGCGCGTATATAAGAATAATAGTGGCATAACCGGTAGTTTACAAACAGATGATGAAGTAAAAAGCAAGCAGGCATTTGTTTACGGACAGGGAAAATTGAGTCTTGGAGAAGAATGGTCATTGACAGCGGGAAGCAGTTTGAATTTCATGTCAGTAGATTTTCAACGATTTTCAGGAACTCCTTACAGTCATCACAGGAATTTTAATGGTTTGTGGATGCCCAGGATTGCACTCAGCAAAACAATCCGGAAAACATCCATGCTTTATGCGGCTGTATCACGCGGATTTTCTCCTCCTTCCACTTCAGAACTCCTCCCTTCTACGGATGTGTTTGATACACATCTGCAGGCAGAAAGAGGTACTAACTATGAATTAGGATGGCGTATGCAGGCACTTGCAAACAGGCTCTTTGTGGATGTAAGTATTTTTCATTTCAGTATGAAAGAATCTATTATTCAGAAAAGAGATTCTACGGGAGGTGACTATTTTATTAATGCCGGCAGCACTACTCAAAATGGATTGGAAGTACTTGCGAGGTATTTGGCACTGGCTAAGCCTGGTAAGGTTTTCAGTCAGATATATCTTTCCTTTTCCGCTACAATTCATGATTTCCGGTTTAAGGATTACAAACCCCTGGACAAAGATTACTCCGGGAATAAACTGCCGGGAACTGAGCCGATAAAATTGTCGGCCAATGCTGAAATTGCTTGCAGAAACGGACTTTCACTGGACATTTCATCAATGTATTTTGGAAGAGTAGCTCTGAATGATGCGAATGTTGATTTTGCTGACCCATACATTACACTGAATCTTCGGTTAGGATATACTTTCCGGAAAGTAGGATCCAATGAAGTGAGCGTATTTGCCGGTGCCAGCAATCTCACCAATACTATTTATAGTTTGGGGAATGATATTAATGCCTTTGGCGGAAGGTATTATAATGCGGCTCCGGGAAGAATGTTTTTTGCGGGAGTATCGATGAAATTGTTTCAACCCAAAACCAAATAACAATACTTTTTTGTTTAATAGCTTTGGTTCATCCGGATTTATCATAGAGGCAGAAACTTCCTTTTCAAAATCTTGCCGGTATCCACTATACACTTTCACTTTTGTCGCATGATTTTTTCCCGATTATGTAAATCCATGATTTGGAATTATCATTTTTTTGCTGCACTAAAATTTCCTGATGGCAGCAAAAAGAGTAACGAAATCAAACTGGCAAAGAATAAGAAAGCTCTTCAATGATATTCATCTTTGGCTGGGATTGGCAAGTGGACTGATCATCATTGTCGTTTGCTTTAGTGGCACTGCCTATGTTTATAATACAGAGTTGGTAGAGTGGTCATCTCCGCATTTGTACAAAGTGGATGTGCCTTCAAATACCGCACAGATTCCTGCGGATTCGCTGTTGTCAAAAGTAGCATTAGCATCCGGAGGCACAGTGGTAAGTGTTCGGATATCAGAAGAAGCAGATCGGCCATATCAGTTCAATGTTAAGAAGGAGGGTGTGAAAAGCCGTGGTGGCGTAGGTTATATGGTGAACCCATACACAGGAGAGATATTGGGCAATACAGATGAGAAAAATGGGATGAAAGAGTTTATGGGCAAAATGTTCAGCCTGCACAGATGGTTGCTACTCGATAAGATTGAGCAGCCTATGTTCAATAGTATTTCCAACAGGGAATTGGGTAGCAAGATCACAGGATGGGCCACCATTTTGTTTACACTGGGTTGTATAACGGGAACGGTTATCTGGTTTCCCAAAAAGTTGAAACATTGGAGACAGGGGCTGAAAGTTAAATGGAATGCAGGTTGGAAACGAATCAATCACGACCTGCACAATTCATTGGCATTTTATTCAATCATCTTTTTGTTGTTGATGGGATTGACCGGACCTCAATGGTCATTTGAATGGTACCGCACAGGAATGCAGAAGACGTTGGGTACTTACAAAGAAAGATCAGGGGATAAGAAAGAAAAGAAGTCTGAAGTACCCCTCTTAAATCCTACTACTCCTACTTTGTCTATCGCGGGTTACATCAAATCTGCTGATGAGGTACTTCCATACAAAGGCATCTACAATATTTCTCTGCCAGAAGATAGTACTGCCACAGCAAGCATCAGCAAAACAAAATTAGGTTTCTTTGCTCCGGCTGCATCCGACAGGCTGACTATTGATAAGTATAGTGGGGCGATTGTAAAGAAGGATATTTTTAAAGAAAGACCAGTCAACGAAAGGATTGCAGGTTCAATTAAAGCCATCCACGTCGGCAATGTGTATGGGGGATTTACGAAGTTGCTTTATTTTCTGGCATGCCTGATTGCCACCACGCTTCCGGTAACAGGTACTATGATCTGGATCAACAAGATGAAAAAGCGAAAGAAAACAGGAAAATCATCACCAACAATGTTCGATTATACCAAAGGGGTTACAGCTATTAATGCAAGTAATCCTGTGGCTCTTTAATACGATTTCCCAAAATTTATTATAATGGCGATAACGTGATTATTTTGCAAAGGCATCACCTTAATCTGCTAAACGAAATTCTGGTGAGGTCAACCGTAATGATATTTCTTATTTAGAAATGTTCGTAATTATGCTCAATAAATAATCACAATATGGAAGCAGAAATAGAATAATTTTGGTACTTCTCATTAATTACTATTTCCAGGATACGAAATAAGGATTTTAATATTGTTTACGATTCCTCTGATATTGATTAATAGGACTCTGAAGAAGAATTTTTAAAAATCAGGTATATGAAAGAGGAATTTGCAAATTACTTGTCAGACTATGAAAAGGTCTTAAAGGAAGTCTTTGATCGAAAGTTTGGTGGCGATGAGTTTTCAATCGAAAGAAGTTTATCTTCCGAAGAGTTGCATGCAATAATGAAATCCAGGCCGCTGTCTGTTGCCATCCCTGAAAATTATGGAGGACGGGGAGTCAAAGTGAAGGACTGCCTTGGAGTCTTAGCAACGGCATCTTATGAGTCTATTGCATTGTCACTGATGTTTGGAATCAATATAGCCTTGTTCTTAGAGCCTGTATCGAAGTATGCCAATGAATCTGTGAAAGAGGACATCTTCAGGAATTTTCTGGAAAATCAAAATATGGGAGGCCTGATGATCACCGAACCTGACTTTGGCAGCGATGCGTTGAACATGCAAACCTGGAACGAACGTGTGGGAGATTCCTACAAGGTGAATGGAATCAAGCATTGGCAGGGGTTAACAGGAATGGCAAACTATTGGCTAATTACCTCACGAGAGAAGGGCGCAAATGGAGACCTGAACCGCGATATTGATTTCTTTATCTGTGATGTGTCCAGAGAGAAGCAAAAAATAATCGTAGAACAATTTTACAATAACCTGGGACTCGAATTGATTCCCTATGGAAGAAATAAACTGGATTTATTAATTCCTGAGCAACAAAAGCTGATACCTCAAACATCAGGTCTGAAAATGATGCTGGATATCCTTCATCGGAGCAGGCTTCAATTCCCGGGAATGGCGATGGGATTCATACACAGGATGCTCGATGAATCACTCAGGCATTGTAACAATAGAGTTGTGGGCGGAAAAAAACTGATTGAATTGGATCAGGTTCAATACCAGATTTCTCAAATTCAAAGTGCATTTACCATTGTCTCTGCCATGTGTTTCCGGAGCAGCCAGGTGAGTGGTATTGAAAATGAACTTTCATCAGAAGGGATAGAAGCTAATTCTATGAAAGCATTTGTAACTGACCTGATGCAGGAGTCTTCACAAACATTTACACAACTGTCGGGTGCAAATGGATACCGGATCAGCAATGTAGGAGGTCGTGGAATAATGGACAGCAGGGCGTTTCAGATTTTTGAAGGCTCTAATGAAATGCTGTATACCCAGATAGCTGAGATGGTGGTAAAGCTGATGAAGCGGAAAAAGGAAATGAATATTTATCGATTCCTGAAAGAATTCGATCTGACAAGTACCGTCTGTTCTTATTTCGTAAAGCAACTTGATTTTGAATTGATAGCCGGACAAAGCCAGCGTAGGATGATTGACCTTGGTAAAGTGTTCTCGCGAGTCATTGCAGTAAATTATGTCCTGGAAATGGGAGGTAAAGGATTCAGAAAAGATTTGGTTGACAATTGCGTCAGGATGATTCAAACAGATATTTCAATTTTAATCAGTTCCTTTCATACCGGGAATACGGTAACTCCAATAGAAGATTATCGTGAGCAGAGTTGGTGGTATGATTTTGTCTGAGTAAAACAAAGTTTTTTATTTTACTTATTGGCTTTCAAAGACAGAAAATAATCATTGTGTCCAAACATTTAATTGTCATTGGTGGTGGCGCTGCAGGATTTTTTTGTGCAGTCAATGCCGTTGCTGCTAATCCTTCTCTTCGTGTAACCATTCTTGAAAAATCAGGAAAGTTATTAACCAAAGTACGCGTCAGTGGTGGTGGCAGATGCAATGTTACCCATGCATGTTCCAGTATTGTGGAAATGGTGCGCAGCTATCCCCGTGGTCAGAATTTCTTAAAACAGTCTTTTCACCAATTCTTCACGAGCGATACCATCCAATGGTTTGCTCACAGGAATGTTGCTCTGAAAACAGAACCGGACGGACGTATGTTCCCGGTTACGGATTCGTCTGAAACAATTATCAACTGCCTGCTTAATGAAGCGGATAGATATCATGTAGAGGTGAAGTTGAAGTGCGATGTGATCAATATTTCAATATTGAAAAGTGAAACCCAGACAGGTTTCAGAGTGCACCTGGCAGATGGGAGTTTTCTAAATTCAGATTACGTTTGCATTGCCTGTGGTGGTTTTCCGAAATTACAACAGTATCAGTGGATACAGGCATTGGGCCACCGGGTATTGCCTCCGGTTCCTTCTCTTTTTACCTTCAATGTTCCGGATGGAAACCTGGAACCACTGATGGGAATTTCCGTTGAGCAAGCCAGGGTTAAGATCAAGGGTACGAATTTTATTCAAACAGGGCCATTGCTGATCACACATTGGGGATTTAGCGGTCCTGCAATACTAAAACTATCTGCTTATGCTGCAAGAGAACTTGCAGAAATAGGATACAATTTTACTATTCAAATCAATTGGACGGGCGATACCAACGAAAGTGCATTGCTGGAACAATTAAAGAGAATCAGGCAGTTGCATAACAAGAGAGATATAGGTAATAGAAATCCTTTTGGACTACCGGCGAGATTATGGGAATATCATCTGAATGCATGTGAAATCAACCCGGGATGGAATTGGGCAGACCTGCCGGCAAAACAACAAAATCAACTGGCGAGGAACCTGTGTACCCAGGAGTTTTTGGTAAAAGGCAAAACCACTTTTAAGGAGGAATTTGTGACAGCCGGCGGTATCCTACTCAATGAAATCTCACCTGCCACGATGGAGAGCAGGATAGTGCCTGGGTTATTTTTTGCCGGAGAAATAATGGATGTAGATGGTATTACCGGAGGATTTAACTTTCAGCACGCATGGACGAGTGGATATGTTGCAGCTATGGCTATTGCTGAAAAATTGCACTGAACTACCTGAAAATTTAGCCTGTGGAGCTTTTTGGTAAATCATATAAATTTGTAGCTACTACAGTTAGTAATCAACTAAATATAAAAGATATGGACACTTGGTTAACCTCGCTAATTACCGAAACACCCCAGCAGGGCTTCGAATTAGCTATTACTCTTTCCCGCAGGGGGGTAAAATACACCCAACCCGATACTGAAGTATTGCATAAACTCAGGCCCCAGTATGCCAACGATCCCGATGCCCTTACGGCCGCGTCACAGGTCATTGCCATCAATTTTCAGACAATAGCCGCTGCAAACGACTATTGGCGTGGCAAAAATGGATGATTTAGGAAAAATTTTTATAGAATTTTGTTTGTGTTTGGGAGAATCCTTTACCTTTACCTTGAATTAATGGGTTTAGTCTGTTCTTCTTTTGGCTGTCAGATATCATAAGGTTACTACAGTTCATTGTTGCTTCTAATTTCATTAATGAAACAATTTTTTTTATTTAAAGTATTTTTTCGCAATGAACATTTACGTTGGTAATCTTAGTTGGTCAATGACTGACGATGATTTGAACAATCTTTTTAGCCCTTACGGAACAATTTCCAGCGCTAAGATTTTAAGAGAAAAAAACACTGGCCGTAGCAAAGGCTTTGGTTTTGTTGAAATGGCAGATGATGAAGCGGCTCGTGCTGCTATTGCTGCTCTCAATGAAACTGAAGTAGGTGGTCGCAAGATCATCGTAAACGAAAGCCAGCCACGTCCTGAAGGAAGTGGTTTCAAGAAATCTTATGGCGGCGGCGGTGGTAACCGTGGCGGTGGTTACGGTGGCAATCGCGGCGGTGGCGGCGGATATAAGAAATCCGGTGGCTACGGCGGCGGTGGATATAACAAAGATTATTAATCTTCATACCCCTTAAAAAGATTCAAAATCCCATAATGCAAATTGTGGGATTTTTTTTTGCAATCTCTTGAATGTGTAATGATGTGAAAAATGTGGAGCAGATTCCTGTATCGATATTTACGATAATCACTCCCATAAATTATCTCAAGAGTAAATGGAAACAGAATGGGAATTTCTGCTAAGGAACAATAGTAACAGGTGTGCCGACAGGAATATAACTGTACAGATCTTTTGCTTCCGAATATTTTAATGAAATACATCCATCTGTCCAGTTCTGATAGTAATCTACGGTCCATTCCTCCTGTGGCCTTGTAGCATGGATGGCAATACCTCCTCCGATTCGTGCATTGCGTGGTACAATTCCCCGTGCCTTCCTTGTTTTAAATTTTGAGACGCTCTCCTGGTTTGGGTAATCGAGCAGCAATTCATAGGCCCACTTGCCAGTGTTTTTTTTAAGGATCACCTTGAATTCTCCTTCCGGTGTACGCTTATCGCCTTCCATGTATTTGTCGCTCAGATCATTGCTCCCAAATACGCATGGATAGGTAGCATACCAACCCTGGTCATCATATACTTTCAATTCGTAAGTCTTTTTTGAAATGACGATACGATAAGGGGATTCAGCCTTTGGTATCCTGACATTACTTGCAGGTGATGTTGTAGTATCTCCATGCCCTTTTATGTGATAACCAGGGAAAAGGAGCAACAGAAACAGGTATGAAATAACGATTTTCATATCGGAGTACAGGATTGAAGTTGATCGCAATTTATTGATAACGGAACCCGGTACAAAATTATTTGCGTTGATGTGAGGTTAATTAACCCAATTTTTACACAGGTATGTGGAGCTAAATAATTGGTGATTCTTTATTCCCATTGTGCCTCTTCCCTGGCTCTTTCCTTATCTACTCTTTTGCTAAGCAAAATGCTGATCTCATAAAGCAAAATGAGTGGAACCGCTACAATGGTTTGACTGGTCCAGTCAGGAGAAGGTGTGATCACCGCAGCCACTACAAGTATGACTACGTATGCGTATTTCCTGTAAGTCTTTAGAAACTTTGGTGTGATGATCCCAAGTTTACTGAGCACATAAACGATCACCGGCATCTCAAATGCTATTCCACACCCTAGTATTAGGGAAGTGAGTGTGTCGATATAATCATCGAGAGTAGGCAGGTAGCGATATACTCCCATAGTGCCCAATTGGAAATTAGCAAGGAAGTTGAAAGTGAAAGGAGCTAACAGGAAATATCCAAAGGCAGCGCCGAGAAAAAAGCAAAATGAAACCCACCAGAAACTGCCCTGTGCGTAACGTATTTCCTTTTTAGAAAGGGCGGGCTTCACAAAGCGCCACAGCTCCCAAAGGAGGTAAGGGAAAGCGATGATGAGTGCACCCATGAAGGAAATATTGATGGCCGACATGAACGGGCCGCTTACAGTATTTCCTTGCAATTCTATATTGACCGGGGGCATGCATAACGCATCACCAATGTGCAGCCAATGGCCAAAATCACACAGGGCTTTATAAGTAACAAATTCTTTCCGGGCGGGAGCAAAAATAATTTCATCAAAAACCCAATCTACAAATATGAATACACCTATGGCAACGACCACCAATACAATGGCCGACCGCACCAGATGCCAACGGAGCACTTCGAGGTGTTCGACAAAACTCATCTCCGCTCCTTCTGATTCTGTTCCTTTGATCTTATTGAAAAAGGATTTCCGTTCGATACTCTTGTTGGCCAAAGGGCTTGGTATTGATTTTTGCAAATATAATTTAAGAATGAGGTTTTATTAATTTCGCTTTTGCAGAAAAATTTCACAAACTATCAATCAGTGAATTCACGACCAAGGATACTATTACCATTGAGCCCAACGGATCGCTTTCTTGAATTTTCAGGTTGGGTTATCCTCGCTGTAGTGTGGGGATTTGTATCTTATAGTTATTCCTCAATGCCTGATACGATTCCAACTCATTTTAATGCCTCAGGGCGTCCTGATGGATTTGGCAGTAAAATTTCCATTTTCCTTTTGCCTGCGATAGCAACGGTGTTTTATGTGGGCCTGACCATTCTGAACAAGTATCCGCATTTTTTTAATTATCCACGTGAAGTAACATCGGAGAATGCAATGGTTCTCTACAGAAGAGCTACCGCTCTTATCAGGTATCTGAAATTGGGTTTAGTGTTACTGTTTGGGTTCATCACTTATAAGACTATCCGGATATCATCAGGCAGCGAAAAGGATATAGGGAGTTGGGTATTACCTGTGGTACTATTGCTGTCTTTGTCTTTTATTGTTTACACGATCAGGGCATTTACAAAGAATGTACCGCCAGGAAAAAATTAATGGCTATTGATAGACGATTGATTGAACTCCATCATTATTCTTCAATTCATCGGCAAGGCGCAACAGCTTTTCTCCGCTTCCTACAATATTGATTTCGAGTAAGTATTCCTGGGATGATTCCGACACTGCAACCTTACGAACTTCCATTTCTACTAATTTGATTCCTGCATCTGTTAGTGTTTGCTCTACAGACTCGAGGGATATTTTTTTAGGGTGGATTTTTATTCGCAAAATATGTTTTGATAATTCAACATTTTTTGAAATCAATCTTTCCACAGGTTTCAGGAATGCAAGAATAATCAGCACCAAAATAGTAGCCGCGACTCCTGCCGAATACATACCACCTCCAATAGCAAGTCCAATACCCGCTACCGCCCACAACGCTGCGGCAGTAGTAAGCCCACGCAATATTTCACGACGCCAGAAAAAAATCGTACCTGCCCCGAGAAACCCGATACCACTTACTACCTGTGCCGCCACACGGGAAGGGTCCAGTACCACATTCTCTTTACCCATCACATCTCCAAAGCCATGCATGGACACCATCATGATCAAAGTAGAGCCTACACACACGAGCATGTGCGTTCGTAAGCCTGCTACCCAATTCAGTCGTTCACGCTCCAGCCCTACAACGCTTCCGAGCAATGCTGATACCAATAATCTTATAATTACTTCCTGAAATGTGATGTACATGATCTTTTTAACAGGAACTTTTTTGCTACTTAGTTCCTGTGCTAAAATTAGTAAATACAACTTGCATTATTGCTGAAGTTTTGTACGATGAGTGCTAACAATTAACCTTTGGTTCAATCTGCGTTACGGCCATTCAAGCCTTGCTGGAAAAATTGATTCCTGGTATTACTTGTAATGCGGCATGTGATCGTCCATAAATTTTTTTTCTCCTTCGTTCCATTTGTTAAGCATCTCGTTTCTATCTTTATTGACCTTGTTATTGGTTTCATTAAAAGTGGAAGTAGCAGCATTCACCTCTTTCACCGATTTGTTGTAAGCACTCACACTTTCCTTAGTTTGTTCATTCCGATCAAAATCCTTTTTGAGTTTTTCAAAGTTTTCTTTCTTTAGGAAATAGTCTGTTTGTTTTGGAATATCTTTTTCGGCCATATTCTTATAGAAATTCAGTACCTGTCTGCAGGTATTCGCTAATGAAGGATCTCCTTCGAAAGCTTTTAGAGTATCGAGACCTTTTAGTCCCTCTCCTGCAAAGTGTATCAGGGAATTTCTGCCCTGTTCTATTTCTGTGAGTTTACCATTGTTCATTGATTTTACTATTTCTCCATCCTGCCAATAGCATTTGAAGAAAATGAGATAGACTGCATTCCTATATCGCGATAGAGTACCGGCTTTTCCGAGCTTTTCGCCCAATTCACTTTTGGAATTTATGATGTTTACATTGTATTTGGCAGCAAATGCCTGCATCCCCGCATTCATTTTTTCATTTGCCTCCTTTATCTTTTCGTCTGTCTTTTCCTGGAGTAGAAGGTAAGCCTCCATCTCGTCAAAGGATTGCTCTGCAATTTCTTCCATGTTGACTATTTTCCCATAATCATCATTGAAAATGTTGTAGCAAAATTTAATATAGTCAACACCGGTTTGGCGCAGCGAATTGTCTCCTTTATAAATTGGCAGATCAATTGTCTTGTACCTTGCTGTTTCGATGCTTTCCAATGCAGCTTTTCTGAGTTTTTCAATTTTTCTTTTACGGTTACTGTGAGATGCGGCACTCAGATAAGCCATGTATTTCTGGTTCATTTCTTCCTGGGCGTTACTTATTGCTGTCATATAACTCCCCGGATTGTCCAGGCTTTGTGCGAATGATTTCCTGTTTGGCAAAATAAGTGTAACGAATAATAAAAGTGTTACAATAGTTAGTTTGGTCATGTTGCTTCTTTTTGTGTGCGTGATTATTTTTATTTGATCAAAGATGAGATGATGTTGAATGCTACCTGTAGTTGGGCATCATTTGAAAGAAATTTGATCCATTGACTGTTCATTTCTTTCTGGCTTTCGTTGGCAAGAATTTGCTGATTTTCGAACGCAATATTTGCAATGACAAAATTTGCTTTCGTTGAGTCTTCGGCATTTGAAGTTACCATTTCCAGCTCCGTATCTTGTTTCCCTGCAATTGCGTCGGTGAGTTTCAGGCTTATTTCATTTGGAGTATTTTTCGACTTAATTAAATCAATATATTTATCCAGTTGGACAAAATAGGGTGAACTGTTCATTTGTTGTTTTGCCAGAGAGTTCAGAGTGGAAGAATTGATTGCGGCCAATGCCCTGAACCTGACAGGAGCCACCGTGGATGGTTTGATAGCAAAAGGCTGATCCTTTTCCCTGTCGGTAGATACCTCTGAAAAATCAGGAACTAATATGTCCGGTTGAACTCCTGTAAATTGCGCTGTGGTTCCATTTACCCGGAACAACTGTGAAATGGTCATCTTAATAAAACTCTTATTGCCGAGGTTGCCCATATTGGTCTTACCGATAGCAACAGTATCTAAGGGCAGGATGACCTGTGCAGTGGCCTTACCATAGGTAGGTGATCCTACAATCAGGGCACGGTGGTAATCCTGCATTGCGCCTGCCAACAATTCAGAAGCCGATGCACTGTATCCATTCACTAACAGTACTAACGGCCCATCGTACATGGTGCCACGATTTACATCCATCAATGTGAAGGTTTTTGCATCGCGCTCTTTAATCTGACCAACTGGTCCAGCATCAATGAAAATGCCTGCCAGTTCTACTGCTTCACGCACAGAACCTCCGCCATTATATCTCAAATCCAGGATCAATCCCTGGATATCCTCCTTCTTTAATTTCAGAATTTCCCTGCCTATGTCATTGGCACAACCATTAATCCCCGTAGTTCTGTTCTCCCAATCTTCATAAAATGCCGGAAGTGAAATAAAACCGATCTTTTTATTTCCCTTTAGGATGAAACTCCTCACTTTATTCTCCTCATCATCACTCGACTGTTCTTTCCAAAGTGTGACTGATTTAATGGTGCCATCCAATTTTTTTATTTGAATTGTCGCTTTCCCGCGATTACTTAAACTCAGTACCTGATTCAGGAATTGCCAGTCTGCCTCGGCAACATTGATCGGGTTGCCATCATCCCATTGTATGGATAGTATCTTATCACCCTTGTTGATTTGTCCACTCTTATATGCAGGGCTGCCCGGTAGAACGTTTTCGATTTGAATTGTGCCATCATCCTTTCTTTCAAACTGAAATCCAAACACCATTTTCCGCTGCCCAAGTTCACTTTCAAAATTTTCTTTTTCTCTCGCAGGAAAATATTCAGTATGCGGGTCATAACATAAAGCAATAGATTTACAATAAGCATCTGAAACAAATTGAATTGGACCGTCCGGATTCTGCAAAATGATTTGAATCGTATTCTGAAGTTTCACTTGAACCTTATGCCTTATGCCAGGTTCTACACTGTCAACAAATTTTTTCCGTTGATTTGCTTCGAGTGTAAATAATTTTTCCTGGTCGAGCAGTCTGTAAAGTGTACGTGTTTTCATCATCTTGTACAACTTAGTGTAGGTACTTTTAGCATCGGCTGGAAAGGAATTGATTTCCTGCGAAGTCACTTTCTCATTCAGCGAAAAATCAAACGCCTTCCTTGCGATGGTGCTCATCATAGAATCTGCTTCAAGGAGCCGTTTTGTGAAAATATTTGTTGCTAATTTCAGGAAGTCTGTCTTGCCCGATCTTATTTCATCATCCAATTGAGTCTTATACTTGTCTAAATTTTTGATGTCGCTTTGTGTAAAATATATTTTATCCCCATCCACGATATTGATCAGTTGATTAAATACATCAATTGAGAATGTGTCGTCAATAGTACGTGGTTGCACGTGGACGTTTGCAGCCATCCTTGTGATCATCAATGCATCCCTTGCAGGTTGAGAAAAATCCTGAGCAAGAATTACAGTGCTACTGTTCAAAAAAATGTATAGAATCAGGTAACGGGATCTCATATTCAGTCAGCTTATCGTTGCTAAAGTAGCACTTTCGCCGATAGATTTGAAAAAGTGGTAACCAATGGGAATCATATTAATATTATTGCCGGCATATTATTCCAAATTGAATTATAAAACAGTCCAAAGTTTTTGGGTATAATGCCGACATGTGCCGAGAACGGAATGATTCGTGAATGGTACAGTTGTTTTGTTCAATGAAATTGGGCGATTGCGAATTTACAATTAGTATTATAATAAGGCCCTCGCATTGATAAACGTGATTATTTTACCAGAAGCCCCTGCATTATGATAGATATAATTCTTTGCAGCTTCACCCATCTGTTTCAATTCTTCCGAATCTTTCAACAGGCGGTTGACTATGCCCTCCAACTCCACAGCCGACTCGACCACGGCTGCACCTCCTGCGCTGATCATTTTCTCAGCCTCAAAATTTTTGTAGATCACCGGCCCAAACAAAACAGGCTTACCATAAACAGCAGCTTCCAGGATGTTGTGAAGCCCGTTATCACCAAAACCTCCACCTACATAAGTAATATCAGCGTAATGATAAAGCCGGGACAACATACCGATATTATCAATGATCAGGCAGTTGATGTCAGAACTCACTTTTTGCTTTTCCCAAACCGAATATGCAATACTGTTATGAAACTGGCTCAATACAAACTTAATATTCTCTTCATCAATTTCATGTGGTGCTATGATGAATTTGATCTCAGGATGACTTTTTGCATAGTGCGTCCAAATTGCTTCATCAGCTTCCCAGGTACTACCGCACACAATTACTTTATGTTCTCCGCAAAACTGATCAATAGCAGCGATGGGTTCAAATTTTTCCGCAATCTCAATAACACGATCACATCGTGTATCTCCGGAAACGGTTATTTTATTATTGTCCACGAGTGTGGACAGGTATCTTCTTGAAGAATTGTTCTGAACGAAAAAGTGTGTAAATGCAGGTAGCATTTTTCTGTACAATGATCCATACCATTTGAAGAAGGTCTGATTGCGCCTGTAAATACCTGATACCATCAGAAGTGGTATGTTTCTTTTCTGAATGGCTTTCAGATAAAAGTACCAGTATTCATACTTCACCCAAATCACTAACGAAGGCTTGGTGATGTGCAACCAACGGTAAGCATTTACCACACTATCTAATGGCAAGTAATAAATGTATTGGAATTCATTTTTCTTTTTAATGATCTCATATCCTGATGGTGAAAAAAAGCTGATGACAGGGATAGTGCCCGGATATTCTTTAAGAATCCGTTTCAGAACCGGCTTACCCTGCTCGAACTCGCCCAGGCTGGCACAATGCATCCACACAATCTCACCGTCAACAGATTTCAGGTCTTTTTTCAATTTTGAAAATACATTCACCCGTCCTTTGATCCAGAGCCTTGCTTTAGGGTTAAAAAAGGAGAGTGCAAACACCCCTGCCCGGTACAGCCAAAGAAAAAGATGGTAGAAAATAATCAAGTAAGTAAATGATTTGCAGCAAATCTAAACAGTTTTATTGACCGTTGTATTGTTTGGAGGGGGCCTTCTTTCACAATGGGAGCGGGCTACATGATACCTCAATGCCAATTCGCTTCAGACCGTTATCTTTGCAACCTTCAAAAAAAGTCTTTATGCGACCTATTCAAATGGTGGACCTGCAACAGCAGTACCAGCATATCAAAGAGCAAATAAATGGATCTTTGGCTGAGGTGCTCGAGTCTGCAGCGTTCATAGGTGGGAAGAAAGTGGAGGAGTTTGCGAAAAGCCTCGCTGTCTATCACGGGGTAAAGTATGCTATTCCCTGTGCAAACGGAACTGATGCATTGCAGATAGCCATGATGGCATTGGGATTACAACCCGGAGATGAAGTGATTACACCTTCATTTACTTATGTAGCTACAACTGAGGTAATTGCATTGCTGAGACTTCAGCCGGTTTTTGTAGATGTAGATCCCGATACTTTTTGCCTGAACCCTAACGAGGTCAGAAAAGCAATAACTCCAAAAACAAAAGTTATTGTGCCTGTTCATCTGTACGGGCAGGCTGCTCCGATGGACGAGATTTTGAAAATTGCCAAAGAGCACAACCTGTTTGTAATAGAAGACAATGCTCAGGGCATCGGATGTGATTATACATTCCCCGACGGCGCTATTCGCAAGACAGGTAGCATGGGAGATGTAGGATGTACTTCATTTTTCCCAAGTAAGAATTTGGGTTGTTATGGCGACGGTGGTGCTATGGTCACTAATGATCCTGTTCTTGCTGAAAAATTAAAGATGGTAGCTAATCACGGGCAGAAAGAGCGATACTACCATGAAGTGGTAGGATGCAACAGCAGGCTGGATGGTATGCAGGCGGCAATATTATCTGTAAAGTTGCCGTTATTGGACGGCTATATTGAAGCGAGAAGAAAGGCAGCCGATTATTATGACAAGGCGTTTGCAGGTCATGAAAAAATTACCACTCCTTACCGTGCATCATATAGCAGGCACGTGTTTCATCAATACACTCTAAAACTGGAAGGTGTGGACAGAAATGGATTGGTGAATTACCTGGCAGAACAAAAAATCCCCAGTATGATTTATTATCCTGTACCCGCACACCGCCAAAAAATGTTTGCTTCATTCGGAGGTGCCGGATTCAACCTGCCGGTTACTGACTGGCTTACAGACAGGGTGGTCTCATTACCTATGCACACCGAGTTAGACCATGAACAACAAGATTATATCATTGATAATGTATTAAAATTTATTGATCATAAATGAGAATAGCAGTTATTGGAACAGGATATGTAGGTTTGGTTACAGGCACCTGCTTCGCAGAAAGTGGCAACTCGGTAATCTGCGTAGATATAGATGAGAAAAAAATTCAGAAACTATCTTCCGGCAAGATCACTATTTACGAGCCGGGTTTAGAAAAACTCTTTGAGCGAAACCTGAAGGAAGGGAGACTCAGTTTTACTACCTCACTTTCTGAAAGCCTGAAAGATGCCAGGATTGTATTTCTTGCTTTGCCTACACCCCCTAATGGAGATGGCAGCGCAGATTTGAAATATGTATTGGGTGTGGCCAATGATATTGGCGGATTGCTGGAAGAAGGTGATTACAAAATCATCATTGACAAGAGTACGGTACCGGTAGGTACTGCAGAAAAAGTGCACGACACTATCGCTGCAGGACTCAGGAATCGAGGGTTCAACAATCCCGGTGAGCTTTTTGACGTGGTGAGCAATCCCGAATTTCTGCGTGAAGGAGTAGCTGTGGATGATTTCATGAAACCCAACAGGGTAGTGATCGGTACGGAATCTGAAAAGGCAAAAAAAATATTGCATCAATTGTATGCACCATTTGTACGCCAGGGAAATCCTATCATATATATGGATGAGCGAAGCGCAGAACTGACAAAGTATGCCGCCAATTCTTTCCTCGCTACCAAGATTTCTTTTATGAATGAAATCGCGCAATTGTGTGAGAGAATGGGAGCTAATGTGGATATGGTAAGAAGGGGTATTGGTTCTGATGAAAGGATTGGAAAAAGTTTTCTTTATTCAGGCATTGGATATGGGGGCAGTTGTTTCCCCAAAGATGTACAGGCCCTTGCAAAGTCTTCCTCAGATGTTGACTATGAATTTAAGATATTGAACGCAGTGATGAAGGTGAATGAAGCTCAAAAGCAACATTTGATTCCTAAGTTGCTTGAATATTTTAAAGGCGACCTGAAAGGAAAGAAGATAGCGTTGTGGGGATTGGCATTCAAGCCAAATACTGATGACATACGTGAAGCGCCTGCATTGGTGTTGATAGATGAATTATTGAGTCATGGTGCAATCGTACATGCTTATGATCCGGAGGCTATGGAAAATGTCAGGGCTTTGGTGGGCGATAAAATTATATTCACAGAAAATCAATATGAGGGATTAAATGATGCGGATGCATTGGTGATAGCCACAGAATGGAATGAATTCAGAACACCTGATTTCAAACGCATGAAAAAATCGATGAAAGGCAAGGCTATTTTTGATGGCCGGAATCTCTTTGACCTGGGCACCATGCAGGAGTGTGAATTTCACTATGTAAGTATTGGAAGAGAAGTGATAAAAAATTAAGAAGTAAAAGTCATTAGGAA
>CAZGNJ010000065.1:135-18578 GCA_964526985.1 uncultured Ginsengibacter sp. | reverse complement strand
TGCCTGTGCCAGCGAAATCGTAAAATTAAAACAAGCATCTTTTAGAAATACAAGTCCGCCATTCGCATCATAATAATAAGCCTCTACACAAAAGCTGTAAGGCCCCTCAGGCAATTGTCCCGTCTTTAAAATTTCTGACCATACTTCATCCGGAACTCCTGAGTGATCCACATTATTTCTGTTCAAAAAAAGAAGAGAAGACACATCATTGATAATAACTTTTGTTTGATTGACACCAAGAGTAAATTTACCACCCTGGTAATTCTCACGGGTAGCAATCATCCAGTCACTTTGCAGATTAATGAGCTTGCCATATAAAACGATATCCAGAGCTCTCGGTCCTCCTACTAATGTAATAATTGCATGATTGGTAAGATTTTCATAAGCGGCATAATTGGATGAATAAGGAGGTTTTAACACCACAGTCATAGGTCCAATTACCTGCTGGCCAATTGCCCATGCCGGCAGAATTACGATACTCAGCAGAAGTACTGTCCTTCTGAAAAAATTTCTTGCTATATAGATGAACGTTTTCATTTCTGCTTCGTTTTAAAAAGTTAATCCATAAATAAACTGTATGTTGGTCTCGTTGAAATTCTGAATAACACTGATATCCTTTGAAGTATTATCCATATAGTTTCCCAGCAACTGGAAATTGTGATGTGTACCTACCGGAACAGTGAAACCCAGCGTAGCCCTGATGGTATGCCCATTGTCTTTCCCTTTAAAACTGTTTTGCAAATAGGAAGCAGAAGCGTTCACCATCAGTTTTCTTTCAATGAATGGCGCCGAACCTCCAAGCGTTCCACCAAATGATCCAATATCTCCGGAACCTGTTTTAGAATTCATGTAATTCAATGAAGCATTCGCATTAATGCCCGGTAGTATCCAGGTGTGGTTATAATTTGCAGTGAAAGTGTAGGTATTCAAATCCGGCGTGTTTCCTAAGTAGCTTTGTGGTGTACTCAGGGATTGATAGGTCGCAATGAGATTCAGATTTTTCATGGTTTTCTCATTACTCCACATCCAGTAAGGCATTAGCATAAAACTATTGTTCACCTGCTTGAACAATTCATCACCGGGTGATGTCTGTAACGGATTGTTGGTAATTCCAAAATTGCTGTAGTTGAAATTGATTCCGAACTTCTGTGAAGGAATATAATTTATATTGGCACTTCCGATAAATCTTTTGGAAGTGGATGTTTTTTGTTTCTTCAAGTTGTCAGTCTGAAAACCGATATTGGTATTGATGTTGAGTTTACCACTGTCTAATTTAAAATTATTGGCCAGGCTGAACTCCTGGATATCATTTTGAAAAAAGTAAGCACCCATGGATTGATAGCCCGGATCAATTCTTTTAAAAATCAGTTGAGCTCCCCATTTATCTTCCTGGTAGCCGAGTCTTGTTTCACCGGCAAAATAATAATCGGTACTGAGTTTGTCTTTTGCAAAAAGACTCAACACACTTTTGGGCCATGCCTTCTTAGCACCTGTTGTGTCCGGCCCATCTGTTCTGTTGAGAGTGTAGGAACTGAGGCCGACATCCGTGCTCCAGGTAAACTTTTTCAAAAAGGTCACTTTTGATACAATACCGACAGAAGTATTTTCTGCCGGCTGAATGGAATCTTTCAGTTTGTCATTGAGTGAGGAAGTCTTGTCCCATCCTTTGAAATAAACCAGGTCAATAAAATTTTTATTGGTTCCATAGCCAATCTTTCCTGCCATGCCCAATCGTTTGTAAGTCGGAGTAGGTCTTATATACAGCGGGTTGGCATTCATGGTTGAGTCTATCGAGGTAGAACGCCTCAGTTGCCCATACATAAAACCGATCCTGAGTTTTCCCGGGTTCAGATCAAATCCGGCACCGAGCATCCGATGACCGGCTAATGTATAATGTGAATAGGTAATGTTCCTGTATCCAAGATGTAGCGTAGCCCATTTATATTTTGGACTAATACCAAACTGGTTAAACGGCTGATAAAACCGGTTTTCAAAATTGGACAATACAAATGAGAAGGGCAAATCTACTCCTAACACATTCAGCACAGGATTCCCGCTGATGAGCCAGCTAAATTCCTTTTGCCGTGCTGGAATACCGTTTGCATGGTAATACTCTAATTGCAAATTGAGATTACCATGAAAAGTGACCGGTCTTTTGAGATTGATACTTTCGATATCCTGGGCACTGCACATAAGTGTACAAAATACCAATGCGAGCACATGTGCCAATGGCCAAATCGGATTTTGTGCGGTTTGATTTTTCTTTCTCATTTTCAATTTTTCTACATTCTAAAACAAACTCATTTGTTTTCAATGTCTGCGAAAGGCTATTTTTTTAAAAGTCGAAAAACCCTATTTCCAAAAAGGAGATGTAACAAGCTTGATAGCCTCTTGATTTGGTACACAATACGAATTTATATGAAATGTTTTTCTAATGCAAATAAAAGATATTATACTCTTATATACCATAGTAATATGAGACAATAACATGGTGGCATCTGGGTTTTGTTTGATATGGAACATTAATGCAGTAATCTATGCTCATAAGATGAATTTATACTGGTTAATCCGGGCAGTGCCGCCATTTTTTGTAAATTCAGAATTAAGTTTTACACCCTATTTGCAATTTCCGATTTAATGTGTTTTATTTGTGCCTCAATCCTTTGGAACTGAATTTCACTATCAATATCCGGTTGTAAATTCTTCCTCAACATTTATTGATTTCTATCATTAGCGACCGGTATCCCATGCATTTCTGTCAGAATCCTCCTGTGTAATTGTTTTGCCATTTTACTTATCTGAACATGAAATTTGCCTTTTTCTTACTTGGGCTTTGCTCTGCTGTTGGTGTTTATGCACAACGTTGCGTTGTCAAAGAAAGTCCGCCTGTGATGGAACTACAGAGAGGATTAAAATCGTATATCAGGGATACTTTACCTAATGAAGTTATCACAATTCCTGTAGTGATTCATGTGTTATATAATAGCACTTCGGAAAATATTTCTGATGAGCAGATACAGGCACAACTGAATGCTCTGAATTTCGACTTCAGAAGAAGGAATGCTGACACGGTGAACACACCGGGGCCTTTCAAAGGAGTTGCTGCCGATGCCCGAATAGCCTTCTGCCTGGCCAAACAGGATCCGAATGGCAAACCAACCTCTGGTATCATCAGAAAATATACAAAAGAAACTGCCTTCTTTGCTGATGATAAGATGAAATCTTCAAAAACAGGAGGGGATGAACCATGGGATGCTTCGAAGTATCTGAATATATGGGTGTGCAATTTATTTGGTAGAATGTTAGGATATTCTGTGATGCCTGGCGGTAATCCAGCTTTGGATGGCATAGTGATCAAGACAGGTGTGTTTGGATATGTAAAAAATGTAACTCCACCATTTAACATGGGAAGGACTCTTACACACGAGATGGGTCATTGGTTAGGACTCAAACATCTTTGGGACGATGCGGATTGTGGCAGTGATGATGTCGATGATACACCTCCTCAGAAAGCAGGCAACACAGGTTGCAACATCTTTCCAAAGAAATCTGATTGTTCTATCAATGATTACGGTGATATGTTCATGAACTTTATGGATTTTTCGAATGACGCGTGTATGAACCTGTTTACTATTGGCCAGGTGCGAAAGATGAGATCGCTGTTTGCGAGGGGTGGTTTTAGAAATTCATTTTTAGGTAGTGATAAATGTAATGCCGTAGGGCCGGAAGAAGGAGAGGAAGTCCCGACATCCGGTGATATCATTACCGTATATCCGAATCCTGTTGCCAACCTGCTATACATCAGGGGCAGGAGTTTTAATGATATCAACGGAAAGCAGATCAAGCTATATAATGTCCAGGGAAAATTGATGTTGTCAAAATCATTGCAGGCACAGTTGACGACTATCAACACAGATAACCTTCCGGCGGGAGTCTATCTCGTAATATTTGAAGATATGGGCAACCGAAAGATATTTAAGGTCATCAAAACAGCAGGGCAGGCAGGCCGGTGATCAGTCTTCAAACCGTTTGCCTTCCAGGAATCTCTGCCTGATCACATCAGATACTTGTTGCTGATGTATCTTGCTTTCTAACCATGAAAGTATATCAAGATATACGAAGGCACGTGTTTCAAATTTATTGTGCTCCAAACTTTTGATTTCATTCAGTAATTTGATCAACTCAGGCTGTATGTTTCGGGCTGTAGCATGGAATGACCTTCTCAGGAATGCGAATATGGCTTCTTCTACTTTGCTGAGGTTTTCCATTTTGGCCATAAACCGGAACACAGATTTGATCAGGTATTCGAGTATCATTTCATTGCCCAGTTCGTAATGTGCTATGAGGTGAAGCAACCTTGCATAACATTGAAGGTCGCTTCTCAGGTTTACCTTCCAGTTGATGATCTTATTGAGGAATTCAATTGCTTTATCAAACTTACCTGCACCAAAATACAGAGATGCTATTTTGTAATAGAAAATGAGAGTGCGGTGCTTATCTAAGTATAATTCGTACTCGCTCAATTTGTTGGTGATATAATCTACTAATTGTAATCCTTCTTCAAAAGTGCCCTCCTGGAAGTGTTTGTTGATCTTGGAAATGTAGAGATACACAAATACCTGTATCCTGTTATTCTCGATTTGTGTCGCCAGTTCAGACTTGCTGAATTTTTCAAATTCATTGAGAGCTTCTTCAAATCCTTTGAAGTTTCGGAGACTGAAATGCGCCGTCAAAAGGTTGTGCATTCCCTTGATATAATTACCGGTTTCTAACTCTAACATGTTGGGGTATTCGTGAAATATTTCTACCCATTTCCGGGAATACCGGTAGTACATGAGGAAGTCCTGCCTTATGTATCCAAACCAGCAATAAGATTGGTAATAATACAACTTCTCATAAAAGCCCTGCGGCTCGCTGGTTTCATCGGTGAGTTGCGTTTTGAAATATTCCGTGATCTCAGCCACCTCCCTTTCATTGCGCGCCATTCCATTCTTTATGTACCAGCCGTACAAAGCAAGGGCAAGATTACTCAATTTAGTTTGCCGGCCATACCCATCTACAGCTTCCTTTGCCTCGGCTGTAAGTTCATCGGCCCGGTCGTGAAGGCTGCGTGTGATATGTAGTGTTTCAATTTTTTTCTCTTCGTCCAGTATTTCTATCAAAAAGGGCATCTGCAGATTGTTCTTTGCATTTTCTTTGAGTTTATCCAGTATTCTCAGGCTCTGGTGGTAGAGGCCTTTTTTATAGAGGATCTTTGCAAAATCCATTTGTTCATAGAATTGAGCCACAGGGTCGCCTCCTCGCTGCAGCAGCATAAGGCTGGATAGTATTTGGCGGTAGAGGTGTGCCTTGAGGTTGGCCAATTGCTGTTTGGTAAGCGTTGGGTTTTTCCTGATCAGCGCGTTTTCATCATAGTTACTTTGTTTGTCCAGCGCGTCAAAAAGTGTAATTACCTTTAGGTCGTCGCGCGATGAGTTGCGTTTTATATAGAGTTTAAAATTCCGCTTTTCTGACTTTTGCAGGGAATGGATCAGTTGAAAAAGCGCATCTGTTGACTTGTTGGGCATCGTAATTAAATTAGCTCAAAACTCCAGTGTTTACAAGGGTTTTAATAAAATCTAAACCGTTTTAGCGGTGTAATTTCTTCCAAAATTGATTTACTAAACTCCCTGCTTCTGGATACTTTCGAAGATAGGTTGAAAATTCATTTTGTTTTATATTAAAAAGATGTCATGGAAAAGATTACCATTTTTGACACTACACTGCGGGATGGAGAACAGGTACCGGGTTGTAAATTGAATGCCGCGGAAAAAATTGAACTGGCGCTCCACCTTGAAAAATTGGGTGTGGATGTAATTGAAGCCGGCTTCCCAATATCAAGTCCGGGCGATTTCTCCTCAGTAGAACAGATTTGCAAAGCCATTAAAAATGCCACTGTATGCGCACTCTCACGTGCAGTGCAGAAAGATATTGAAGTGGCAGCCCAGGCGCTGAAATATGCAGTACGTCCGAGGATCCATACCGGGATAGGTACTTCTGATTTTCATATCAAATCAAAATTTAAGGCAGACCGTGATGAGATTCTTACCCGTGCCGTGCAGGCTGTGAAGTGGGCGCGGAATTTTACAGATGATGTGGAGTTTTATGCTGAAGATGCCGGCCGTACCGAAAATGAATTTTTGGCGAGAGTAATTGAGGCTGTGATAGCAGCGGGGGCTACTACTGTAAACATTCCGGATACTACAGGTTATTGCCTTCCACACCAGTATGGTGAAAAGATAAAATACCTGAAGGATCATGTTTCCAATATAGATAAAGCGGTCATCTCCTGTCATTGTCATAATGACCTTGGACTGGCCACTGCCAACTCTATATCAGGAGTGATCAATGGTGCACGCCAGATAGAGTGTACCATCAACGGGCTTGGTGAAAGGGCAGGTAATACTTCGCTGGAAGAAGTAGTAATGATCCTGCGCCAGCACAAAGACCTCGGATTCTATACTAATGTAGAAAGCAAACAACTCAACCCGATGAGCCGGCTGGTATCAGATACCATGCGTATGCCGGTACAACCTAATAAAGCGATTGTGGGCAGCAATGCATTTTCACATTCCTCCGGAATTCACCAGGATGGATTTTTGAAAGATGCACAGACTTATGAAATTATTGATCCGGTGGATGTAGGGGCGGATAGTTCCAAAATTGTACTTACCGCTCGCAGCGGCCGCAGTGCATTGGCGTACCGTTTCCAAAAACTTGGCTTTTCATTTGATAGAAATGATGTTGACGTCTTATATGAGAGTTTCCTGGCCGTTGCTGATACTAAGAAAGAAGTGGTTGATGAAGACCTGAACCAAATCGCCAACAATTACAAAAAGAAATCAATAGTTATTGCTTAAAAAAGCATTCTGAAAAATGGCAAAGACATTATTTGAAAAAATCTGGAGCAAGCATGTAGTGGAATCTATTCCAGACGGGCCTGATGTGCTGTATATCGACAAGCATTTTATTCATGAGGTTACCAGTCCCCAGGCATTTGCCGGCCTTGAAAAAAGAGGCTTGCCGGTATCCAGGCCCCACAAAACGATTGCAACGGCAGATCATAATGTGCCTACGATCCACCAGGAGCTTCCGATTCGTGAAGCACTGTCAAGGAAGCAGGTAGAAAAACTCACAGAGAACTGCAAAAATTTTGGAGTTGAATTGTATGGATTGGGGCATCCGTTCCAGGGAATCGTACATGTGATCGGCCCTGAGTTGGGAATCACCCAGCCGGGTATGACTATTGTGTGCGGCGATAGCCATACCAGCACTCATGGTGCCTTTGGGGCTATTGCATTTGGCATTGGTACCAGCGAGGTAGAAATGGTGCTGGCTACACAATGCATCATGCAAAGCAAACCCAAAGTAATGCGGATCAACGTAGATGGTCAATTGAACAAAGGCGTCGTCAGTAAGGATATTATCCTGCATATCATTAGCCTGATCTCCGCGAGTGGCGCTACGGGCTATTTTGTAGAATATGCCGGCTCCGCTATCAGGGCGCTCAGCATGGAGGCACGCATGACGATCTGTAATATGAGTATAGAAATGGGAGCGCGAGGTGGAATGATCGCTCCTGATGATATAACGTTTACGTATATGCGAAACAGGCTTTTTGCTCCCAAAGATGGCGACTGGGACAAGAAGACGCAGGAATGGAAGGAATTGCATACCGATGCTGACGCAGTCTTTGATCGTGAGTTGCACATTGATGCAAAGGATATAGAACCGATGATCACCTATGGCACCAATCCCGGGCAGGGTATTGCTATCACCGGTATCATTCCCGATCCGAATGCAATGGAAAGCGAAAGCGATAAAAGGAATCTTCAGAAATCACTGGACTATATGGGGCTGCAGGGTGGCAAACAATTATTAGGCATGCCGGTACAGAATGTATTTATCGGAAGTTGTACCAACTCGCGGATTGAAGATTTTCGTTTGATCGCTTCCGTTATACGCGGGCATCAGAAAAATCCAGATGTGAAAGTGATGATTGTGCCGGGTTCTCAACAGGTAGCAGCTCAATTGCGTGCTGAAGGGCTCGACAAAGTTTTTGAAGCTTCAGGTTTTGCCATTCGCCAGGCAGGATGCAGCGCTTGTCTTGGAATGAACGAAGACAAAGTGCCTCCGGGTGAATATTGCATCTCCACCAGCAACCGGAATTTTGAAGGCAGACAAGGGCCAAAGGCAAGGACACTTCTGGCAAGCCCGCTTACTGCAGCGGCTGCCGCGTTAACAGGAAAAGTAACGGACGTAAGGACTCTATTTGAAACTAAAACGGCTGTTTAAATAATATTTTATGAGTAAGAAAGCATTGTCAAAAATTCAATCGACTATTGTGCCGTTGCCTGCTGAGAATGTGGACACTGACCAGATCATTCCAGCCCGTTTTTTGAAAGCTACTACCAGGGATGGCTTTGGAAAAAATCTTTTCCGCGACTGGCGCTATGAAAATGATGATGAACAAAAACCTAAGAAAGACTTCGTATTAAACAATAGCCTGTATAAAGGTGAGATTTTAGTGGCCGGTAAAAATTTTGGATGTGGCTCTTCGCGTGAGCATGCAGCATGGGCTATTAAAGATTATGGCTTTGATGTGGTGATCAGCAGCTTTTTTGCGGATATTTTCAGGAATAATGCTTTAAACAATTTTATCCTGCCGGTACAGGTATCGCAGGAGTTCCTGGATCAGATCTTTGAAGAGTCCAACAAAAATCCTGGTCTGAAGATCACGATAGATTTGCCTGAACAAACGGTTACTTTATGGAATGGTAAATCAGAAAAATTCAATATCAGTGAATACAAGAAGACCTGTTTGCTGAATGGATTTGATGATATTGATTACCTGTTGAGCAAGAGAAAAGATATAGAAGCTTTTGAAAAATTAAATTCATAAAACCTGTAACGGTTGAAGTCTGAATTCTTACTGGAAGTAAATGGCTTCTCATTGAGAGAGGCGGGAAAGTATATCCTCAGGGATATATCCTTCAGGATTTTGCCGGGTGAATGCTGGGTCATAACAGGGAGTTCGGGAAGTGGAAAGTCCACCTTACTCCGAAGCATAGCGAATTACAGGATGTTTACAAATCATATTCATTTTGGAAAGATTGATTCACAAGTTTTAAAGGTGATCAGTCATCAGCACAAGTTTCAGAATTTTTCCGGCGTATCCGATTTTTATTACCAGCAGCGATTCAACTCAACAGAGTCAGATGATGCCGATACGCTGATGAATGATTTGCTGAAAGTGAAGAATGATCCGGCCTATGCAAAAATTTGTCTCCGCATGTTGCAGATTGAACATCTTGCTGATTCACCTATGATCTGGCTGAGCAATGGGGAACACAAACGATACCAGGTAGCAAAGGCATTGTTTGAAAAGGCTGACTGGTTATTGCTTGACGATCCTTACACGGGACTGGATGTGCAGGCCAGGGAAATGCTGAATGAGATACTTTCCTCGCTGATTGTAAATGGCATCAACATTTTAGTGGTATCGGGAAGAGAAATACCGGGTTTTATAACACATGTGGCAACACTCAATGGTGGTATTCTGACGGGAGTGCATAGACGGGAAAGTTTCTTAAGAAAATTGAAGAAAGAAGAATCGAAGAGAAAAGAGGAAACTGCAATAGAGTATCCTGCTGCAGAGGCAGGAGACTTTAAGTATGCAGTAAGAATGAATAGTGTGTCGGTGCATTATGACGGCAGGCAGGTACTTTCCAATATCAACTGGGAGGTGCAGCGTGGGGAGAAGTGGTGCCTTTCCGGGCACAATGGTTCAGGGAAATCAACTTTACTGAGCCTGATCAACGCGGATAATCCACAGGCTTTTGCCAATGACATTCATTTGTTTGACAGGAAAAGAGGAACCGGCGAAACGATCTGGGACATCAAAAAGAAGATCGGGTATATCTCACCTGAATTGCATCAGTATTTTGACAGAACAATGTCCTGTTATAAGGCGGTAGCCTCAGGCTTGTTTGACACTATTGGTCTTTTCAGAAGACTTCATGATGATCAGCAGGAGAAAGTGAGTTATTACCTTGAATTGTTTGGAATCAATGACATCGCAGAGAAACCATTGAACGCATTATCTCACGGTATGCAACGATGGGTTTTGCTCGCAAGAGCGCTGGTAAAGAATCCACCACTGATCATTCTTGATGAGCCTTGCCAGGGCCTGGACGATGTGCTTTGCAAAAGATTTATAGATTTTATTGATGGTTATTGTAAGGATGCAGAGCGTACACTCTTGTATGTGACACATGTAGCAGAGGAATTGCCTAAATGTATCACCAGGAACATAAAATTGAAAGAAGGAAAAATTATAGAAATAAGCAATAATGAAAAAGAGCATAACAGTAATTCCGGGAGACGGAATAGGGCCTGAGGTTACCACCCAGGCAATGAAAGCGCTTGAAGCAGTCGCGATTAAATTCGGACACGATTTTACATTCGATCATCAATTGATGGGTGCCTGTGCAATAGACGCAACGGGAGTTCCATTGCCTGAAGCTACACTTGCCAGCGCTGAAAAATCAGATGCTGTATTGTTGGGCGCTATTGGTTCACCCAAATATGATAATGACCCTTCCGCACCCGTGAGGCCGGAACAGGGATTATTGCAATTGCGCAAATCATTAAGATTGTATGCAAATATTCGCCCTGTAAAAACACATGCCTCCATCCAGCATTTGTCACCATTGAGACTTCAGAATATTGAGAATACTGATATGGTGATCTATCGCGAACTGACCGGTGGAATTTATTTCGGAGAAAAGGTGCGCAGTGAAGATGGCAAAGCAGCTTCCGATTCCTGTTCTTACCATCGTGATGAAATTGAAAGAGTGGCCAGGCCTGCATTTGAGGCTGCAAGATTGAGAAGAAAGAAATTGACTTTGGTGGACAAGGCCAATGTGCTGGAGACTTCACGGCTGTGGCGCAGTGTGGTAAAAGAGATACATGCAGATTACCCGGATGTTGCGCTGGAATTCTTGTTTGTTGATAATGCTGCCATGCAATTGATCCTCAATCCGCGCCAGTTTGATGTGATACTTACAGAAAATATGTTTGGAGATATACTGAGTGATGAAGCAAGTGTGATCTGTGGCTCCATCGGATTGTTGCCTTCAGCATCCATTGGCGAAAAGGCTTTGTTTGAACCGATTCATGGATCCTATCCGCAGGCAGCAGGCAAGGATATTGCTAATCCGGTGGGTGCTATTCTTTCTGCGGCTATGATGATGGATCACTTTGGTGGGTACGAAGAGGCTGCACTCATTCGCAGGGCTGCAGACTGGACATTGGAAAATGGTTTTGTGGCAAAAGATATTGATGCTATGAATGCATATAATACATCAACGATTGGTGACCTGGTGGTAGATTTTATCAATAATGAAATACCTCACAACATCAATCAGCGAAATGTGAAATTGGGTAAGGTGACAATTATTTAAAAAAAAAGTTCTTTGGTTTAGAGTATCGTTGTAAGTTTGCCAAATCAATTCAATTTTCTTGCAAGTGATTAAAGGCAAACAAATCATCAACATAGTGGCTGTCAATGCGATTATTATTGCATTGGTCATTATTGTGCCTTTGATGCATGCAGGAGGTTAATTGAAATTAAAGAGATTTAAGAAACCCGCCTCCTGATGATGGCGGGTTTTTTATTTTAGGACTTAAAACGGTCAAGATTTAAAAAAATAGAAAAATAGAATCAATAATTATGAGTGAATTAAACAAGTATAGCAAAACGCTGACCCAGGATGAAACACAACCTGCGGCGCAGGCTATGTTTTATGGTATTGGCCTCACAGATGACGATATGAAAAAAGCGCAGGTAGGTATCGTGAGCATGGGTTATGATGGTAATACTTGCAACATGCACCTGAATGCATTGGCGCAGGAAGTGAAAGAGGGCGTGTGGAGCAATGACATGGTAGGATTGATCTTTAATACGATTGGAGTAAGCGATGGAATGAGCAATGGTACTGACGGTATGCGCTATTCGCTGGTGAGCCGTGATGTTATTGCTGATTCTATCGAAACGGTTTGTGGAGCACAATACTATGATGGACTGATCGCTATTCCGGGTTGTGATAAGAATATGCCCGGCTCTTTGATTGCGATGGGAAGGCTCAACCGTCCTGCCATCATGGTGTACGGTGGCACCATCGCTCCCGGTCATTACAAAGGCCAGGATTTGAATATTGTTTCTGCCTTTGAAGCGCTGGGTCAAAAAATTGCAGGAAAGCTTGATGAAGGTGACTTTAAGGGGATCGTTAGAAATAGCTGTCCGGGTGCCGGCGCCTGCGGCGGAATGTACACTGCCAATACAATGGCTTCTGCCATTGAAGCACTGGGAATGAGTTTGCCATACAGCAGCAGCAATCCTGCGATCAGTGATGATAAGATACTCGAATGCAAAGCAGCAGGAAAAGCAATTCGCAACCTGTTGGAAAAAAATATTTGCCCAAGGGATATCATGACAAAAGAAGCATTTGAAAATGCGATCACACTGATCATGATTTTAGGCGGTAGTACCAACGCTGTGATCCATATCATAGCTATGGCAAAAAGTGTAGGCATTGCCGTTACACAAAAAGATTTTCAGAGAATCAGTGATAAAACTCCGGTGCTTGCGGACTTCAAACCAAGTGGTAAATACCTGATGCAGGACTTGCATGAACATGGTGGTATTCCCGCAGTAGTGAAATATCTGCTGACCAAAGGTTTGCTGCATGGCAATTGCCTCACCGTAACAGGAAAAACTATTGGGGAGAATCTTGCTGATATTAAGGAAATAGATTTCACTTCGCAGGATATTATTTATCCTCTTGAAAAACCCATCAAGGCTACCGGCCATTTGCAAATACTGTTTGGAAACCTTGCAGAGCAGGGTAGTGTGGCTAAGATCAGTGGCAAAGAAGGAGAAAGGTTCACGGGGCCAGCAAGAGTTTTTGATGGTGAACATCATTTGATTGAAGGCATCAACAACAAGATGATAAAACCAGGTGATGTAGTGGTGATCAAAAATGTAGGGCCGAAAGGTGCACCGGGTATGCCTGAAATGCTGAAGCCAACATCGGCACTCATCGGTGCAGGACTTGGGCACAGCGTTGCCTTAATCACTGATGGCCGGTTCAGTGGTGGTACACATGGATTTGTAGTAGGCCACATCACTCCTGAATCTTATGAAGGTGGGTTGATAGGGCTTGTACAAGATGATGATGTAATAGAAATAGATGCCATTGCTAACACCATCACTTTGAAAGTAGATGATAAGGAGATCAATGAACGGAAGAAGAATGCACCAGCGCATGTATTGAAAGCACAGTCAGGGGTCTTGTTTAAATATGCAAGGTCTGTTAAGAGTGCATCAGAAGGTTGTGTTACCGATGAGTGAGGCTTCGGTGTAGAATAAGAACATCAATAAAAAAATAAAATTAACCAGGGCTGAGAAACGCCAATTTTTAAAAAATAAAACAGAACATCATGAGTACGCTAACAAAACCAAACACGGAAGGGAAGCAAGAAACTGCAATAGTTGAAAAGGTTTCAGGATCAAAAGCATTGCTTGAAATCCTGATCCAGGAAGGTGTCGACACCATTTTCGGTTATCCGGGTGGAGCTATTATGCCGGTCTATGATGTCCTTTACCAATATCAGGACAAGCTCAATCATATTCTTGTCCGTCATGAACAATGCTCAGTACATGCTGCGCAAGGTTATGCCCGTGTATCCGGCAAACCGGGAGTTGTATTTGCAACAAGCGGACCGGGGGCTACTAATCTTGTAACGGGGCTTGCTGATGCGATGATCGACAGCACACCTATCGTTTGCATTACAGGACAGGTGTTCGCACAATTGTTGGGTACCGACGCATTTCAGGAGACTGACGTGATCAATGTAACGGTACCTGTTACCAAATGGAATTACCAGGTAACAGATGCGGAAGAAATTCCTGCTGTGCTTGCCAAGGCATTTTTCATTGCAAAGAGTGGAAGGCCCGGACCGGTACTGATCGATATTACCAAGAATGCACAGACGCAATTGTTTGAGTTTGGCAAGTATGAGAAATGCGAACATATTCGTAGCTACAGGCCTAAGCCGATTGTCAGAAAAGAATATGTGAAGGCTGCCGCGGAAATGATCAACCAGGCCAAAAAGCCATTGGTAATTTTTGGGCAGGGAGTAATTCTGGGTAATGCCGAAACTGAATTTAAAAAATTTATTGAGAAAGCAGGATTGCCCGCAGCGTGGACCATACTTGGACTGAGTGCCCTGGATTCGGATCATCCTTTGAATGTAGGTATGTTGGGAATGCATGGGAATTATGCACCTAATGTAATGACGAATGACTGTGATGTGCTGATCGCTGTAGGAATGCGGTTTGATGATCGTGTTACCGGTAGATTGGATAAATACGCAAAGCAGGCAAAAGTGATTCATCTCGATATCGATCCTTCTGAAATTGATAAAAATGTGAAAGCTGATGTGCCGGTATGGGGCGATTGCAAAGAAACACTTCCTATGTTGACAGCGCTTCTGGATAAGAAGGAACACAAAGAGTGGTTGCAAAAATTCAAAGACCTGGCAGAACAGGAATTCGAAAAATGCATCAATAAGGAAATGAATCCGGCCACAGACATTTTATCAATGGGAGAGGTGATCGGATTGATCAATAAGAAAACAAAGGGTGATACTGTGGTAGTTACTGATGTAGGACAACACCAGATGGTTGCTTGCAGATATACGAAGTTCAAGAAGAGTAAAAGCAATATCACCAGTGGTGGACTTGGAACAATGGGATTTGGTTTCCCTGCGGCCATCGGAGCCAAATTGGGCGCGCCTGAGAGAGAGGTGATAGCAGTGGTAGGTGATGGTGGCTTCCAGATGACATTGCAGGAACTGGGTACCGTAATGCAAAACAATATTCCTGTAAAGATTTTGGTATTGAACAATGACTACCTGGGAATGGTAAGGCAATGGCAGGAATTATTCATGGAAAAAAGATATTCATTCACCCTGATCAAAAGCCCGGACTTTGTGAAACTGGCTAATTCCTACAATATAGATGCAGACAGAGTTTCAGCAAGGGAGCAGTTAAGTGCGAGTATCGATAAGATGCTTAGCCACAAAGGCCCATACCTGCTGGAAGTAAAGGTGGGTAAAGAAAACAATGTGTTCCCAATGGTACCACAGGGGTGCAGTGTGTCTGAAATCAGGCTTTCTTAAAACAATTATTTATCTATCAAAAAAAGACTAACAATGAAACAGGAATATACCATCACAGTTTATACAGAAGACAGGGTAGGCATATTAGGCCGTATATCCACAATTTTTTCCCGAAGGAAAATAAATATTGAATATCTCAACACAGCTCCGTCTGAAGTACCCGGTATTCACCGGTTTACTATCGTGATCCAGGAAACTGAAGAAGCCGTTGCAAAATTGGTAAAGCAAATAGAAAAGCAGGTAGAGGTATTGAAAGCCTATGCTCATAAAGATGATGAGATCATCTGGGAAGAAATGGGCTTGTACAAAGTGTCTTCAGAGTCGATCACAGAAAAAGTAAAGGTGGAAAGATTGTTGCACCAGTTTGGAGCAAGAGCCATCGCTATCAGGAAGGATTATGTAGTGTTTGAAGCAACCGGGCATCACGAAGAGATAGACCGGGTGATTCGCTTCTTTGAACCTTACGGACTTATAGAGTTTGTACGAGGTGCAAGAGTTGCTATCATCAAAGAAAGCACGGGATTCCATGATAAAGTCAAAGAGTTCGAAAGAGAACAACCCACAGAAAATTTCGAGATCACTGATGTACCCGAAGATCAATCTGTATTTTCTCTATAAAAATTTTAGATCAACTTTTTAAAAAACAAACAAAAAACAAAACAATGGCAGTACTTGATTTTGCAGGCACTAAAGAAAACGTCATCACTCGCGAAGAATTTCCGTTGGCAAAGGCGCAACAAATTCTGAAAGACGAAGTGGTAGCCATCATTGGATATGGTGTACAGGGCCCGGGGCAGGCTTTGAATCAAAAAGATAATGGTATCAACGTGATCGTTGGTCAAAGGAAAAATTCTAAAAGCTGGGATAAGGCCGTGAGCGATGGTTTCGTACCGGGAAAAGATCTCTTCGAAATTGAAGAAGCATTACAACGTGGTACCATCATTTGCTACCTGCTGAGTGATGCGGCACAGATTGAACTCTGGCCCACAGTGAAAAAACATCTTACAGCAGGTAAGGCGTTGTATTTTTCGCATGGCTTCGGAATTACTTACAAAGACCAAACGGGAATCGTTCCACCTGCTGATGTAGATGTGTTCCTCGTAGCACCTAAAGGAAGTGGTACTTCGCTGCGTCGTATGTTCCTGCAGGGACGTGGATTGAACAGCAGTTATGCCATCTTCCAGGATGCAACCGGCAAAGCATCAGACAGAGTGATCTCTTTGGGTATTGCTATCGGTTCAGGCTATCTTTTCGAGACTACATTTCAGAAAGAAGTGTATAGTGATCTGACTGGTGAGCGCGGTACTTTGATGGGAGCTATCCAGGGAATCTTTGCAGCACAATTCGAAGTGCTTCGAAGGAATGGACACTCACCAAGTGAAGCTTTCAACGAAACAGTAGAAGAATTAACTCAGTCTTTGATGCCGCTTGTAGCAGAGAACGGAATGGACTGGATGTATGCCAACTGCTCTACAACAGCTCAGCGCGGTGCATTGGATTGGTGGAAGAAATTCAAAGATGCTACGCTTCCGGTGTTTGATGATTTGTATAAGAGTGTAGCGGCAGGGAAAGAAGCAGCCAAGTCTATAGAAAGCAACAGTAAGAAGGACTACAGGGTTCATCTTGAAGCTGAACTGAAAGAACTGCGTGATAGTGAAATGTGGCAGGCTGGTAAGGCAGTAAGAGGACTTCGTCCGGAAAATCAAGCATAAGACTTACATGAAAACATTATTGCACAAAAGAAAGGAAGTGCATACCGGGGCAACCCCGCACAAAGAATATGTACTTCCTCAATTCGATTTTAAAGCAGCCGCTAAGAGAGTTTCTGAAGTGGCCTTCAAGACTCCTTTGCAATACAATGCAAATCTTTCGAAGAAGTACAGGGCAAATGTGTACCTGAAACGTGAGGACTTGCAGGTAGTGCGTTCGTATAAGTTACGTGGAGCTTACAACATGATGAAGAGCCTTTCCAAAGAAAAATTGAAGCAGGGACTCGTATGCGCCAGCGCGGGAAATCATGCGCAGGGTTTTGCGTATTGCTGCAAATTGTTGAAAGTGAAAGGAACAGTCTTTATGCCTGTCATTACACCGGGACAGAAAGTAAGCCATACCAAAATGTTTGGTGAAGATTTTGTCGAAATAAAATTGACCGGAGATACCTATGATGAATGTGCGGCAGCCGCAAAGAGTTATACGGAAGAATTTGGATTGACCTTTATTCCTGCCTTTGATGATCTGAAGATCATAGAAGGCCAGGCCACAGTAGGCGTGGAAGTGCTTAATGAATTATATAACATAGATTATTTGTTTGTGCCGGTGGGCGGAGGTGGATTAGCCTCCGGAGCCGGCACATATTTTAAGCAGGCTTCGCCAAATACGAAAGTGATCGGAATAGAGCCGGAAGGTGCACCCAGCATGTACAAAGCATTTGAAGAAGGAGGCCCTGTAACGTTGAAATCAATCGACACCTTTGTAGATGGCGCGAGTGTAAAGAGAGCGGGCAATTTGACTTATGAAATCTGTAAAGAAGTTTTGGACGACCTGGTATTGATACCCGAAGGAAAAGTCTGTTCTACCATGTTGCACCTGTATAATGAGGAAGCGATTGTGACGGAACCTGCGGGTACGCTATCCATCGCTGCACTGGACTATTTTGCAGATGAGATCGTAGGCAAAAATGTTGTGTGCGTTGTCAGTGGTGGAAATAATGACATTAGCAGAATGCCTGAGATACAGGAACGTGCGTTGGTATTTGAAGGATTGAAACATTATTTCCTGATCAATTTTGCCCAACGCCCCGGCGCTCTGAAAGAATTTGTCAATAATATACTCACTGAAGATTCAGACATTGCTTTGTTTGAATATGTAAAGAAAACCAACCGTGAATCTGGGCCTGCACTTGTAGGCATAGAATTGAAAAGTAAATCTAATTATGATGAACTTATCAAGCGTATGAAATCTTTCAAGGTAAATTACAGGGAGCTAAAAAATATGGAAACGGAATTCAGGTATTTGGTGTGAGGATTTGTTGATTGATGATTGTTTGATTGTTGATTGATGATTGTTTGACTGTTGATTGCTGGTTGCTGAGCTTGCCGAAGCATGGTTGCTGAGCTTGCCGAAGCATGGTTGCTGAGCTTGCCGAAGCATGGTTGCTG
>CAZGNJ010000064.1:0-19406 GCA_964526985.1 uncultured Ginsengibacter sp. | reverse complement strand
TATCAACAGGCTGTGGAAATATAAAAAGAAGCTGCCCTTTTGAGACAGCCTCTTTTTTTTTAGAATGCCGTTAATTCTGTTGGCTGATTGGGAAGATGCAAAACATTCCAATCATAAAATTTATGACCTGTTTGTCCATTATAATGCAAACTGTCTTACCTTCACACCGCACCACTTGATCGATCCTCCTTCCGAAAGACCAATCCCTTACTTTTTGAAATCGACTGAATTTTTTTTCACAATAAAAAAACAGACGATGAAAAATTTCTACAAGGTTCTAATGTTCATGGCATTCATCGGAACATCTCCTTATGTTTTCGGTCAGGCAATACAGTTAGATGACAACCACAGTCTCTCCGGTTTTCCTTTCAATGGAAAATTGTTTCTGAGAAGCGACCGAGACAGTACTTTCTGGGAAAGCAATGGTACCGCTGTTGGTACTGTGCAATTTTCCACAGTTAAGTCTGACGATGTTGGTTACGCGGTTTTCAATAATAAAATCTACTTCGCCGGCATGGATGCTTCTCATGGCACTGAATTATGGTCAACTGATGGTACCGGACCAGGCACCGTGTTGGTGAGTGATATCTGGACAGGAACTGATAGTTCTAAACCAAGTGAGTTTATTGTATTCAACAGTAAGTTGTATTTCACAGCGTTCGATCCGACCTACGGAAGAGAACTATACGAATATTCCGGCAGTGGCAGTCCTTCTCGTATCACTGACCTTAACCCCAATGCCGGCAGCAGTTTTGACTTACCCTATTTTGCCGCGCTGAACAATATATTATATTTTGATGCTGTCAATGGCACAGGAGAAGCATTATACGGCATGCAGGGTACTACAATAACAAAGATACTTGACCTGCCTGCCGGATTTAAGGTTAGTGGCTACGCCAAAATCGGAACTACAATCTTTTGTGCGATCGTGAGTCAGACAGCCGGTTTGAAAATCTACAAAACTACAGGAGTAGCATCGGCCACCCTCGTCAAAGATTTCTCCAATATGTTTGCCGGCATCACCTCTCCTCAGTTGATCAACTGGAACAATAAAATCTATTTCACAGTTGCAGAGACCTTATTTGATAATGAACTGTGGTCAACAGATGGAACCACTACCGCGATGGTAAAAGATATTAACCCGGGAGCAAATGGATCGAACCCTATAATAATGAATAGTGTTGTACTTCAGGGTAAACTTGTCTTTATGGCATCCACAGATGATTCAGGGTACGAACTATGGACTACTGATGGTACTGCAGACGGCACTACAATGCTGAAGGACCTGAACACCAATGCCGGGGAAGGATCCAACCCCATCTTGTTTCCTGCATGGAATAGTGATTTAGATAAACCTACTCCCGGCGGAGACTTAAGTCTCGATGGCCTTGACAGAACACTCAATTACAACGGCTACATATTTTTTGCTGCTGATAATGGAACCAATGGAATCGAACTGTATAAGACTGATGGTACCGCCGGTAATACTACTATGATTGATGATATTAATCCGACCGGAGACGGAATCGGAGCTTCATTTTCATATCTCTATACTTCTTCAGGTCTCGTTTTTTCGGGTAATGATGGTGTCAATGGAGATGCACCCTGGATCAGCAATGGAACTACCATTACTCCGATCGTCAACATCAATCTTTCCGGCAGCTCGGATCCCGGATTCTTTTATATATGGAATGGCGACATATACCTTTCAGCAGACGATGGGGATGGTGGTTCAGAGGGTTATACCGACCTTTACATACTCCAGGGCCCCTACACTTCACTTCCCATTACACTAAGCGAATTCAATGCTACTGCATCTAACAATAATGTGATACTTAGCTGGAACACTTCTTCAGAAAATAATTCAGACCATTTCGAAATTTTGCGAAGCAATGATGGCGATCACTTCGATAAGATCGGCAGCGTCAATGCTTCAGGAAACTCAAATACTGTCAGGAAATATTCCTTTGACGATAATGATGCTTACAACCAGGGTGTCAATAAATTGTATTACCGGCTAAATATGAAAGACAAGGATGGTAAATCTTACCTTTCTAAAATTGTGAGTGTTACGCTAAACGATCTGCCGGTAACGATGATGCTCTACCCTAACCCCGCGCATGATGTGATACGGATAAAATACAATGCAATAGCGGGTGGTGTGATCAGCATTGCTGATGTGAATGGAAAGACATTTTACAAATCAATGGTAAGTCCATCTACGTTAGGCATAAAGCAAATCAATATCTCGGCTTACCCTACCGGAACCTATATTTTGAGATTTATACAAAACGGGAAGGCAATCATACAGAAGTTTGTAAAAGAATAAACTTCATCTCTCAAAGAAAATGGCTGCACGGGTTATAGCTGTGCGGTCATTTTTTTGATTGCCACGGAGAAAATCCTAAGAAAACGTTACTCCTTCTTCGGAATCATAATTCTCATTGTAGCGCACGAAAAATGTGAGAAAGATCAGCCTGCTGATTCGCATAAAGAATGGTTGCAGTATTAAGTTCAAGACCGCATTGGCGATGAGCCAGTAAACAAGCCGGTTGTCATCAAGAGAAAAACCAATGGTAAGCCACCAGAGAATAAAAGTGAAAGCTGAAAATAAAACAGTGATTGCATAGCTGACATAGCCTGTCCCATACCAGAAGCCGGTTTCCAATTCATATACCTGTCCGCACACCGGGCATTTATGGTGCATCTCCAGCATATACTTCATACTGAATTTCCTGTATGGGTTCGGGTGAACAAACATATCACCTCTCCTGCATCGCGGGCACCTAAGATGCATCAGGCTCCAAAAAAAATCAGGTTTGGGCTTATCTTCCGTTGCCATGTTGCAAATTTATGGCTGATCTGTTGAGGCTTTATAAAATTATTTCTGCCACACCCTGATGTAATCCACCAGGTAAGTAGCGGGGAAAGCATTGTCGTCAATACCTTTTACTCCTCCGAGATTACCACCAATTGCAAGATTGACGATGATGAAAAATGGTTGATCGAAAGGCCACTCCGCTTCCGTCTTGTGTTCATTCGCAAACTCCATGTACTTGTGATCATCTACAAAGAAGGAAATTTTTTCTTTATCCCATTCCACACCATATACATGAAATTGATCGTAGGGATCATCAATATTATACTCACCTCCGCGCTGCGTTCCCTTCACATGATTAAAAGCGTCTGTGTGTATCGTTCCCAAGATAGTGTGCGGCATATATCCTACATGCTCCATGATATCTATCTCACCGCACTTAGGCCATCCGGCATCATTAATATTTTCACCCAGCATCCAAAAGGCTGGCCACAAGCCTACTCCTTTAGGTAGTTTGAGTCTTGCCTCCACGCGGCCGTATTTCCAACTGTGTTTCTTTCCTGTAATCAGCCTCGCTGAAGTATAATTATTATTTTCCTTTTGTTCTTTCTTTGCAATGATGTGCAGCATGCCATTCTCAATAAAAGCATTGCCACTACCGGCTTTGGTATAGTACTGTTTTTCATTGTTGCCCCATCCATCGCCACCTGTATTGTAACTCCAGTCAGATGTATCAGGCAAACCATCTTTGAAGAATTCATCACTCCAGGCCAATTTCCATCCTTCGTTTGAAGGAGAGTTTTGCTCCCGCTCCAATGCCAATGCAGGTTCATTCGTAGTAACGAAATCCACACCCTTAGCAAGTAACCAATCCATCACCAGGGAGTCATTCACTGTCCAGGCATTTGTTTTCAATCCTAATCGTTTGGTATCTTCAAAATATTCAGGATGTTTCTGAAACACGGAATAGTGGTAATCGATTCCGGTAAGCCCGGCATCCTTTACGACCTGTGGTGATTTATCACCGTTCAGGTACTGGACTTTTGCATCGGGGATCCACCGCATTATTTCCCGGCAGATTTCAAAATCAAAGCTAATGTAGATCACGTGCGAGGCAGCAGCATATTTATTTACTTCAGACACCACCTTAGCCACCGTCTTCATAGCCCATTCTTTTCCACGTACAGAAGGTTTTATTTCAACGATCAGTTTTGTATTATCTTGCCGCGTGATCACTTTAAGAAAATCTGATAGTTCGGGTAATTTTTCACCATTGGAAAGTTTGATTTTTCTGAGATTAGCCAGGGTGCTTGATTGTATGACCATCTTATGATAGTCAGGATCGTGGTTCACTACAATGGCTCCGTCATCTGTCAAATGCACATCTGTTTCACTTCCAAAACATCCCATCTTAATAGCTTCCTCCAGGGCCGCTACCGAATTCTCCGGAAGGCCTGCTACCTTCCATGCTCCCCTGTGTGCTATAACTTTATTCATCCTGAATTCTTTTTGTTTATTTTCATTATTCCTGAGCTTACCGGAATGCATACACGAAATTGAAAAAATGGAAAGAAAAATTGCAATAGAAATCTGCTTCATCTTGTGATAGAAAATTTTCGCCTAAATGTACAGGAGAATTCTCAATTTTTCTTAACGCATCCCATTCGATGCATATCAGGCCCCGCAAATATCAAAACGCATCTTTCTCTCACTAATAAAAAAGCCTTTGGAATCTCAGGCCTACCCTGGCGCCTTGAATCATCCAAAGGCTTTATCTAAAAGCAATGAATAAAACTCATTATTTAAGACCAATATAAAGTCCACCATGTACGTTCACCGTATTCAGGTCTTTATAACCAAATTTCGTATATGGAGCATAGTCATAGGAACCACCGACATCTATGCCCCACCTGCTGGTCTTGCCTAAAGGAACCTTCACACCCAATCCTGCCACTCCTCTGAATCCTGTACTTGTATTACCACTCCCAAACTGGCCAAGGTATTGATCATAGTTTACAAAATTGGCGCCTGCAGCCAGTGAAATATATGGTTGCACCCTGGAGGCCGATGCACCCAAAGGTTCGAACTCTATCCTTGCCATCACCGGTACTATCTGTATAGAATTGGAAAGTACTGCAGATACTTCTTGTGACTGTCCTAATTTATAATTCTTGCGCCCATACTTCTGGTAATAATCCTGGTAGGCAATACCTAATCCTACTGATAATTCCGGGCTCAACTGGTACATCAGGTTTCCGGTAAATCCACGTGGTGATGCATCGCTCACGAGGTCAGAATTAAAATGGCTAACCGGGAAACTGTAATTATAATTCAAATTCAGACTCAATTTCGATTGCTGTGCATGAGCCGTAAATCCCATGCAAAGCAAAAAGACTGTTGATATAATGATACTCTTTTTCATGGCTCAAAAAATTTATTCGGTTTTCAAATAAGGTGACTGATCAAAGAGTGCTTTCACCTGGCTTTCAGCCACTGTCGCGTTGTAAATACCACTCCCCCTGATCAGGCCTGTCCATACTACTTTCAATTTATTATTTTCAGGTGCGTTCTTCAGATCTACCATATCCACACTCACAGCGCCTTCACGAATCTGATAAACAGAATATGAGTATGGAAGATAATAACCGTATCCGGGATAGCCCCAATAATACGGATCCCAGTAAACATCGTAATTGTCCCAATAAGAACCATAACTGATCACACCTGTTGATGTAGAAATAATTCTGTTTACAGTAATTCCCAGGTCGGGATTCTGGTCTTTGTTTACTTCCACATAACCATTTGCCTGCATAATGTTTTTTACAGCCTGGATGTATGCAGCATCAGCATCATTCAGTTGATGCTCAGCTTTTCCATTCGTGATCAATGCTACGGAATCCGAGATGTTGAATGTGTGAAAATTGCTGAAGTTCACAGACGAATCATGATCTGTAATATAGATCCTGGATTCCGCGTCTGATAAATTGTTAAGTGGTTCCTTCTTGCATCCGACAGATGCTCCCACCAGGAGGCCGCATACCACTAAAGATTGAAACGTTTTCATAAGTTGCACATTTTAGATGAATAAATATTTGGAAACTTTAATCATCATTTCCAAATACCCTTTCCTCAAAATAGGTGCCGACCGTGCCAAAATGAAATTATAAAACTGACCTATTCCAATTTTTAAGAGAGTATCAACAAAAGAAAAAAGCGGCCTCAAAAAGAAGCCGCTCAATAATTAAACATGAAAATTCAATAATCAAAATGGAAGATCGTCCGCGCTCTCCTCATGTACTACCGGAGCAGGAGCCGGTGAAGCACTCTTGTATTGACCACCGGGTACATCATCAGATTTTTGTGCGTCAGCACGGCCGCCGAGTAACTGCACCTCACGCACCCGCAACTTCAATGAAGCGCCAGGCTCACCATCCTGTCTCTTAAATGCTTCTGCATCCGGGCTTCCCTCTACATACACGAGTTGGCCTTTTACCAGGTAAGGGGCAATGCCTGTACGGTCTGTCCAGTAGGCACATTCTACCCATGTAGTTTTTTCCTGCATAGTACCTGTTGCATTTTTGAATTTTTCTGTATGAGCCACGCTGAAATTGATCACATTCTTTCCGTTCACTTCATTCTGCCTGCAGTCTTTTCCAAGATGGCCGATCACTTGTAATTTAATCATGATAAATAGTTTTTGTTGTGTAATGTTGATTTGTGTATTGCCAATAGTTGAAATGTAAAAATAGGAATTAAGGTTCTTGAACCTTCAAATTGTGAAACTAATTTTTAGTTTAGTTTCTTCTTGATGGAAGATACCTGTTCCTGGAGTGTGCTCACAAGGCTTGCAAGTGAATCCACATCCCACCGGTGGCTGTCTGACACCTTATTAATTACAGCTTTTGCCTCCCATAGTTCGAGAATATCTGCTTTATAAACCTGGTAAGGCTGATAGGAAGGATTATCACTGGCAAGTGTTACTTTATTGGTACTTCGATTACTCTTCACTACCCTTTTATATACAATGCCTTCACTATTGGTGATCACGATACTCAAGGCATTATTCTTCAGGCTTTCGAGAGATTCCACTTTTTCACCTACAATGACACTACCACTCGGAGTTGGCAACATGCTGTCTCCGATGATTTCAAATGCACGGCAATAACCTCCTTTGATCATTGGCAGGGTGAAAGTGTTGAGTTCGTCAATAAATTCTTCATCAGCATAACCTGCCAGATATCCGGCAGCAGCCTTGACAGGGACGAAATGAATCAGGTTGCGATCAGCACTAAGCATCTTCATCTGGCGTCGCTTGCTGAGATAGTCGGAACCTTTCAAAGTGCCGATATCTTTTGTCAATAATTCATCCAATGTTACTTTGAACATTTCACTGATGGTTTGCAATACATCGAGCCGTGGATCCGCACGTTCCTCTTCATAAGCCCCGATCAGTGATCTTTTGATACCAAGTTTGGAAGCGAATTCTTCCTGTGTCCAGTTGCGCAACTTGCGCAGGTATTTGAGATTTTTTCCTGCCTGTGACATAACGACTAATTTATTTAGAACGAAAATACTAAATGATTTAGTTGTAACAAAATTATTTTTATTGAACTATTAATATAAATCTAATAGGGCAGAATTCTTTTATGTAATTCAATTCTGCTACCGCCATTTTTAGAGGTACGGTGCAGGTCTATAATAAATTCTATCTTCTTCCTCTAAACACTCTGTAAATTGTTCCTAATCATACTCCCAAAAATCTCAACCCTAAACACTAAACACTAAACTCATCCCAACATATTTTCCACATCCACTCTCCTACTTTCATTACATTGCATCCTGAATGAAATATTACATCATAGCAGGTGAGGCCTCAGGAGATTTGCATGGCAGTAATCTCATTAAGTCTATCAGGAAAAAGGACAGCGATGCGGTTATCAGGTGTTGGGGTGGCGACAAAATGGAACAGGCCGGAGCCACCGTAGTAAAACACATTCGTGACCTCGCCTTCATGGGATTTGCCGAGGTCATAAAAAACCTGCCAACGATTCTGAAGAACATCAGCTTTTGCAAAGAAGACATTTCACAATTCAATCCCGATGTGGTAGTATTTATCGACTACCCGGGATTCAACCTGCGTATTGCAGAATGGGCAAAGACGAAAAACTTCAAAACTGTTTATTACATTTCGCCACAGGTATGGGCTTGGAAAGAGAGCCGGGTAAAGTCTATCAAAAAGAGCGTTGACAAAATGCTGGTGATATTTCCATTTGAGAAATCCTTTTATGAAAATTGGAATTATGAAGTGGAATATGTAGGCCATCCATTGGTTCCCGTAATTGAATCTTTCCGGGCGGCACATCCTGAAATTTCAAAAGACCCAAACACCATTGCCCTGCTCCCCGGCAGCAGAAAGCAGGAGATAAAAGTGAAGTTGCCTGTAATGCTGGAGGCTACTAAATCATTTCCGCATCACCATTTTTTCGTTGCCAAAGCACCGGCAATTGATGCTGATTTTTATGCGGAATTTCTAAGTGCATTTCCAAACGTTCAGTTGTATGATGATGCTTATTCCCTAATGATGAAGGCTAATGCTGCTGTAGTAACGAGCGGCACTGCTACGCTGGAGACTGCTTTGTTCAACGTTCCCGAGGTGATATGTTACAAGGCGGGCAATATCAGTTACGCTATTGGCAAACGCCTTGTGAAGCTGAAGTTCATCTGTATCGTAAACCTGATCATGAACAAAGAAGTAGTGAAAGAATTGATACAACATGACCTCACGCCTGAAAAGATCACGAACGAGCTTCGGTTACTTTTAGAAAACGACACAAGGAGAAACCAGGTATTCAACGACTATTCTTTGTTGAGAGAAATGCTGGCTCATCATGGAAATGCATCTGATAATGCAGCCTCATTCATCGTGGAAATAGCTTTAAAAAATGTGGATATACATTCAGCATAATCAATTAATTTCATCGCGATATAAACCAAGCATCATCCGGAATAAATTGTGGGCTCTTTGACGGATGGCAATTCCTTTAACCAAAAAGAAATGTTTACCAACTATGCCGCATCCACTGTTTAGAAAAAAGAGTATCGCAGCCATTCTTGAAGACAGTCAAAAAGGATACTCAGATGTTACCCATTCCGCATCCGGATTGAAAAAAGTATTGCGTACCCGCGACCTGACTGCCATGGGCATTGCGGCTGTGGTGGGCGCCGGTATTTTTTCTACTATTGGAAATGCTTCCTACCAGGGAGGCCCCGGAGTTGTGTTACTTTTCATCATTACAGCAGTATGTTGTGGATTTTCAGCTTTGTGCTACGCCGAATTCGCAAGCCGCATTCCATTGAGCGGAAGTGCTTACACTTATGCTTATGCGTCTTTCGGAGAATTGATCGCCTGGATTATCGGATGGGATTTGCTGATGGAATACGCGATCGGTAACATAGCAGTAGCCATTAGCTGGAGCCAGTATTTTGTAAACCTGTTGGAAGGGTTTCATATTCATGTTCCGTCATTCCTCACTACCGATTACCTGAGTGCATTTCGTGGGTTCAAAGATGCTACGGCTGCCATGGCTACCGGCGTGCCTTTCGACAATTTAGAAATATCCCTGCGTGAAGGATACAATGCCTGGACTCAGGCACCTCAGCTTTTTGGTTTGCGGATCATCGCTGACCTTCCTGCACTGATGATCGTATTCCTGATCACATGGCTCGTGTATGTTGGTATTCGCGAAACGCGAAAAGCAACCAACATGATGGTGGCTTTCAAAATTTTGATCTTGTTAGTGGTAATTGCCATCGGTGCTTTCTATGTAGTACCTGATAACTGGAATCCGTTTTTGCCAAATGGATTCGGTGGCATGATGAAGGGTGTATCTGCGGTGTTCTTTGCCTACATTGGTTTTGACGCCATATCTACTACTGCCGAGGAATGTGAAAATCCGCAACGTGATCTTCCCAGAGGGATGATCTATTCACTCATCATTTGTACAGTACTCTATATCATGATAGCTCTTGTACTTACCGGCATGGTGAGTTACAAAGACCTGCAGGTAGGCGATCCACTGGCTTATGTATTTCATGCAGTGGGTTTAAATAAGATCAGCTACATCATTTCATTCAGCGCTGTGATTGCTACGGCCTCTGTGTTACTCGTGTTCCAGATGGGGCAACCGCGCATCTGGATGAGCATGAGCCGCGATGGCTTGTTACCAAAGGCTTTCAGCCGTGTACATAAAAAGTATGGCACTCCGTCATTTGCAACGATCATTACCGGCCTTGTAGTGGCAATCCCCGCCCTGTTCATGAACCTGACAGAAGTTACCGATCTTACAAGTATCGGTACGTTGTTTGCCTTCGTACTGGTATGCGGTGGTGTATTGCTGCTTCCAAAGAGAAAAGAAGGTGAAGAGAAACCGAAGTTTCAAATTCCGTATATCAATAGCCGTTATATAGTACCGGTTCTGTTCATCGTTGGTGCTATCGTATTTTGGAAAAATTTTGTTGGCCTTTTTGATTTTTCAGAAGGCTGGCATGTCTTCAAGGATAAATTACCGTTCTTCCTGTTTGTAGTCCTGAGCATTGCACTCACCATTGCTTCAGCTATCAAAAAATTATCGCTGATCCCTGTACTCGGGCTCGCAAGCTGTTTTTACCTGATGACAGAATTAGGATATACGAATTGGATGCGCTTCCTGATTTGGCTGGGTATTGGTCTGATCATTTATTTCTTTTACAGCAGGCATCATAGTAATCTCAACAGGAAAGATATTTCTCCGAATAATGGTGAATTGTGAGTGGTAAGTTTTGAGTGGAGAGTGATGAGTGGGGAGGCGGTTTGCCACAACAAAGATTCTGGTTTTCGTTATCACAATGTTGGTTATAATTATTACAGAATATAACCTATGCCGGATAATTATCTTTCTCATTAACCATTAACTATTAACAATTCAACACTCATAACTCATAACTCATAATTCATAACTCATAATTCATAATTCATAATTCATAATTCATAACTCCTATCTCCTCTTTACCTTTACCCCATCATGAAATTCGAAGTAGGCGATACCGTTTTGTTATTGCATTCCAATGAAGAAGGAACAGTTGTTGAAATAATGAATGAAGATATGGTACTCGTAAATGTGGAGGGCGTTGAATTCCCTGTGTTTACCGATCAGATTGACTTTCCATACTTCAAGAGATTCAGCGAAGCGTCTAAGGCAAAGAAAGAAAAGGAATTTTCAGGAAAGACTTATATCGACCAGGTTCCTAAAGAAAAAAATTATTCAAAAGACCTGCCTGTTGATGGTATGCAACTGAAGTTGATCCCCGTTTATGAGGCGCAGTCTTTCGAAGACAACATTGATCATTTCAAATTGTACCTCCTGAATACGCTGCCCGAGCCTTTTCACTTTGAATATAGTGTGTTGTACAAAGACACTCCTGATTTTGTACTCACTAATTCTATTGATGCTCAAAAGGATTTTTACCTGCATGATATCCGCCAGGAAGAATTGAATGACATCATAAAATTTCAATTCCTGTTTTCACCTGTTAATGCAAAGAAAGGAAGAATAGAACGCCTGGAAGTGCCGCTAAAACTCAAAGCAAAGACATTATTCCAGAAGATAGACGCCATGCATCTGCAGAATGAGCCATTCATAACCTTTCAATTATTTGACAGGTATCCTGATATGTCACCTGAGCCCTATTTCCCTTTGCCGGAGAAGAAGGGCAAACCACTTTCCGCCACAAGCGATGAACCTGCGCTCTCTGTGATCGACCTGCATATAGAAAAAATTCCCGGCAGCGCTTCCGGTCTGTCCAACTACGAAATGCTCCTGACACAATTACAATATTTTGAAAAGTATTACAACCTTGCTGTAGCTCATTTCCAACCGAAACTCATCGTCATACATGGGATAGGTACCGGACGCTTACGTGATGAAATCCACGAGGTTCTGCGACATAAGAAGGAGGTGAAATATTTCGTGAATCAATACCACCCTAATTTTGGATTTGGCGCTACTGAGATTTATTTTCAATATTGATCATCCGATCGACTTACTTTATAAGATTAAATCATTTATCGTTGTTTAGAGAATGATCGTTAGAGGTTTTCAACTATTTCTTCTTGAAATATTTTTTTCTTGCCACAGGTCGGAGACCTCGCGGCGGTAACATCTTTTTTAAAGTATTGACAAAAGGAATCCACACGGCTTTACTAAGTATCATAGTCTTCTTCCTTTAATAATATGGACACTTACCGCCGCTTGGTCTCAGACCAGCGGCATCTTTAGCGTGTTCAATCTTGTGCAATAAAGATCTTTGAATGCTCTTAATATTTGCCCTCTCAAAGCAGTAGGCTTTCATACCGCAGGTCTGAGACCTCACGTCGGTAATATTTTTTAAAGGATAGATGAAATGACTCTTTAGTTACAACACCTACCTATCCCAAAAAAGTCTTTTATCTTCACGCTGAAGATTCTTTCCTGATTATCTAAGGAAATATTTCATTTCAATAAATCCGATTTCCCTCAGAAAACTTTTTATTGCTACCACGAACAATCACTATCAGAAAAATAAATTTCTAAACCAATAAAGAAAACAAGGATGGATGACAATACCGCAACACTTCACAGAGTACTCAAAACTACTCCTCAAAAAATTTTCAGAGCCTTTACAGAAGCTAATGCCCTGGCTGCCTGGCTTCCTCCTTACGGATTCGTGTGCGAAGTGCACGAACTGGATGCCCGTACAGGCGGAAGATACAGGATGTCTTTTATTAATTTCTCAACCGGCAATGGACATTCATTCGGAGGGGAATTCTTGAAATTGGTACCGGGCAAACTCATCAAACAGACAGACAGGTTTGATGACCCCAACCTGCCTGATGAAATGATCACTACCATTCATCTCAAAGAAGTTTCGTGCGGAACAGAGATCAGCATTGTCCAGGAAAACATCCCCCAGGTGATACCGACAGAGATGTGCTATCTCGGCTGGCAGGAGTCATTGGAGAAATTGGCAAAGCTTGTAGAACCAGATATCCCTGATCAATAACAACCCTACTCCAGCACTACCCTTCTGTCCTTTGGATATTTCACAGTGTAACTCTTGGTCAGCTTCTTTTCCTGTCCGGGTTGTAGTGTAAGCACCCACGTTATGATCCCTGATTCTTTATCCACTTCTCCTTCCGGAGCCTTCATGTCATCTACAGAAATCTCTTTAGTGACGGAAACGGGAAACTGGTCATTGATAGTTATTGTCACAGGTTCCTTTTTGGAATTCCTTACAGAGATCTCATAAGTACGGGCATCGGTTCTGTTGCTGCCAATAAATCTTTTAGAACTGAACTCCCTAGCCAATTTTCTCGTTATCCTGATCGCATTATCTTTTCCAAGCGGTAAAGACAACGTATCTGATACAGTACTAAGGTCAAGGTAAGTCTTCCCCAGGTAGGATCCTTCAAAATACAAACTGGCTTCACCTGATTGCAGATCATAATTCTGCCAATTGACAATTTTTGCTGCCAGGTACGCAGCCTGATCTACTTTAGGAACACTGAGGTATTCGTATGATGCAGGTATTTCAATTTGCTTGATACCGATAGTTGTTGTCTTACCATCTGTTTCAATAGTGTATTTATCTTTGATCTGGTAAACTGTAGTTGTGGGTTGATATTCCATACTTACATCCACCGTTTGAATGTTTGCCTTTTTCCTGTTTTGTCCATTGTTTCTGTCTATTTCAACCCCTGAAACTTTTCCTTGAAGGCCATAAGCCGTTGTAACTACCTCTTGAAGTTCCAATTTAGACATCGTCAGAATTATTGAATAATATCCCGGCTTAGGTGGAATTTCTTTTGAATCATATCCTACCGCACTAACCAGCACTTGCTCGCCGGTTGGATTAGCTAATTTGAAAAATCCATTTGCATCTGCTACCGTTCCCATTCTCGTATTCTTCAGATTGATTGATGCATTTGCAATAGGCTCTCCGTTTTCATTTGTTATCCGGCCGGTAATAAGCCCGTTGGTTTGCTGCCCACGGTATGAAACGGATGGATCATAAAAGCCCAATTTCCAGGGTTGTAGCTCAGGTGGTGTGGCATTGTCATTTGGATTGCCGGTACTCAGAGCAAGTGAAATATTCTTCCATGTCTCTCCGCTCCTTTGAAAGACGTTGGCATTCATCAAAACATCTAATGGCGACGACAATTCTGAAACCCGTGCATTGTAAGAAGGATACCAGCCCGCATCTCTAACATTATACAGCAACCGAAAATTTACTGACCTGGTTTGGTTGCTTTCTACAATGGCTGTAACTATGATGTTTGAACTATCCTTCTTTTTGCGGGTTTCCTCCAATTGATGTCTTAATGAATTGAGCAATTCATTTTGTGTCTTGATATCATTATTGATATTCAATTTTTGCTGCAGCAACTCGGTGAGTCGCTGCCTGTGCAGGTCAAGCGCTTCTTTCAGTTCAGTTGTCTTTACTCCGTTCTGTCCACCGATCGCTGCATTGCTCGTCAGCATATCCTCCTCACTTTTAATAACAGTTATCCGGTTATTCTGAACATCAATGCTATTAACTAAAGTCTCTATTTTTTTCATCAACTCTTTTTCCTGGTCTTCGATATTACGAACGCTTAGAAAATCTTTTGAAGCCAGAACAGAGACTAAGGTAACATTGGCATCCGCTTTCAATTGTACACTTTGCTGATCCAGTTGATTGCTGAGTCGTGAAAAAATGATCTCCGTTCTTCCCTCTGCCAATGCAACAGTGGCGGTCCGCTCCAGCCTTGCACCGGAAGTATATACCGTAGCTTTTTGCAAAGTGGTTTCAGCAGTTACTTTCTTCGATTGTCCTGCTACTGTAAGGCAGCCGATAATGAAAAACAAAGTGACCAGGGTACGCATATTCATAAGTTTTGGTTTCGAAAGGGTTTAAAGTTAGTCAAAAAAATACCTGTCCAATATCTTTGGTAATTTTATGAATGCAACGGCATTTTATACTGGTATTAATCTCTGCATTGATGCCAGAAAATATTGTATTCCTGTTTAGGGAGTACATTGCGTATTCCTGACATCAAACTCTTCATTCCACTTGTGAAATATAACCCTTTGACAAATTTGGTTGTCCGGTGAATTTGATTTGTGATGAGTCCGCCCCACTCAAAAAACCATACTTCGGTACCCTTCGAAATATTCGCTTTGATTTTCTGCAAAAAAATCCAAACTCATAGTTTCTCAACATTTGTAATTTCCATTTATCTCCACAAAAAACCATTCGCACAAAAAGAGTACGAAAAAGAATGCGCACAACATCCTTATTGTATTTTCGGGAGGCAATTGCATTTTAGACCACCAGAATTCCTAAAGAAAGCCTCCCTGACCATTGTGAAATCCGTCTGAATATTCCTCAAACATTTAAAAATTTTATTATGAAAAAAAATTACTTTTTTTCTATGGCCATCTTAACGCTTGCCATGAGTACCAGGGTTGCCGCACAGGCAGTATTACTCAATAACAACCGATCCCTGAGCGGGATCCCATTAAATGGAAGACTGATTTTGTCAAGCGACCGGGACAGCACTCTATGGAGTAGCAATGGCACGACAGGCGGCACCATCCAATATTCAACTACCAAAGCTGCAGGTGATGGAGGATACGGTGTGCTGAACGACAAACTCTATTTTACAGGATTGAACCAGGAAAATGGTTCCGAATTATGGGTAACAGATGGTACTAATGCAGGCACTTCCCTGGCAGCAGATATTTGGCTGGGTGCAGACAGTTCCAAGCCCGGGGACTTTATCGTATATAATAACAAATTGCTTTTTACGGCTTATACACCCTCCACCGGAAGGGAACTCTTCAGTTACTCAGAAGGAGGAAATGCCACAGCTATCACAGACTTGAATGTAGGACCTCCCAATAGTTTCGAAAGTCCCATTTACTTTGTAAACGACAACATTCTATATTTTGATGCTCGAAACAGCACGGGGAAAGCGTTGTATGTATTGCAGGGAATTGGTGTAACCAAGATCCTCGACCTGCCCGCTGGATTCAGCATCCAGAATTATTGCGCCATGGGCAACAAAGTTTTTTTCTCAATTGCGAATGGCTCAAATGGTATGAGGATCTATCAAACTACCGATGGAACAGCGGCAACACTTGTCCATGCATTTTCCGGCGCTACCTCCGGCGTTGGAATAACTCAAATGGTAGAATGGAATAACAATATATATTTCACAGCCACAGCATTGGGCATTAATAACGAACTATGGGTGACTGATGGTAATACTACCCGCATGGTGAAAGAAATCAATGCCGGAGCGATGGGATCAAACCCGATCATCATGAACAGTGTTATACTGAATGGCAGACTTATCTTCTCTGCAATGACAGATGATTCGGGTTATGAGTTATGGACAACAGATGGCTCAGAACAGGGAACCTCTCAACTAAAAGATATCAATTCAAGGAGCGAGGAAGGATCTGACCCATTGTTATTCCCTGTAACAAGAAGTACCCTGAACCTTCAAAATAGTGATTACTACAATCGGACAGCTAACTATAATGGTTACATTTTCTTTATTGCGAATAATGGTTCAAGTGGTACAGAATTATGGAAAACAGATGGCACTTCAGCAGGGACCAACCTTGTGAAAAATATCAATCCCGGAGCCACAGACGGAGCCAATGGATCTTATCTGTACACGGAATCAGGACTGGTATTTGGAGGTGACGATGGAACGGGAATGCAGCCATGGATAAGTGATGGTTCTTCTGCAGGCACTAACATCATCACGTCAATAAACCCATCTGGCAGCAGTGCTCCTGAATTTCTGTTTATTTGGGAAGGAGATATTTATCTAATCGCAGATAACGGCGATGGCGGTATTGATGATTATTATGACCTGTATAAATTGCAAGGCCCCTATTCTCCGCTTCCTGTTTCTATAACAGCCTTCAACGCTCTCGCATCAAACAGTAATGTGATCGTAAAATGGAATACATCCTCAGAAAGTAATACAAGCCACTTTGTAGTAATGCGCAGTACGGATGGCATTGAATATACAGAAATAGGAATTGCGAATGCCTCTGGAAATAGTAATACCCTTAGGTCTTATTCATTTGTGGATAAAGATGCCAACCTTCATGGAGTTCACAAATTATACTACCGCTTAAATTCAATAGATAAGGATGGAAAATCATTCTTATCGAAAATCGTAGCGGTTGCGATTGATCCCACGACTATATCTCTGAAAATATTTCCAAACCCGGCTCATGACAAAATACTGATTAGTTGCAATGCAGTAAAGAGTGGTGTTCTCCTCATTTCAGATATCTCAGGCAGCCAACGGTACAAAAAAGAATTGAAGTCAACTACAAACGGTACACATGTGGTAGATGTTACGTCTTTCCCTGCTGGTACTTATATCCTGAAACTGATTGATGGCAACCATAGCATCGTTCAGAAATTTGTGAAAAGATAGTTCGGGCATTTCAAATCAATAGTTCGGTACTTATTTTATGATCAACCACGAATCAGTGAATGTTCGTGGTTTTATTATTGCAATTGTATTGGGTTTTCAGTCGCGAGTTTCGATCCTGTTATCAATGATAAAATTGAATGAACTGCTGTAATGCCTGTGTATAAGATTGGGAATATTGAATCCGGATTCTGCAACTAACTACAAAATCCGGATTCAATTTGCCGGACCGGCAAGATTCCATTCTTAATCATAAATGGATTTGACTTTGTTCCCAAAAAAAAAGGCTGCCCTTTTCAAGACAGCCCCCATTGAAAAACCAACCGCCAGATTAATATTTTACAAACTGCTTTATCGTATTTCCAAATTCATCATCAACCACCCTGATCAGATAGGAACCGGAAGCCAGGCTGGATACATTCATCTGAATATTATTTCCTCCCCTGACCAGGGAAACCCGTCTGTGATCAATCACCTTTCCAAATGGATTTATAAGATCAAAATATAGGGTACGGGTTTCCTTTGATTCTATGTAAACATTAAGAGTTGAATGAGCCGGATTAGGATAGACTTTTACCAGGTTAAGATAAACTTGTTTATTTCTAACAGCGATAGTGTTGCTATAGTAATATTTGCCATCCTTATCAATCTGCCTGAGCCTGTAAAAGTTTTCGTCTGTGCCGGGATAGGTATAGCTAAGGGTGATAGCGCTATTCCCATTTTCTGCTTTGGTATCGACAAATCCAATTTCAATAAAAGTCCTTCCATCCGCTGATCTTTCTATTGCAAACCCTTTGCTGTTGCTTTCAGTACCTGTTTGCCAACTTAGATTCACCTGGTCATTGATGAAATTTCCTGCAAAGTTGAAAAGGGTTACAGGTGTTGCTCCGGAAATAGTCATTACTCCAGCATTGTTGGCCTGGCTATTTACAGAGTTTGGAGCGGTGGTGTACCCTAATCCGACAGGATTCGAAGCCCCGTCAACAAAGACGGTATTCCCTATCGTTGCACCTGGGTTTACCGTTACAGTGAGGATAAAGTAACCGCTTGTTCCTGCAGGTATAGGCTTATAAATATTGACCGAATAAGCATGCCCGTTTGCATAATTTGCAGTTGTATTACTAACGTAGGAAGCACCTGTAAGTGAAGGTGTGGTATTGTAATAGATATATACATGACTTAAATCATCAGCATCATGAGTGCCATTCAATGTGAAATTGATTTGACTCACAACCACTGGTTCTGTTGCCACTCCTAATCCAAGAACATAAATAATATTGTTACTACTTCCTGCGGCAATAGTACCGGCGCTTGTTGGTGATGTCGACATGGTGATATCTGCTGCCTGGATGGTAAGGGTACCACCTCCGCCGGATTGGTTGTTCGTAACATTAGGCGCGGTAACATATCCGAAGGTAACAGGATTGGCATCTGCATCTATCTTTATCGTATTGTTATCTGTAGCTGCCGAATTCATTAAAGTTACAATGATGAAATATCCGGAAGAACCTGGTGTCATTGGTTTGTTGATGTTGAGAGAATAGGCATGTCCGCTTCCTTCGTTGACCACAGCATTAGTCAAAAAGGAAGCGCCGGTAAGTGTAGGTGTAGTATTGAAATAGATATACACATAATCGATATCATCAGCATCGTAAGTACCTGTCATGGTGAAATTGATCTTGTTTACCGTAACGGGTTCTGTAGCCACATCCATCTTCACTGCATACGTCATCACGTTCTGAGAACCCTGGTTGATATCAGCATCGGAAATGTGAGAAGATGTATATGTGATATCTGCTCCCTGGATGGTGAGCGTACCACCTCCGCCTGACTGGTTATTCGTAATGTTTGGTGCAGTATTATAACCAAATGTGACAGGATTTACATCGGCATCCACTTTTACGGTACTGTTATCTGTAGCTGTTGCATTCGCATAAACTACGATTATAAAATATCCTGATGATCCCGCAGTCATTGGTTTGTTGATGTTGAGAGAATAGGCATGTCCGCTTCCATCGTTGACCACAGCATTAGTCAAAAAGGAAGCGCCGGTAAGTGTAGGTGTAGTAT
>CAZGNJ010000063.1:0-19490 GCA_964526985.1 uncultured Ginsengibacter sp. | reverse complement strand
GTGGTGCATCTTTCAGCAGCAGTCCCGGCTGAAAAAACTTTATTGAGCGATAGTAATAACAATGAACTTTTAGTTATAAATTTGGCAACGGTTACGGGCTGACGGAATTCTAATTCCAGTCCTGCATAAATGCGTAGCCGTAACCTTTTCGCAGAAGTACAGCATGCATTAAATTTTCAATTCATTCCAGGCTAAAACTTTTCCTGATGAAGTTGAAAAACTTTTATCACCTCCATAAATTACAGCACCTTTCGAATTAGCGCTCAGTTTTTTCCAATACTCAACATTCTCAAAAAAAGCAGGAGAAAAGGTGGTGCTGCTTTTTATTTCATAAGCTGCCTGACCTTCTCCGGTGTCCAGAAGGCAATCTACTTCTTTGTGGTTACTGTCTTTCCAATAATACAGGTTTGAGGCAAGGCCTTTATGTACCCTTAATTTGTACATTTCTGAAATGACATAATTTTCAAAGACTGCGCCTTTAGCATAATGAGTTGCCAATTGTTCCGGTTTGTCTATGTTCAACAGATAACTTAATAACCCTGTGTCGAAAAAATAAAGCTTGGGAGATTTTATGATTCTTTTTCTGAAATTGTTATAGTAAGGAGCAAGCAGGTAAATAATATAACTTCTCTCTAATATCCTGATCCAGGTCTGAACGGATGGCACGGATATCCCCGTATCGTTGGCCAGAGACTGATAATTGAGTATTTGTCCTGCACGCCCTGCCACCAATGCAATAAACCGATTAAATGATTCCAAATTTTCATTTTTGATAAGCCCCTGCACATCTCTTTGCAAATAAGTATTTACATAATTCCGGTAGAATTCTCTGGGAGGGACGTTTCGGTCATAAATTCGTGGATAAAAGCCTGTAAATTGCTGAAGTTGTAAATTGTCAATAGCTCTTTTTGCCTTCTTTAGTTCGTGGAATGAAAATGGAAGTAATGTGAGCATACCCACACGTCCGGCCAGTGACTGACTGACTCTCTCCTGCATCATGAAATTTTGAGATCCTGTCAGATAAAATTTTAAAGATTTATCTGCATCTGTCATTACCTGGATATAAGAAAAAAGTTCTGGAGCATATTGCACTTCATCCAGTATGGCTCCTTTCGGAAAACGGTTCAGAAAATACTTAGGGTCATTGATATCAAACCTTCTCTCACCAGGTGATTCAAGATTGACATAAGGGAATTTCTTAGCTGCATGTTGAATGAATGTACTCTTGCCACTCTTGCTTGGGCCGGTAAGCAATATGACCAGGTAGTACTTATCATACTCTCTGAATTTGTTTATGATATCACGGTTTATCAAATTAATTGTTTATGTAGATTTAAAGTATAACTTTAAATCTGCATAAATTTAATTTACTGCCTGATCGTAATGAATACCCGTTTATACTACCTTCCCCGGAATGTGGCCCATAAGACAATTTTCTGAATATTAAAATAGCAATACAAGTTGCACTATGGAAATTCAATAAACTCCTTTACTGAAATTATTGTCGGATGGAGGAATGATTACATTCACTTTTATCATTCAAGTGGTATAAGGAATCTCACCAAATATTATTCAGTCAATTATTTTTTGCTGCATGATTTTTTCCGAAAATGATAAGGGGAAGCTTTCCTTCCGTATTAATCTTAAATGGCAAATACTTCCATCATTCATTTCGAAAGTTTTTTCTATAGTTCAGTCTTGCTGTGGTGCAACAGCCACCTGTTGCCATATTTATCAGTCAGTGCTCCCATCCATGATCCCCAGTGGGTCTTTTCTATTGGGTGCATTTGTTTTCCTCCTTGCGACAGGTTGTAATAGCATCTTCTTAATTCACTTGCGGTGCTACACGCCAGTGTAAGTGTAATCGTGTTTCCTTTCAATAATCTTTTATCTCCAACCATATCAGTAGCCATGAGCAGGAGGCTGTCGTTGGTCAGTGTGGCATGCAGTATACATTTTTTCATTTTCAATGGTAGCTTGGCTGATAATGGTGACTCACCCACAGTTTGCAGAAGAAGATCGCCCCCTAAGCATTGTTGATAAAACTTCATTGCTTCCCTGCAATTGCCATTGAAGGTTAGATATGCATGTATGGATTTCATTTTGCTATCCGGGAGCTGCCTTTTTTTTCTTCGAGGTCAGCGATGATGATTTTTTTCATCTTCATCATTGCTTTGAATGCATATTCATGTTTTGCTTTATCCTTATGGTATTCCAATTGATACAGTCGATTAGGTATCACCTGCCAGGACAATCCGTATTTATCTTTGCACCAGCCGCAGGGGCCTTCGCTGCCGCCATTTTTTGTGAGCGATTTCCAGTAATAATCCACCTCAGCCTGATCTTTACAATATATGGTAAAGGATACGGCTTCATTAAATTTGAACAGTGGACCTGCTGCAAGAATCATAAATCTTATTCCGAGTATATCCATTTCAGCCACATCAAAATCGCCGCTGGGTGAGCCCGTATTTTTGTACGCTTTGTAAGTAACTAATTTTGTTCCTTTAAAAATGGATTGGTAATATTTCACTGCTTTTTTAGCATCCTTTTCTATCCATAGACAAGGAGATATTTTTTGCCTGGCCATGATTTTATTTGATAATGGTTAATGGTGAATGGTTAATGTAGGATGAGGGGGTCATTGTTTTGGGAATTTACTCATATCCATGTATAATACTTCCCAATGGTGGCCATCCAAATCATCAATACCACGTTGATACATGAAGCCATAGTCTTGCGGAGCATCATTTTCAAATCCTCCGGCCTTTACCGCATTTTCTGCAAATGCATTCACTTCATCATTATTTTCTAATGAAAGGGCATTACTTACCTCAATGGATGTTGTGGCATCTATAATTGTCTTTGAGGTAAACTGTTTGAGTTTGTCATGAGTGAGTAACATCACATAGATGCATTCGCTCCATACCATGCAGGCGGCAGTGTCATCTGTAAATTGTGGGTTGTTGGTGAATCCTACAGCTTCGTAAAAGGCAATTGATTTTTTTAAATCTTTTACCGGCAGGTTGATAAATACTTGTTTTGACATTGTTTTGAATTTTTAATGGTTAATTGAGAGTTGTGAATTAGGGAGTGCGATAATTCCAGAGTTGGTTTTGTTTGATATGCAAAGGCATTATTTGAATACACAAACCATCATAGTTTTTTACTGATTTGTGTTCATTACATTAAACATCCAGCGGATGCCAAACTTATCGAGGCAACATCCCCAATAACCCCAGAATTGCTCCATCATTGGCGCTTTTTCTGTACTACCATCTGACAGTGCATGATACAGCCTGTCAGCTTCTTCTTTGGAATCCAATTCCAGGTTAATAGTGGTATTGTTACCGATTATCAATTTATGTCCCATAGATTCAAGGGCATCAGTTCCCATAATTTCTGTGCCACCGGTAATCGGAAGTGCTACATGCATCACGCAGTTCGAATCTGCATCCGACAGTTTTGGCACATTTGGATCAGCCGGCATATCTTTCATTCGGAAAATGGGTGCTGAAAATTCTGTTCCAAAAACGGATTTGTAATAATTGAAGGCAGTTTCACAGTTGCCTTGAAAGTTTAAGTAAATGGATACCTTGCTCATCGTTTTAAATTTTAAATGTCATTGAATAATGTTGAATTCTGAATTAAGATTCAGGAATATTCGGCTCCACCAGTCTCTTCAATTTATCCAGTGAATCCTGCCAGCCGAGATAGCACATTTCCGCAGGGATCATATCTGGTATCCCGGTTTGAGTAATAGTTATCTCCGTGCCGCAAATCACTTTTTTGAACCGGATCGTGGTTACCATTTCACCCGGCATATTTGGATCGTCAAATTTATCTGTGGCTTTTACAGTTTCGTTTGGAATAATTTCCAAAAATGAACCACCAAAAGATTGGCCTTTACCTGTAGTGAAATTGGTGAAGGTCATCCGGTAGCTACCTCCGGTTTTAAATTCGTATTGCTGTATGGTGGCAACGAAGCCATAGGGCGGTAGCCAGGTGGAATAAGCGTCAGCATCTGAAAATGCTTTGAACACTTTTTCGGGTGGCGCTGTCAGCACTCTGTGAAGATCTACTGTATTGGGCATGATGAATGATTTTTTGATTTAGAATTAAATTGACAACACAAAGATGGGCAGGGAAAATATTATTTTCAGGGGGCAGATATGACAGTTTAGAGTAGTAATTGCGGCATAAAACCTCTTACCTTTATTTTATGAAAAAAGTTTCAATCCTGGTACCCGAATCTTCTGTGATGCAGGCAGTGGCTGATCCCCAGTATTTGTTTACAGCAGCCAATCAATTCTTAATGTCCGCAGGAAAGCAACCTTTGTTTGAGGTAGAATTGGTAGGAACAAAAAAGGAGATAAAACTCAATAATGGAATGTTTTCAGTACACACGGGTAGGTTGCTGAAAGATGTGAAGAAAACTGATCTCGTATTCATACCTGCACTGTTTGGAGATATACCGGATGCGATCAGGAAAAACAAGGCTGCTGTTCCCTGGATTGTAGATCAGTATAAAAGGGGGGCAGAGGTTGCATCACTTTGTGTGGGTGCGTTTTTGCTTGCTTCCACTGGCCTTCTGAATGGAAAGAAGTGTTCAACCCATTGGGGTTTTCAAAGCGAATTCAGGCAGATGTTTCCGGATGTGGAAGTAGTAGAAGGAAGTATTGTTACAGAGGAAAAACGGATTTATTCCAGTGGTGGAGCCAATTCATATTGGAACTTGCTATTGTACCTGCTTGAAAAATATACTGATAGGGAGACTGCGATCCTTGCTTCCAAATATTTTGCAATCGATATTGACCGTGACAGCCAGTCTGCATTCTCCATATTCAGAGGACAGAAAGGTCATAAGGATAAAGAAATATTGCGCGCCCAGGAGTACATTGAAAAGAATATTGACGAGAAAGTTTCAATTGATGAACTGGCAAAATTAGTAGCGCTGGGGCGTCGCACTTTTGAACGCCGTTTTAAGCAAGCCACTAACCACGCTGTGCTCGAATATATTCACAGGGTGAAGATAGAGGCAGCCAAGCGGCAATTTGAAAACAGCCGTAAGAATATTTCCGAGGTTATGTATGAAGTAGGATATACAGATACCAAGGCTTTCCGGGATTTGTTCAAAAAATTGACTGGTCTTACACCTATAGAATACAGGAACAAATACAGCAAGATGCCTGGAGATGGGTGATGCTGTAATGGAGAAAATTCAAAGTTCACACTTCGGCAAGCTCAGTGATCGGAGTTCACACTTCGGCAAGCTCAGTGATCGGAGTTCACACTTCGGTACTGACGCTCCGGTCAGTATTAAAAACGCTGACGCTCCGGTCTGAGTCAGACAAGCGATGGCTTCGTCTGACAAGTTCAGTGATCATAGCTCATAATTCATAATTCATAATTCAATTTTCAACTGTCGTGGCAGACAACTTTCAACTTTCAACTTTGTCTTGTCTTTCAACTTTCAACTCTATCCGCCGCGGCGGACTCAACTCTCAACCCTAAACTATTCCAACAACCCTCCTCATTAAATATTCATCGCATTTATACGTTATTACTGTAAACATCCGATATCATGAAACGTGTTTACATCGCTGCCATTTCCTTGTTTTGTTCGCTGGCGGCCTTTGCACAACCAGAAAGTGTAACCCCCGGGGATACCGGGATCACATTGATCCCGCAGGAGAAAAAAGTTATCACTGAAGGTACTATTGTGAAAGTGGAGAATATTGGCAAGCAGGTAAATTCTGCTATTGCTGAATTGCGGCCTACGATTTCTGCTGATGGAAATCTCTTATTTTTTATCAGGGAAAACCATCCGAGCAACAAGTTTTATTATTCTGTTCCCAATTCGCAGGACATTTGGTTCAGCATGCGCGATTCTACCGGAAAGTGGAGCAGGGCGGTACATCTTGGGTATCCTTTGAACACTACTGAATACAATGCGGTGTTCTGGATATCGCCTGATAACAATAAACTGCTGATCCGGAATGCATTTGAAAATGGAGACTATGTAGGTGATGGTGTCAGTTTCTGCTACCTGATGGAAGATGGCTATTGGAGTAAACCGGAAATGTTGCGCATTAGAAATTTTGGAAAGTACGATCGTGGAAATCAGTATGGTGCTACCATGGCAAATGACGGACGGACACTTCTCTTGTATATGTCGGAAGAATATGGCAGTTTTAAAAATGATATCTATGTTAGTTTTCTTCAGAAAGATGGTACATGGAGTGAGCCAAAATCTTTAGGCAAGAAAATCAATTCTTCAAAGACAAATGAGTTGACTCCGTACCTCGCGTCTGATAATGTAACGCTGTACTTTAGCAGCGACAGGGAAGGAGGGCTTGGGAGCAATGATATTTGGATGAGTAAGAGACTGGACAGTACCTGGCAGAAATGGAGTGAGCCTATAAATCTTGGTGCACCGATCAATACACCGAATTGGGATGCGTTCTTTACGATGGATGCAGGCGGTGAGTATGCTTACATGACTACCAATGAAAATGCAATCGGGGCAAGTGATATTGTGAAGGTGAAATTGTTTGAGGAGAAAAAACCAGATCCTGTTTTATTGGTAAGTGGCAATGTGTATGATGACAATACGAAGAAACCGATGAGCGCTGACCTAATCTATGAAGTATTACCTTCAGGCGAAACGGCAGGCAATGGTAACAGTAGCCCGTTGGATGGTTCTTTCAAAGTGGTGCTGCCATACAATAAAAACTATTTGATCAAAGCATCTGCGCCACATTACTTCGCTATTTCAGAAAATCTGAATCTCGACACATTATTTAAGCAGGGATATAAAGAAGTGCACAAAGACCTTTATCTCGTTCCGATAGAGATAGGCCAGGTAGTAAGGCTCAATAATGTATTCTTTGATTTCGATAAATGGAATTTGCGGCCTGAATCATACATTGAATTGAACAGTGTTGTAGGATTATTGAAAGACAATCCTTCCATAGAAATCGAAATGAGTGCACATACTGACAGCTATGGTACGGATGAATATAATTTCACATTGAGTGATAACCGTGCACGTTCCTGTATGGAATACATTATTTCTCAGGGTATAGATGCCAGTCGCATTACATCAAAGGGATACGGTGAAACGAAGCCGGTAGCAACCAACGAAAATGCGGAAGGCCGGCAACTCAACAGGAGGGTAGAGTTTAAGATATTGAAGAACTAACACATTAACGAGATTTATCTCCTGCAAAGATGACACTGAATAATGCCAGGAAAGTTATCGGATTGAAATCGTATGCGTTTGTTATCTCTTCTCTGGTTACATTTTTTAAAAAATCAAATATTCTTTAAGGGATAACTTTCTTGTTCCTGATTACTCTTTTTGTAAATTTACCCAATGGGAAAAGGTGAACAGATAAAGCATTGGAAAGAGAGTGCTTTGGAAAGTTGGGATTCTGCACTATATCTTGCTAAGGGAAAGCATTATGGCCTTTCGTTGTTCGCTCTGCATCTCACTTTGGAGAAGTTGATGAAAGCCGTGTGGATAAAGGAAATAATAGGTGGTAATCCTCCATATACACATGATCTTCAGAAGTTGTGTTCTGAAATGCAGCTAAGTATGTCAACAGATGATTTTGATTTTTTGGCAATAGTGAATAGCTGGAACACGAGGGAGAGTTACCCTGACTATACCAGAGAATTGAATCAACAATTTACCGGGAGATACCTGGAGGCACAGTTGGAAAAGGTCAAAAAAATAAAAGAATGGTTAGAAAAAAAGATTTAGTAAATGAGGTGAATGGATATCTGTCTGTTCTTGAAGAAATGGGTTACCCATTTCAAAAGGCTATTTTGTTTGGCAGTATGGTTAAGGGGACAGCACATAACTGGAGCGATATTGACCTTGCAGTTTGGAGTGAGAAGTTTGAGGGTAACTATTTTGAATTGATCGAAAAATTAGCCCCACTCAGGCGAAAATACAAAAATATCGAGATTCATCCTTTCCACCCCGAAGACAACGCGGAGAATAATTTTTTCATAAGTGAGATTGAACAAACAGGTATATTGATTCTTCCGGGACATCCTATAAGTTTAGAAGAACTGGAAGATGCATAGTCATAGTCTGCTTCTTCCAGGCTGGATATCATGAACAATTTTCCTTTCTGGAAATAATCCCGGATACTCAGTTGCAACCTGAAAGCTATTGTTTGGCAAATGTTTCTTTAATCATACCACACTTCAACATCATACTACCATAGTAAGGATTCTTGATATCCTTCACTTCACTCAGCCATGATGCCTTTTTCATCGGGCAGTAATCTTTATAGAGTGTTTGCGATGCGCCAAAAACTTTTACCATATTGTAAATTGCCTCACTCAAACTTTCGAATTGTTCCCTTTGTTGTTTGATATTGCCTCCGCCTTTAGCTATCTGCTCAGAATTTTTTATAGCTCCTGCTGCGTTTGCTTCGTAAGTTTTTTTCTGTGCATCGTTCATCTTTCCTTTTCTGAGGTCAGACAACGCGGTTTTCAATTGTACTCCTGCTTTTGCTGCTGCCTGTGCGTTATCTGCTGCCAGGGCATTTTTAACATCGAGGTAATACTGCACCACTTTGTCGATTTGGCCGTTTGTAAAATAGTTCAATGTTGAATACTGTGCTTTACCATTGTTTGCAATTGCTTGTGGCTGTGGTTCACCAACCGCAAGTATTGAAGTAGCTGCAAAGGCTACTGTGAATATGAATGTTTTCATTTTGGAATAATTTGAAATTATGGATATGTAAAATTAGCAAACAATTCCAACTCTTTCAGATTGATAGGAGCGCTGATTCAGAATTTCAAAACAGTGGATGAAAATAGAGTGATGGATTCAGAACAAATGGAGACCTGCAGAATGAATAATAGGTCACCTCGTCTAATAAACATAATCAATCAGCACTGGCCAGTGTTACACCTCTCAGCATCTCAGTGATTTTCTGATTCCATGATTCTTGCTGTACCTTGTCAATGCTGTGTTGCGTTTCTGAATCATACTTGTGTTGCATCGCTATGTTTTTATCATAAGCGGTGTTGAACAAGTCAGAGAGTACTCTGTTGTAATTGTCTGGCGTGAAGTGTGCCTGTTTTACAGACTTGATGAAATTCAGTGTGGCAAGATAAGTGATGTCGAAATGATGCTGTTCGTGCTCGAGATGATAAGCACTGTTGGTAGCCGGTTTCTTCCATGAATCATGCCTGGTAAAATAACAAAATACATCCAATTCAAGCGTCATACGGTCATTGTCATCAAAGTGGATATCTGCATTGTAAGCGAATCCGCTTGACGTAACGGCACCTGCAGGATTGTTCAAGGGAGGCTTGCCTCTGAAGTCAGTCCACATAAGCTTTGCCGAAGGACGATAATAAATAGTATCATCACCGGTTTTGATTTTCATTGACACATATCGAACTTTCACATTTACTTTTTGACAGTAAACAGAAGTGGTAAATGATATGAGGAGAGTGGAAAAGAGTAAACGGATCATTGAATAAAATTAGTGATCAGAGTTGATGAAAAGTTTCAATTATTCGTTAATTAAAACGGCAGACATCAGTGTTTCATTGCACTCCGAACTTTTACGAACCGATCTTCAATGGAAATTTCTGAATCATTTCCATTGCCCGGCGGGCGATATAGTCAGTGTCTAATTTTTCCATGCAATTGAAATGCCTGAGCGGGCAGTACGACTTGCCATATTTGCTGCAGGGCTGGCACCACAGATCCAGAAAAATGTTTTCATAAATATCCGGATTGGCTGCCATGAATATCCTTCCATAATACGGCTCTACTGCGAGTCTTGGAGATGTGCCGCCCCAGATAGCAAGCACCGGTTTGTTGAGTGCACAGGCGATGTATTGCATTCCGGTATCCTGGCTGATCACCATTCTCGCTTTGCGAATGATGTCAGAAGATTCGAAGAGATTGAACTTACCACAAGCGTTATATATTTTTATTTCATCCATTGATGCAATGGCATCACCGGCTTCCTTCTCAGTTGGGCCTCCGACAAGTACGATCGGAAAATCAATTTTGCTGCACAGTTCTTTCATTTTGTGTACCGGCATTATTTTGGTAAAATGATTGGCTGCAATGACAATGGCGACATAACCTGCTATGTGCCCGTGTGGCAGATCCTGCTCATGGATCCGGCCCGAATCAGGAATAATGAAATCAAGCCCGTACCCGTCATCCTTTATGCCCAGAATTTTTGCGGCATCCAAACTTCTCATTGTAATGTGCCTGTCAGGCATGATGTCGAGCTTCAACTTCGTAAGCAGGAATTTCTGGAAGTTGAGTTTGTTGATGGTGGACGATTTTTTTCCAAGTGCTTTTTTAATAGCGTTACTTCTGAAATTATTATGAAGGTCAATGACTGCATCATAATCTTCCTTCTTCAATTCAGCGATCAGGTCGTCTAATTTGTTTTCAAGGTAATAGAACTTGTCAATGTAAGGGTTGGTGGATGTTACGGATTCAAATTGTCTTTTAGTTACAAAATGCAATTCGGCATTTGCTACTTGCTTTTTTATACATCTGAAAACCGGAGTACACAATATGATGTCGCCGATAGAAGAAAAACGGATAACAAGGATTTTCATTCTGCAAAATTATATGATTGACACCCTAAACTCTAAGCCATTCTAAACTAAACCCTCTCCGCCGCGGCGGACTAAACACTAAACACTCTACTCCCCTCAACTCTCCAAATAATCCAGGTCTTTATGAAATGTTTCATCCACTCTCGAAGCAGAGTAAACGCTTATGATGAGAATGATAAGTCCTGTGATCCATCCCGCTGTCAAAAAGGAAAAGACTCCCTGGAATGCATTGAACAGGATGAGCATTAATGGGAGTGCACCTCTTACCATATTCGGGATGGTGGTAGCTGCCGTTGCCCGAAGGTTGGTGCCAAACTGTTCGGCTCCCATCGTAACAAATATTGCCCAGAAGCCTGCCGAAAAGCCAAGTCCGAAGCATATCCAATACATCGTTTGCACACTACCGTTAGGTTGCTGCAGGAAGTAGGCCGCTATCATGATCGCAGATAATGCATAATAAATGTAAAGCGTCTTTTTGCGGCTTTGCAACCATTGGCTGATCAGCCCTGCAAGGATGTCGCCCACGCACAATGCTACATAAGCGTACATGGTAGCCCGGCCCGGATCTACGGCCTGGTCAAGTGACAATTCTTTTCCAAACTTGTTGGAAAATGCGATCAGGATTCCCACGATGTACCATGTAGGCAACCCGAGCAGGATGCTGTAGATATATTTACTGAGTTTTCTGCCATCGGTAAAGAAACTGAAGAAATTACCTCGTGATACTTTTTTTGACATGGCATTATACATACCTGATTCAAAAACGCCCAGGCGAAGTACCAGCAATGCAAGTCCCAGGCCGCCACCGATAAAATAGCAGGTACGCCAATAGTAATGTTGCGAAATATAAAATGCAGCAACGGCACCGAGGATGCCGATACCAGCTACAAGAGATGCAGCAATACCTCTTTTTTTCTTGCTAAGTAATTCTGTTACCAAAGTTACTCCTGCGCCTAATTCGCCTGCAAGTCCGATCCCGGCTACAAATCTTGCAATTGCATATTGGCTTGAGTTCTGTACAAAACCTGTAGCAACATTTGCAACGGAATAGATAATGATAGATCCAAACAATACTTTGAGTCTTCCTTTTTTGTCGCCCAGGATGCCCCATAATATGCCACCTGCCAGCAATCCGGCCATTTGTAATCCGAGTATCCATTCACCTTTTGTATCAATTGCCTCTGCACTGTACCCGAGATCCGACAAGCTTTTTATCCTGAGAATATTGAACAAGAGCAGGTCGTATATATCTACAAAATACCCCAGCCCGGCAGCAATGACGGGCAATGACAAAATTCCCAATTGTTGTTCCTTCATGTCTTCAGAAAGTGTTATTGCACTTTGGATGGTTTGTTTTTCACCTTGATCATTTTATAAATCACGGGGAAAGTAGTTACTATCACTATGATCAAAACAATTACTTCCAAATGTTTTGTAAGATCGAATCCGAATTTGCTTTTTACAAATTGCTGTAAGAAATGGCCTGCCAGCAGCATACTACCTACCCATGCCATACAACCTATGATATTGTAAAATGTAAACTTCTTATAATCCATCTTTACAATGCCGGCAACAATCGGTGCAAAGGTTCTTACGAAAGGTACAAACCGGGCAATGACAATAGTCCATCCACCATTCTTTTCATAAAAGTCGTGAGCCTGCAATAAATATTTTTTCTTGAAGAGAAACGAATCCTTTCTTTCATAAAGGAAAGGCCCGCTTTTTTTCCCAAACCAGTATCCGACAAAGTTTCCAAGAATACCTGCAGTGGTGATCAATATCCACATGATACCAAGGTCGATCCATTGATTATTGAACTGACCAATAGCGCTGCCGACAATCTGGTCGCTGAATATGCCGGTTACAAAAAGCAATGCATCTCCGGGAAGAAAGAATCCTGCAAACAATCCCGTCTCTGCAAATACTATGAAAAGGATCATCCACAAACCTCCATTCTCAATATAAAATTCAGGATTGATGAGGTCTTTTAATTGAATACCTAATAAATGGAGTAGTGTCACTTATTTGATTTTGAACGATTAACAGAGATAAAGAAACAACAAAAGTTTTGACCTGCAATAAATAGTTTGCGAATTAATCAGGCACAAATGCAAGTGCTTTTTCTTCATCAAACTCACCCTCCCATCGTGCAATGACACAACTGGCGAGGGTATTGCCGATTACGTTTACAGACGTTCGGGCCATATCCATGAGTTCGTCGATACCCAATATTGCCATGATAGGCCATAATGGTAAACCAAAAGAAGCGGCAGTTCCGATGAGGATGACGAGGGAAGCCCGCGGTACGCCGGCAACACCTTTACTGGTTAGCATCAAAGTCAGTCCCATGATGATTTGTGTGCTTAAAGGCATGTGCAATCCTGCAGCCTGGGCTACAAACACGCTTGCGAGTGAGAGGTAGAGTGTAGTTCCGTCGAGGTTGAATGTATAGCCTGTCGGAAGTACGAATGAAACAATTTTTCTGGGTACGCCAAATTTTTCCATGTTCTCCATGGCTATTGGTAATGCTGATTCGGAACTGGTGGTTGCGAATGCTATGGATACCGGTTCTGACACCGCCTTGATAAATTGCTTGATCGGTATTTTCAAAGTATAAGCAATCGTAAATAAAACACCACCTACAAATACAATCAGCGCTACATATAATGTCAGCAGTAGTTTTAATAATGAGATAAGTATATCTACTCCAAGGTGGCCAACTGTTACAGCAATAGCACCACCTACTCCGAATGGAGCAAAGTGCATGATGATATTTGTAAACCGGAACATGGTCTCCGCAAGGCTTTCACTGAAGTTCAGCATCGGCTTGCGTTTTTGCTCACTAAGCATTGCCAGAGCTATTCCGAAGATGACGCTGAATACGACGATAGGTAGTACATCACCGTTGTACATAGACTTGATAATGTTCTCAGGAAAAATATGAAGGATCACATCCTGCCATGTTTGAGGAGCAGTGTGCGGCAACTCTTCATGAAACCCCGGAGGTATATGGATGCCAACTCCCGCGTGTGTCAAGTTGATAGCTACTAATCCGACTGCGAGAGCAATGGTTGTTACCACTTCAAAATAGACAATAGATTTCCATCCCATGCGCCCCACCTGTTTCAAATCTGAATGGCCTGCAATGCCCACTACTAAAGTAGAAAACAATATTGGAGCAATAATTGTCTTTACCATTCGAAGGAAAATGTTACTAAGCACTTTCAGGTTCTTGGCAAATTCAGGAAAGTCCAGGCCTATCTCCACACCGATCACCATGCTGGTGAGTATCCAGGTAGTAAGAGATTTTTTGTAGATGGCAAATAAAACAAGTGAGCCAATGAATATCCATCTCACAATTCTTAACGCCAGAGGATTGATAGAATTGAAATGGTAAATGTCAATAAGGTGAATGATAGCGGCTATCGTTAAGACCACCAATACCAGCAAGCCACTTTTTCTTTTATTCATAAACAGAATTTGACCGTAGTGCCAAAACTAAGAAATAGATGGTAAAACATCAGCGTGTTTAGCATTCGAATTTATTTGAGTTGATTTTAAATTCCGGGTATTATAAATTTTGAATGTAGTTCCTGCCTGAGCACAAATCCTTCATATAAATGAATTGGTTAGGTATGAATGGGGCAAGTATTTACCGGATAAAGAGCGTATAATTGAATTACCGTTCGAAAAACTTTTGAAACCTCGTTCCCATTTATTTATTATTTTTCCAAAATCTTTATTTATATAAAACCACAAAACCTAACACATTTATGGGGCTTTTTATCAAAAAACCATTAAGTGTATTGCTTGGCGAAGCAAATGCTTCGGGTGAGCAAACATTGAAACGTACATTGAGTTCCGGATCACTGGTAGCATTGGGAATCGGAGCCATTATAGGAGCAGGTCTCTTTTCTATCACCGGTATGGCTGCCGCTAATTATGCAGGGCCCGGTATCTTGATTTCATTTGTAATAGCTGCAGTCGGTTGTGCACTGGCCGGACTTTGTTATGCGGAGTTTTCATCCATGATACCTGTTGCCGGTAGTGCATATACGTATTCTTATGCTACGATGGGTGAATTCATCGCCTGGATAATCGGATGGGACCTGGTGCTGGAATATGCAGTAGGTGCTGCAACAGTGGCTTCAAGTTGGTCAGGATATTTTGGTAAACTGCTGGCCAATTATGGCGTGGCATTTCCTGAAGCCCTGATGAAATCTCCATTTGATCCGGGTGGAATGATCAATCTGCCTGCGGTGTTCATCGTAGTGATCATGTCTATGATCCTCATTCGTGGTACAAGTGAATCTGCCTGGGTAAATGCATTGATCGTTGTATTGAAAGTTTCGATCGTGATTGTATTTATCGTTATTGGTTTTAATTATATCCGTCCTGAAAATCATCACCCGTGGATTCCGGCGAATAAAGGAAGTTTTGGTGAATTTGGATGGAGTGGCGTTATACGGGCCGCTGCAGTCGTATTCTTTGCTTATATAGGATTTGACGCTGTATCGACGGCGGCACAGGAAACAAAAAATCCTAAGAAGGCCATGCCTATTGGCATCCTGGGTTCGTTAATTATTTGTACTGTTCTCTATATCCTCTTTGCTTATGTGATGACTGGTGTTACCAACTATACCAACTTTGAAGGTGGTGAACTGGCTCCGGTAGCAACTGCTATTGATTATATGGGACCGATGGTAAATGGAGTAGTACCCAAACCGGATTTTCCATGGTTGAATAATATGATCATCATCGCGATTTTGTTGGGTTATTCTTCAGTAATCCTGGTAATGCTGTTAGGCCAAAGCCGCGTGTTCTACTCTATGAGTACTGATGGGCTGTTGCCGAAGGTGTTTTCTGCTATTCATCCAAAGCATCGTACTCCGTATAAATCCAATTTATTGTTCATGCTCTTTGTGAGTTTGTTTGCGGCGTTTGTTCCCGGACGTATCGTAGGTGAAATGACCAGCATAGGCACTTTGTTTGCATTTATTCTCGTGTGTGCGGGGGTGTTAGTAATGAGAACCACAATGAAGGATGCTCCCCGTGCATTCAGAGTGCCCTTTGTTCCGTTTGTACCTATATTGGGAATCCTTGTATGCCTTGGAATGATGGTGTTTTTGCCATTTGATACCTGGATCCGGTTGCTGGTGTGGATGTTGATCGGTCTTGATATTTACATCGGTTATGGTGTGAAGAAAAGCCTTTTGAATGCCGGAGAGAAACACATGAAAGACAAAAGCATCATTAGTGTGTGTGGTTTGTTGCTGGCGATAGTACTGATCATTCTTGCTTTTGCTCATCATAATAATACGGAGGTTGGTTCGCAGGATTTTGGCCTGTTCTATTTCTCTGTTGTCTTCGGGGCATTGCACGGCCTGTATTTTATTTACAGGTACTTTTCAGATAAGAATAAAGCCGCTGTTTCTTAATGATTAATAATGAGAAGGCCCCCGCAAAACACGGGGGTCTTTTATTAATTGCGTAAATGATCACTGATGAAAATAGCTACCTATAATGTAAACGGCATCAGTAGCAGGCTTCCTGTATTGCTTCGCTGGCTGGAAGAATCGAAACCGGATGTGGCCTGCCTCCAGGAGCTCAAAGCACCCCAGGAAAAATTTCCACTTGAAGCAATTCAGAACGCAGGATACCATGCTATCTGGCAGGGGCAGAAAAGCTGGAATGGAGTTGCCATCCTCACTAAAGATGTTCCTGCTAACGAACACTGCCGCAGGCTGCCAGGTGATGAATCTGATGAGCAGAGCAGGTACATTGAAGGAGATGTGGATGGTATCACTATTGGAGGACTTTACTTGCCGAACGGAAATCCGTTTCCCGGGCCAAAGTTCGAATACAAGTTGAGTTGGATGCAACGACTCCACGACTATTCCGAGATGTTATTACAATCGGAAGATCCTGTAATTCTCACAGGCGACTTTAATGTGATCCCTGAAGAGATGGATGTATATAAACCAGAGCGTGTAGCGAATGACGCACTCTTTCAACCGGAATCTCGCGAAGCATTTCGCAATCTGTTGGAACTTGGATGGACGGATGCGCTTCGGCATCTTTTTCCTGATGAAAGAATTTATACTTACTGGGATTATTTCCGCGATGCGTACAATCGAAATGCGGGAATGCGTATCGACCATTTTCTGCTGAATGAATCAGCACTGAGATATCTCACTGGTGCCGGTGTAGATAAGTTTGTGAGAGGTTGGCAAAAAACGAGCGACCATGCACCAGTGTGGATTGAGTTGGATGTGTGATGATGGTTAATGGCTAATGGTTAATGGTTAATGGTGTAATCAACTATCAACGGTGAGTAACGAATGCTTCGGCAAGCTCAGCAAACGTGCTTCGACACTGACGCTGCGGTCAGTATTTAAAACTCTGACGCTTCGGTCTGAGTCAGACAAGCTCTGGCTTCGTCTGACAGGCTCAGCAACTGGGCAAAGATCAACGAATTCGCCCCGGTGAACAGGTAACGAATACCGAAAAACGAGAAATGAAAAACGAATAACGAGAAACGAGAAACGAATGGCGAAAAACGAATAACGAATAACGAGAAACGAATAACGAGAAACGAATTGCGAGAAACGAGAAACGAATGACGACCTACAACTCCTCCTCCTCCTACCTCCCTAACAATAATGCTTGTACGGCCAGTTCATATCCATTCAGTCCGAAGCCAAAAATAGTACCTGAGCAAACCGAACTGAGGTATGAATGTTTTCTGAAATCTTCACGTGCAGCTATATTGCTGATGTGTACTTCAATCACAGGTATTTTAATGGCAGCAATGGCATCGCCGATTGCAATTGAGGTATGTGTATAAGCCCCGGCATTTAAAATGATAGCATCCATATTCTTTGCAGAAGCCTGAATTTCATTGACCAATTCGCCTTCTACATTGCTCTGAAAATAATCGAAATCTACTTTTGGATACTTCTTGCGAAGTCTTTGGAAATAATCTTCAAAACTTTCATTGCCATAGACGTTGGTCTCACGGCTGCCAAGCAGATTCAGGTTAGGCCCGTTGATAATGGCTATTTTCATTTTGAAATGGATGTTATGGTTTGTGAAAATAATTCTTTTCTGCTGAATGCTTCTTTCCTCAGGAAGCCTTATTCATCATATCAAAGAATTCATCAAAGAGGTAACGGCTATCGTGTGGACCGGGTGTGCTTTCCGGGTGGTACTGCACACTGAAAGCAGGGCGGTCATTCAGGCGGATCCCTTCCACGCTATCATCGTTCAGGTTGATGTGTGTGATGGTGATATTCTTATCTTTTCTCACTGCCTCCGGATCTACACCAAATCCATGATTTTGTGTAGTGATTTCACACTTTCCTGTCAGGACATTTTTTACCGGATGGTTCAGGCCACGATGCCCGTGATGCATTTTAAATGTCGGGATATCATTTGCCAGGGCAAGTAATTGCTGGCCCAAACAAATTCCAAAGAAAGGCTTTTTCTCTTCCAGTATCTTTTTTACGGTGTCTATCGCATATTCCATAGGCTCAGGATCGCCGGGGCCATTGCTCACGAAATATCCATCAGGATGAAATTTCTCAATCGTCTCAAAGGGTGTCTTGGCATTAAAGACTTTTACATAAGCTCCGCGTTCTACAAGACAATTCAAGATATTTTTCTTAATGCCATAATCCAGCACAGCCACTTTCAATGGTGCATTTGCGTCACCTAATGTATATTCAGCTTCAGTAGAAACTTTTGATGCCAGTTCCAGTCCACCCATAGAAGGTACTTCACTCAACATCTTCTTCAAAATCTCCACATCCTGTGTATCGCTGGAGATAATGCAATTCATAGCACCCTTTTCCCGAATGTGAATAACCAATGCACGGGTATCAATCCCATCAATCGCTACAATGTTTTGCTTTTCGAAATATTCCTGCATGCTTTCCTGAGAAGCAAAACGTGAGTATTGCTGCTCCAGGTTGCGACCAATGATGCCTTTCACTTTTACTGAATCACTTTCCACTTCTTCGTCGATAGTGCCATAGTTGCCTACGTGCACACTGTTCATAATCACGATCTGTCCGTAGTAGCTGGGATCTGTGAATACCTCCTGGTAGCCCGTCATGCCGGTGTTGAAGCAGATTTCGCCGGTAGTAATTCCCTTTTTGCCAAAAGGTTTGCCATAAAAAATATTACCGTCTTCTAAGATGAGAATTGCCTGGTGAGATGTGTCTGACATTTGAAGAATTTTGCAAAGAAAACGAATTGATGATAAAGTTGACGTTGCAATTTTCAAAAAATTATCCACCACCGGCGCTGAGGACTAAATTCCACAATCCTGATGGGTAATTTTTCGTTTCGAATGCTTCAAAAAAAAACCTGCAGAAACCTGCGGAAGTATTATGCTTCCACAGTTTTTTGCAGATTGTGCAGGTGGTGGCCATAGTGAAGCCAATATTATAACAAACCAGCTGATTGTTAGGTTATTTAATGCTTATCAACCGGGAAGGCTTGTGCTTAGCTTCTTCACGTTTGGGAATTTGCAATTTCAGAATGCCATTCTCATACTTTGCATTGATTTTGTCGGAATCAACTACGTCTTTCGGAAGATGAAATGTACGGTAGAAGGATTGGTAACTGAATTCTCTCCGGTTATAATTCTCCCCGTCTTTATCTTTTTTCTCCTCTTTGTGTTCGGAACTGATAGACAGGGATGATCCGTCTAATTCAATTTTAAAGTCTTCTTTTTTCATTCCAGGTGCTGCCATCTCTACCGTGTAGCCATCATTGGTTTCCCTGATGTTTACCGCCGGAAGGCTTTGTCCTTCCATTGCGAAGTTGGTGTCCCAGCCAAAAATGTCATGATTGAAAAAATTGTC
>CAZGNJ010000062.1:0-20155 GCA_964526985.1 uncultured Ginsengibacter sp. | reverse complement strand
GTCTTGAGACATTTAGCAATAATGCGCAGAAGCCGGAAGTGAAGATGATCGAGATCAAGATCAGCCAGGGAGCCAAGCCCGGGCATGGCGGCATTCTTCCTGCCAAGAAGAATACTCCTGAGATTGCGGCTATCCGGCACGTGAAGCCGTACATTACCATCTTTTCACCACCTTACCACTCAGCATTTTCTACACCACGCGAATTGATACAATTTGTAAAAACTTTGCGCGGTGCTTCAGGAGGCAAGCCGGTTGGTTTTAAATTATGTATTGGCCATAAGAGTGAATTTATTGGTATCTGCAAGGCAATGGTGGAATTGGATATTTATCCTGATTTTATCAATGTAGATGGGGGAGAAGGTGGCACCGGCGCAGCGCCACAGGAGTTTAGCAATTATGTAGGCGCTCCGTTTATGGATGGGCTTGCCTTTGTAGAAAATATGTTGCGTGGTTTTAATATCCGCCATCACATCAAATTATTTACATCAGGAAAAATATTGAGCGGCTTTCACATGGTGCGGGCCATCTCTCTCGGTGCAGATGTATGTATGAGTGCGCGGGCCATGATGATGGCACTGGGTTGTATCCAGGCCCTGGTATGCAACAAGAATACCTGTCCTACAGGGATCACTACGCAGAATCCGCAATTAGTTGCAGGGTTGGTAGTTTCCAACAAGAAAGTCAGGGTCGCTAACTTTCATGAGGAGACTGTAAAATCATTTGTTGAATTATTAGGCGCAGCAGGTATTGAAAACCCAAGAGAACTCACGAGGAGCCACATTTACAGAAGAGTGTTTATGAATGAAGTGAGAACACTTGAGGATATTTATCCTACCCTGGAGTTGGGTTGTATGCTCAATGGAGGAATTCCTGAGAAGTACAAGAATGATTATGCGAAAGCATCATTAGACAAATGGTAACGGCTGTTGGCTCACTGTGCCCTAATTCATCATCAGGATATTCACGCTGCGCTGCAGGATGTTAAATGCAATCTCTGCCATCAGGTTTTCCTTGTCGAGTGTAGGATTCACTTCTGTAATTTCAAAGCAACAGATTTTCCTGTTTTGCATGAGTTTGCTCACCAGGTCATCTGCCTCACGTTCGCGAAGGCCGTTGCTCACAGGCGTTCCGGTGCCTTTCGAAATCCCTGAATCCAGACTGTCCACATCGTAGCTTACATAAATGTGTGTGCATTCATTCAGAAAACGGAGGCTGCTCCTTACGATAGCTTCAACACCTTTGCGTCTTACTTCGTTGGTGGTGATCACCTTCATGCCATATTTGTCAATGAGAAATTTTTCTTCTTTTTCATAGTCTCTCAAAGAAATGAAAACCACATCCTCGCCCAAGACTTTCGGACATATTTTTCCAAGAGATTTCAGTTGATCCCATTGCTTTGCTGTTTTGTCATCCAGGTCATGCACTTTGCATTCTTCATTATTTTCTCCAATGCTGGCTGCAAGTGGCATTCCATGTACATTTCCTGATGGCGTTGTGTATGGCGTGTGCAGGTCAGAGTGGGCATCTATCCAGATCACACCAAGCCGGCTTTTGGGCAGCGCATCTTTAATGCCGGCAATAGTTCCCATGGCATTGCTGTGATCACCACTTACAACAATCGGGAAAAAGTTATTCTTGATCGTAGAACTGACAGACTTTGAAATCTTCTCTGTCATGTGAATGATGCCCTGTAATCTTTTCGCATAGGGGGAAGCGATAGGTTCGAAGAGCAAGTTGTTTTCGTGTGGTATTTTCTCTGACGGAAAATGAACAAAGAAATTGCTCATGAAGTCAAGTGCCGCTATCTTGATGGCATCGATACCAAGGCTCGCACCACGGGTTCCGGCTCCGATCTCACTGGGAACTTCTATGATCTTAATATTTTTCATAAAAAAAATTTGCTGCGGATATTATGAACTGATCGAAAATACCGGCATTAAAAGCAAGCGGTATTCTTACATATTTATTTGGGGTCCGATGTGCCTGCCACAAAGTGCTGTGGCAAAACAGGACATCAATTCATAAAAACGTACAGTTGATTATCGGCTGGCAAATTAAACTATCCATTTATCACAACCAAAATCCTGTATTGCTATTGGGGAATGGCAATAATAGGAACACTGCTATGGTAAGCCAGTTTCTTGGTATTGCTGGTCTTGAATAGCTGGCTGATCACACTGTGTTTGCGGGGCATGGTAATGATTGCATCTATGTTGCGGCTTTCCACAAGAGAGTTGATCCCATCAATGAAATCAAAAGAACGAAGGAACATATACTCAGGGTGATACTCACCTAATTTATCATCCATTGCGCTACGCTCTATTTTGTATTCATCGCTCAATTCTACATAATGTTCTTCATCCACATTCACAATATTCAATTCAGGTTTGAACATGTCCAACATCTTCTTCAATACCGGGAACGGAGTGGTACGGGCTACATCTTTGAAGTCGGATGTGAACACCACTTTCTTTACTCCATTATATTTTGCATCCGGAGGAATGATCATAACCGGGCAATTGACATTTCTTACTACGTTGAGGGTATTGGTTCCCATAAATACCTGGGCGATACGGCTGCTACCGGTGATACCCATTACGATGAGGTCAATTTTATTGGCAAGTACATAGTCGCTGACATTTTCTACCAGGGACCCTTCTTCCGCAACGCAGGAAATAAAAATAGAACCACCGGGGTTCAGTTCTTTTCTCAATTCTTCCAGTGCCTGTTCGCTCACTTTCTGACGCGAGCCTTCATCTTTGGAAGTTAAAGTTGGAAAGGATATTTTGCTAAATACATGGTATAAAATCAAATGAGATTCACGATTGAGACCACTTACTAATTCTACTGCATATTTTGCCGCGTTTACTGATGTTTCAGAAAAATCTACCGGCACTAAAAACTTTTTCATAATGACTTTGTTTTCAAAGAATTTTTAAAGAGCCGCAAAGGTAAATTTCAAAACGTAATAAAAAAAATGTTCATGCATTAATTAGAGTTAATTTTTGGCCTTATTCCTGTGAAAAAGGTGTGCATAATTTAGCACCTTATTAGCCCGCTTTGGCGATTTCAAACCCTAATTCCGTATATATTTGCCGTTGCCGGTTTAGATGCCGGTTTTTATTTTTAAAAATTTGCACCCGTGAGATTAAAGAGCCTTGAGATAAAGGGTTTCAAAAGCTTTGCAGACAAAACCATTTTAAACTTTGATGAGGGAGTTACCGGTATTATCGGCCCCAATGGATGTGGCAAGAGTAATATTATTGACGCTGTACGGTGGGTAATCGGTGAACAGAAGATCAGCCAGTTGAGAAGTGAGAACCTGGACAGCCTGATCTTCAATGGTTCCAAAAACCGGAGTTCCAGCGGACTGGCTGAAGTGAGCCTGACATTTGAGAACACACGTAACCTGTTGCCGACTGAATTCAATACGGTGACCGTTACACGTAAATACTATAAGAATGGTGACAGTGAATACCGCCTCAACGATGTGAGTTGCAGGCTCAAAGACATTCACAACCTCTTCATGGATACAGGTATCAGCACCGACAGCTATGCTATCATTGAACTGGGAATGGTGGATGACATCATCAAGGATAAGGAAAACAGCCGCCGCAGAATGCTGGAGCAGGCAGCAGGTATTACCATTTACAAGACAAGGAAGCGCGAAGCGAAGCTGAAACTGGATGCTACGGAGCATGACCTGGCACGTATTGAAGACTTGCTTTTCGAAATCAATAACCAACTCAAGACATTAGAAAACCAGGCGAAGAAGGCAGAGAAGTATTTCGAGGTGAAGAAGGATTATCGTGCCATCAGCATCGAACTGGCAAAGGCTGCCCTCGAAGGATTTAATCTTACCTATCATGAGTTAACTGAAAATCAGAATTCAGAAACGGATAAGCGGGCGGAAATGGAAGCATCCATCGCTAAGGCAGAGGCTGATATTGAAAAAGAAAAGACGCTATTCATTGAAAAAGAAAATGCATTGCACCAATTGCAATTGGAATTCAATGAACTCAACAATAACCTGAGAGACGCGAAGAGTAAAGAGACACTGGCTGCACAGCGTCGTGATCACCTGCAAGAAAAGATTCAGAGCCTGAATGCCTTCTTGCAAAAATCAGATGGTCAATTGGCCGGAATCAGGGAAAGTCTCACATTCAGCGGAACACAATTGGAGGAGGAAGATAAGAATCTTGCATCGCAATCCGGAGCACTCGATTCAATGAAGACTGTCGTGGATGAAAAGCGAAATGTCTTTGATGAAAAACGAAAGGCATTGGATGAACTCAGAAGTTCTCAAATGCAATTGCAACGCAGCCGGTTCGAAGTAGAGAAAAATGTGGCAATCGCTGATACCTCTATTTCTAATCTTGAAAGAAATATCACGCTGCTTCAACAGGAAAAAGAACAACGATCTCAATTGCTCTCTAAATTAGATGTGGACAGATCGACCCAACAAGAGACACTGGAAACAAAGTCGAAAGAATTAGAAGATCTGAAAGCTGAGAATGAGGCTTTGAAAGCGAAGATTTTGGATTCACAGGCTGCATTAGAACAGTTGCGCACAGAACTGCAGGCAGAGAACAGAAAGTTGGACGCAAAACAAAATGAACACGATCTGCTGAAGAACCTGATCGATAAGATGGAAGGCTATCCTGAAAGTGTGAAGTTCCTGCACAACCAGGCAACATGGTTGAAGGATGCTCCATTGCTTTCGGATGTATTGTACGTTCAGGAAAACTACAGAGCCGCAGTTGAAAATATACTGGAACCCTACCTGAATTATTATGTAGTACCGGGTGTACAGGAAGCCATACAATCTGTGTCCCTGCTTGAGCAGAACAAAAAAGGGAAAGCGAAGTTTTTTATCCTGGATCAATTGCCTGTCGGCAATGCTCACACGAAAACAGAAAGTGAAGGTTTAACGCCTGCGTTGAGTGTTGTTGAAGTAGAAGAGAAATACAAGAGCCTTGCTCATTATCTCCTGGGTGAAGTTACAATCGCTGAAAATGATACAGCTTTCGAAAATGGTACTGGTACAGTACTTGAGAAAAGCGGGCGTATGATGAAGGGGAACTATTCCTTCTCAGGCGGTAGTGTCGGGTTGTTTGAAGGTAAAAAAATCGGACGTGTAAAGAACCTGGAAAAGATTGCGGCAGATATTGAATCACAGAAAGAAGTAACGCAGCAGTTGAAATCGCGAATTGAGGAAAAATCCAGCGAGGTAATTCATCTGAACGCGAGTCTGAAAGAAAAACAGATACAGCAGGTACAACGGGAAGTGATAGACCTTACCAATTCACTGAATGCTGTTAAGAATAAGATAGAAGGAATACAACAGCAGGAACAATCTGCTGACCGGAGACTTTCAGAACTTACGAATCAACACCAGCAGACCCAGAGTGGAATATCAGAAACACGTAACCGCCTGCAAGAGTTAAATGAAAAGGCATCAGGGCATGAAGTCATACTCAATGAAGCGAATGATGCATTTGCCGCTGCTGAAGAAGGATTTAATATTCATAACAGGCAATTTCATGAACACAATCTGCAGGTAACCCGCCAGCAGAGTAAAGTGCAGGCGCTGAAGCAGGAAATAGAATTTAAAAGCAGGCAACTAAATGATCTGAACACGCAGGTCACTACAGCCAATGAACAACTCAAAGAAACTTCCGAACAGTTGGCACAGGTCGCAAAAGAACTGGAAGAACTCGAAGTAGTACTCAAAGACTTTTTGAGCCGCCGTGGTAAAGAAGAAGCTGTCCTGAATGAAGCTGATCAGGCATTCCATATTTTCAGAAACCAACTTACAGAGAAAGAAAGCAGTCTGCGACAATTGCAAAAGTCTAAAGAATTGTCAGAGCAAACGCTTTCTTCTATTAAGGATCGGTTGAATGAACTGAAATTGCAACTGGCCGGAATCAAGGAAAGGCTGATGGTGGAGTTCAAAGTGAACCTGGATGATATTCTCGATGAAGCCCGTACCACCGAGATGACTCGTGAAGAACTACAGGAAAAATGTGACAGGTTGAAGAAACGAATCGAAAATATCGGCGAGGTGAATCCTACCGCTATCGAGGCGTTCAATGAAATGAAAAAACGGTACGATTTCATTTCAGAACAAAAAGGTGATCTTGTTGCTGCAAGGCAATCTCTGATGCAGACGATAGAAGAAGTAGAGGCTACAGCCAATCAGAAATTCCTTGACACTTTCAATAAAGTAAGGGAAAACTTCAAGGAAGTATTCCAGGCCTTGTTTACCGAAGATGATACCGCCGACATGGTGTTGGAAAATCCTGAAAACCTTGCTGAGACAGGCATTGATATAATGGCCAAGCCAAAAGGCAAGCGACCGACCACTATCACACAGTTGAGTGGTGGAGAAAAAACACTAACCGCAACTGCATTGTTATTTGCGATTTACCTGATCAAGCCTGCACCATTTTGTATTCTTGATGAAGTGGATGCGCCGTTGGATGACGCGAACGTTCAGAAGTTCACGCAGATGATCCGCAAGTTCAGCAGCAACTCTCAGTTTATCATCGTTACTCACAACAAGATGACAATGGCATCGGTAGATGTGATCTACGGCGTTACCATGCAGGAAGTAGGTGTAAGTAAATTGGTGCCTGTTGACTTTAGAGGACTCGAACATGAGTACGAAACCGTAGAAGCTGAAATAGCTTCCTGACATACATTTCAGAATATTGAAGTATGACACCTGAAAGAAGAAAGCGGTTGTCTGATGTAATATCCAAAAGGCAATCTGGAATTTCTGTTGTTCTCGAAAATGTATTTGACCCACACAACGTATCCGCAGTAATGCGTACCTGCGATGCAGTGGGTATCCAGGATATTTATATTCTCAACAACCGCATTCCACCACGGAAGAAATGGGGATTCAGAAGTTCATCTACCGCCGCCAAATGGCTTACCATCCATCAGTTTACAGATATTGAAGAATGTTTTAATGCAGTGCGGGCTAAGTATCAAAATGTTTACGCGAGTTTTTTGGGTGAGGGTACTACTGATCTTTATGAAATGGACATGACGCGGTCGATCGCCCTGGTATTTGGCAATGAATCTTTCGGAGTGAGTGATGATATCCGGTCTTTTACAGATGGGAGTTTTGTTATCCCGCAGGTTGGGATCATCAAATCTCTCAATATTTCCGTAGCCTGTGCAGTTACGCTATATGAAGCCTTCCGGCAAAAAAGAAATGCAGGCCATTACGATAGCCCCTCTTTGTCTTCAGAAGAATGCATGAGGATAGGAAAGGAGTGGGGGCTGCCCGGAAAGAATGAATGAGGTGTGTTGGTAAAGGTAATGGGAGGCATACCACCTTTGGCAAGTCCGCCTGAATGTAGAAAGAATTCAAAAATTCGACTTTGGTTTCAACAGGAATTAGAAATAAAATAAGATTTTGGTGCCAATAATAAAATCTGTTTTATCCTAAAGAAAAGTAATTTTGCACGCAAAATAATTCAGATGAACTTATCCTTTAATGACACCAAAACTGCATTTGCATATAAATCCGACAAAGAATTAAAGAATGCCCGGTTTTTGTTTGCCTCCATGTCCAAAGGCTGGTTGGTGAAAATGGGCTTATGGGCAACTCCAAAAGCATTGAACTGGAATTTGCCGGTGAAAGGATTGATCAGGAAGACAATATTTAAACAATTTGTGGGTGGAGAAACCCTTGAAGAAACAGCAGGAGTAGCACAACACCTGGCAAAGTTCAATGTAAAGATCATCCTGGATTATGGAGTGGAAGGCAAGGAAGGCGAGGAGAATTATGACCACGCCAGGGACGAGTTTATCAGGGTAATCAACTTTGCTGCTACTCAGAAAAATGTTCCATTCATGAGTATCAAGCTTACAGGGATGTCACGTTTTTCATTGTTGCAAAAACTGAATGATCTCGCTTCTTATCCGGATGTCGTAAAAGGCGAGTTGAATTTGTTGGGTTTGGATGATCAGGAAAAAGCAGAGTGGCAGCGTGTGCATGACAGGATGCAAAAAATATGTGCGGTAGCCGCAGAGAAAAATATCGGGGTAATGATAGATGCTGAAGAAACCTGGATACAACATCCGGTAGATGCACTCACTACACAGATGATGATGCAATTCAATCGTGGTAAAGCTATTGTTTATAATACGGCCCAATTGTACAGGCACGACCGTCGTCAGTTTATTCAGGATGTCAATGAATTTGCAAAAGCATCAGGATTCAAAAATGCATTCAAGTTAGTACGTGGGGCATACATGGAGAAGGAAAGAGAGAGGGCTGCCGAAAAAGGTTACCCTTCTCCGATAAACCCTGATAAAGCAGCTACAGACAATGCATATAATAGTGCAGTCAGGTATTGTGTAGATCCGGCAAATGATATGTTCACATTGGTTGGCTCGCACAATGAAGACAGTAACAAACTGGCTGCGGAGTTGATTGAAAAATATGGATTAGGGCATGATACTTCACGTGTGTATTTTTCGCAGCTTTATGGGATGAGTGATAATATCACATTCAACCTTGCGGCTGTGGGATACAATTCAACCAAGTACCTGCCATTCGGTCCTATCAAAGATGTGATCCCGTATCTCATGCGCAGGGCAGAAGAGAATTCTTCACTCGGTGGCCAAACAGGACGAGAACTCAACCTCATCATAGATGAGTTGAAAAGAAGAAGGTAGGAGATTACTGTTCATTGAGCTTGCCGAAATTTGTTCACTGAGCTTGCCGAAGTAATACCTGTTCATTGAGCCTGTCGAAATGAACTTCCCAAAGAATAAAATATTTTACTCTGCACAATCTGGCTTCGGCAAGCTCAGCCATCGTGGATTGTTATTGTCACCAGAGCTTGCCGAAGTGATAACTGTTCACTGAGCTTGCCGAATTATGTTCACTGAGCTTGCCGAAGTGGACTTTCAAAGGAGTCATGATTGTTTGAATTTATGTTTTGGCTTCGGCGAGCTCAGCCATCGTGGATTGTTATTGTTCACTGAGCTTGTCAGACGAAGTCAATACTTGTCTGACTCAGACCGAAGCGTCTGAGCCGAAGTGGACATTTCAATCTTTACCAGTGTGGTAAAAAAATAACTAATTTCAATGGAGAAAATTCATCTGAATTAGTATTCTACTATGAATGCATTTATGTATATCCTCCTTTGCAAAGATGGTAGCTATTATACTGGTAGTACTGTTGACCTGAACAGGCGAATTGCGCAGCATCAGGCTGGTGAAGGCGCAAATTATACCAAAACAAGATTGCCGGTGAAGTTGATGTACTATGAAACATTTGATTCCATCAGGGCGGCATTCATCAGAGAAAAGCAAGTCCAGGGTTGGAGCAGAAAGAAAAAGGAAGCACTTATATCAGGGAATGTAGATATGCTTCCCTTGCTTTCAAAGAATAAGCAGAGTAAACTATAATGGTTTTGATTTTTTGTGTTGTTATAAAATCTGGCTTCGGCAGGCTCAGCCATCGGTATTAACTGTTCATTGAGCTTGCCGAAATGAACTTTCCAAATAATAAAATATTATACTCTTCATTACCTGGCTTCGGCAAGCTCAGCCATCGTAGATTGTAACTGTTCCCTCAGCCTGTCAGACGAAGCCGGGGCTTGTCTGACTCAGACCGAAGCGTCTGAGCCGAAGGGAAATCCGAAGAATACTCGATTTTTCATCAGGTTGGGTTATCTTGCCATTCACCAATCTTTAATTATGTTTTCGCCTCTGAATTGGTTTCTCTTTTTGCTCCTGCTGGTTATTTTTCTGAAAAGTAAAAGATGGAAGAAGATAGCAGGATGGATTGCTGTATTCGTATTCCTGGTTTTTTCAAATCCTTTCTTATTTGAATTATATGCACGCTGGTGGCAACCCAAACCAGTAACATTACCGGAACAATCGCACTATGATTTTGCAGTTGTTGCCGGCGGATTTGGCAGTGTAGATTATAATGGCGATGGATATTTTAATTCGGCCTCGGACAGGTTTCTACAGGCAGTGAAATTGTATCACACAGGTACAGTGGATCATATTCTCATCAGTGGCGGTAACTCAAAAAAAAATGACAAGAACTTCTCCGAAGGTGCATGGGCAAAGAATGAAATGATAGCGATGGGAGTACCTGCCAATGCCATATTCGTTGAGGACGCATCTAAAGGCACTAAAGAAAATGCAGTCAATTCAAAACGTATCTTAGACTCGCTCCATGCCAAGCCTCCATTTGTGCTGATCACTTCCGCATTTCATATTCCGAGGGCGACAAAAATTTTTCGCAATGAAGGCATGGAAGTCTTACCTTTTCCATGCAATTATACTGAAGGCAGAGGACCACTTTCCGCCAAAGATTTGATACCGGATATTGGGATCATGACCGGATGGAACAAGTATATTAAAGAAACACTCTGGTGGCTCGTGAAAGGTTGATATAGTATCCTGTTTCTGAATCAGTATTTATTGAAGCATGATGATTTCTTTTTTAGTAATGGCAAATACTTTGTCCTGCTTTCCGGGTTGAATGGTAGCATTGCCCGTAAATTTTCCAAAAGCCGGTAGAATCGCATTGTTATTTCCAAAATAAAAACAGGGAAGACGCAATGATTGCTTTCCTTTTCCGGAGATCCTGACCGAAGGATGAATGTGGCCTGAAAAAATATAGTGTTCTGAACTCGCTTTGGCTACATCGTGTGTAAAGCAAAAGTTGCCTACCACCCATTCGGTTTCAATTACCTCAACGCCTGAGGCCGCGTAGGTTTCATCATCCAGAATATCATGATTGCCTCTTACAAGTATTACAGATAAATTTTTGAAATTGTTTCTCCAGTCAGCAAACCAATTGATTTCTTTGTTGTGGCTGCTGTGAAACAAATCACCTGTCACCAAAACTTTTTTGGGTTTAAAAAACTGAATCACTTCAAAGAAAGTATGCAAGTCGTCCTGGAAAACTTTTTGTGGCACTTGTATTCCTGATTTCCTGAAATGGCCTGTCTTTCCAAAATGAGGGTCGGAGAGGATCAACATTTTTTCTTCTTCCCAATACATGCATCGTCGCTCTGAAAGCCAGAGTGTTTGCCCCTTCCATAAAAATCGTAGCAGAGAAATATTTTTTGTTTTGATACAAATATAGCAGGTAACTCATTGCACAACTTTCAGATTCCAAAATGAATTCAACATGACTGAACTTTAGATTATTCATCATTCATGCTGCCCTGGAAAATTCATAATTCATTCCGCCGTGACGGCCACAAATTATCCCAGCGCCTGCTGCATTTTCCTCACCCTCTCTTCTAATTTTTCTGAGGTAAGATTCTCACGCATGCTGTCCACTTTTATGGGAAAGCAGAATGGAGTTAATTGTTTGGGAAATGTAATGATGATCTTACCTTTTTGAATCCTGTTCAGCATATTACGAAGTCTTTCTTCTTCCATTTGTTGCTCCATCACTTCGCTGTACGCCTGTCGCAATAATAAATTGTCCGGTTCATATTCTGAAAGAACATTGAATAACAACCCGGCTGACGATTGCAGGTGTCTTGCTTTCTTATGTTCTCCGGGAAAACCCTGGAAGATTATTCCACCGATCACAGCTATATCCCTAAACTTTCTCTTAGCCATCTCTGCGCTATTCACGCTTTGTTGAATATCATTGAACAGGTTCACAGGAGAAAAAATTTTATAGGCATTGCTGTCATCAAAAGGGATGGGCTGGTCGCTCAGTAATTCAAATCCATAGTCATTCATTGCAATTGAAAATGTGATGGAGATAATACGACTCAGCCTGTAAGCCACGATAGCTGCCATCGCTTCATGCACGAGCCTTCCCTCGAACGGATAAACAAAGAGATGATAACCGTCTTTGGTTTCTATTTGTTCTGCTAATAATTCATCTTCACAAGGAATATGCGATAGGGCTGCCTGTAACTCAAAGAGTGGAGTCAGCACTTGTAATTCATCTGTCGTGCAACTTTTGGCCTTTGCCTTCCCAATATTTCTTCTCAATAGAAAACCAAGATTTGCAGACAATGGCATCCTGCCTCCCTGCCAACTTGGAACAATAGATTTTTTTGAAACTGATTTTCTTACGATAACAGACATGTCCTTGATCATGACAAATTCCAAATTGCGGCCCGCCAGTGTGAACACATCTCCGGGATGCAATCGTGAGATGAACCATTCTTCGATAACACCTATAAATCCACCTCCAAGAAATTTAACCTTCATCATCGGATCACTCACGATGGTACCAATGTGCATCCGATGGCGCATGGCTATTTTCCGGCTGGTGATTCGATACTTGCCATCTATGATCTCTGCCTTTTTATATTCATCATATTCTGAAAGCGCACTACCACCTGTGGTAAGGAATGAAAGACAATTCTGAAATTCATCTGCAGTGATCTCTGCATAGCAAAAAGTATTGCTGATCTCATCGAATATTTCTTCTGCATCAAATCCATCAGACACAGCAAGTGTGGAGAGGTATTGGAGCAACACGTCATAACACAACAATCTTGGTTCCCTGTTTTCGATGATCTTTAATGCTGCCGCTTCCTTCAATGCCGCTGCTTCTGCCAGTTCCAGGGAATGGGTTGGAAGAAAATAGATATTGCTTGTTTCTCCAGGACCATGGCCACTACGACCTGCACGTTGCAGAAAACGCGAAACACCTTTAGGAGATCCTACCTGGATCACCGTTTCTACAGGACGAAAATCAACACCCAGGTCAAGGCTGGCCGTGCAAACAACCACCTTCAATTTTCCCGAATGTAAATTTTCCTCTACCCAATTCCTGATCTCCGGTTCGATACTGCCATGATGTAATGCGATCAGTCCTGCAAGTTCCGGACAACGCTCCACCAGCGCTCGATACCAAATCTCTGACATGCCACGGGTGTTGATAAAGATCAGTGTGGTCTTGCTGTTCATGACTACATCAATGACCTGGTCAATGAGTCGGATACCCAAATGACCGGACCAGGGATACGTCTCTATTTCGTCAGGATATAAGGATCTTATTTGTATTTCCTTTTCCACTCGCGCTACAACAATTTTAGGTTGATGATTTTTTTGAAAAATAGAAACGGGCCGTAACAACACTTCTGCTGCCTGTTTTAGATTGCCGATGGTGGCACTAATTCCCCAGACAGAAAGTGGCAAATTGTTGTAGTTGTTTTTACGACTACCGGCTATCCTGCTGATGGCGAGTTCTACCTGTACTCCTCTCTTGCTACCCAATAATTCATGCCATTCATCTACTGCGATTATTCGAAGGGAAGAAAATATTTCTTCATAACCTTTTTGAGCCAATAGCAGGTGCAGGCTTTCAGGCGTAATGATCAATATTTCTGGAAGATGTTTTTTTTGTCTTTGTCGCTCCGCAATAGTTGTATCGCCATTCCGAATACCAACACGCCATTTGATATCCAGTTCCGATAGCACATCCTCCATTGCTCGCCCGATATCTTTCGCCAGTGCACGAAGTGGAGTAATCCACAGTAATTGTAATCCGGATTGTCTGGTAGGTCTGCTGGTTTTTATTTCATTTAAGTGTTGAATAAGAGAACCTAAGAATACACTAAACGTCTTACCACAACCGGTGGGAGCATTGACGATTCCTGATTTCCCTTCAAGAATGTATTGCCAGGTTTCTTCCTGGAATGGAAAAGGTGAAAGCCCTTTTGATTCCATCCATTCGCAGATCATTCGATAGCCGGTACTTTTTGCCAGGATCATGAACTCGAAAGTAAGTGAGATTATTGATCCTTGGTCAATAAAGGTCGAACGAATGCTTCGGTAGGCTCAGCAACCATGCTTCGGTACTGACGCTCCGGTCAGTATTTGAAACTCTGACACTTCGGTCTGAGTCTGACAAGCCATGGCTTCGTCTGACAAGCTCAGCAAACACGCAACGTAAATCTCCCATAGTGTTTTTTCTACCGAAATGCGCACAAGTGCCCGATATGATAATTGTCAAAATATTGCAGCAGGATACTCGTTTTATCAGATAGTGATCCACGGATCATTGAGCACCAAACCAACTGTATGAAAAGCTACTGTACACTGCTTATCTTATTGTTTACTTGTTTTACCGGATTCAGCCAGGTCAAAACCTTTCGTACCAATCTGTATATTATTCCTAATGGTGGTGGAAGCCCAGTTTTGATGGATGGCACGCTTTCCTTTTTTGATAATGCTTACAGCAATGCTGTCGACAATAAAGATGCGAGAAAAATGTTTAACCCCGGCGAAAACTGGGGTATCAATCAAAGCCCTTATGTACTGATTGTGGAAAGAAGGCAGGATGTCAATGGAGATGACACAGTACATTTTAAGTTCTGGAATACGAGGATCATTACCTACAGGATAGAAATGATTCCAAAGAACTTTAGTGCAAATGGATTGAGCGCATACCTCGTAGATCAATACCTGGACAAGAAAACACCAGTAAGCCTTTCCGATAGTGGTCATGTGGATTTCCAGGTAACGGCTGATGCGAATTCTGCACGAGCAGACCGATTCCTGCTTGTATTTGAAACTGATGTTGCAGCAGGCATGTTGCCATTGCATTTCGTCAAGACTGAAGCAAGCTATCTGAATGATGCAGTCACCCTGCAATGGCAGACCGCGAATGAACAGAATGTAGATGAATATGTGGTTGAAAAATCATCGGATGGAACTCATTTCACCAACACTTCCTTGTCAGCCACATCAATAAATAAATCAACAGCAAATTACCTGCTTACGGACAACCATCCATTTGCCGGCACTAATTATTATCGCCTAAAAGCTATTGATAAGGATGGGAAGTTCAGCTTTAGTAATGTAATGAAAGTGGCGGCTACCAATGTGAAATCAGTTGTGAAAGTATTTCCGAATCCTGCCACATCTTCCAATATTACAGTACAGTTCAGTGGACAACAGGCTGGAGCCTACACCATCAGGGTAGTGAACAACAACGGTTTCATGGTACATACCCAAAATGAACAACTGGGAGTCGCCGGAACAGAATTAAAATTATCAACTAATAAGACATTACCTGCCGGGATATACCGCATGGAAATAAGCGGACCTGACGGATACCGCAGTTTGCTAAACCTCATGATTCGTCATTAAGAAAACACCTTTTTAAACTGTGAAAGGCTGTCTTGCGGAAGTGAGGCGGCTTTTTTGATTTATTATGAAGACTTCTTGAGGTTGTTCAGAGGGGGAGAATTAGGAATTGTGTCCGCCGCGGTTGAGTGAGTTGTGAAGTGTGCCAACGTCTCAGCCAGAAACCTAAAACCTGAAACCTGAAACCTGAGACCTAAAACCTAAAACCTAAAACCTGAAACGTGAAACCAGAAACCTGATCTACCCTACTGGACGAATCCCGTACAACAGTTTGTCATGGCGGAAACATCGAACATCGAATTCTTAATCCCAAATCTTTTTCTATCTTAGCAACCTATCTTATCATGCACTATGAATCAAATTAAGAGAGCCCTGATTTCTACGATACTATTCCTGGTTGTATTTTTCTTATACCCGTACAATGGATTTTCCGATCCTGGGAATCCTTGTGACCAAACAAATCCGGATCTTCCACCCCCATGCGGTTGCCCGGGAGATAATGAAAATCCTGCATGCCCCATCGATGGCGGCGTTGTTGCTCTTTTAGCAGCAGGAGTTGGCTACGGAATCAAGAGAGCAAGAGATTCCCGAAAAAATAATGTTGTTTCCTAACGGATTGCATGAGAACTGCCTGTGGAATCATAAAGCTGCCCAGGCCCAATTGCACTCGTTCTTTTCAACTAATTACCCTACATTTGTTTCTTTGCTCCCCAAAGGCAATCATTATCGGCGTATTGTCGTTTTAAATCTAAAAATATCCTCATAGAAAAATCGCTACCCAAAAATAATTATGGTGCTTAATCCGAATTGATTTATGAGGCTTACCCATTACTGCCGTTTCAACCGACCTGCTTTATTACTATTCCTAAGCCTGGTGATATTTTCCCTTTCTTCATGCATTTCCACGAAGAATACAGTTTATTTTAAAGACCTGAAGGAAGATACTACGCTTACCAACCTGGTAACACGACCACCGGAGGTAAGTATCAGGCCGGGCGATCTTTTGTCTATCAAAGTCGCCAGCCTCAGCCCGGAAACAGCCACAATGTATAATGCACCTCCTGATTCTGAAGATGGAATTGAGGGGTACAAGGTTGATAAGGAAGGTAATATTGAGTTTTTTAAGTTGGGAAAGGTGAAGGTGGAAGGATTGACAAAAACCCAACTGAGCAAAAAATTGCAGGAGCAATTGGAGCCTTATTTAGCTCAAAATAAAGTAACCGTTGGAGTACAGAACAGGCATGTTACCATGATGGGCGCGGTAGCTCCTAAAGTGTTGCCACTCACGGAGAATATGACACTGTTAGATGCAATAGCCAGTTCAGGTGATGTGGGTGAGAAGGGAAAGGCTGATAATATTCTTGTCATTCGTGAAAAGGAAGCCGGTAAAGAAAAAACTTTCAAAAGACTGAATCTTACAGACAAGTCTATTTTCTATTCTCCTTATTTTTACCTGCAGCCAAATGACATTGTGTATGTGGAACCAGCACCTAAGAAAGCGACTGTTATTTCTGTTATCTCCATTGTGGTATCAACTACCTCCTTCATTTTGTTGATCATAGATCGCATATTCAGATAAAATATTCATGATGAACGAGGATCAATTTTTTCAGGAAAAGCCAAGTAACAACATTTTCAAGCAGGTGATCTATAAATACCTGCCGTTCTGGCCGCTGTTTGTGGTTACGGTTTCGATAGCTATGATCATCTCGTATATCGACCTGCGGTCACAGGTGCCCATGTATGTTGCTACCGCTAAAGTGTTGCTCAAAGATCCCAACCGCGGCGGTGGCGATAGTAAGGTACTGGATGCATTGAACATATTTAGCGAAAAGAAAATCGTAGATAATGAAATTGTGGTATTGCGGTCTTCGGATATGATGCAGGAAGTGGTGAAGCAATTGGATTTGTATGCCACAGTTTATAACCAGGGTAATGTGCGAACCGAAGAACTTTATAAGAGTACATCGCCTTTGAAATTTGTAGCTGTTGACAAAGAGAATTTCAATTTGTGGAGGACTTTGTTTTTTACGATGGACTGGAAAAATCACCAGATCATTATTGACAAAAAACACGTACCCTTTAGCGACACGCTGTACATCGATGGTGTGCCGCTGCTAATGGAAATCAACAAAGGATATAATACCGCAGTGGAAGGCAAGAACTTTTTTGTCAGGTTTTCCGGGCCTTCAGGAGTTGCAGGTGGGTTGGTAGGCGGGCTTGGCATTTCACCATATTCTTACTCTTCTACTATCCTGAATGTGTCGATGAGCACAACAGTTCCCCAAAAAGGACAGGACGTATTGAGTAAGTTGTTTGAGATATACAACAGGGATGCCATTATTGACAAGAATTTCATTGCCGATAAAACAATGGATTTTATCGATGGCCGTCTCGCTTTGGTTACTTTACAACTGGATAGTGTGGAGCGTAGGATATCGGGTTACCAAAGCCAGACCAATGTGGTAGATCTCAGCACGCAGGCTTCTTTGTATTTTGGTAAAGTAACAGATCTCGACAAACAGAACGGGCAGCTTGATTTGAAATTAGATGCTTTGCAGGATGTTAGAAAGTACATTACAGGCAGAGAGAAGGTGCCAGGTACTGTTCCTTCTCTTATGCTGGTAGATGATGGCCCACTCACTAATTTGTTTGGGAAATTGTACGATGCTGAAAACACTGCAATACAATTGCGGAGTGTTACCGGAGAAAAAAATGATGCTGTACTCACTGCGGAGCAGAATGTGGAGCGGATCAAAGAGAATATCATGGAGAGCCTCTCTAACATCCAGAAAACCTTACTTACTGAAAAAAGACAGGTGAATGACAAGATTGCTGAAAGCAATATACTCTTGAAACAGGTACCTGAAAGGGAAAGAATGTTTCTCGATATCAGTCGTCAGCAATCAGTAAAAAATAATATCTATACCTATCTGCTTCAAAAGAAAGAAGAGACAGCCATTTCAGCCGTTTCCGCGACACCTGATTTAAAAGTAGTTGAATCACCTACCTACTATGGGCCGGTAAGCCCAATCGTTAAGAATTTTTACATTGCGGGTTTTGTAATCGGGTTGCTGAGTGCCGCTTTCCTTGTACTGCTCAGGGAAATATTCACCCGTAAAGTCTTGTTCCGTTCAGAGATGGAAGAAAAAGTAAAAGTTCCTGTGATTGGAGAGTTGGTGCAGGTACCCGGCAAAGAATCTGTGGTAATTTCAGAAGGAAAACGGACAGTCATCGCAGAACAGTTTCGGTCCATGCGAACCAACCTCGCTTTCATGGGATTGAATGAAAAGCATAAGACCTTGCTCATCACATCGAGTGTTTCAGGTGAGGGGAAGAGTTTTGTAGCCATCAACCTCGCTATTAGTTTTACCCTTACGGGCAAGAGAGTAATTTTGATGGAAATGGATCTGAGAAAACCCAAGTTGAGTAAGATACTTGGTGTCAGCAAGAAACCGGGAACATCATCATACCTTGCAGACAAAGCAGATTATAGCAGTATCATCAAGGAAACGATATATCCGGGCTTGTTCCTGATCTCTGCAGGACCTATTCCACCCAATCCCACAGAAATGATTTCGAGTGAAAAATTTGGCGAATTGATGAGGCAGGTAAAAGCAGATTTTGATTATGTCATTCTCGATACAGCTCCGGTATCTCCGGTTACTGATGCTCAGTTGTTGCAACAGCATAGCGATATCAATTTATTTGTAGTACGCCACGCAGTTACTCCTAAGGTGTTTCTTCCGATGATTCAGACGCTGAATGAGCAGAAGAAGTTTCCAAAGATGTGTGTAGTGTTCAATGGTGTCAAACCTCGCGGTTTCAGAATATATGGATATGGATTTGGTGGCTATGGCAATGGATATGGTTACGGTTACGGATATGGATACGGCTACGGAAGCGAATATGGAGGAGGCTATTATTTGGAAGACAGGAAGAGTTTGATCACGAGAGTGAAGAAACTGGTGAGAAGAAGGTAGGGGGGAGGAGTTGAGGGTTTAGGGTTTAGGAGGGTTTAGGAGAGTTTAGGAGAGTTTAGGAGGGTTTAGGAGGGTTTAGATGGTTTAGGAATAAGAGGTAAGAAGTTGGGAACACTTGTAGATTTTATTACATCGCCTCTTACAGTAAGAACGTTTTTCGTCTTGAAGGAAATTACAATCATCTCAGTTCAAAAATTAATGGGACTGAGAGCGGCGAAGCCATGTTACTAATTGTAAATGGTTAGTTGTTTCCGCCGGTGGATATAATTCATAATTCATAATTCATAATTTATAATTCCCTTGCACTGGTACGCATTATATACTAAACCCCGTTGGGAAAAGAAGATAGCAGCCTCACTGGAGAAAATGGATTACATCGTTTATTGCCCGGTGATGAAAGTGCAGCGTCAATGGAGCGACAGGAAGAAGACAGTGATCGAGCCTGTATTCAGAGGTTATGTATTTATCCATGCCACTAAGGAAAAACTGTGGGAGTCATTATCAGTAAATGGTGTCGTGAATACGGTGCGATATCTTGGCAAACCGGCTGTCATACGCGATGAAGAAATTGAAACGATCAGGAAATTTCTCAATGAATTTACAGAGGTACAGGTTGAAAACATTTCATTGGAGGCAGACAGTCGCGTTCGAATCCGCTCAGGGGTTTTGATGAATTATGAAGGGATTGTTTTGGAAATATATGGAAGCAGGGCCATTGTGAAAATTGACAGCCTTGGACTGCAGTTGAGCGCTCAGTTTGACAAGAAGAATTTGGAGAAGATTTGAGGATTCGTTTCACGTTTATCGTATATCGTTTATCGTCCATCGTTTATCGTCCATCGTTTATCGTCCATCGTTTATCGTCCATCGTCCATCGTTTATCGTATATCGTTTGACGAACAACGAACAACGAATAACGAACAACGAATAACGAACAACGAACAACGAATAACGAATAACGAACAACGAACAACGAATAACGAATAACGAACAACGAATAACGAACAACGAACAACGAACAACGAACAACGAATAACGAACAACGAACAACGAA
>CAZGNJ010000061.1:0-20171 GCA_964526985.1 uncultured Ginsengibacter sp. | reverse complement strand
CATTCATTTTCTTCCGGTACTCTTTTTACAGGATTCAGAAAATTCTTTAGCGCCTGCTCAACACTTTTCTGAACCGCATCAAACGTATAGGTTTTCCTGACACGCACCTTGCATTGCACTGCAATTTTTACATACTCCGGACCCATAACGAATACATTTGTTGTGACCAGACGATGTGCATTGAGATGCGCAGATACCATGTCCAAAAAACTCTTGCCCGGTTCAGGCGCATCTGTTCCTCTTGTATAGGGAACAACAACAACGGTGACAGCGCCAGGCATTTTAATACAGGGAAAATCGGGGTGATAATTCGGGATCGCCTTTGCCCTGGCTACCCTTAGACCAGGTGTTGAAAGCGCCAATTTCTCAAAATCGTCTGAGGTTACCGCCCTGTATGATGTACGAAAGTCTTTCCTTACCCGCGCTTTTGCATCCTTGATATCTTCCGCATCCTTACCACCCTTTGCTTCAATGTGGTTTACTCCACTCAATTCTCTAAATTTTGTATCTTCTATCCTCCAGTTCTTGAGCCCTTTACTGATATTTCCCTTCGATCCAAGGGTAGTTTGGTAATTGGAGATCCCGATCTTTCGTAACTCAGGGGGAATTTTACCATTTAAACCGTTTCCGAAGAGGATTTCCCCTTTTTTCAGATCGAGTATAAAGTGGGGATCGTTGGGACCTGATTTTTCAAAGTTTTCTACCATTTTCCAAGGTTTCCATCCCCGTTTTTCATCTTCCACCAGGATGAGTAAGCCGTCTTTTACCATTTCACATTGGTGTGTTACCTCCGATAGAAAGAGAATATCCTTTAATGATATTTTTTGATCTGGATACCCCGTCCCTTTACCCAGGTCTTTGACTTCCGTTGTTTCAATCTGACGGGCTGATTTGACTTCCGTTGTTTCAATCTGACGGACTGACACGGTATTTACGAAAATCCTATTGATCTGAGGCACAATCTCATACCCATTTTCTACCAGTTCGCAACGAATCCAGTAGTAATTACCATTATTAGCATTTGTATTCTCTTTCTCTATCCATTGTATGGATATCGCTGTTAAATCTGGGTCTAACACTATTTTCTGGTTACTAACCTTATCCATTGCACACGGAGGAGGGGATAAAACGATTGTTCCACTTCTGTTTAAAGCCCGTGTTGTATCCTTTACAACCAGGAGGGTCTCCCATTTTTGATTACGCAGATACGACCATTCAAGTTTCACGGAAGGGGGCATGCGTGTATTATTGGACTCTTCTCCATGACTGCCCACCGGGGGGAGATCTCCCTCAAACAGGAAAAATGAGAGGTGAATCATCATGTCTTTGGGAAATTCCCTGTCGAAACCCAGAAATATTTCCGCGCCGCGCGTGGCCTTTTCTCCAAAGGGGGCGAAGTGGATATCGTCTGTCTCGTTTGCCAGGCTATTGTCAAAGGTTTTCGACTCATATGCAGTAATAACCTTTATCAGTTTTCCCGGTATAAGCGGCACTTCCTCCTCTGTTTCAAAGATTATCTTCTCTGAATTCACCACGGTAGAAATCTGAGAGCATGCCGGCAGAATCTCACCGCTATTTTCCGTTCCTTTAGGAAAAGTAAATGTGACATAGGTGCTTGCCGGTTGGGCGCCATGAAGCGTATAACCAGTCAGTTCGAGAAATTTTTGATAGTGCTCATCCGATACCTGGTTGAGGTGATATATCTGCATCTCTGCAAGCCAGGCAAAGAGTTCCAGAAAGGTAATCCCCGGATCATGGATGTTGTGATCCGTCCATTCTTCCGGCGCGTACCGTAACAGCAGGGTACGGGCTTCTTCCGCTATTTCTTGAAATGTCTTATCATCCAGGTCTGGAATGGGCAATCCCATAATCAATCTCCCGTAAGTAATTCCGGTATTTATTCCTTTACCGCTTGTCATCATAATGTCAGGCGCGGTCTCCTGACCTACCATGGAAGCTATGGTGCGAAAAACTTACACGCCCCTTTATCCCCTCTTTTTAGAGGGGAATTACAAAGTTTGAAATTCCTTTACATTCAATTAGGCCTTCGGTGACAGGAAAACGTTTATCGTATGCTCACCGTTAGAAACGAGAAAATCACCCTTGATTTCCACCATGTTTTCATCGCTCTTTCCGTCATATTGGAAGGTTACATTTTCCACATAATCAATCCCCTCAACTTCTTCCAGGAGGACATACACATCAGAAACAGTGACGTCGCGTCCAAATTCCCAGCCTTTTCCCTCAGTCCCACCGGTTAGGGGATGAAAAAAGCGGTCCAGCCTTCTTCTCACCTCATGTTCTGCTATAGAAGCAAAATCAAGAGAAGTTACATAGAGATCAACCGAGACCCCAACTTTTACATAGTGAGGGCCATCTACAGAGATGTGTTCCGGAGAAATAAGGGTATTGGCAGCGTGTTCCTGCAAGTACCTCTGTACCTCTCGCCGCAGCATCAGGGATGGAAATGGTTCGGCCGCCGGAGAATCCGGCACAATAATCAGAGATACCCAACCGGCTTCACGTCTTCTGTCTTTATTCATATTTGGCAGGCATTTTACCTTTGCCACTTTTCTGGTGGCCTGCCTTGCCAGCCATTCAAAATCATCTACGGTTACCGCCCTCTTCCGATGACTGATAATGGCCGGTCCAAATTCCAGCATCTGATCCAAGGTTGTCGTGTCCGAGCCGCCGTCTGCTCCGGTATAATTTAAAACTTTTTCAACACCTGCTGCGGCTGACTTCAGTGTTGTAATCCCTCCTGCCTCAATATTTCCCTTCACACCTCCACCGGTCTGGTAAAAAAAAGCCTTACTATTATTTTCTCCTCTTGGCGGTATCATCCCCTCAGTTCCATTTCCAAACCGGATTACTCCCGATGCCCGGTCGATGGTATAATGTCTGCTTTCAGGCGTCGAGTCATAAAAATCTTCAACCTCCTTCCACACAACCCATGTTTCAATTATCTTACCTCTGTCGTCTTTTACATCATGTATCGCCTTATCACCCTCTTGTTCGATGATTTTTTCTTTTTCTTCTTCAGTGAGACTCTCACGCACCCTGATTTCCTCTCCCTCTAAAACAGGATACCTGAAGAATTGAAACGTTTGATCAGGCTTTCCGTCGCTTGAACCAAGAAGTTCATTCTTAATCGATTCCGCCTGTAGCACCCACGTTGTATTCGGATAGATCCCTTCAAGAAGAGGGTTTTCTTCATATTCGCCACCTGCCAAACTTCCTTTTATCCAGGAAAGATCCTTTTCACCGAATTTTGAAAGCGTGGTGAAATCCCATGGTCCAATAAGCTCCAGCATATCCGCCTTAATCAGACCCTCTGTGGCGTCAAGACAATTTAAGATTCTCCAATCATTTCTGACACTATAGTACCATTTCATCTCCGGTTTGTTGTCTTCACGAAAACGGAGCTCTTTCGCATGAAAGAAGATACGGACAGGCCCGCCCTGAAATGGTTTTTCAAAACCTAAATAAAGGGAGCGGTTCTTTTCCTCAAGTTCCACAAAAGGAATAAAATGTTTCCCCTCTTCCTTACAGGCATCCGTATGATCAAGGAATTCACAATTATTATAGGCAAGACATTTCTCGGGCAAAATCTCTGTTTCCAACTCATAGTCCATCTTCAGGCTTGTAACCCTAGGGGGTCTGATGCGATTTTTCGTTGAGATCAACTTGCTTTCAATCGGATTTCCCTCTGTGTCATTTTTAATGGATAATGCAAAGTCCTCTTTCCCGAAGTCGCCACCCACAATCCTTGCCCGTAACCAGTAACTTTTTTGCCCCACAATCTCCACCTCGCCAATATCCCCGGGCAAATCAAACGATATCAGGCCCGTTTTCATGAGATTTGAGGTTTTATCATCAATATCTTTTACTGCCAGCCAGCCATCCTTATTCCAATATTCCCAGGACAGTTTGGGCGCAAGGGCAGTCTCATATGGATCTTTATACTCGTTCCATACTTTCCTCCTCCCTCCTACCCTTTCTATCATTGAGTAACTACTGCTTGCGGAATAAATCTTATCTGCACGAAGGGCAAAAGGGGCGTACTTGAGCTTTGAACCTGCGGGCGTCTGATGAGTTTCCCATTTGCTGCCATTCCACTCCAATAAAGCATCATCAGAACCCCTGACGAAGGTTGTCAAAATTAATAATACCGTGAGGATCGGAACTGACCTTTATCATTATCATTTCCTTTGGAAATTTTTTTTTATCCCAGCTATTTCTTTGAGTATCAAATTCCCACAAAAAACCCTTATCACTCTTTATAAATACGATTGCTTTATTTTCATGAATATTGGCAAAAGGCCTTGAATCGACCTTTTCATCCGCTGCTGGTAGCAGATAATCCGTTCTCCATAAACGATCACTTTCATCCCCCAATCTGCAGTCTAATTCATATAACCTGCCATCTTCACCCTGCACAAATACCTTTGCCCTGATATTTTCATCTCCGCTGGAATTGGGATCAGACGTGCCAGTATCAGGACCGGAAGATTCCTTTCTTCCGCCCATCGCGGCATTATCATAAACAGAACGGGTATTTGTTTTTAAATAACTAACAGCATACGGTGCGGAAGTTATTCTTTTGTCGGGTTTATCTCTTGCGATCCACATGCCCTCTGTTTTATCTTTCGTACGACTAAATTCGTACATACTGCCGTTATCTACGACAACAAACACGGAAAAAGGGTCATTATCACTATCCCCATAATCGGTTACCGCAGGATCATAGACTGCCTTTACCCCTTCCTCTGGAACGTCGTGGTCCAACCACGGCTGCCATTGTTCGCCATTATAAAACCTCTCTACAAGATGACCATTTTCTGCAATTGCAAAGACAGAAATCTTTTTCCCATATTTTTTCGCCTGTGGTGTCGCCGTATCGGCTAATTTCGTATCTTCCGGGAAGCTGTGGTCATTCCATGTTTCTTTTGTGGTTCCATCTTCTAAAAGTTCAAGCTCCAACTCCATCAGCCTTCCATAGGTTCCTCTCGCAAAGACCTTGGTCACTTCTTTCGGACTTTCTCCATCGTTAGCATTATCATTATACGTATACGTAATAGCAGTGGGCGCCCCGACAATCCCTCTTTCTTCTAACACACAGTCTATGATAATCTTTGCCCCTTTTGAGGAAAAAACCTCTTTGTTGGAAAAATAGAAGTTATCGAACATCCTCGGTTCATTCCCAAATGGGGTAAAAGGCTTACCAATCTCTAATGGAATATTGTTATTAAACGCCAGTTCCGGCAGGATGTCGTCTCCGGAAGAACGCACTTTAAATTTGATATTATCCAATATGGGTAATTTGCGGGGGATCTGAGGCGGCAGTGGTACCTGAACCTTGCATCGTATCCATCGATTTTTTATGCCATGGATCTCCTTTTCCTTAATCTCCCCGGCAGTAGGTTTAGAGAGTGTTACAGTCTCTGTCTTCTTCAGGCCACGGATATCACCCGTTACGACAAACGTATGCCAATCCTCAACTTTTTCCTCTTCCCCTTCCAATTCCACCTCCCCCCAATATTCCCAGGACGGGGTAAGAGGGGTAATCTCAATCTCTGTATCGGCCAGGTGTGTTATCACTACATCAAACTGTGCTTTGCTCTTTACCTGAAAGAGGTCTTTATGTGCGATATAAATACTGTGCTCCTGCGTGTTTTTGCCTGCAAACAGATCAAACTTTACCACCTTTTCAATGGGCGTATTTACCAGATATGAATGTACCAGCTTGTCCTCAAGTTTAACAACATTACCGGAAATCTTTGAGATTTCGACATATTCCGGTTTACTACCCGTGTTTCCATCCCCGATCTTTAACAAATCGCCCTTCTTTAAATCAGTCACATGATCAAGCTGAATAATTTTCGGATTAGCTTTCGCGTTATCTAAAGAAAAAGGAGAAGCTATTTGATACGTAAGTTGCTTCCTGTCCTTCAATTCTTCTTTCAGGAAATCGGGAGGGTGGAAATATATTGCATCGTGAGCCGGATCCAGGCTGATGACTTTTGATAACTTACTGGAAATAGCCCAAAGATTCTTCTCGGTCTCAAAAGGTATTTCGTCATGCTCGTCGGTTTTTGCTGCTGCAACCTGTGTTCTTTCCGAAATCAGGAAACCGCTTTGCGCCCCCACTGCAGGGTGAAATGCAACCGGCGCTCTGGCGGATTGCGCCGGAAGAAGCTTAATACCCAGCATATCAAGAAACGCCACAAAGTTTTTTCGCGGCATCTGGTTCATCCTCTTTATTACAGCATCTGATATATGGGAGAATATCCTTACAAGGGTACGGCCCGCATCCTTTTCGTCAGCGCCTTTCCATTCAGGAGTATAGTGGGGGATCATGGCCTCAAGCCATTTCAGAATATGCCCGGCATTTCTAAAATCAATTTTAGGCGGTTCGATAAACATCGCTCTGGCTTCCTTCTTTTAGATAAAACGGATAAACGAGATTAAAACGGTTATTAGTTGTGCGCACCTGATAATCAATGTTAATCTTTAGCTTCCCGTTATGAGATTCATCTGTCAGTATTTCTACCTTGTTAAGGATAATTCTGTGCTCCCAAAGGGTAAGCGCCTCCCGCACACTCACTTCTATCAGATTAACCGTAGCAGTATTTATCGGGGCGAAAACATAGTCATGTATTCCACACCCAAAGTCAGGCCGCATCACACGCTCCCCTTTTGCGGTTGAAAGTATGATCACGATCGATTCCTTAATGTCTTGTTCGTATTCAGACATGGTAATTTTTCCCGTTGCTGTATCTACCGTAACTGGAAATTTCCAGCCTTTTCCCAGAAAGTTTTTGGCCATTTAAAATCTCCGTTTTGGTTTATTAGGTTATTGGGTAATTGGTTTATTTGGTGATTTATTACAAACTATTCACCTAATCATCCATTCACCCAATAACCCAATCACCCAATAACCTAATCACCTATCACCTCTTCACCCAATCAACACGGTTGTGCACCCCATTGCAATGGCATTCGGGGGGGCGGTTTCAACGATCATATCACCCTGACGCGCTGCGGGAAGACTATTGATGAGCACCGTTACGCTTCCCATAGCAACAACTCCTCCCACATGAGGCACAAGCGCCGTCACTAACGGGCACGCATGGAAATCCGATGTTGCCCGCCATGCAGGCATCCCGCCGATAAGTACATTAACACTTCCCGGCCCGGGGGATAATGGCGTCCCATGGCTGGTTGTATCTCCTACTCGCGCTGCTGGTTGTCCCATGGTTTTAGGTTATTAGGTTACTGGGTTATTAGTCTATTTGGTTACTGGGTTACTGGGTTACTGGGTTATTTTTACCATTACCCGGGTTTCTTACTTTTGATGTAAGCGTTTAACTTCAATAAGAGTTGATCAACATCGGCTTCAAATCTTGCACCTCTTTGAGCCAACATCAGCGCTCTTTTCACTAATTTCTCAAACATATTTCCTTGCAAATCACCCTACCCACCAATCACCTAATCACCCAATAACCTAATTAATCATCACCATCGCCCCCTTGACGGTTGCATTCGCCGTGGCCTTCAGATCGGCATTAGCCCCTGCTTCAATTTTGGTGTTGGCGGTAGATTTGATCTCGATCTCCATGGCGTCTAAGCTGATTTTTCCTTTGGATGCGCTGATTTTAATATCCTGATTACTGGCAATCTCGATCGTGTTCTTTGCCGTGTCTATAACAATTTTATTGTTTTTGGATGTATCAATAATCTCAATTCTCTCTTTTCCCTTCGTATCGTCCAAAATAACTTTATGCCCGCTGCGGGATTTAATCATCCGGATATTATTTTGTCCGTTACTATTGGTTTCAGGGGGTTTGTGTTTGCCGTTCCAAAGCGCTCCAATAACATAGGGATAATTAATATCGCCGTGTTCAAAGGCCACAAGCACCTCATCACCGACCTCGGGAAGAAAGAAACTCCCGCGGTCGTTTCCCGCCATTAACGTAGCGATGCGCACCCAGTCTGTCTCGTTGTCTTCCGAGAGCCATAGAAACTTAATTTTTACCCTCCCCAATCCTTCGGTATCCTTGTTGTTGGTAACAATACCTGCGGCAACCCCATATGCCTTTCCCGTACTTTTATCTTCACTTTGCAACGCGTCTAATATGCTCATACAACATCTCTCTTGACTGAATTCCTTTTAACAGAAAAACGTGTCCTATAACCGCTGTTGTTTATGGTGTGGGTTACCCCGTTCACGTAATACTTCCCGGAAAAACGTTCTCCCATCTTTTCGAGCCTGATGTTTACACCTGTCCTTATCTGAGGGATTCCAATACACTCGGCATCCCCTTCAATCAAGGTATCGTTGGCCTTATTTAACGCTGCTTTGGCTATTGAATTCGCATGTTCAACAGAATTCACAACGATGCCACTTATGATCGTTTTCCTGGCTTTGTGACGCTCCACTGCTATCTGACTTCCTGTTTTATTTCCCGGCTCCTGCTTTCGTTCATCCCCTGGTCCTGCTCTGCCAACGATAGCCTTTGTCGGGTCCCGGGGATTGTGGCCTCTCACTTCTACTTCGGCAAGCAATCCTGATGTCTTCATTGAAGGCTTGAAACTGATAATGTCTTTTCCCAATTCAAGAGTTAAAATTTCCTTCTCATCATCCGTTGGTTTTATAAAATACATAGTCTGGCCATCCATCTTAAACTGAAAGTCTACCTCTTTTGCAAGTCTTCCAAGAAAGGTGAAGTAACTTTCTTTATTATCTTTTCTCACAAAGTCACTGTACTTTCCCGTGTCGCCAACGACAGGAAGCAAACCAGCCTCAGAGGCAATCGTTCTGGCTATATCTCCGTGTGACTTTTTAACAAATGTCCTTTCAGCGGTAGGTCTCTTTATATAGTCGTAAGAAAGGTCCTGACCGCCAATCGTAAGGGTTGGAAGTTCACCGGAAAAATAACTTGGCTCAAGACGGGTTATATTTCCCATTATGAACGTAAGTAGCGTATTGCCATATCCCATTTTTACCGATATTTTGTTTCCCACATTAAAAAACCTTATATCGTCAAGCCATTTAAACTTTTGAGCTGTCATGTCAAATTCATCATGCATGGTAAGACTAAAGCTTGCACCTTCATCAATTTTTTCATCAACTTTAACTTCCATAATCAACTTTGAAACATTCATTGCTAACTTCTGATTCTCAATCTCCACCTCAAATCGTGGGGCATAAAAGTCCAACGTTTGTTTTGATAGTATCTCTAAAGCCATCTATTTATTCCTTTATGGGAATTGATAGCACCTGACCCGGATATAAGAAACGTGGATTGACAATTTCATTCGCTTCTGCAATTAGCCTCCAGTCACCGGGATTCCCATATTCTTTGGCTGCTATAGACCATAAACTATCTCCCTGAATAACTACATGCCTCTTCGTCAGGTCTGCGGATTGGAAGGCAATCTCTTTTACCTGTACTTCTACCTCCCGATATTCCTTCAGGGTAACACTCAGCGTCGCCCTGACCGGAATCCCTTCCGGAAGGAACATGGTGAATTTCTTGGATACTCTCTCTATGATGCACTGGAAAATAAAGGCGCCCCAGATGAAAATGCAGACCGGAGGGGCATGGAGATCGGAATCGATATCCATCAAGCCTTTTGCTGCATCCGGCAACTTGCTGACCATACTCCCGGCATCCCAACCGGTAATCCTGTCGGTGAAAATCCGCACATCTGTCCCTTTCTCATAGGTATCGAAAAAAAGGTCCATTGTCACAGACCTGGCATTGCCCCTGACAAACTGATATATCGGAGACGAGAGTCCCGGTATATTCACCTCTGCAAACTGGTTGCTCTTTTCAACGCTAAGTTCTTTGGGATTGAACAAGCAAGGCACAATTAATAACGGATTGTCTTTCCTTGTCAAAAAAGCCTTTACCAACATTTATAATCCCCGCCTCTCCCTTTCTATCCTTATTCTTCTCTCGATATCCTGATAAACCAGGTCTGAAATACGGTTAATATTGACTTCCTGCTTTGCCTTACTGTTTTGGGTCGAGGTAAGTGATTCAATCTTGTCTTCCAATTCTTGTTTTGTTTCTGACACAATAGTTTTTATCTCTTCCACTTCCTGTACAATTTTGCGTTCATTGTGAAAAACAAAATCTTCACCCCTTCTTTTAAAATCCGTTCCTTTCGCAGGAAGGACTCCATTGATATTTTGCAAATTGAGAGGATGACGATAGGGTTTCATTCCAGGCGCATAAACATTCATCAGGTTTTGATAGGTTTGCCCGGATATATTTTTGTTCGCAATGTTATATTGTCTCCTATGGTTATAATATTTCCTGAAAAGATTTTTATTAACTGTTATATCTCCACTCAAAAACTTTTTGTATGCGATATTGAAATCTGCCCGTGCCGCAGGCGTCACGAGCGAATCAATCGGGCGGACAATCCCTTCAGCGCTGATGCCTTGCCTGCGCAAATCCGGCAAACGACTGCGTTCGTCCCCTGCACTTCGTTTGAGGTTACCGCTCAATTCCATCGTTCTATTCCGGGTAATCATTTCCCCCGGTTGTTGATTTCCAGGAGACGAATATCCTGATAGAGTGGACAAAATATGAAGAAGGCTGCTCCCTGGCCCACTCTTGAGAGTAATCATTTTTATTAATTTGCGCGTTGAGAAAGAAGCATATTCAATAATTTTATTGTTTTTATACATTGAAGGCGCTCCGGGCTTACCTGGAATTCCACCAGAATCCATGAAAATCGATGGGGAGGTATATTCTGCTTGCTGAGGCCATGGAGTTCCACCTGGTTGAGTGGCGTATCCAAACGTAAAATATTTGCGCAGGTCTATTTTCTTATTGCCCACAAATTTATCCTGAACTATTTGCTTAAAATAATCACGCCCTTTTAAGGAAAAAAACGATTGCACAAATTTGTTGAAAATAAATGTTTTCGGCCTCAATATCTGCCTTGCATTCACCAATTTATTACGCGCCTGCCGCAAGATATTTGTGACAACCTGCTGTGCAGTAAGCCGGGAAACTGATTTTTCCAAAGGAAACCACGTCAATAGCCTGCTTGCATCCTGAATATTCTTCAAGGCTGCGTCCAATGCTACACGACCATCTACCATGGATACGTTCATGCGAAGGAATATATGGATACCCATGTTATGAGATAAAATATCTCCTCTATTTTTACGAAAGATCATTGAAGGGAACCGGAAACGATACTTTCTACCCATCCGATATTTCCTCACTACTTCCTGAGAAAAACGGGATGCAATCTGACCTATGATATTTGGCTTCTTTCGTATTTCTTTACTGATAATCCCACTCATATCACCACTTCCTCAACCCATTCATCATCAATCGCTCGTAAACAAACACCTCACTCACCCTTATTTAATCCCATGATGCGCCAATTCGATGGTCTCAAAGGCCACGGTATTGCTGTCGGCCTTGAGATCGGGTCCTGTCCACTTCACCGGATATGCGTCCGTGAAATTCCATCGCCACTTATCCTGTCCGGTGACGTCCATCAAAATGATAGAGCCATTTCTTCGTTTAAACTTTCCCGACACGACTTCCTGATACCATTTCCACATGTCATCCAGATCGGTGATACCACGTTTCAGGGTAATATGCTGATATTTCGTCCCCTTGGGCAGTTGGTGCACATAATCATTGACGCCACCCTCCTCATATGACTCTGTCTCTGTTTCCATCTGGAGCCCGGAAATCTCTGAGACCTGCGCAATGATGATCCCATTCGTTTCTAACCGAAACCTGAACGATGTATAGGGATTAGGTTTTACCCCTGTAGACATTTTTCACTCCTTATTTTAAGGTTCCTGGCATACGAGTCTCCATGCTACCAAGCTCCTACACGGCCCCCTGGTTGCCCGGCTACTTGGCTACTTGGCTACTTGGTTACTTGGCTCCTTGTTCACTTGCGCCATAAGCCACTTATCCCGCGTCAAGGATACTCCGCTCTTTTTCTCCACCCAATTCGCGATTTATCTTTGAAATCTCCTCTACCCATCTTTGCCTGTCTCTGTGTTCCATATGCATTATTTCCTCATAGGGCCAGTGGAAATGATAAGCGATAAAGGCTACCTCCTCGTGGAGTCTATCATGGGGGTAGCCCGTCATTCCCCCAGAGGTTCAGGCTCGATTCCAAACTGATGTTCACATTTTGGGCAAGTGGTCTGTATCTTACCCGTGCCGTTTTCATTAATCCTTCGGTAAAAATCCTGTAGGTAAGATAAATCTGAAGCAAAAAGACTTTCTATTACCTTTGTGTTAATATTCTCCATGCCTTCCAGCGTAACAACCCTGGAGAGTAAGATAACCGTAAGATAGGCGGGATTGGATTGAACCCGTGGATCCTTCATGGGAAGGATTTCATCCGCCGCGGTTGCAAGTCTCATGACGCCCTTTCTATGGAGGTTTCCCTCTTCGTCTACATGACCCTTGGGCAAGGTAAATTCAAATTCTGTTTGAAATGCCATACAACCTCCCGAATTATTTCACCAATCGAATGAAAACCGATTAACAGTATTGCAAAATTTAATAAAAGTTGTCTTCGTTAGCCTTACATTTCAGATTTTAATTTTGCCTTTTTAATTAGGCCTCCGGCAACTTGTATTTGACCACCCCCCTGTCTCCCCCCGTTTACGGGGGGATTATGGGGGGTGTTTGAAATTCCTATACGTTAAATAAAAATAATTTCGTATATAACCACATTATTGCGAACCCTTTTACTTGACCCGTTTAAACCCTTCGTGGACGATTTCCAGGGTCTCAATGGCAACCTCGTTCCCCTTGGCGCTAAAATCCGGCGGGTCGTATTTGGTGGGCCATGCCTGAACGATATCCCACCGGGATTTATCATTGCCACCTTCATCAATTAAGATAATGGACACATTTTTCCTCTCTTTTTCAGCGCCGGCATCAATGACACGTTGTCTCCAGTTATAGAGGTCCATAGTGTCGGTGATGCCCCACTTCAGGGTAATATTCCCGTATTTGGTCAACCCTGACAGTTTGCGGGACGTAGGTGGCTCGTTCCCTTCCCGATATTCAACTGGGTCTGTCGTTGTATCGGCAAAAGCACATTCATTGAAACCTGCCTGGGTAATTCCATCGATTTCGACGCGAAACCGAAATTGTCTGTATGGGTCTTTTCTATCCGCCATTTTTTATCCTCCCTCCTCTGATATGAAATAAATATGGTTTTCCCTGGTATTATTCAATAGATGTACCCGCTGTCCACTGGGTAATACGAAATATGACAAATTCTGCTGGTTTTGTCGGCGCTATTCCGATAACGCATATTAACTTTCCGTTGTCGATATCATCCTGGGTCATAGTAGTTCTGTCGCATCTTACAAAGAACGCCTCCTCCACCTTGGTTCCCATGAGCGCTCCTGTTCTCCATACCGTAGTGAGGAATGCCGTTATCGTTGCCCTGACCCTTCCCCAGAGTCTTTCGTTGTTAGGCTCAAATACCACCCATTGAGTTCCTTCATCAATAGATTCCTCAATGAAGATAAATAATCTTCGGACGTTGATGTATTTCCATAGGGTGTCCAGTATCATTGTTCTTGCTCCCCAAACCATGATACCCCTGCCCGGGAATTCCCGAATACAGTTGATATGTCTGGGGTTGAGAATATCCTGTTCTCCCTTGGTAATCTTGAATTCCAACTCCAGAGCCCCCCGAACCTGTTCATTAGCCGGCGCCTTGTGCACGCCTCGTTCCTGATCGGATCGGGCATAAATACCGGCAATATGACCACCGGGTGGTAAAAGTTTTTTCCGCTTGATCAACGGGTCATAAACCCATATCCATGGGTAATAGACTGCACCATATTTTGATGGTCTCAAAGGAGGTGTTGAAATTCGTAATTCAGCAATTTGTTTGTTGCCCTGGGGAACTTCAAGTATGGCAAAGCGATCTTTTAGTTCTTCACAATGGGCTAACAGGTCATCGAAAAATTGTTTCTGATCTCCTGCTTCGAGATATTGGCTATCCGGTGCATTAAGAATCGCTATTTCATCGACCTCTTTAAAGGCGGTTAACCCTGTTTTTTCTCCCGGTGGCTTTGCGGGATCACCACGCAAATCATCCCTTACAATTTTGTCTGCCCCATCAGTACCATTTTCTAAAGGGATCATAACAAAGCCATCCGTATTTGCAGGCCGACTTTTATTGGCAGGCTCTTTGATTTCTATTAATGAAGAAATGCCATTGATTCTTTTAAGAAAGTGATCTGCAGAGGAATTATCCGTGGAGAGATTTTCAAACACTTCCACTAATTGAGCTTTTTCTAATAGGGAATTCAAGTTTTTCTTCTTTGCCTCATCGGTATCCCCTTTTTCTGAGAAATCTGGAGTACTACCGCCCCAGTAGGCCACGACCAGATTGAATAATTCCTCGTGCCCTGCTGAGGAGTTTATAATTCTTACAGCCACCCTGTTCCCCCAACTCCCGGGCCCAACAGCATCAATAGTTAAAGGCGAAATCTCTTCTAAAGAGGCTTTTTGAGCACCATTTTTAACAACCCGACCAATAAAACATCGCTGTCCGCCATTTGCAAAAAATCCTTCTACGGCATAAGACGTATACGAATCTGGTATATAACCACCAAATTTCCTTAAAAAATCGCTAAAGCTGGGCACGGGTGTCGGTTTTAGGTGTCCTCTCTCCGTCATCCCGAGAAATCCAGCCGTGCTGGTGCCTACACCCTCAATAGGCTTCGCACCGATCTCAAATTCTTCTACATATACTCCAGGTGATAAATATTCTGGCATATTATTTTCCTCCCTTTCTTATTCCGGTTCCGGTATTTGGTTAATTAATTTTAAAATGTCGTCATCACGAGTCTTCTTTGCGTCTTCCAAATTCTTTTTTGCCGCTTCAAGCTTTTTACTGACACAACATTTAACATACTCCATTTCCCGAAAATATTTTTTTGCACACTCTAATTCATCCACTGCTGTAATTAATTTTTCTTTTAGTTTTTCAGACTTTATTACTTTTTCTTCAGAAATACTATTTTTATCAAGAATTTTATCTTCGAAAATTTCATTTAGCTCCACGATGTAAAAGCACTTTTTATGTTCATTGCTTTCCTTTATTATCTTTGACTGCAAATCTTTTAGTTTTTTGACTGTTTCATCATGATTTTTTTTAGTATCTTTTAAGTCATCGTACTCTTTTTGTTTCGTTGTTTGGTATGATTTTGATTTCTCAAAATCACTCCCCGCTTGCTTTAAATCCACATTTACGTCTGGTTCTTTATCAATGTCTTTACAAGGATCTTTAGGAAGTTCAGGTGGAGTATCTATCATATCTACAATGACATTAAAATACCTGATTTTATCATCAACTAGTGATCTTTTATCCTCAATTTCTCTTTTTTCATCTGTGTCTTTTATATCATCGTTCCAAGTATCTCTATCCTTCTTGATGCACTCTAGGGTACGTAATAATTCAGGATAACCTTTTTTGTAATCTTCCACTAATTGAGTAATGCCTTCACGCAGTTTATCCAAATCATTAATATCTCCTTCCACCTTATCTGCCCAGTCTTTTTTACATCCAAATATAATCCGATCATTTTGGTTTCCAATTTTATTAGGTATTTCTATACGTAAAATAGTACTTCCAGAGGCACTGTAGTCGTATTTAAGCTCCTTTTCCCAGTTGATTTCTTTATTCAAAATCTTTGAAAGTTCTCTGCATTCTTTTTGGTTACTAGAATTGGAAAATACAACAAAATCGCCCACCTTTAATAATGAAGCATCTTTAAGTGTGGTTTTTTTCCCACCTTTCGCTGGTCCATTAGCATCAAATTCCAATGATTTTTCTGATTTTCCTTTATCTTCAGTTTTAAGACAAATAGTACTGTTGGCATCACTGTACTCGTATTTAAGCCCCTTTTCCCAGGAGATTTCTTTAGTAGCGGAATCAATCTTTAAGACCTTTCTAGTTTCTTTTTGGTTACTAGAATTGGAAAATTCAACACTATTACCCTCCTTTAAGGGTAAAACATTTTTAAGTTTGGTTTTTATAGAACCTCTCGCTGGTCCAAAGCTATCAAATTCCAAATCATTTGCAGCCATTTTTCATCCTCCATATAAAAAGTTTTATTTTTCCCCCTCTATCACTTTAGTAAGGTAATTTCTTTCTCAATTACTGTTTCGTACACTTGTATCCTTGGTGTTATTTTTTTACTAGCGCCGTTTTTTTCAATCCGAATATTGATTTCCTTCTCTTCCTTTATCTTTTTAAAATAAAGCACAAATTCCCCTCCTTCGTCTGTCTCTGTTATTAAATCTTTCTCCTCCTGTATTTCTTCTTTTTTTACCGTTACCGTTGCATAAGCAACCGGATCATTATTATCCTTAGGAGATACAACCTTCCCTCTGAAAAGGGTTGCATACTCCGAAAAAGGATAGGCAGGCCTTGGCTTTAAAGGAATTTTTAGCAAAATGTACTTCAAAATATTAACTGTACTCCCGGCAGTATCATATTTATATTTAAGGCCTTCATTCCATGCGATTGTATGATTCTCCCTATCAATACTTACAATTTCTCTTTGTTCTATGTTATTTTTTGAATTGCGAAATTCGATGATATCGTCATTTTGTAATCTTGAAACATTTTTCAGCTTTATACTCTTGCCTCCTTCAACAGGCCCATGGGAATCGAATCCCAATTTTATGCCTGCAGTCCTATCACGATAAAGATCAATATCAATAACAACCTCTGGTTTAGAAAAATAATAGTCTGTATCGATCATTGCAGTGTATTTTCCGGTATTCAGATTGGTAAGAAGATAATATCCGCTCAAGTTTTTAATAATTTTCTTATCATTTTCTTTTAGCTTGACCTTTATTGATCCAATCGGATTCTTCGAGGTATAGTCATCAATCAGCTTGACAGCCACAGAAAGAAATACTTTTTTCTCTTTTTTAGGATCAACCTTATCCTCGTAGGCAGTATATTTCCCATTAACGTAAGGAAAAGGAAATTTCATCTTACTCTTCCTCTCTATTTGAAGTCATAATAGCCTGATGCAATTCTTTGGTCAAAACCCTCGTCGTGCTCACCGTCCGTGTAGAATCTATCAGTACCGGGGTAACCATATAGGTTACTGACAACTTGTAACCTATATCTGGAAATGCCCCCCATATCTTGGTTTGATCATCCAATGAGAGAGGATGGAATAGGAGTTTTATTTCCTCATCCCTTTGTCTCAGGTCATCAGGTAAAAATTTACGTGGTAAAATGGTATTGCCATGAAATATTTGCATTGCCCTGCCTAGTATTAAATGCTCCTTTTCCTTTTTTTTGCCGTATGGTGTCACAAGATACATCAAATCTAATGCTATCGGAGGCCATAAGATTTGAGAACTTCCTGTTTCCCGAGGTTCCTCATTTTTCATATAGACATTTTCCATAATTTTATAGAGAAAGAGAGATATTTGTACGTCGTTATCGGGTTTTATATCTTTGGGAGAATCCAACAATATCCCTTTTGTAGTAAATTTTTCAGATTCACTATCGCCCCATACTTCTCCGTCGAGTAATTTTATTAAAGTATCACCAATATTTTTTATGATCCTAGAATTGCTCATGTTCTGTATCCCACCTTGATTATTTCATAATATTCACCAAAATCTTCTTTCATACACAGCTTTTCCATTTTCTGAAATTCCCTTTTTACAGCAAATACTATGTGATGCATCGCTATTCCAGTAGACTCTTCAGCAGCATAAAAAGCTGAGCTTAACGCAATATTATTGATGTTGCCACCGGTAAGCTCAAACCTTTCTGACAGGAACTTATAGTCTATTTCTTCTGAGACTGAGGCATTTTTTGGAAAAATATTCCTCCATATTTGTTCCCTCAGTTTTTTATCAGGAAACGGAAACTCAACAATGAAACGCATCCTGCGCACAAATGCATCATCGATATTTTGCTTTAAATTGGAAGCCAGTATCGTAATCCCTTCATACTCTTCCATCTTCTGAAGCAGATAACCAATTTCTATGTTGGCATACCTGTCATGGGCGTCTTTGACCTCAGAACGTTTACCAAAAATGGCGTCTGCCTCATCAAAAAAGAGGATGGCATTGCTTGATTCCGCCTCTGCGAAGATTTTGTTGAGATTTTTTTCTGTCTCACCAATATACTTACTGACCACCTGGGACAAGTCAATTTTGTATAGTTCGAGTTTTAGCTCGTTTGCAATAATTTCAGCAGCCATGGTCTTGCCCGTCCCGGAAGGGCCGCCGAACAGGGCGGTCAATCCTTTCCCATAGGAAAGCTTACGGTCGAAACCCCATGTGCCGTATACGATGTGCCGGTATTTGGACTGATTACCTATTTCCTTGAGCTGAGCCAATTGATCGGGAGGTAACACGATGTCGCTCAGGGTATATTTCGGATCGATCTTTCGGGCAAGGGTAATCAATTTCTGATTTGATTGGACACGGCATGCAGCATAAAGGTCTTCCATCACAATCATGCCATCTTCCGGGGAGCGCCAGAGGGCTAAGTTTTGCGCCGCCATTGTGGCATCGTGAATCTGACCCGATGTAAACCGAAACTTATTTGCTAATTCTGTAAAATCAACATCGGGCGACAACCGGTGATGTCCGTTAAGATGGTATTCCCAAAGATATTTCCTGTCCTCAGCATCGGGCATGGGAAAGCCAATCTCGATACATATGCGCCCGTTTAAAAGCCCTTGCGGTTTCCAGGGCTTGCTGCTGAAGAGAAATGTCAGCCGGGAAAACCGCCGGATCGTTTCAAGCGCCGACTTCAAATGGAAATGGTACTTCTCTGTGTCGGCAAGCAAACAATCAAAATTGTCCAGACATACGGCAGCGGGTTGCAATACGGCCTCTCTTCCCAGTAATTCCAGCGTTTTTTCAAACAGCATCTGGCCATCAATGATTTTCCCTAAATCGCCTGTAATTAAAGGGATTCCAAGGTCATGACAGATCGCCTCTGCCAGCATCGGTTTTTCCGACCCATAAGGGCCGTAAATATGGAACACGACATTTTGTGTGTTGAGTTCCGGTTGACGGGCATACGACTGAATGAAGTTCTGCACTCTGTTTTGAATGTCTTTATCCATATGGATTTGATCCCATTTGGTCTGAGGTTGAACAAACCGGGCAACATGCTCAAGCCCTGCATCCATATGCCCAAAACCGAGAAGGAAATTTACAATCCGGTCATTCAGTTTGAGTGAACGGGAAATCAGTGGCGATGAAGAGTCCTGCGCGTGATCAGTTACCTGTAAAAGATGGTACTTCACCAAAGGAGCTTGTTTATCAAAGGAGAGCCGGGCCTTCAGTTTTTCCTGCCGGGAAAGACAGAGCAGATTCAGCGCCAGATCAACCGTTGGTTTTTTACTGGTTATATCGTCCTGGAGATATGCGTAGAACTTCTCATAATTACGATTTAACTCAGGCGCAAGACAGATAAGCAGACACTCTTCTTCGAATGCGGTGAGGCGGAAAAGCCTTGCCAGGTGCGGCAAAGACAGATAGATACCCGCCTGTATGCTGGCAATACGCCTCTTTTGAATTTTGGCCCCTATCTGCTCAATGGCTTCAGCCAACATCCTTATCTCTTCACCATGTTTATCCTTCTTACCCGATGAGCTCGTGTCTCCCCTTGAATTTTCATCATTCTCAAGCAAGCAGACAATCTCATCCTCTGTTAAAAACAATCCTTTATACTGGTTAACGTTTTTCTCTGGCTGGCATTTTTTCTGCTGAAATACGTGCAAGCGAATTCGCAGATTCAGCCTGAATAACTCATCCGCCAGGTGCTCGTAATTCGCAGCATAAGCAACATCTTCAACCGATCTCTTGCTCTTTTCTGTCACCATAAATATCCTACTTTAACTTGATCTCATTGTCTTTTTTAAGATTTATTCGATACGATAGTCTCGTTTTTCCCAATAATCCGGTTGTAAACCGTGTAAAATAAAAAAGCCTTACTGCAAAGATGTAAAAAAAGTATCTCAAAAACATCTTCGGCAGTAAGGCTATCTTTTTATCAGACGAGGGGCGTATAGCAATACGCCCCTACAAAAGACCCTGTTACTTTGCGTCCCCTGATCACTCAGGGTTTGCCCTTATCGTGAT
>CAZGNJ010000060.1:0-21716 GCA_964526985.1 uncultured Ginsengibacter sp. | reverse complement strand
TCATGCGCCCCCTGTTTTTTATCACATTGATTTTTTCGGGAGTCGCTTTTTTGTTTGCCAATAATATAGCGCCTGTTGCCAATCTGAAATTTGCGCGCATTTATCATGATATCTACCAGAAAAGCCCGGCGTTTGATCTCAGGCCGGGAGTGTTTTATAATGGTTTCCAGGGGTTCTCTATTAAAGTGGCTGAGAAAAAGCAGGATAGCCTCTTGAAAGACATCATCATTTATGAGCAGACCAATTCAGGACAGGATAATACGGTGATTTCCAAAAGCGGGAAAATGATTACCAGCAAGGACAAGAACTACCTGGAGTTTCATTTGGGAAGTGGACACCGCTACCAGGAAGATCAGAATTATGATGCTTCCAAAACTGAATTTATCAATCTTGGATTTAAAGAATATACCAAACTCTTTGACCTTAGTCAGCTAAATCTTCAAAAGACTTCGGATAGTCTTTTTATGAACAACATACGGATGAAGAGCCTGCGTCAACTCTCAGAAGACCTGGATTCGCTTTCTAAAGTTCCGGACAGTTCATTCAAATCTCTACGCAGAGACATGACCGCGTTTGTCTGGTATTCGAAATATAAAGATTCAACAATCCCTGAGTCATCTGTACCAAAACAAGCACCTAAGGTTTCAAAGCAAAAGAGTTTTGACGAAATGATCCCTGATTCTTTACGCATGATGGTGCGGAATAGTGCGTTGAGCCTGGTAAATAATGCTAAGAATGTAACACAGGTATCTGCAATGGATGATGAAGGGCTTACCTACAATATTGTGCAACACAAAATAGAATGGCAGAAAAAATTGTCGCTATCTGTAGCCTGTATTGTCATGTTTCTAATCGGTGCACCTTTAGGGAGCATTATTCGCAAAGGTGGACTGGGATTGCCTTTGGTAATGGCGCTTATATTTTTCATGATCTTTTATCTACTGAACATTTTCGGAGAAAAATTTGCCAAAGACCAGGTAATGTTGCCGTTCTTTGGATTGTGGCTGCCGGTGATCGTGTTGACACCTGTTGGTTTTTTCCTGACCTACAAGGCATTGCACGATTCGCAATTATTCAACAAGGAATTTTATTTCAGGTTGGGAAGGAGATTAAAATCAATGCTGCCGGGAAAGGCAACTGTTCCTGTAACAGAAGGTCTCTAAATAGACTCAGCCTTTGACCAGAGGCCTTTTCATCGTGATGATGAAAATTGGCAACCAAATCAAAGGCTGATATAGAAAAGCAATCTGCCGCAAATGTAAGGATAACTTTTACTCATAATCAAAAATAATTGATAAAATAACGGACTCAATTCTCCAAAATTTCCTCATTTAATAAATAGTGGTTCTGATATTATCGATAACTCTCTTGGGTAAACCGTGATATATTCTTATACCTTGTCCAAGTCTTAACGTTATTGACATTTTTAGGTGTGCCCAATACAACTGATATCAATTTACGCACTCAAAAAATGGTATATTCGCTACCCCTAACACACAAATATTTTTATCATGAAAGAATGGAAAGATTATTTAGAAAAAAACAAGGATAGATTCTTAAATGAAATGATGGAATTGCTGAAGATACCATCAGTGAGCGCCCAAAGCAAACATAATGATGATATGAAATCCTGTGCTGAAGCTGTGAAGAAGAGCCTGCTGGAAGCGGGAGCTGATAAGGCAGAGGTGATGGCTACGGAAGGTTTTCCTGTTGTCTTCGCTGAAAAGATCGTTGACCCATCTAAGCCAACGGTACTTGTGTACGGACATTATGATGTACAACCACCGGAGCCACTGGAGTTGTGGCATACGGGGCCCTTCGAACCGGTAGTAAAAGATGAGAAGGTATATGCCCGTGGATCCGCTGATGACAAGGGACAATTCTTCATGCATGTGAAGGCATTGGAGATATTGACCAAAACAAATTCGCTTACGAGCAATATCAAGTTTTTAATAGAAGGAGAAGAGGAAATCGGTTCACCGAGCCTTGGAAAATTCGTGCATGATCACAAAGACTTGTTGAAGGCTGATGTGATCCTGATCAGCGACAGTTCTATGCTGAGCATGGAAACTCCCTCACTTGATATTGGTGTTCGCGGTCTTTCTTATATCGAAGTAGAAGTAACAGGTGCAGACCGCGACCTGCACAGTGGTACTTATGGTGGTGCGGTTGCCAATCCCATTACGATCCTTGCTAAGATGATTGCCGGTTGCCATGATGAGAATAATCATATTACCATTCCTGGATTTTATGATGATGTTATTGAATCTTCTGATGAAGAGCGTAAGTTGATGGCGAAGGCTCCTTACAATGAGGAGGAATACAAAAAAGAAATTGGCATTCCTGATGTGTGGGGTGAGAAAGGTTATTCTACAATGGAGCGTACCGGCATTCGTCCTACGTTAGAGATCAATGGAATTTGGGGAGGATACACCGGTGAAGGATCCAAAACAGTATTGCCTGCGAAGGCTACAGCAAAGATATCAGCGAGACTTGTGCCCAATCAGTCATCGCCTAAAATCACAAAATTGTTGCTGGACTATTTTACATCCATAGCGCCAAAATCCGTTACAGTGCGTGCGTTCGAACATCATGGAGGTGAGCCTTACATGACACCTATCGACAGCAAAGGGTATAAAGCAGCATCAGAGGCCATCAAAGAAACTTTTGGAGTAGAACCTGTACCATTACGCGGCGGTGGCAGTATTCCTATTTGCAGCATCCTGGAAAAGGAATTAGGGATCAAGATCATTTTTATGGGATTCGGGTTGGATAGCGATGGACTTCACTCTCCTAATGAAAAATATGGTATTGAGAATTTCTACAAGGGGATAGAGACGATACCGTATTTCCATAAGTTTTTTGCTTCATAATGAAATTGGATTCAAAACTTGCTTAACCGGCACTGGCCGGTTTTTTTATTTTATTGATTTCGAATGGGAATGAATAAGAAAATTGAAAGGTCCGGTTTCTATTTGTGAAAGAAAAAATTAAAGTAACTAAATTTGAATCATGCTCAGAAGAAACTTTCTTAAAATAACATCAGCCGCTACTCCCTTGCTGGCAATTCCCAGAAAATTTTCATCAAATGCAATTGAAAAACCCATCATCGTGTCAACGTGGGCAGATGGAAAGAGCGTGAATGCCGAAGCATGGAAAATTTTGAATAGTAAAGGCCGTGCACTGGACGCAGTAGAGATGGGTGCGCGATGGATGGAAGATCAACAGAATTGTTGTGTAGGTTTGGGAGGAAATCCTGACCGAGATGGTTATGTTACTCTCGATAGTTGTATTATGGACGAGAATGCCAATTGCGGTGCTGTAGCTGCGATAGAGCAGATCAAACATCCCATATCTGTTGCAAGAAAAGTGATGGAACTGACACCGCATGTTTTGCTGGTCGGAGATGGCGCTCAGCAATTTGCTTTGGAAAATGGATTTAAAAAAGAACCGGCAGAACTATCAGAACCTGCAAAGGAAGCCTACAAAAACTGGTTGAAGAAATCAGAATACAAACCTGAGATCAATATCGAAAACAAAAAAAAGAACGGACCATTTGCACCTGCATATTTTGATGATGGTACGCCGAATCATGATACGATGGGCATTGTGGCATTGGATGCGAAAGGCAACATGAGTGGTGCGGTTACTACCAGTGGCATGGCATTCAAAATGCATGGCAGAGTGGGAGATTCACCTATTGTCGGAGCCGGCTTGTTTGTAGATAATGAAGTAGGCGCTGCCACATCGAGCGGATTGGGAGAGGAAGTGATCAGGATTTGTGGTACGCATCTCGTGGTAGAATATATGAGACAGGGATTTTCGCCCGAAGCTGCATGCAGAAAAGCAGTAGAACGCATCGTGAATCGTGATAAGGAAAAAGCAAAAACAATCCAGGTGGGATTTTTAGCTTTAGACAAAAACGGAAGATATGGCGCCTTTGCTATTCAAAAGGGTTTTGTATTCGCAGTCAAAAGTGGAAAAGAAGATATCGTCATTCCTGCAAGGTACATTTATGATTATGGTGCGACTTAGGAAATTATGAATTATGTCCGCCGCGGCGGAATGAATTATGAATTATAGATTATGAATTGTGAAACTGTTAAGAATAAGGTGAGTCGTGAGTTAATCACAGAGGAATAAATGATGATTTTTTGGGATTATCAAAATTCCTAAACTTTCAACCCTCAACTCTCAACTCTCAACTCTCAACTCTCTAAACCCTATCCACCGCGGCGGACTAAACTCTCAACCCTAAACTCCCTAAACTCCCTAAACCTTCTAAACCATCTAAACCTTCTAAACCTTCCTCCATGTCTGTTCTCCTCGAAATTATCGGATTCAATATTGACAGCTGTATCACTGCACAGGCCAATGGTGCAGGAAGAATTGAATTGTGTGATTCTCCCCCCGAAGGCGGCACCACGCCTTCTTATGCATTTATAAAAGAAGCGAGAAAGATACTCACCATTCCATTGAATGTGATGATTCGTCCGCGAGGAGGTGATTTCTTGTATTCGAAAGATGAATTTTCGATTATGCTTCAGGATGTGGCTTTTTGTAAGAATGCCGGGTGTGATGCTGTTGTATTTGGAATATTGAACCCGGATGGTACTGTAAATAAGGAGCAATGTAGCAGGCTGGTAGAGGCAGCTTATCCAATGGGAGTTACTTTTCATCGGGCATTCGATCGAGTGAATGATCCGGAGCAGGCATTAAAAGATGTGATCTCGATAGGATGTGAACGCATATTGACTTCTGGCCTGAAACCAAAGGTGGAAGAAGCATTGGATATGATGTCACGGCTAATACATCTTGCGGAAGATAAAATTATCATTATGCCGGGATCAGGGGTCAATGCCGGTAATATCAAAAAGATCATTGAAAAAACAGGAGCGAAGGAAATACACAGCTCAGCTTCTGTAAATACTCCTTCGCTAATGCAATATCAAAATGAAATGCTTAAGGAATCACTTAGCCATGTGGTAGTGAATGGTGAAGAAGTAAAAAAGATGGTAGCACAGTTGAGGTCATTATAAATATCAGGCATTCTGTTCAGGTTCTCTATGGTGGATGCTATTTTCTGAAATAAGAATTGAAGTGTGGCAAACAAAAACATCTGATACGAATTCCATTAAAGTTGATCACTCAGAACCCTAACTTAAATCAAGCATTCCGTAAATCGATACCAATTAAAAAATAATCCTGGCCATTCAGTTCAGCGCATCATAACTATCGATTTGAAATTCTATTAATCCAGAACTGGTGTTTGGTTTTAATTTCTTCCAACTTGTTTTCCAAAGAACATGCAGGAGAAGATTGAATTTATATTTAAGTCTAAATTTTTCAACTCCCAAGATTGGACTTGGGTACAATCAGATATTTCAGAATATTTTTACCTAATGGACATGCGATCATGGCAAAGAATAAATCAATGAAACAAGACTAAAGAACAATCATCATCCGTAGCTACCTTTTATTTTTTGCTACCTCCGGCGAAATAGATTACACTATCAGATTACCTGAAAAAAAATTATTCCTTTCTCACTAACACCAACTTTGCTCTGTCTGATTTATAAACCTTTTTAAAGAATTCCGTAATCTCTTCTTGCCTATCCACAGGAATCTTTGACTGGTATTGACTAAACGACCTGTCATAAATAATTTCGTTGTCTTTTACTGTGCAGGTCATGGTGTATTTACCGAAGTCTGTAGTGATGGTTACAGGTTTGATGGATGCTTCTATTGTGTAGCCTTGAGGTAGTGTGATCACAGAATGGCTTGAATCGTGGTAAGAATTTTCAAAATTGAAATCAATTTTCCTGCCTTCACCAAAGTCAGGAATGCTTCCTGATCTTGACAGCATATTTGGCACTATGAATAATCGCTTACCTGTGATAGTAGCTAGATTAGTAGCTGTAATATCCAGTGTTTCCTTCAATTCCGGTAGTGGTGCAGGTAATGTTTCATACTTAAAATCATTTAACTCGTAGGAAGGTATTGAGATAGCGGATGAGAGTATCTTTTTCACTTTGTCCTTCGAAACGTTTTTTACCAGGCTAAACAGTGCATCATTCTCCATGCCATTGTAGGAAGATGCTACATGAATGGTGGCATCACCATTTTCTTGAAGTACGGTCTTGATATTCCGCAATTGCCTGTTTTCATTGATGCCATATCGTGGTGTAGATACGAGATATCCACCATCTTCTTTAATCAGCAAAGCTTTACGATTGGATGTAAATCCGCTTACATATCCTGCCGGTAAAGTCTGACTCGTACATTCCAACCATGTAGTATCGTTTTGCGATGGAATACAGAGGATGACATGATTGAACTGTATGGAGGGGAAATCATCAATGACCCTGTTTCGATAAAAACTATTATCACCGCCATTCACCAATGCATAGTAGGAGTTGATACCTGCTTCTTTGAGAAGGCTGTGCATATAGTTTGTCAACGCCTTGCAATCTCCAAATCCGTTTTTGGCAACATAAGCAGCATCAAAAGGCTGCCAGCCACCTATGCCCAACTGGATACTGATGTATCTGGTGTTTTGCTGCAGGTAATGATACAGGGCCGTAATGGTTTCCGACTTGTTTGTGCTACCTGCTACTATTTGCTTCACCTTTTCTTTGACCGCATCAGGCAATTGGTCTCTGCCTTCGATGAGTTGGTATTGAAACAGTCCGAAATTCTTCCATGTTTCCATATTACCTTTCTTATTGTCCAGTTCAAAGTCATTAGCGGCAGCGAAGACTGCCACGAGGTAATCGCGCCAATAAGCGTAGGGCATAGTCTCTTTAAAGGAAGTACTGTTGGTCAATTGCCATTGATAGATCAGCCTGCCGTCCTCTTCTTTTTTTACGGGCGCATTTATGTTGAATGTTTTGAAGCGAATGCCGAAATCTTTTGGAATATTCAGTTCATAACTGCTCTTTTGTACAGAGAGTTGCTCCCTGTCTTGCGGTATCCAGGGTGGAAAATAGAAGGTGTGTTTGATATTTACTTCGTAGGAATATTCTACCGTGTATGGGTAACTGTTATAATAAAAATGATGCGCCTTGATGCGATTGTCATCATCCAGGTTGGCTTCGCTGGTGGCACTCAGGTCCATGATGTCCTTGGATTTGAGTTTTTTTACCTGCTTGCCCGTAGCGTCATAAAGTGCACCTTCGATATCAGATACTTTCTGAAGTTTATCGTAGTGTGCGATCAGGCTTCCATAGTTATCTCCATTTTCATTCAGGATGGTGATGGCAAAATGAACTTTGTTCACTACAGATGAAAGACTCTTTACCACGATTTGTGACTCGTTGATGCGCATCACACTGTTGGCGTTCTTCAGGAGAGAATCCGGTATTTCGGATACAGGAAATTTTATTTCACCTGCAAAGCCGGTGAAGGCGATGCAGATCAGGAGTGTTGAAAGGATTGTTTTCATTAGGATTCTTTTTTGAATACAATTTGTTCTGCCTGTTTCTTAACTACGAAATTGAAAAATTCACGCAATGAGTTGTATTCTGAAGGCATGAAAAATGTTTTTCCGATTTTTAATTTACTGCTAAAACTGACTGCTTTGTCATTACCTGACACGCGATACTCAAAATAGGTCTTGCCTTCCTCATCCAGTTTTACCCGGATAGATTTTGGGAGTTCATCTATTTTATATCCGGCAGGTATCTCCATGGTTGTCAGGATGGTCTCATCCTGCAGGTATGGAAACTCGACAGGGTAAACCCTGTTTACAGAGGAAAAAGGATTCTTGGTATAGTTTTCACCAAAGTATGGATTTACATACAAAATATCCTGGCCATCAAGTTTCATATTTAGTAGGTAGGACAGTTTGATCGGGATGTTGTATTTCTGTAATGAATCAATTTGAATATCTGAAATGACCAGGTTGTCAGAATATTTCTTTTTTAATTCATTGATGAATTCATCTTTTCCTTTTTCCTTTATTTCATTCCTGATGTCATAGGATTTATAGTATCCTTCATTCCTCGTTGCCTTCCCTCCGTATCCCTTATCAGTATTGGAAAAGAAGTTGAATACGGTTCTTTTTTCTGTCAAAGAATCAGGAGACAGGTTGAGTGCAGTCGCGTTTTTGTCAACGATCAGTGAGTACCCATTGTAGCAATATTCAGGTAGCCTGCCAAAGCCTAACCGGCTTTCACTTGCATCCAAAAGGTAATCTCTGCCACCAATGTTCACTTTGGATACTACATAATTCATACTCGTAAGTACCGGAAATAATTCAATGGCATATCCATGTGCCGCGGTACTCAGCATTAGCGGCTGTGCGTCCAGGTCTATATATCGAAGCATAGCAGTGAGTAACAGATTAAGTTCGCACACATTTCCTTTCTTTGCTTTGAAAACGGCTTTGAGATTATCTGTCATAGAAATTCCGTACTGTGATGTCGTTTTAAAATCATCTCTTACGTACTCATAAAGCTTTTGTGCCTTCTTGAGTGGATCTGTTTCATTGCCTACAATAATTTTTACTTCATCTTTTAGCCAGCCATTATTGGAGTTGAGGTTTTTGCCAAAGTATTCTGATTCCAATAAGTTCTTTGCTATTTCCTGCCATGAACTCCTGAAACTCTTATACTCCAGTGGGTACTGAAATGCATTCAATTGGAAGTCGAGCCTCGATAAATGATTTCTTACAGACCTGGTATATGGTTCGGTTTTTAATTCAGGAACGTTTTTAGCTACCCAACGCTTATATTCTACTAAAGCTGAGATAGGAGCTGCCGAACTGCCAAAATTTTCGTCACGCTTTTCAGATTCCACAATGTCTAAAGGAGCAAATCCTCTCGATGAGATATGATAAAAGAAGAACTGGGGAATGGCAAAGGTGTATTCACTCCAGAGTGTAGGCGCAGTGGTGCTTTGGAAATACCAGGGATTGGGCATGCTGATGAAATCAGAAACTACCTGGTACGAATATTCAATCACAGATCCTTTCTTCACATTCGGCATGGTAAATTTCATGAGTTGATTGTACTCATCTTTTTTCTCCCGTATCAAGGCTGACCTGCCGATTTTATCTTCAATAATTTTTCCGTTTTCCAGATTATAGGTCACGGCTTTGAAAGCAGACACTTCTTCAGTTGAACCGGAAGAAACATACAACGGTATGCTTACGTTAGCTTCATCATATCCTTTTTCATTCAGGATGTGTGTTACGTTGTGAACAGTTGTTTTCAATGAAAACCCACCTTTTGCATTTAGTGTTACTGATGTTTCACCAATCTTGCTCAGTACTATTGCATTGGCATTACTGTCAATTGCATACACTTGTTTGGCGAGGGTCTCTTTGTCTATTTTACCGAATTTGGTAAAGGGGCTTTTTTCTTTTTGTGCAAATGTATTCAGGCCTATCAAAAGGCATACAGGGATAAGCAGTTTTCTCATGGTTACAGTTTTGGTTGCGGCGCAAGTAAATGAAAAATTTTAAGAAACGAAAATTATTTCATTAATTTTTCCTGATTTAGGTAACGGATTGAGTGTGGTGCGCGGTACAATGGGTACTTATTTCATATTTTCTCTATCTGTTTTGTCCGCTAAATAATTTGTAACGATCGTATAGCCATGTCATCGTAAGTGTGTCCCTTCTTTATTAAGAGATCAAATGGGGATGGCAACGATCCAGGCGCCGGGATATTATGATAATCCCACTTCTCAGAAGGAGAGTCCTGGGATCTGATATCCGGATTCCGATTTTAGGATTTGTGTTTTGACCTTTTAATCTTACGCATCTTCCATAGAATACTTACCCGACTTTATAACTGCTTGTATAAGCCTGTACAACCTGGCACCTCAAGTCGAAATCGCGAACAGGAATTACCTTGAAGACTTTGACAATTGTTTTGCGATCCTTTGAAGTTGAGAAGCAATCTTTTCATTGGAAATGGATTCAGATACGATGCTTAATATACCACCATAATACCGGTCATTAAGCTTTTTATCTCTTTCAAAGTGTTCCAGCCAGGGCAAAGAGGCAGGATCGATATCAAAAATATGATGGTGTATTGGAAATGGAATAGGAGGAGTACCACACCAATTGTCATCATCATAACTCATAGATGTAATGCCTTCTGAATAGAGTTGCCTGCCAATTGCATTCAGGCTTTTGCCCAGTGCTTTTTGTTTGATGGACTGAGCTACAAATTTTACTACCTGTGAACCTATCACATTCAAAGTGCCATGCGAATATTTTGGTCCCATGGGTACAATAACGTCCCAGATTGCTGGGTTTATTCTTGCGTACAAGTAAAGTAATATTGAATATCTGCTTAACATTGTTTTGTTTTTTTAGGGGTGAGGGATGAATACAAAACTACCTTCCGGAAATACCTTTGGCAATCGCATAAACAAGTGAATTTTCTCTAAGCATGATAAATACAAAATAAACCGGGAGTATATTTCCGGGATACTTTGTGGACTTGCATATTCGCACCTAACTGCTTTGAAATTTACAGTTTCCTGGAGCCTGAAATATTTTATTTCTACAAAGATTTTTGATCCGATGCATTTACTTAATACTTTTTTTGAGTTGATTCAATTCCACTTGCAGCGCCAGGATTAGTTTCTTTTGTTCTGCTGATTGTTCTTTGTTTTCGTTGATTGTTTCCTGAAGCGCTTTTATCATCTCTTGTTGGTTCTTAATTGTTGTCTGGACTTCACTTTGTGCTGCCTGCTTTCTTAGCTGATTGATCATCGCCTGTTGCTCCTGTACTGCCTTTACCAATGGCATAATGAACTGTGAGTATGCGAGGCTGTAATGATCGCGATCATTTGCAGGATGGTGAATACCATCAAATTGATAGCCCAATTCGTTGGCAATCTTTTCTACATCCTGTGCCAGGAAGCCCGTATGTAATTGTTCGTCTCCTTTAAATGCAGCAGGATGAATCGAAGGGTTGGGAATTGTTCCTGTTTTGGTGTAATACGCCAACTTATCAGTGTCGAAGTAATAGGTCACCGGTTTGAGTTTGTTGATAAATTCCAACCCCGGTACATTATCTCTGATGTTGTACTTGAAACGAGCATCGGAAGGGAAGGAGTAGGCTACCTGTCCTTCTATAACGGTTACATTGGTATTGCCTATGCGAACTTTGTTGCTGGCATCCACCTTAGCTAAGTATCCAATTGCCGTAGCATTGGTGAGGTTACCTTGCGCTACATCTGCGAGATCGCCAAGGCCTGTATTGAAATTTCCTGTAGTATTGCCGTAAAGAGCCATGAATCCAAATGCGCAATTTTCCTGGCCAGTAGAGTTATTTCTAAGTGAAATATAACCCATTGCAGTATTATGATATCCTGAGTTGTTAAATTGTAGTGAACTCTCCCCAAAAGCACAATTTTGGCTTCCGGTTACATTCTGCGAAAGTGTATTAGCGCCAATAGCCGTATTGCTATATCCTGAAGTATTGGCTGTAAGTGAAAAGGCCCCAACGGCAGTATTGTAACCAGTTGTACTTAATTTCAGCGTCTCGAATCCGACACAAGTATTGGCCCATGCCAGGGTATTGGAATAAAGTGCTTTGCTTCCTACTGCTGTATTGTAATTACCGGCAAGCGGGCCGTGGGCGCCAATTCCATTGTTAAACATTGCGCTGTCACCAATAGCTACGAGATTACTGTTAGTGGTGTTTGAATTCAGTGCCCGGATACCAATAGCTACATTGGAATTGCCCGTCGTGTTGCTTAAAAGAGAATAATATCCAAAAGCTGAATTATTGTTGCCGGTTGTATTGTTCCGAAGTGAATTGGGTCCACTGGCAGTATTATTTTCACCTGTTGTATTGTCTAATAGAGCAAGGCTCCCAATCGCAGTATTAGAACTACCGGTAGTGTTAGTGAAGAGTGCCTGGCTTCCAAAAGCCGTATTGAAAACACCTGTGGTGTTGGAAAAGAGTGCCTGGTAACCTGTAGCATTATTAAAAGATCCTGTTGAATTGGTATAGAGCGCCTTACTTCCTATTGCAGTATTGAAGAGTCCATCGAAAGGAGTGACAGCACCGATTCCATTATGGCACATTGCACTGTCGCCAATTGCAACCAGGTTACTGAAGTTATTATTTGCATTTAGTGCATCTGTTCCAATTGCCACATTCGAATATCCGTTGATGTTGTTGACTCCACTTCCTTTGCCCCAGAATACATTTCCATTGCCAAGAAAACCTGATCGGATATTATTGATTTTAAAAAGGAGAGGCTTGTTATCGGTAGTTCCAACAAAATTGACGAGCGGATCAGTGCCTGCATTGCCTGTGAGCAGCCAACTGTTATTGCTGATTGCTGTCAAGTGAGTCCATGAAGACCCAGTGTAAAAATAAAATCCCAAGGCATCATCTGTCTGAAAAATCAGCAATCCTTTGGCCGGAGATGCTATCGCATTTCGCTGAGCCATAGTCATTCGGGGAATCAGCAGTCCCCGTGTGGTGCTGCTGATGTCTAACTGAGCAGAAGGGTCAGGAGTGGTAGTGCCGATGCCTGCGTTTTGTGCTTGTATGGTAAGGCTGCATAATAAAAAGGAGAGGAGGAGTAGATGTTTCATGCCTGGAAAAATTTGATCTAAGAAGATTATTTTTTTGTTTGGTGCTTGTTTCTTCAATAATGATCTTTCACTCATTGCACAAATCAAGTTGACCTCTATTCAATATTTGCTTACTCACGATAGCTCATCTTCAATTATCGATAAGCTCAATAAGAGAAATATTTCAGTCCCAATCATCCGGTTTAGTGTCTTTAATAGCAGGTCTTTATTACCTTCCCATTTTATAAATCATCCTTGGTTGTAGTAACATTTTCCCCCTCTCGATAGTCATTGAAATTTTATATCCAATAGGTTTCAGTTAAACAGTGACTCCGAAATGTACATGTCATTGACATAAACAAATGATTTCAAATGTTTGGATTACTGAACCTTTTGCTCTACTGCCGCCATTCTCTGTTGCAGCACCTGTAACAACGCTGAGAGTTCAGATACTTTTTCTTTTAATTCTTGATTCTCTTTTTGAATGGCGGCAATTGCTGTCTGAGGATTCTGTTTTTCTATCTCCTGCTGCTGCTCTTGTATCGCAGATACAATTACAGGGATGAATGAATTGTAGGCAAGCATTTTTTTACCTTGTAAAGTATTTACAAATTCTGGAAATACCTGTTCTACATCCTGTGCTAAAAATCCGTAGCTTTTTTTTGAACTACTGTTATCATCAATAAAATGATAATTCCTGGGATTAAGAGAAAGCAGTTTTTGCAGCATGTCATTTTTATCAAGAGTTGCGATGTCTTTCTTAAATCTTGCATCTGAAGTCTGATGGTAATTTCCATCCTTATCAATATTTGCTACATTAGAGTAGGTACCATTGGTTGTATTACGTGCCTGGAAAACCAGGTCAGACTCGCCCGGATTTAGCAAAGTGCCGCCTATGTCATAAACAGACAAATTAAAACCTGCAATATCGATATTTACATTATCCTCACACGTGAAACTTAATCCATTAATTGGGCTTATTGTATTATTCAAATTATGAATTTCTACCTGGCCTGAGGGTAATATTGTATTGATCCCAACGTAACCGTTCCTATCAATATTGAAAGTTCTTACAAAGCTTAAATAAGAATTATCAGGCAAGGCATTATATGCATTCATAGTGGTTATATAAAAATCACCATTGTTCTGGTCTATCCCAATTTCACCACCATATCCTGCTCCAATGCTTTTGTATCCACCACTTCCATTATAATAACTATTGAATCCAATGGAAGGGAAATGTTCTTCAATAGCTACACCTGAACCCTCGCCGCCAAAGATTGCTGTAGTATTATTTACAGCGCCATGTTGCTCAAACCATGCCCGTGCAGGTACGCTGCCGGTATTGAGACTCAATTTGCCATCGTGATTCAAAATCATTTGTGCAGCAGGGTTGGGCATGGTAGTATTGGGAGTAGCGCTATAACCGGATATCTTAAAAAGAAATGCCCCACCAAGATTGTTCGATTCGTCCATGGTAATATTTCCGGCATTCCCGGCAGCCATTGATTTAATAGAACTATTGTAATAGCTATTGAAATAGATGCCTGGCCAGTTGCCCACAAGGCTTACACCTGCAATATTATCTGTGGAGATGCCATTCCCAAAAGATGCAAGTGTATTACCAGCCATTCCGGCAGTTTGGAGGGGAGCTATATCTATAAAAGCAGTATTTCCATGGGCATTTATGGTCACCGGCACATCACTGAATATTCTGCTTATACCTTCAACTCCTTCCGGTATTACTTTCCAATAATTATCGTGGCCGATTGATAGTCTTCGCCATCCGCCTTTTCTTTTGAAATAGAGAGATGTATCGGTATTATTGAACATGAACATACCCTGCGGTGGATTTGTGATGGATGAAGTGTCTGTGAGGCGTGGAAGGAGTAATCCTTTGTTGCCACTTTCTAATTCCAACAGGCTGGCAGGGTTTACCACAGTTGGGTTATTCCCGATTTTGACTTGTGCTGAAGTCTCGGAATTTACCAGCGAGAAAATAATAATGGTGGTGAATAGAACTTTTTTCATAACTCAATAATTAAAGCGTTTAAGAAAAAGCACTTTTGCTTCACATAGGCTAGTGAGGCGAAGGAGAATAGTACATTACTTGACAAAGCTATTTTTGATGCTTTCTTGAGGCAATCACATAAACAAGTGAAATTTCATAAAAATGAATTGCTATTATTTTCAAATTTGAGTATTGGAATTTGAAACTATCCATAAGAATTTATTGACCATTAGCCTGTTTTAGAAAGAGAAATTCATCGTTTTTCCCGGGGGAGTAATACCTGTTAATGAAAAAGCTAATGCTCCATTATTGTCGAGAAAAAAGTGTGGTTGCGGGGAAGATTTATTGGGATCATATTTGAATAATGCATTCGCTCCCTGGTTTTCGTAAGAACTTGGTTTTGCAGCCAATGCACTTGCATCAACCAAATGCAGATCTCCTGTTGTTATGTTTACCCACCACACGGCTATCCCAACGTCAGGAAGGGAGCTTTCAAAATTATATTGCGAACTATTCTTGTCTCTGTTTGCAATAATCCAAAAACCCTCTGGTGTTTTGGAATTATACCTGATAATTGCGGCGGGAGTTTGTTCTATTGCAGGCAGATTCATGCATTGCCCAAGAACCAGGTTGTTCTCTTCATCATCAGAACTCATAATTATTTTTGGAACTATCCAACCAATTTCCAATTTATCATATACACTCAAGTGCTTCATTGAACAATTGTCACTCATCAGATCATATTGACCTGATCCGCCAGAGCCACAATAAACTTTGTACCTGTCCGGAAGGCTAAACAGGCCGTGCCCTAATTCATGGCATATTGTACTGGTGTTATAAGAAAGCGTTTGGGTAGCCTTTGTAGGGTCTGAATCCTTTTTGCAATCAACCATAACGAATGCATTGGAAATGTCATATTGTCGATCTTTATATATTACACTTACATAATTTGGAAGATTTGAATATTCTGCCTGATCGAATACATTGATTGGTGTACGGGTAGAACCCGATCCACCATGTGAATGGATGAATACAACCTGCACTTCATTATGAGTAATTTTATGATCATGATTGGCATCCAATGATTCCCAATTAATACTGGAATGCTGGCAGATATCTCTCATTAAATACCAATCAGACTCCGTGTATTTATACTCCGTGAAAGCTTTATTTAAAATGGCAGTAGTTGATATACCCGCATTCGTTAATTGATACTGTCCCCAGGAATTTTCGTAAAAGAAGTCTGATACGCTTCCAACGTTTTTGGTAAAGAATTCATCGGTAATTACCTGGGTGGTTAATGCACTATTGACCGGATCATCTGTTGTTGAAAAGGGAATTATTACTGTTTTCCCTGAGCTGTTATATTCAGAACTGTTTACATTGATGATACCATGGGGGGTGAGGAATTTTGTTTTTAAATTTGAGGACACTTTGCTATCATCAATGGCAGCCCATGATTTTCCGCTGGTGCAATAGGAGTCAGTTGTACCCTCACGATCGGGTTTGCATCCTCCAAATACCAAAGCCGATAGGACAATAACTGTGAAACTCCGTTTAGAAAATTTAGTTTTCATGTTATAAATTATTTATGAGAAAAAGGAATTTTATTACCATTGAAGAATCAATGGTTTGCAATTATTTTCTTTGGTTGAGGAGATGAGTATAATCAGCCGATTAGAATTCTCTTGCTAAGCTAAACCTGTAACAAAGGTTTTGCAATCGCATAAACGAGTGATTTAATTGAAAGTCCTTGTTGAATAAAACAGGAATCCTGTTATAGTGAGGGTTGAGAAGTGTTTTCAGATCAGTTTCTGGTTGATCGCTTTGGCCACTGCTTCCCCTTTTGAATGTACATGCAGTTTTTCGTAAATGTTCTTGATGTGTGAATTCACTGTGTCAAAAGAAATAAAACATTCTGCAGCGATCATTTTATAACTCTTGCCCTGTACAAGCAGCAAGAGTATTTCCTTTTCACGATTTGAGAGGTCTATCTTTTCGGGAGACGGATGGTTGGATTGTGTCCTGAACATTTCCAACACTTTCTCTGCAATGGAAGGAGTCATTGGTGCACCACCTTTATATGTTTCAATAATGGCTTCAATTATTTTTTGTGGTGCTGCTTTTTTGAGAATGTAACCGGACGCGCCGGCACAGATCGATGCAAATATTTTATCATTATCATCAAAGACGGTTTGCATCAATACACGTACGGTTGGAAATTTTTCATGAATGATCTGCACAGCTTCAATGCCATTTCTACCTGGCAAATCAATATCCATTACCACCACATCCGGTTGTGATCCTGCAATTCTTTGCTCGAGGCGGGTAGCATCCGCAAAGGATCCCGTACAAATAGTCTCATCATTGTTGTTCAGCAATTGCGTCAGGCTCTCCCGCAGTTGTGTGTTGTCTTCGAAGATGGCGATTCTGATCTGTTGGTTTGGTACTGGCATCCGCTGATGTTTACTTGCGAAAAGTACATTGCTTTCATTATTTGTGCAATCGCATAAATAAGTGGTTTTTTGTCACACCTTGAAAATCAAATTTACAACCGTACCTCTTCCATTTCCCGAATTGATTTCCAATGTGCCATTCAATTGTTTAGCACGGCTCTTCATGGTACTCATCCCGTTTCCTGAATATTGATTTTCGGATTCAAATCCTTTACCATCATCACTTATCTGCAAATGTACCTGGTGATCCCTGGAAGTAATTGAAACATTTACATGAGTTGCCTCACTGTGCTTAGCACAATTATTTACAGCCTCTTTAAAAAACAGGTAAAGGTTTTTCCTTTTATCCATAGAGAGGGAGTGGGATGCAAGTGATTCATCGGTGTTGAAACTCAAAATGATATTTTTGGGTTCGAGTATCTCTGCCGCGAATTGCGACATGTGTTGCGTAATGTTTCCAAAATGATCATTCTTAGGGTTGATAGCCCAGATAATATCACTCATTTTTTCCTGCATCAATGAGGTGTTGGTACTGATCGTTTCCAGCAATGAACGTGATTCAGGAGATTTCTGTTTTGCCAGTTCGCTCAGAATATTAATGCTGCTGAGTGTACTTCCGATATCATCATGCAGATCAGCAGAAATTTTATTACGAATACCCTGCGCCATGATCTGCTTTTCAAATTTGCTTCTCAGCCTTACATAAACAAAAGAAAAAATAATCGACAGCAACGCAACCGCACATAGAATGAAAAACCAGGTGGTTCGCCAGAAAGGAGTGAGAATACTGATGGATACCGGAGTGGAAAGAGATTGCCAGCTACCATTTCTGATCCTGGCCCGGATATGAAACACATAACTACCGGGTTGTAATTGGTGGTAATTGGTGGAATGATTGCTGCCCAGGAAAATCCAACCTTTGTCCACTCCATCTAATTTGCACTCATATTCATTTTCTGAAGCGTTAATAAGGTTAGGCGCTGAAAAATTGAATGAAATATAATTTCTCGCATAAGGTAATGCGATCCTGCTTCCGGGGTACAGGGGTTGTTCTATTCCCATTACTCTGAACGATGTGATCACAGGATTCAGTTTGGGAATGATTTTTTGAATTTCATCCGGATTGAAATAGATGACATCATGATCTGTCGTGAAAAAGAGGGTATTTGAATTGGCATCATAATATGGATTCTCTAATTCAGCCTTGGGGAGGCCCTCTGATTTTGTAAAGAGAGTAATGCCCTTACTGACGGTATTGATGCAACCTAACGCGCCTTCAAAACCCAACCAGATATTTCCTGCTTTATCCTTTACGATGCCGGTGATATTGTTAGATGGCAACCCTGACTTCCGACTGAAGACCGTGTAATCCTTGGCAGACTCATTGTAGCAAATAAGTCCAGTATTCGTTGCTATCCAGAATTGCCCGTGCCGGTCATTGATGATACCGGTTACAACAATATTATTGAGAGAATCATTTGTAAATGCAGGCAAGGAAACAAATCGGTTGAGCTTTCTGTCAAACAAAGCAATGCCTCCCTTCTCATAGCCCATCCAAATATTTCCGAGGTCATCCTCATCTGCATATTTGAAGTGCCTGAGAGGGCAATAGTTATCACCTTTTCCTTTCTGACTGTAGCAGGTAAAAGTATTATTTGATGTATTCCAACTGACAATTCCGGCATCATTCACCAGGCCCATCCAGATTATATTTCTGCTGTCTTTATAATATCCAACAACATTATTGGAATCGAGGATTCCCGGATGCGGGGAAGGAAGCGGAGAATAAATGATCCTTTCTCCCATGAATTTCCACAATTCAGATTTTGCCGTACCAGACACAAACCACTTCCCGTTTAGCGGAATGGCACGGGTATAATATTCTTGATTTCCATTAAAAAATGAGGAGACATTTGTTTTCAAATTAGTAAGGATAAAACCTGAAGTGGTGAAGGTGAATAGTGTTTGTCCTTCAGGAAATATTTGGTTGATATTGCTCTGGTTGCTTCCGGACTTTGGAGTAGGGTAGTGCACCTGGTGAAATGAAGAAGAACTTGCAGACCATTTACTGATACCTTTGGTGGTTCCTATCCAAATGTTTTCATTTCCATCTTTTATAATGTCTGAAGTGTTGTTAGACAAGAGTGCCTCTGAAACTTTCGGGTCACTTTTAATATGCTGAATGACTCCGGTTGGTTTGTCTATAAGGAAGATGCCATCGCTAACCGTTGCTAACCAGATTTTGTTCCCCTGTTCTATAACCTGGTTGTAACTGGGAAAAATATTATGAGGAAGTTGAAAGGAGTTGATGAGATTCAGGTTGGCATCTGTATGTAGTAAAGTAAAATCATCAGCAATCAACCAAATTGAGTTTCCATTAACCCCGATGCAATCCATCGATTTGAATTTTCCGAAATGTGTCCTGAGTTGTGTGGACATTGTACGGTCTATGGTATTCGTTGGCGCATGTACCAGTAGCAGGGTGTCATAATATTTTACCCAAAGATCTTGCTTGATATCTTCTCCCAGGATGTTGGTAAATCCGGGTCCGTTCAGGTATTGTTGTGTGTAGGGACGTAAATTCCATGTATGTAAGAGATGAAAATGAGGGTCGAATTTTCTGATTCGTACTATCTCATTGACCCAGATATTTTTTTTGTTGTCGACAAACAAACTTGGGATCATATTGCCATACTTTGAAAATTCATTTTGGTAAGCAAGGGATATCTTCCTGGTTTGCCAGGAGAATTTTGCAATACCGGTTTTCTGGGATATCAAGATATTATGGTCAATGTCTTCTGCAATGGTTCTTGCATTATCACTCAGAGAGTGTAAAGAATCATTGTCTGAAAGATAGAATTGCTGAACAGACTGGCCATCATATCTGTTCAATCCGTCTGCAGTGCCGATCCAGATAAACCCTTTACTGTCCTGAAATAAATAAGTGATGAGATTACTGGTAAGGCCATCAGCCATGGTAAGGGCGCGGAACTTCAGGGTACCCTGGGCATTTGAATAGCCTGGAAAAAAGCAAAGTAGGGTGAGTAGTAAGAAAAATATATTCTGAAACTTCTTCTCAAAAAGTTCACATTTGAAAAATAAAGCTCTCAAAAACATTCTGAGTACTTTTAACCAATTTAGGAAAAATAAATAAGATTCACCTGTTTTTTTCAAGTTACAGGTAACACTTACTTGATTTTGAATTTTGATTTAGACAATAATTTTGTCGCATAATGCTGCGGAATATAAAGTTGTTAGGCGCGGCAAAAGGAAATACTTTCCTATTTGGTCTTAAAATAAGAGACCGTATCAAAATTACTTGACACGGTCTCTCTCTTCTTCCTTTCATTTATGGTATCATCCGTTTCTAAATGTTCGCTTGTTGGTTTTTTCAGGAGTGTTTTTCAACTCATTGTGTTTCGTTGGCTGCCTGTATTCACGAGATTCCCTGATGACCGGTTCAGAACTTTTTCGATGCTCCTGCTTCACTTCTGAATTCTCCCGACGGTACACTCTTCTTTCAGTTTGGACAGGAACCTCCCTGACTTTATTTTCCTTTATTTGTGGACGCTCAACCTGCCTGTCATCTACGGGAGTGAATTTCCTGACTGGTTCCTGTACGTTGTTATTGGGGTAATTGTTTTGTTGTACAGGTGCATTTCTGTTTGGATTCACCTCTTGCCTCTGCTGGGGTGCAACCACCGGAGGATTATTATTCACAGGCGGCTGATTACTTTTCTCAAACCTCCTGCTGTTGTCAATATTTCTGATCTCATTGTCTCTCTTTTCCATTTGACGCGGCTGAGGTGTAATTCCGTTATTTTGAAACTCATTACCATTATTTCTTTGAGTGGTTGAGTTGAACTCACGTTGTGGAGCTGTCTGATATTTCTTTGGGCTGATATTAGTGGAAGCCTCTCTCACCTGGGGCCTGTAAATAGATACCTGGTTTCTTTCAACCTGAGAGTTGCCGGGTGATGTCCTGTTTACAATTCTGACTGGAGCAATTTTCTGATTGGTTTGTCTTTCCACATCCATAATTCGCGGGCCAGCATTGTAAGAACCATTCCTGTTTCCATATCCATTATTACCATTTCTGTTATTACCGTTTCGACCATTGTAATAATTGTTGATCACTGTTGTGTTATTGATGATCGTCACATTCCTTGATGGCCTTACATAATATCGATCCATCCTGTAGCTGTTGATGTACCGTGAAGGCAAAAAGCACCAGTTATCATGTGGAATAATGCCAATCGAAATATTGATAGACATGCCTGGACCTAACGGTGCCCAACCATAATAGCCACCGCCGCCACGCCATGCTACCCATGCAGGTGCCCATTCATAACCGGGTACCCATAACCATCCATAGGACCTATCCCTGAACCAACGGCCATAGTGAAATGGCGCCCATCCCCACCTGTAATTTGAAACCCAAGTCCATCCTACCTGTGTATAAACCCATCGTCCGTTCGTTTGATATGGCAGGAACCCTACATCGTAGGGAGCCCAAACGTATCCATATCCCGGGTACATAATCCAGTTCCCATAAGGGCTGAGGTCATCGTAAAATTGTTGATAAGTAACTCCGCCATCATCATAACCATAATTGTCCCCATTAGGTTGATATGACTGGGCGAAGTTTCTTGAGCTGCTACATGAAGCTAATAGGGCCATACATGCCACAGACAGTATA
>CAZGNJ010000059.1:0-21747 GCA_964526985.1 uncultured Ginsengibacter sp. | reverse complement strand
TATCGCGCCACATTTGGGATGTGGAGGCCGCAAGTTCGAATCTTGCCGCCCCGACCGAAAGTCTGAAAAGCTGGTCTTAACAAAGGCCGGCTTTTTTATTTCAGGGCAAAAAAAATCCTGCCCGAAAGAGCAGGACCATGGAATCTCATAAACAAATATCTTTTACATAGCAGCCAACTGAACTTTATGTTGCAATTCTACCACGCTTTCCTTAAACAGGGAATCCGTATCCATCAAATCTTTCACCGTCTGGCAACTATGAATCACAGTGGTATGATCACGTCCGCCAAAGTGCTCACCGATGGTTTTGAGTGAATTCTTAGTAAAGGCCTTCGCGAGAAACATAGTGATCTGCCTTGCCTGCACTATCTCGCGCTTGCGGGTCTTCTGAAGCAACTTATCATAAGGCACATCGAAATAATCGCATACCATCTTCTGAATGACATCGATGGTGATTTCCTTGCTGGATGCCTTGATAAAATTGCGAAGTACTTTCTTTGCCAACTCCAGGTCTATTTCTCTCTTGTTGAGCGAAGACTGTGCCAGCAGGCTGATCAAAGCCCCTTCCAACTCACGTACATTGCTCTGGATGTTATAGGCTATATACTTCACTACTTCCTTAGGCATCTCGAGGCCGTCGTTCTTCATTTTCTTTTCCAGTATCTCAATCCTCGTTTCATATTCAGGTATCTGAAGATCGGAACTCAATCCCCAGCGAAAACGACTCAGCAATCTTTCCTGTACACCTTCCAAATCTTTCGGTGGTTTGTCTGAGGTAAGAATTAATTGCTTGCCGCTCTGATGCAGGTGATTGAAAATAGCAAAGAAAGCGTCCTGCGATTTTTCCGCCTTATTGAAGAACTGAACATCATCCAGTATCAACACATCAATCAATTGGTAGAAGTGAATAAAATCATTGATCGCATTATTGCGGCTGTGATCTACAAACTGGTTGATGAATTTTTCGGAGCTTACATACAAAACCACCTTATTATTATGAAGTCGTTTTACTTCATTTCCTATAGCCTGTGCCAGGTGAGTCTTTCCCAATCCTCCACTTCCATAAATCAACAATGGATTGAATGAAGTAGCACCGGGCTTTTCAGCTACTGTCTTTCCGGCACGGCGGGCTACCCTGTTGCAACCACCCTCAATGAAATTGTCAAAAACATACGTAGGATTCAATTGCGAATCTATCTGCATTTTTTTGAGGCCGGGAATTACAAATGGATTCTTTACAGGATTGCTGATGACTAATGGATAATCCATCTCATTATTTCCGTACTGTTTGTAGCCATGACCGGATACATCCATTGTTACAGGCTTATTGCGGCTATTACCACTGTCCACCATGATGCGGTATTCAAGTCGTGCATCTTTTCCCAACTCTCTCTTGAGTGTTTTTGCGAGCAGATTCACATAATGCTCTTCGATGTATTCATAAAAAAACTGACTGGGAACTTGTATTGTCAAAACCTTGCCTTCAAGGTGTACCGGTTTGATCGGTTCAAACCAGGTTTTGAAATGCTGCCACTCAACTATATCCCTGATGATCGCAAGACAATCCGCCCAAACTTTTTCGCAAGTATTATTCATTATTATTGAAGCGCAGCTTTTATAGTTACTTTTAAAATTTTCCGGGGAGTTATGCTTCGTTTTTTTTCTCCAAATGACCTCATGAAAAATTCGCTCAGCATGAAGGCGAATATCATTAGAATTTGTTGAAAAAAAAATTTTTTATTGCTTGGCTATGTCATAAAATTACCAGTAACGTAAATTTATTTTTCCGGGGACTACCTCCAATCTTTGCCGCTCCCTTATCGAACCCTTAAATTTATTGATTTACATCAGAAATTTGTTTTTTTGATTCCCAAAACCATCTCCTCGCCAAAAAAATATTTTCTCAATTCGCAAATAGTTTCCCTTGTGAAAAAAAATATTTTGTCAATTCGTTTTTCATTACATTGCCTGCTTACTTTAATCTCAAAATTACAGACCAGATGGAATTCAAATTAAGCGGAGTCCTTTACGAAAAATTTGATCCGGTACAACGAACTGCCACATTCAAGGTACGTGAATTTGTATTGGAAAAATCAGATGAAATAAATGGACGAACCATATTCAACTATATAAAATTTCAATGCACGCAGGACAGAGTTGATATACTTGACAAAGTCAATGCAGGTGATAAGATCACAGTCTCCTTTAATGTACGTGGAAGCAAGTGGGAAAAGAACGGGCAGGTATCATATTTCAACAACCTTGATGCATGGAAAATAGAAAAAGACATGGAAAGCGCTGCAGATACAGCGCCTGCAAAGAATAGCGCCCCTTCTGAACCGGAGGCTACGTTCGGAGCTGATGATTCAGACCTGCCCTTCTAAAAAAAATCAACCATGTTCCTGGTAAAATAATTAATAGTCATGCGCCTGCTTCAACTCGAGAATTTAAAAAAGTACTACGCAACTCATAAAGCTGTAGATGATATCTCATTTAGTATTGAAGGAGGAAATATTTATGGATTGTTGGGCCCTAACGGAGCGGGGAAAACAACGTTGTTGCGAATGATCACCGGCATCATTTATCCGGACGAAGGCACCCTGCTTTTTAAAGAAAAAAAGTTTGATCCACTCAGGGATATTTTCAAAATAGGCTATATGCCTGAAGAACGGGGTTTATACAAAAAAATGAAAGTAGGTGAGCAGGCATTGTACCTATCCATGCTGAAAGGTCTTAGCAGGAAGGAAGCTCAGAAAAGGATCCGATACTGGTTTGAAAAATTCGAAATGCAAAGCTGGTGGAACAAAAAAGTGGATGACCTGAGCAAAGGAATGAGCCAAAAACTTCAGTTTGTAATTACCGTATTGCACGAGCCGGAATTGCTTATCCTGGATGAACCTTTTAGCGGATTGGATCCTGTGAATGCAAACCTTATCAAAGACGAAATCTTCAACCTAAGCAAGACTGGAACTACTATCATCTTCAGTACGCATCGCATGGAACAGGTAGAGGAAATTTGCAATAAGATCATCCTTGTAAATAAAGGAAAAAAGATATTGGATGGAGGATTGATGCAGATCAAGGATAACTTCAAAGAGCACATGTTCAAGATTGGTTTTGACGATACTCCCCCGGTATTTGAGTCGCAAGCATTTAAACCAATAAAGTCGAATGAAAATGTAGTAACCGTGCACATAAATGAAGGTTATCAACCGGCGACGGTATTGAAAGAATACCTCGAACACGGCGGAGCAATCCATTCCTTTAATGAAATACTACCTACTCTCAATGAAATATTTATCCGGCAGGTAAACCAGGTTCAGACTACTCCTGCATTTTCAGACCCTATCTAAACTATTGCTCAGGATGAATAACAAAATCGGGCTTATCATAAAACGGGAATACCTCACACGGGTAAGGAACCGTTCTTTCATTCTTTCTACATTATTGCTTCCATTATTTTTTGTCGGCTTCATTGCAGCCACCACTTATTTCAGCATCCAATCTGTAGAGAAGCAACACATAGCAGTAAATGATGAAAGCGGCGATTTAAAAAATTTATTGAAGAGTAGTGACGAAGTAATTTTCGATTTCAAGAGTGATGTCAATGCAACTAATTTCACCGAAAGGGGATACAATGCTTTTCTCTTCATCCCTCCGGACTATGCATCCGGCAAGGATTCTGTAAGACTGGTCTCTTCCAAACAACTCGGTATTGGCACAGAAGAAAAAATCAGGAACGTGATTGATGATGCTCTAAGGGACAAGACACTGCTGGAACACCATATCGATAAAAGATTGCTGGACTCTATCAATAATGTAAAGACAGATGAACTTTACCATTTCTCCAGTATTATCAGGAAGGGAGGAAAGTCAGAACATTCTAATGCCGAACTTTCTTACATGATCGGATTTGGAAGCGGCTTTTTGATCTATCTTACCTTATTCATCTATGGTGCCGCGGTGATGCGTGGTGTGATGGAAGAAAAAACCAATCGCATAGCTGAGGTCATCATCAGCTCCGTCAGGCCATTTCAATTAATGCTTGGAAAAATATTAGGAATCGCTGCAGTTGGTATTACTCAATTACTGATCTGGTTTGCCTTCATATTGATACTACTTGGAGTAGCATCATTTTTCCTATCACCTGATTCGTTGCAGCACACAGAGTCTGTGCAAAAGGCACTCGCAAGCCAGGGAAATTCGAGCATGGCCATGCAATATCTTTCTACCAAAACTTCTTTCCTCTCTGTAAACTGGGCACTGATCCTTCCCTGCTTTTTGTTCTACTTTATTGGAGGGTATTTATTTTATGCATCACTATTCGCAGCAGTGGGTAGCGTTGTAAACGAAGATCCACAAGAGGCGCAGGCGCTGATGATACCGATCACCATGCCCATCCTGTTGTCTTTTATCATCATGGTTTCTACTGCTCAAAATCCGGATGGCCCATTGGCAGTGTGGGGCAGCATCATACCATTCTCTTCTCCTATTGTAATGATGGCCCGCATTCCGGGCGGAAGTGTTCCCTTCTGGCAATTAGCATTATCAATCATATTGCTGATAGCAGGATTTATATTCACAACTTACGTTGCGGGAAAAATTTATCGAACCGGAATATTGCTTTATGGAAAGAAAGTAACGATCAGGGAAATGGGTAGATGGTTATTCAGACGCTCCTGATCAAACAAGTCACATTATAGAATGATGTCTCTTTCATTATCCCAATTGGCACGAATAGAGATATTCTGGGTGATACGATGTACTTCCTCCGGCTGAAGACGCTGACTATATTTTCCCGGATCCCATTTACCATTCTTATTCCTGTCTTCAAGAATTTGAATGTTATAAGTTCCGGGTACTACCAATTTTTTGTCAAATACATTACCCGCCAATGGGTAGCTATTCACTTCTCCTTTTTCATTCACTAATTGCAACACTGGATTCTGATATTTCTCCAAATTCTTAAAATTGAGTTTCAGGCTTCCGTAGTCGCTTTCATTTTTTGTTTTAAACCGCAGCGTATCGTTTTTCGCAAGTTCTTTACCTGTAGAATCTGTAACAGCATCTTTCAATATCACAAGATCATAATCTGTACTACCAGTCCAATTATATTTGACAAAAACATTCCTCCTCGTGGAATCAATAGAAAGAGATTGACCGGGCAATCGCCTCAACAATGTATCACCAATATAGAATCCGGTTGTATCTATACTTTTTATTTGATGATTGAAATTTACTTCGAGAGGCGACAATAAATCCTGCGCACCTCCCCTCACTGCAGTGGTGTATTTTAATTCTTCGGTTTCTTTTGGTGTCGTAGTTTTTGCAAATGGTTTCTCTTCCTGAAATCCATACAAATGAATCCTATCCCCTCCTGAAATGGAAGGGTGCACTACACTGTCGGCAAAAGCAAACAACTGCGATGGATTGTTATAGACGTACTGTCCGGATTCGTCTTTGATAGCGAATACTGCATAACTTCCCGGAGACAAATTCCTGAATAGAAATTTCCCTTCCTTATCTACCCTGGTGATGTAGTCAGGCTTGTGTTTGTACACGGCGGAATCGCCCAGGTCTGAATAAAGTGTTACGATCATATTCGAGTCGACTGTACCTGTTTCAGCAAGCGTAACCTGACCGGCAAATTGTAATGAATCAATATAGCTACCTGTAGAAAAAACATAATCGAACCCAGCGAGTGGATTGTTTTCATTCAGGTCACGAATGGTATTTCCAAACTGAATGGAATAAGTAGTATTAGGTTTTAGGGTATCAAAGAGTTTTACCGATACCGTCTTCAACTTAAAATCGATGAACGGATTTTTTTTTGGCAATGGGGATACGATCACATTCTTCAGAGGATTGTCCAACTGGATGTATTCATCAAAGGTGAGTGATATTCTGTTACCCTTAAAGTTCAAAGCATGATTAGAAGGAGAGGCTTGCGTCAATACGGGTGGGAGCGAATCTTTGGGCCCTCCCATTGGCATTCCGATCTGGGCACATCCCCCGGAAAGAAAAATCATTGCAGCATAGCAGCATACAGAGGCGATAGTAGCTAAGAATATTGAATGCTTCTTGTTCATGCACTTGAATTAGCCCGGCATTCTTGTAATGTATTTCTCCATTTGTTTGATCTGGTCTTTGATCTGCGGAGTGGTTGGTTTCAGTGCTTTTACTTTTCTGAAATATTCTTTAGCTGCCCTGAACTCACGTTTATTAACCATAATAGAAGACAATTGCAGATAGGCTGCCGCTTCATTTTCCTTGTCAGGAAGCCCGGCACGGATAGCCTGGCGAATGTAAGATTCTGCTTCACGAATATTCCCCTTCTGCATACTCAGCATTCCCAACTGCAATTTATTGGCGCCTTCCGCTTCCTTGATCGGCATTCCCAAATTCAAACTTTTTTTCATGTGCTTTTCTGCTGTCTCAAAGTCTTCATTAACCATTGCAAGATTTCCCTTCAATGTATAATACACAGAGCGAACTGGTTTGATGAGCAGACCGGGAAACCAGATTGAGTTGATCACTTTCTGTGCACCTTCCATATTGCCATCTTCCATATAACCTTGTATCAGGCGCATGGGCCCAAAAAGGAAGTGGCCAACGACCAGGATGGCTGCTGTTAGATACAAGACAAATGCCGGCCAGAAGCTGGATTCCATATTCACTACTATCCCTGCAATTAAGAAAACAGCACCTAACAAAAGACGGTATTTGATAACAAAATTGAGAACTCGTGTCATAAGAAATGAATCTATTTCCCGAAATAATGATTAATAAAAATAAGTGTGCAAAGATAGGCGATACAGGGCAAAGAATAACAGGCTTCAGCGTAAGAGAGGCAACCTATCTTCTTAAAATTATGGCAATAAATAACAATGGAATCCAACGAATGACTTCATATCCATGGCTCCACAAAATCAATTCATCCCAAAATTAGAATTATTGTGAAGCGTAGCATCTTCAGCTAATTTCAATTCCCACTTCCAGGCTGTATCCATCATATCCACCAGGGAATAAACAGGTTTCCATCCCAGTTCTTTAATTGCAAAAGAATTATCAGAATAAACAGCAATCACATCACCCGGGCGTCTTGCACCGATCTTGTAATTCAACTTTCTGCCACTCACTTTTTCAAAGGCATGAATCGCTTCAAGAACAGAAACACCATTGCCGGTACCAAGATTAAAGACTGAAACTGCTGATTGGTTTTTCTTTTTCATTAAATACTGAATGGCCAATGTGTGCGCGGCCGCAATATCAGATACATGCACAAAATCACGAATGCAGGAACCATCCCTTGTATCATAGTCAGCGCCATACACTGTCAATTGTTCTATTTTGCCAATGGCAGTCTGTGTGATGGCAGGCACTAAGTTCTCCGGCTTTCCAAGAGGCAACTCTCCTATCTCAATAGATGGATGAGCGCCTACGGGATTAAAATATCGCAGCAGTACTGCATTCAGATTTTTATCAGCACGCACTACATCACGAATCATCTGTTCACCCATTTGTTTCGTAGCGCCATAGGGCGATTCCGCAGGTTTCACAGGTGAACTCTCTGTCACAGGTACACGATCAGGATTACCATACACAGTGCAGGAAGAAGAAAAAATGAAATTCGGAACATCAAATTCAGATGCGCATTTCAAAATATTCACTAGCCCAAAGAGATTATTTTCAAAATACATCAATGGTTTATCCACGGATTCACCTACCGCCTTGTATGCCGCGAAATGGATGATGCCTTTGATATCAGGATTCTCCTGGAATACGGCAAAGGTTTCATCATAGTTACAAAGATCTACCTTGTAGTTTTTTACTTCTATTCCTGTGATCTGCCGGATACCCGTGAGCAATGAAGTAGTAGATCTGGAATTGTTGTCAATTGATATTACTTCAAATCCATTTTGCAAGAGGTCAACCACTGTATGTGCCCCTATGAATCCGCATCCTCCCGTAACTAATATTTTTTCCATACTACTAAAATAATAATATCAAATCAATTGAAGACTGAATTATCGCCTAAATAAAAAAATGAACAATGTAAAATACGAATGCAGACATGAGTGCTGAAATGGGAATGGTAATGATCCAGGCCCAGATCAGGTTCACCGTGATGCCCCAGCGCACTGCAGACAACCGTTTGGTAGCTCCAACACCGATAATGGAACCCGCAATCGTGTGAGTACTACTAACCGGTATTTTTAATGATTCAGTAATGAAAAGTGTGATAGCGCCGGCGGTCTCAGCAGCCACACCTTCGAAAGGAGTCACCTTAGTAATCTTTGTGCCCATCGTCTTAATAATTTTCCAACCACCACTCAGGGTTCCCAGTGCTATGGCTGAATAACAAGACAGTGGTACCCAAACAGGCATCTCTTCAAAAGTAGATATGGTGCCACTTGCTATCAAGGCTGCAGTGATGATACCCATTACTTTTTGGGCGTCATTACCTCCATGCCCAAGACTGAAGGCCGCCGAAGAAACCAACTGAAGTCGTTTAAACCATTTATGTGCTTTCACGGTGTTCATTGTATTCAGGTAAAAGGTGAATACAGCCATCACTATCAGGATGAAACCCATCAATACCCACTTAAAATTTGCATGGAAAAAGATGACCCTCAGGTAATAGTTTTCGTAGTGGGAAGTGATCTTCGAATTATCCGTTTCCAGCATGAATGAAAGCACTATGGCAACCAGGGCTATCACTCCCACAGAAATAAATTTAGGCGCGTGTCCTTTTCGAAACGAATTAATGAACCATAACGAGATAATAAATGCAGCGACCATACCTACGATCGGAGAAACGAAAATGAAGGCAATGATCTTCAGTACTGGTTCTGCATTGATAGAATAGAATCCGGCATGTGCGATAGCTGCACCACCAAATCCACCTATCAGCGCATGTGATGAAGATGAAGGAATACCAAACCACCAGGTGATCAGGTTCCAAATAATGGCACCGATCAATCCCGCGAAAACGACCGTCAATGTGATGTACTCCTGTTTTACTGTCTTGGCAATGGTATTGGCTACTCCGTGTTCCTTAAAAATAAAAAAGGCAACGAAGTTGAAAACTGCTGCCCATATCACTGCCTGGAGTGGTGTCAATACTTTTGTCGAAACAACGGTAGCAATGGAATTGGCCGCATCATGAAATCCATTGATATAATCAAAGATCAGCGCAAGCGCAATAATTACTATTAAGAATGTTATCATAAGTGATCAGTTATACCGGAGGATGGCTGATTCATCAGGCATATTTAATAATGATGGATTCAATGACATTTGCTGCATCCTCACATTTGTCGGTGATGATCTCCATCACCTGGTATATTTCTCTTTTCTTGATCACTTCCTTAGCGTCAGGCTCCTTCTCGAAGAGGTCCTCAATGCTCAAATCAAAAATATCATCGGCCTGGTTCTCTATGCTATTGATGGCAACCATCGCATCCGTCATGCGGCGAAGGTTTTTCATATTGCGCAATTCCAATACAGCCTTGCGTACCTCTGTGCAACTCTTCAATACGAGATCTGCCAACTTCTGAATGGTAGATTCGTTCGGATTTACCCTGTAAAAATTTATCTTTTTGGCACAGGCATGGATATAATCACAAATATCATCCAGCGCAGTAGCCAGGTAATGCACGTCTTCCCTGTCGAATGGTGTAATAAAGTTTCGGCCTAATTCAGTAAAAATGCGGTGCGTATAGTTATCGTTTTCATGTTCCAGGTCTGCAATTTCTTTGATGAGTTTGCTACGCTTTTCGGGATCATGTTCATACACCAATTGGCTCAGTTTTTCCGCCATCTGATAGACGGTCTCTCCGACATTTTCGAAGAGATTAAAAAACACAGTATCTTTTGGTAAAAAAAGCTTGAGAATGGAATTAAATGGCATTCTTATAATTTGCAGCAAAAGTAATGATTACAATTTTGCCGTCAAGATAACCAATATTAATTTTTCATTACCAAATCAGAGAAAACCATAATCCAGTACCCGCCTGTAATATTGGCCATTGATGAGGATGAAGGTAGCCTCATAGCTCCCCGTGCGGTCTTTTGAGAAAAGATATACATACACTTTGTTACCATCTTTCGAAACAAATACTCCATCCCGGGTACGCTCTACACCTTTGTCTGTATAAGCAAAATTCATATTGTGCAGATCATTGTACGCTGTCGGTGGTATCGGGATGGTATCTTTATTGATAATTACAAGTATAGATGAGATGGAAGTTTTAGGTACGGAGCCATAGTCACCGTAATAGGTTCTTCGGTCAATTCTGGTCAATATCTTCTCATCGTAAGTGAGCTTGTGCATTTTCGGATCAAATGGGGCCAATTTCACCTTAACGAAAATACCATGTCCTTCCATCACTATGCTATCAGTAGAAACAATAGTCGGTCCTACTTTTTTCAACACAGGAGCATTAGCGCTTTCACTGATCCCCTTGAAGGCAAAGTAGGCAACATCTGCACGCACATCACGTGGCCCAAGCCTTACAAAAGATTCTGTTTGCCTCCGTGTATCTGTAAAATCCTGGGCATGGGCATGATATACTATCGTCGTCAACGAAAGAATCAGAACACTTCGGTGTAAAAAATGCATCCGCAAATTATTTATTGACAGGATAACCTTTGGATATCCAATCTTTATTAATATTACTTGGCAGATTCAGCAGATAATAATTGGTGAATCCTTTATTCTTCAATTCATCAATAGCCGGTCTTACGTTAGGACAATGATCAAACGGGCAGCAACCACAATAGATCACGATCTTAGCGTTCTTGTCCAATTTGGAAATGATCTGTGTGAATTTTTCCACACCTTCTTTTTCTCCTGCCATCCCTGCATCTATTGAATGAGGGATAATCGCTCCCGGTCCAACATTGATAATGACAGGCAGGCTCTTGTTATCTTTAATAGCCAATGCTGCCGCGAGGTCAGCCGGTTGTTCCAATTGTTCCGGAGTCCAGTTTTGAGGTTTGGATTGGCTGCAAGCCCATTGGGTAGTAGCCATCAATATAAAACAGAAACTAACAGCGATCGTTGAAATTTTTCTCATCTTCTTTTTCATTCAAAAATAAAATATTCTGTTTCTGACAGGACAGGATTAACCTTTTTTAAAGATTCTCTCGTCATCCAGAAATTATTTATTATGCCCCAGGTTCATGTAGCTTTTTAAAGCATCCATGTATTTTGAAAATGCGGCAGATCCTTCCGGGGTGATCTTACACAGCGTCAACGGATAGTTGTTCTGAAACGTCTTGATCACTTCAATGTATCCCACCTCTTTCAGCCTTGTCAGTTGCACACTTATGTTACCCGGTGTAGCATTTGTCTTGTCCTTGATTGTGTTGAAGTCCACTTCTTCATTCTTCATCAGCAAAGACACAATCGCCAGGCGCAATTGAGAATGCAAAACCGGATCCAGTTCTTTAAATGCCATGTCAGTGATATTGAATTAATTCATCAAAATTTACTTTCTCCATTCTTATTGGTACATTTTCAAAAAATATTGCAGACTGGTTTCACCCCAGTCAGGAGCTATGTCACTGGCTGGTTTGAAATCCTTAAATAGTCTTGCCGCTGTATCAAAGAGTGGTTTTGCTGCATCTTTTCCACCACCAAATGCTTCAGGAGTATAAAATAGCGATTGTGCCTGCAACAGTACAGGGCGCGGATTGGTACTATCCAGCGACTCAGCCTTCTTCAGCGCCTCAGCGGATTCCTGGCCATAAGACATATATCGTGATTGGGGATCTACGGTGAGATGTGCTGTCGCAATCATGCTCTTGATCACCTCTATTTCGGAATTATCTTTCTGTAAAATCCCAGATGCTTTACTGAGTAATTCGGCTGCCTGATCAGCCAGTCCGTCTTTTTTGGATACATCTTTCTCCAGCAATGCGCTGAATGCGGTAGTATATGCTGCATAATAATAAGGAAGCCATTTATCCTTCTCAGCATCACCTATCCTTGTAAAGTTGTTAGCTACTTCAGCAGCATTATTTTTCACCGGAATGCTGTCAATTAATGCAATATTCTTCTTCATCGCGCTAATGTATTTTTCACTCTGCGCATTTGAAACTTGTACGGTAAATAATACCAGCACCATTAAGATCAGACTTTTCATTTTTCCTGTTTTTTGTTTTTAATTGATTTTTTTCTTTTTTGCATTGATAGCCGAATAATGAATCCTCAATGCCATTAACCAAATTACCGTAGGCCATACCGGCCAGGGAAATTTTCTATGTGTAGTCAATCCCTGATCACCTGCACCTGCATTCACAAACCACAGTGTCCACAATATCAGTATCACAATAATAAACATTACAATATGCCATCTGAACAATGTGTATTCTCTTTCATTCTTATCACTATCCTTCCCGATTTTCAACTTAACAAATTTTCACTAAGATAAACATTGTTACAAATGGTTATCTATAGCATCCTGTGTCCTGTCTATTCCAAAACTCACAAAATATCCTAAGTAATAAAATCTCTTTGACGCGGGTACTACTGCAATCTTCCGGCTGCCGTCTGCTGAAAAATTGTAAGAGTATATATTTCTGAATCCCGGAACATTGGTCACCGAAAGCACAAAGACAGAAAATGATTTCGCATCCTTCTTACCTATTTGCGGCAGGTAATTCAAACTCAGGCTCAGATCATTGTAATCCCTGGTGCGTCCCTGCTCCCGGATGATATACTTGTTGGTATTATCGTCAAAATGAAAATCATAATAAGGCCTGCCGGTTGCAAATGTATAGCTCGCATTTACCTGGAGTTTCCAAGGCAAAAGGAAGGTCTTGAACACAACAGACGCTGTATGCTTAGCAGCAAACGGAGGTTCCATCTCAGTAGGGTAATTCAGAAAGTTTCTCCTGGTATCGAGATAAGAATAGGAAACCCAATAGTCCATATTCTTGAAAGTCTTTTTATCCCTCCAGAATACTTCAATCCCTTTAGCATCTCCAAATCCTTTATTGTTTACAGCTGTCAATTGGCCATAATTTCCGGTAGCCTTGATCAGGTCATCATATTTCTTATAAAAGATTTCTGAGCGGAAAATACGCTGATGCGCTATCTTTTGATATTGAAGAATGTAATGCGTGGCATCCTCAAAATGTAATTTGGACGAGGTTGGCAAATATTTATTATCAGGGTTTTGATAAAAGATGCCATAAGCAAGTGAAACCTGTCCCCTGTCGGGAAATTGGTAAGCAAGTGACAGACGCGGTGCTGCGTTCCAACGTGAAAGCAATGAGGAATGTTCAACTCTTACACCCGTGCGGGCTGCCAACTTCGGCATCAGGTAAATATCGGCTTCAGCGTAGGAGGCCAATAAATTTTCTTTTATTCTGAACCTGCTTTCCACATTATCGTACGATGTGTACTTCGAAAGTGTATTGCCATAATTGTATTCATTGCCGAACCTGATAGCACTCAATCCTCCAAGATTCTTTTCCAAAACCCACCGCAGGTTGACAAACTGACCATTACTCCTGAGTCGGAAAGCCTGGTAATCATAAAGCGGATTTCCTGTTGAGGACACCTTCTCGTCCTGAAGATTATTCAGGTCTGTTTTGATTTTATCCGCGTTATTACTATATGAACCACCTAATTGAATTTTCCATCCCTTCCCTAATTTTTCTTTCCAGGAAAGGTTATGATAATAGTTGACATTATTCAGCGAGAATGCATTTTTCAATCCTACCGAATCTATATTGGTATAACGGTAGCCCAAATTCAAAGCAGAGAAATATCCATAATATTTTACCATCCCATGCTTAGTCTTGAAACGATAGTTAGCATCCAATTCATGTACCTTGGGTACTTTGAAGTAGTCCATCTTTTGCTTAACGATATTGTACACCAACCCAAGATCAGTATATGCGTAAGAAAGTCCCCAACTACTCTTTTTGTTTTTTGCCAGTTTCTGAATACCTCCATTGATTGAGAGGTAAGACAGACCGAATGAGGCGGATGTCTTATCCGGTAGGTCAATACTTTCTAAAAGCAACACAGACGACATGGCCTGGCCATAGAGTGCGGAATAACCGCCAGAACTGAATACAGTTCCCTTAAATAGAAAGGGATTAAAACGTCCGCGTGTTGCCTGTCCGGGTTCGCTGGTATAGAAGAAATTGTTGACAAGGGTTCCGTCTATGAAAATTTTTGTTTCATTTCCGGTTCCACCCCTTACAAACAGGCCCTCACTCTCTCCCACCTGCTGACTGCCGGGCAATGTCTTCATGGCACTGGTAATGTCGGCATTGGCGCTGGCTGTCGTTACGACATCCAGCGTGGATAGCTCTGCTGATTTATTCTGATCGCCTGCGGCAAAAGTGCCGGCTGTGATAACTACCGCATCCAGGTTAGTGGCAAGGGAACGCAACATAAAATTTCTTACTATCTGACTATCACCTATAATAATAGTGTCAGAGACAGAGGCGTAGCCCGTCATCGTTACTACTATCACCTGCCTGCCTTTTTCAGTAGCGGTAAATTTAAAATTACCCAGGATATCAGCGGTAGCCCCGTCATAGGAGTTTTCGATGCTGATACTAGCCCCGACAAGTGGATGTTTCTTTGAATCAGATACATTTCCACTGATAATCACTTGCGCATGGCTAACCAGTGTAATACATATTAAAAGTCCGGCAAAAGCCCATTTCATTTGATGTAAATTTATCGCAAATATAAAGTACTTTATGATATAAACAATATATTTTTATTTTTAATTTTAATTTTTCTTGTTGAGGAACAAGCGTATTAACATATTGATTTACAATATCTTGCCAAGCAAATTCTACCTTCTTCAAATATTTTTCCACAAAAATTTATTTATCAACATCGCCGAAAATTAATTTGCTAATCTAACTGAGAATTGTAATTTAGCAATAAGAATTTAATGGGTTAGTAAGTACAAAGAGCTGGTTTTTTTACCGGCTCTTTTGCTTTTTAAAAATTTCATTCGCACGCTTTCACTAACTTCCTTTTAACTTGCCTTTCCAAAAACAATCAGCATGGCCAAAGTGAAAACTGCCTACTTCTGTTCTCATTGTGGATATGAAAGTACCAAGTGGATGGGTAACTGTCCACAATGTAACGAATGGAATACATTCGTAGAAGAAATCATTTCCAAAGGAAATTCAAAACCAACCAATGAATGGTCCGACTATTCAGGAATCTCTTCAGGGTTGAAAACGATTGCGCTTTCCGATATTACTGCCACAGATCATGAACGAATCATCACTGAAGATGCAGAACTGAACCGTGTTTTAGGAGGAGGTATTGTAAAGGGAAGCATCATATTGATAGCCGGTGAACCAGGAATAGGGAAATCAACTTTGTTTCTGCAGGCAGCAGGGCGATTGCAAAATTGCCTGACACTTTATATCAGTGGTGAAGAAAGTGAACACCAGATCAAGATGCGGGCAGACCGGTTGCAAATTACCAACAACGATTTCTTCCTCCTCACAGAAACGAACACTTCAGAAATTTTTAAGGAGATCAAAAAAATAAAACCACAATTGGTGATCGTCGATTCTATTCAGACATTGCAAACACCATTTATCGAATCTACTGCAGGAAGCATTTCTCAAATACGAGAATGTGCAGGAGAGTTTCAACGCTTCGCTAAAGAAACCAACACACCGGTTTTCCTGATTGGCCACATCACAAAAGATGGAAGTATAGCAGGCCCTAAATTATTAGAACATGCTGTTGATACCGTTTTACAATTTGAAGGCGACCGGCATTACACCTATCGAATATTAAGAACATTGAAAAATCGCTTTGGCAGTACATCAGAAATAGGTATTTATGAAATGACTGCAATGGGAATGCGTGAAGTATCCAACCCATCAGAGATATTGATCACACAACGTGACGAAGCATTGAGCGGCGTAGCCATTGCAGCTACGATAGAAGGTATTCGCCCATTATTGATAGAAGTACAAGCGCTCGTTACTCCCAGCGTATATGGTACACCGCAAAGAACCAACACAGGATTTGACCTGAGAAGATTGCAATTGCTACTGGCCGTGTTGGAAAAGAGAGGTGGTTTCCAATTCAGTTCTAAAGATGTTTTTATTAATATAGCCGGAGGAATAAAGGTAGAAGATCCATCACTCGATCTCGCAGTGCTGAGCGCATTACTCAGTTCGAATGAAGATGTTCCTTTACCTCAGAAAATGTGTTTTGCAGGAGAAGTAGGATTGAGCGGAGAAATAAGAGCAGTGAACAGGATAGAGCAGCGCATATCTGAAGCGGAGAAATTAGGATTTGAAAAGATCATCATCAGCAAGTACAATCAGAAAGGAATCACACAGAAGCAATTCAATATTGAAATCATTCGCCTGTCAAAAGTTGAAGAACTTTATCACTACCTTTTTTGATGAAGCAACCAAATCTATTCACAGGGCTCATTCATTTATTCTTCCCGCACATTTGTCCCGGATGCGGAAGTGATACATTGCAATCTGATGAATTCATTTGCTTTCGTTGTTTTACAGAATTACCTTTTACTAAATTCGAATCTATCCGCAATAATAAGACAGAACGAATATTTCACGGAAGAGTAAACGTGCAAAACGGGATGAGTCTTTTGTATTTTTCTAAAGACTCACTTGTGCAGAATCTGCTTCACGCATTAAAATATAACGGCAACCGCGAGTTAGGAATTTTTTTGGGAAGGCTAATGGGGAAGGCTATCAGGAATTCAACCGCTTTTCAAAATATCGATGTATTGGTTCCATTGCCATTGTTCAAGGAAAAAGAAAAGAAACGTGGATACAATCAATCTGCAATACTGTGTGAAGGTATAGCCACAGAAACCGGTTTTCCTGTCAGTGGCGGTGATGTAATCAGAACTATTCACACAGAAACGCAAACAAAGAAACACAGAAGGGAACGCTGGCAGAATGTAGAGGGAATTTTCGAGGTAAGGAACGAAGAGAAATTGTCAGGCAAACATATCCTTCTTGTTGATGATGTAATTACCACAGGTGCTACCCTGGAAGCATGTGCAGCAGCGTTGCTCAAATTACCAAACACAACAGTGAGCATTGCTACATTGGCGATAGCGTCTCATTAAGAATTTTGCTCTTGCCTGTCGCATAAAGCTCTTTCAAAAAAAATGGCCGCCTGAAAACAGGCAGCCATTTCATAAAAAATTTCCGAATACTATTTTGCAATTCCCATTTTAGCTTCGATAGAAAGCGTAGCATGTGGTACTGCACGTAACCGGGCCTTATCGATCAATTTACCTGTTACACGGCAGATGCCATACGTTTTGTTTTCAATACGCATCAAAGCTTTTTCAAGATGATCAATAAATGTGATCTGGCGGCTCGCCATCTGGGCCAATTGTTCTCTTTCCATGCTCAGGCTTCCATCTTCCATCGTCATGTAGCGGTTATCGCTTTCATCGCCACCCATTTGATCTTTGCGGGTAATCAATCCCTGCAGATAAGCCAATTCTTTTTTGGCAGACTCAAGCTTACGCATGATCAGGTCTTTGAATTCTTTCAATTCAGCATCACTGTATCGCATCGTTGGCCCTGCCGGTATTTCTGCAGGCTGATCCAGAATAGACTTAGTAAATGTAGGGTTGTACTTCCTTGACCGGTCAGTAGTGATCTCAGGCATTTTGAAAGCCTTCAATTTTTCTTCCTTCTTTTTGTCTTCTACCTTTTTAGCCTTCACTGCATTTTTGAGCAGTTCCTGATGGCTCATAGGTTTTTCCTTTTTCTCCACTAACTTCTTTTCTGCAACCTTTTTCACAGGGGCAGTTTTCACAGGAGCTACTTTCGCTTTCGTTTCCTTAACGGGGGTTGTTTTCTTTGTTGCCAATTTTTTTGATGTTTTACTTTCAACTTTCTTAGGAGTTGACTTTTTTAATTCAGGTTTAGCTACTTTCTTAGGTGTACCTTTCACAGGCTTCTTAGGGCTGGGTTTTACTGCCTTTTTTGCAACCGCTTTTTTTGCAACCGCTTTTTTACCTACAGGCTTTTTCGCAGCAGGCTTTGCCTTAACAGCTTTCTTGGCGGCTGGCGCGGCTTTCTTTGCATTTTTTACCGGTACATTCTTTTTTGCTCCTGGTTTCTTGGTAGTAGCAGTTACTTTTTTCTTAGTTGTAGCCATAATTTATTAATTAGCTATTTTTTTAATTTGCACTGTCAAAACGTCATCGTTCACCTCTATCTTTTCTCCATTCTCCACCTCCTGAACAAAGTCTATTTGCCGCGCTAAAATTTCGGCGCAAATATACTCATTATAATCACTAATCATATTTTTTACACCTGATTTATCCTCTATAATTAAGACTATTTTATCAGTAATTTCCAGATTCTTTTCTTTCCTCACATTCTGCACCCTATTCACCAATTCGCGGCTGAATCCTTCCTTCTTTAAATCATCTGTAAGTTCCAGGTCAAGTGCCACAGTAAGTGTCCCTTTTGTCGCTATCTCAAAGCCCGGAATCTCGTTGGTAGTAACTTCCAGGTCTTCTCCGCTGATGTACACAGGTTCTTCCTTCTTTTGTTCAAAATCCGGATTCAATAAGAATTGTCCCTCCAAAGCCTCATCTATCTGATCATTATTCAACTTTTGGATTTCACCGGCTGCCCATTTCATTCTTGCTCCCAATTTCTTTCCCAATGATTTGAAATTGGCTTTAGCACTCTTCCTTATAAAGTCATTGTCCGCAGGAAGTAACTCTACAGCCTTAATATTCGTTTCCGATTTAATGATTCCCATTACAGATGAAACCCTGTTTTCAAAATCTGATCCCTGTGAAGGAACAATGACTTTCTTCAATGGCTGCCTTACTTTCAGATTCATCTTTTTCCTCAGAGACAATATCAGTGAAGAGATGTCCTGTGCCAGGACCATCCTTTGTTCAAGTTCTTTATTGACAATCGTGGGATCAGCCATTGGAAAATCTTTCAGATGAACAGAGTCATTTATTTCAACTCCTTCTTTATTGGATAAATTCCTGTATAACCAGTCTGCAAAGAAGGGAGCTATGGGCGCCATGAGTTTGCTCACTGTCACCAGGCATTCATATAATGTTTGGTATGCAGCCACCTTGTCTTTCTGATCTTCCTGGTTGATGACCCCGTTTTGCTGACGTGCAGGTTTCCAGAACCGGCGACGGCATAAACGTACATACCAGTTACTCAACTGATCATTGACAAATGTTTCAATAGCTCTTCCGGCTGTTGTAGGCTCATACGCATCAAAATTTTGTGTTACTTCTTCTGTCAATGAATGTAAAGTGGACAATATCCATTGGTCGATTTCCGGGCGCTCATTCAACGGGATGAGAGGTTCATCTCCATTGAATTTATCGATATTGGCATACAATGCCAGGAATTGGTAGGTATTGTAAAGTGTACCGAAAAATTTACGTTGCACTTCTTTAATTCCTTCCACATCAAAACGAAGGCTATCCCATGGACTGGCATTGGTGATAAGATACCATCGGGTAGCATCGGGCCCGTATTTCTGCAACGTTTCAAATGGATCCACAACATTACCAACACGCTTACTCATTTTGTTGCCATTCTTATCCAATACCAGGCCATTGCTGACCACAGTCTTGTAGGCAACACTATCAAATAATAAGGCACCCAATACATGTAAAGTATAAAACCAGCCTCTTGTCTGATCTACTCCCTCTGCAATGAAATCGGCGGGAAAATTATTCTTGAAAGTTTCAACGTTTTCAAAAGGATAATGCCATTGTGCATAAGGCATAGCACCACTATCGAACCAAACGTCGATAAGATCGGGAACCCTCTTCATTGGTATTCCGGATGGTGATGCGAGTATGATTTCATCCACATACGGCTTATGTAAATCAGCAACGAGTTTCTCAATAAAGGCATCTTCATTTTTGAACTCAGGTGAGATTTTAATATATCCCTTCTGAATGGAATCATGAATCTTTTCTTTCAATTCACTTATTGATCCGATACATATTTCTTCTGAAGCATCTTCTGTTCTCCAAACGGGTAGTGGTGTACCCCAGAAGCGGCTGCGGCTAAGATTCCAGTCCACCATATTTTCCAACCAGTTCCCAAAACGTCCAGTGCCGGTAGATGCAGGTTTCCAATTGATGGTTTTGTTCAATTCGATCATCCGGTCTTTTGCTGCAGTTGTTTTGATAAACCATGCATCAAGCGGATAATAAATTACCGGCTTGTCGGTACGCCAGCAATGCGGATAACTGTGTTCATATTTTTCTACTTTGAAGGCACGATTCTCCTTTTTCAATTTTACAGAGATGTCGACGTTCACATCGACATAAGCAGGATCATCTTTATAATCCTTTACAAAACGCCCGCTGAATTCACCAACTCCATCCACAAATTTTCCTTCTTTGTCAACAAGGGTCAATATCCCCAGATTATTTTTTTTGCCCACCTTAAAGTCATCTGCACCAAATGCAGGTGCTGTATGTACGATACCGGTACCATCTTCTGTGGTCACGAAATCGCCAATGACAATTTTGAAAGGTTCTGCCCCCGGAGTGATCTCTCTGATCTTTTCAACTGTACTGGCTTCAAAAGGCATCAATTGTTCATAAGAGACACCTTCCAACTCTGCACCTTTAAATTCTGAGAGGACGACCCAAGGGATCAATTTATCATCCTTTGTGTAAGCATTTAAGTCTCCATCCTTTCCTTCAATCTTAAAATAATTCTTCACCAGTTCACTTGCGACAACAACATGAATCGGTAGATGTGTGTAAGGATTGAAAGTCTTGATGAGTGCATAACTAATATTAGCACCAACGGTCAGTCCCAGGTTGGATGGTAAGGTCCACGGAGTGGTAGTCCATGCGAGAAAGAATACTTCGTCATTTTCTTTTTCTGCAAATAAGAATTCACTCTTCTGATCTCTTACACACTTGAACATTACAGTGGCACTGGTATCCTTTACATCTTTATAAGTACCGGGTTGATTCAATTCGTGAGAACTCAGACCAGTACCCGCGGCAGGTGAATAAGGCTGGATGCTTACGCTCTCGTAGAGATAACCTTTCTTATATAATTCTTTCAGGCACCACCACAATGTTTCAATATAATTATTCTCGAAGGTGATGTATGGATCGTTGAGATCAACCCAATAACCCATTTTTCGCGTTAAGTCGTCCCACTTATCTTTATATTTTAATACTTCTCTGCGGCAAACTTTATTATACTCTTCCACAGAGATTTTTACACCGATATCTTCTTTGGTAATTCCAAGCAATTTTTCTACACCCAACTCTACTGGTAGTCCATGGGTATCCCATCCTCCTTTGCGCTGTACGCGGAATCCCTGCATGGTCTTGTACCGGCAAACGAGATCTTTCAATGTCCTTGAAATTACATGGTGAATACCAGGCATTCCGTTCGCACTTGGCGGGCCTTCATAAAATACGAAAGATGGCTTGCCATTTCTGTTGGTAACACTTGCTTCAAATACATGTTCGCTATTCCAAAAGTCTAATATTTCTTCAGCAAATTTTGTCAGTTCCAACTGGCTGAATTCTCTGTACCGCTTGTCCATTATTATACCCCTGCGTTTTTTAAAAATAAAAGGATGCAAAGTTAAAGAATTTGAAGGCATAAGTAGAGGTCAAAAACACTCCTATTTATTCAGGAAGATATTTTCAAGATTGACAGTTATGAAACCGGTGATAGAATAAGGGAACTCAATACCCCAATTGT
>CAZGNJ010000058.1:0-22191 GCA_964526985.1 uncultured Ginsengibacter sp. | reverse complement strand
TGGTATGATGAAGAAGGAAATGTTTATGTTGGAGAATCGGAAGGTGTAGCCAGAACGAAATATGGACTGAAAGAATCTGTCATTCTTCGGCAAGACAATGATGTATTGGATACCTGGTTTTCTTCATGGCTCTGGCCCATACAAGTATTCAAAGGCATCACAAACCCGGAAAATCAGGACTACAAGTATTATTATCCTACCACAGTTTTAGTAACAGGCCAGGATATCATCTTCTTTTGGGTAGCACGCATGATCATGGCAGGTATGAAATTTTCGGGAAAGAAGCCATTCACCGATGTTTACTTCACGGGTATGGTGCGTGATAATCTTGGTCGTAAGATGAGCAAGAGTTTAGGTAACAGTCCCGATTTGCTTCAACTGATTCATGAATACGGAGCCGACGCGGTAAGGTTTGGGATAATGATATCTTCCCCTGCGGGAAATGATCTGCTCTTTGATGAAGCAAGCCTTGAACAGGGCAAGCATTTCAATAATAAAATTTGGAATGCTTTGAAGTTGATTCGTATGTGGAGTAACCATTCTGATTTCGGCAAGAATGAAAGAGAAGATGCATCTGAATTATTTGCTACGCAATGGTTCGAAGCAAAACTCAGTGACTCAAGAACTATCGTGAATGAACTGATAGCACAATACCGGCTGAGCGAGGCTCTGAAAACAATCTATTCTCTCGTTTGGGATGATTTCTGTAGTTGGTACCTGGAGTGGATAAAACCGGCGTATGGAACTTCTATTTCCAAAGACACCTATCAAAAGACTATCCGGTATTTTGATAGCCTGTTGCAAATGATGCATCCATTCATGCCTTTCATTACAGAAGAAATTTATCACATTCTTGATGATAGAGACACTGATCTGATGATGACTTTGAATCCATCAGCAGGAAAAGCTGAAAATGAAATTTTGAAAGATGCAGACCATCTTAAAAATCTAATAACAGCCATCCGTGATGCCCGGAATAAATTTAAACTGCAACAGAAAGAACCCATTGCACTTTATATTGAAACGAATTCAGAAAAGAATTATGAAGCAATCAGCGCCTTGTTACAGAAGCAGGTGTATGCCTCTGCGATTCATCTGAATTCAGGTCCGGAAGGCAATGCAGTACAAGTAATATGCGGCAATGAAAAACTCCATTTGGTAACAGAAAAGGAAGTTGACACGGGTGAACAAAAAGATCAGCTTCAGAAAGATCTTGAATACCTGAAAGGATTCCTCATCAGCGTTGACAAAAAATTATCCAATGAAAAGTTCGTTCAGAATGCGAAGCCTGAAGTAGTGGAGTTGGAAAGGAAGAAGAAAGCAGATGCCCTGGAAAAGATCAATGTGATAGAGCAAAGTTTGAAAGCATTAGAGTGATTGATTTCTTGTGTTATGAGTGAGTACCCCCACACCCAACACTGAGTTTTTCTCAACAGAAAAGATCATTTTATAACCAGTTTTGATAGTTCAGTCAGATCTATGGCATGTTTCTTTATTTCCTGTACAAAATCATTTTCATAATATTTCCTAACCGGGTAAAGATGAAGTTGCATTTGAGGTAAACGCTTTACAAATTGAATGGTCTTATTATTTTCAAAATGATTGTCTGAAAATTGTTGTGAAAAAACTGCCAGGTCAATATCACTATATTCATGAGGACATCCCTTTGCATAACTGCCAAACAATAAAATTCTGTCAATGCTAACTTCATTTTCTTTGGCACTATTTGCAAATTCCTGCACTGCTTTCAGGATAGCATGTCTTGTAAACATTTCTTCAATTTTTTGGCACTTTCCAATAAATCTTCTGTGTATGCCCTAGTAGTATAAGCATAAATCAACCGCTTGTAGTCAGGATATCTTCCTTCTATCTGATACTTCTGAATATTATCTATAAACAGACTTTGTGTGACGTCCGGTAAAAAAGAAGTATCAGCAAGAATATGTTATATTTCATGAATGCGGGGAGGGTAATTATTATTCTGATTCTCTTTTACCCAGATGTCCTTGCTTAGTTTTTCTATTGATAAATGAATGCAGAACAAACAAAATACATAATCCGCATTTTCATACATATACACCCCACGTTCCCAGTCTTCATCAGAAGCAGTAATCCAATAGTTTATATGATCTCTCTTCGAAAGCATACTCAAAGTTAGGATTTCTGAATTTGACTAAAGTATGCTCTTGGTCAGTATCAAATATTTGCTGGAATCTAACTGAGAATGAAACAGGACATGGTTAGTAAATCCTGTTATCAATAATAATTCCTCTACTATCCAAATATTGAATAAGAATTTATATTTTACCGCCTAACCATTTCTTTATTGGTTATTAAAGATCACTTTAAAGTTATAGGTCATTCCCGTTTTCAGATCAGTTGCTTTAAGAATATACATTCCTGCTGCCATAGCAGGAGTGCGATGGATCGTATAACTTGAACCTGTAACCACTCCCTTAACTATTACTGATTGCGAAGCAGCATTCATAAGTTCTACCTGCCACATTCCTGAATTCATTTTACCACCAAAATCAATGGTAACCATCTTCACAGCAGGATTAGGATACACTCGTACGTTTCCATTCTGGTTCATGGTCAGGCGGATCGTATTGCTATAAACTATCTTTCCATTTTCAAATTGCAATCGCAACCTGTAGAAATTTTCATGCGATGGCTGTTCATCAGTAAATCGATATTGTCCAGGTGAGGTATAGTCTGCTGCTGCAACAGAACCGATGGTTTCAAAATTATCTCCGTTTTTCTTTTCTACATAAATTCTTTGCAAGCCCGCATCATTGCGCAGTGACCAGTTCAGGTGAGATTTTTCCTCCATCATCCTTCCTGTAAACTCTAACTGCAATGTGGGTAGTACCGGATAACAATTCCCTGAAAGTTGATAACCGTAATTCCTGTTGATACAACCATTATTCAAATCAACCAGGCAATAATAGTAACCGGTATCGGAGTAGGTAAGCGGGTTTACATGCAACTGAAATCCGCTACCAAGATAAGTGCTGTCCGTGTCTGCTTTATTCTTTTTGTAATACCAGCCTACAGTACTGTTGTAGATAGTGTCAATTTTCAAAATAGACTCTGCACCGATACAATTTTCCGAAACTCTGATTCCACTATTATCCAGAGGTAACACACTGGCATCACCCAGTGTGGCATTGCCGCAGGCATCCAGAGCACGAAGACGGATCAGTGAATAAGTACTGCCATTATCAATAGTAAACAACGGACTACTCTGAGGAGGAGCTACTATAGATGGAACAGATGGAGAACTACCTATGATCTCGTAGGTAAATGGCCCCACCCCATCCGTAACGACTGCGCTTACACTAAAACCATTGACATCACACTGATATGCGGAAGAACGGCTGAGGTTTGGATAGGCATAAGGACGCACTATTACAGTATCATAAAAATACCTGTTACATCCATCATTGGTATTGTACCGAACCACATAAGTGGCAGGTTCCATATCCTGGTATGTGTAAACGGAATCTACTACTACATCGGGTGTCAGGAATGGTGACAGTGAAATACCATTTTTACTAATGATCCTAACAGTGATAGAACCAGTATTGGTCGTTACAGTGGCGTTGATATTTCCGGATCCGTTAACCCATTCCGATCCCGGACATTTTTGCTGTACCGCCACACTATGATTCAGATACCCTACTACCGGTGACAGTTTAGCAGAATCTATATTGCCGCAGGCATCTATCCCTACTATTTTATATTCGTATCCAGCAGGTAATTCCGGAATACTATCCACCACAGTGGTGCCGGTGATAGTCTTGGAATAAATCATCGTATTGGTCGTATCATATATTGCGATACCTACAGGATAAGTATTACAACTAATAGTAAACTTGCTGAAGCCATAGTTACATGATTTAGCCGCACTTGCTGTCAAATCAAAAACCGGGGCACTTGCTGTAAAACACCTCTGAATGGTGGTGTCATAACAACCATCTTTTATGAGGATACAATAATCCCCATAAAGTAGATCTGCAAATAGACCGGTTGAATTATTACTGATCGTATCACCTGCATTATTCACCAGGTAATAAGTTGGGTTTGTCAGGTTTTGCTGCCCTGAAATTGTTGCAGTGAATTTGTCACAGGTCTTTCCGCTTAGAACTACCGACGCATCAACAGCAGGCACCGGAGGAGTTGCCGAAAAACAAGTTGTTACAGTGGTGTCAGGGCACGAAGCATGAGCCTTGATGCAATAGGTACCATAAGCCAGGTTAGTAAATATTCCTGAACTATCACACAGCACTAAATTATCCAGAGCATCATACAGACAAAATGAACCACCACTCAAATTACTTGTGCTTACTGTAGCAGTAAATGTAGTACAGGTCTTACCTGAAATACTTACGGTTACATCGTTGGCAATAGTTGGCGGGCCTACACTGAAACATCTTTGAATCGTTGTATCAACACAGCCATCATGAACGGTAATACAATAGCTTCCCAATGGAATACTATCAAATATCCCGGTACTGTTACATGCAATTACAACTCCAAAAGTATCTGTCAAACAAAAGGTTGGACTTGTCAATGTGTCTCCATCAATATCTAATCCGAAATTCACACAATTCACATAAGCAGGTACAATAACGTCCGGTATGTGAGGACGCGGTTGCCTAACTGAAATACATCTTGTGATAGTGGTGTCAATACATCCATCCCTGGTAGCAATACAATAATCTCCATAAGGAAGGTTCGTAAACACGCCTGTGGCATTACATCCCATCAATACATTGGAACTGTTGAAAATACAATAGACCGGGGAGGTCAGGTTTGTCTGGCCTGTAATGGTTGCAGTAAACGTATTACAAGTCTTATTCGAGATCAACACATCATTTGCTACAGATGGAATAGGTGCACTCACCGTAAAGCATCTTGTAATAGTAGAGTCGGTACATCCATCATGCGCCTTAATACAATAAGAACCATAAGGAAGCCCGATAAATTCACCGGTGGTATTACAATCTACTTCATCACCATTCTCGTCATAAATGCAGAAGGTAGCACCATAAAAGTTTTTGATATCAGTTACAGTAGCCTTAAAGTTTGTACAAGTCTTATCAGAAATTGTAACCGAAGATCCAAGGCTTGGGAACAGAAACAGGGAAGTGGTCACTGACTTGATGTTTCCACAGGCATCTTTGGCAAGAGCCGCTATGCTGGGAACTCCATTCACATAAAATCTGAAATTCGGATCAGAAGACCAAATCGTATCACCTGGCGCTGTTACAATGCCGTAAGTCATTCCACTTATACCGGTGGTAGTACTTGTATTGCCTCGGCTGTCAACTACTTTGATATAGCCATAAGCCGAATCACACGAAAATTTTGTAAAGGAATAAGAATCGATTCGCCATGTATAATTTTCAATGCTTACTGTTCTCGTTTGAATACCGCCACAAGAGTCGGTCAGCCTGATACTGTAGTCGCCTGCCATCAGTCCCGTGAAGATACCGGTTCCATTGGTGGTTCCGATTCCCATTGGTGAAGGTGCAACAATGGAAAATGAGTAAGGAGCCCTACCCTTATCTAATCCATCCACCATGATGGATCCATTAACACCGTTATCGCATGATACACTTACTGTTTTCAACACAAATCTCGGATCGGCGTAATCGCCACTCACTGTAACGTTGCTTGCAGTAAATTTACAGTTGGTGCTCACATCCACCACTTCCACTGTATAGCTTCCTGCTGCAAGTCCGGTGATGGAATCTGTAGTGGTAAAGTTTGTAATAACAGGACCGGTTACTTTGTACTTGTAACTTCCTGATCCGCCGGTTGGAAAAACTTTGATGGCTCCTGTAGCCGCGCACCTTGATTCATAAGTTTGAAATGTTGCATTCAACGCCGTACATGGTTGCGCTGCTGCATCAAGCGAAATAATTGACAGGAGAATAAGTATGAATAAGTAAAGATTTTTCATCGGCTTGGGCTTTAGGATTATTGGATACTGCCCCGGATTCTGTTTCAATAAACGTTTGCATATTGCCATTTATTGGACATTGTTTAGTCAATCAAATTTATATTCTGAGACGATGCGCAATAATACCTGAATCCAGCTTTGAAAGCAGTATTTTCCGCAATCAGCCTGTTATCTGCTATCAGAATTTTTCATAACATTGCACCGAAATTTTGTAAATGAAAACAGCTCTCATCACAGGAATAACCGGGCAGGACGGCGCTTATCTTGCAGAACTACTGCTATCCAAAGGATATATGGTCCATGGCGTCAAAAGAAGGTCTTCACTGATCAACACCCACCGGATCGATCATCTTTATGTAGATCCGCATGTCAATAATGCGAATTTCAAGTTGCACTATGGCGATCTGACAGACAGTACCAATCTCATCCGCATAGTGCAGGAAACACAGCCGGATGAAATATACAATCTTGGTGCGATGAGTCATGTGAAGGTGAGTTTTGAATCACCGGAATACACAGCAAATGCTGACGGCATAGGCACTTTAAGGCTGCTCGAAGCCATTCGTATTCTCAAATTGGAACAAAAAACAAGGTTTTACCAGGCATCTACCTCCGAATTGTTTGGACTGGTGCAGGAAGTACCGCAAAAGGAAACGACACCTTTTTATCCGCGCAGTCCCTATGGTGTAGCAAAGCTTTATGGATACTGGATCGTAGTCAATTACCGGGAAGCTTATAATATGTTTGCATGTAATGGAATATTATTCAATCATGAAAGTCCATTACGGGGTGAAACATTTGTAACTCGTAAGATCACACGTGGTGTAGCTGCCATCGCATTAGGAATGCAGGATACACTTTACCTTGGAAACCTTGATGCCAAACGTGATTGGGGCCATGCAAGAGATTATGTCGAAGGTATGTGGAGGATATTGCAGCAAGATCAACCGGAGGATTTTGTACTGGCCACAGGAATTACCACTACGGTGCGCGATTTTACCCTTTCTGCATTTGCAGAAGCCGGTATTACCATTGAGTTTCGCGGCGAGGGAGAACAGGAGAAAGGATACGTAGTTTCATGTTCGGATTCTAAATATCAACTTGAAAAAGGAAAAGCGGTAGTTGCAATTGATTCCAATTATTACAGGCCTACAGAAGTAGATCTTTTGATTGGAGATGCCACCAAAGCGAAGCAAAAACTGGGATGGACACCGAAATGTACCTTGCAGGAAATGGTGAAAGAAATGGTAAATAGCGATCTGCATACATTCAAACTCAGCCAGGAACGTAAGTATTTTCTATAGGTATTCTGAAGATTGAATGCTCATTCTTCCAATAGGTTAAATCCTATTCAGGTATTTCCCCAAAATAGTGGAAAGTATCAATGCCGGGAACATTCACTTTATGTGTATAAAGAAACCCTGCCATATTTTCGTGTTTTGTTCATTGGCAATAACTTTGCATACCCTAATCAAAGTTTATTAATCATATTAAAATCAAAAAATCATGGCTCAGGAATTTACAGATGCGAATTTTCAGGAAAAAGTACTCAGTTCTGATAAACTTTCAATGATTGACTTTTGGGCAGAATGGTGTGGCCCTTGCCGCGCTATCGGACCGGTAGTGGAAGAACTTTCAAAAGAATATGATGGAAAAGTGAATATCGGAAAAGTGGACGTAGATAAAAACCCGGAACTCAGCGTACAGTACGGAATTACAAGTATTCCTGCTATCCTTTTTGTAAAAGGTGGTAAGGTAGTGGACAAACTTGTAGGCAGCCAACCCAAGGCTAACTTTGTAAAAAAGCTGCAGGCACACATGTAATTCACTTAAACTTATCGATTTTTCTGCCGCCGGAAAGATTTTCCGGCGGTTCTTTATTTTGTCCATTGAGTCTCTCAAACTGCTGCAATTAGTTTGCCTTTATTGAAAAACAATCAATGCAGCTATCTGGCCTTAACCTCTTTCGAAATGTAACTTTACGAACAGAAAAAAACAATTCATTAATTGGCAGTCTTAGGTGTATTGTCAAAAATCAATTTCCTGAGTTTCTTTTCAAATGCCAAAAGTCTTTGTTCTATTTCCTTCCTTTTAATTTCTGCCGGAGAAATGGTTTGACTTTGTTGAACCACATTAGCAGGAGCATTCTCGAAATATTGATTGGTATTTCGCGGTAATTTGCTGTATTCACTCTGCAAAGAATCCAGCTCTTTTTGTAATATCTTAAATGCCTTTGGATTTTTGAATTTGTACACATTTTCATCAACACTATACAGTAGAGTTCTTGCCTGCTCAAATTTTTTCTCCATACTTAAAGTAGAATTGCCGCTCCATTCATTTCTCTCAAAGAGATTGAATTGATATTGTTGTTTGAACCAATCACCAAACTTTCGTGCAAAAGAATTCACAGGCTCATTTACTACTTCTTCAAAAATCTTCACATTGGATTTTATATCTGATGAATCAGCCGGCACGAATGGTCTTGCCTTGTAGGCGTTTACAGTTTTTTGTAACAGTCCCTTTTCCTGCAGATAGATCATCAGGAAATTTGACAACGCATAGTTGATGGCCACCTGGCAAATATTTCTTGTTCCTGAACCGTCAAATTCTTCCCAGCTATAATTGATCAGCCTATCCAATGCAGGCACTTGCAAAAACCTGTCTCTCGAATAACTTGCCTTCTTCAAATCTTCCAACCTCCACGGTCTGTAATCTCCCTTTAAAACACCATTATCCCAACTGCTGACGGAGTACAAACTGGCAAGTCCTTCATCCAGGAAAGCAGGTATATCTCCGACATCGGTTCTTATCAGCAAATGGAATAACTCATGATACAATGTGCCGAGATGTTTTGAATCACCCAATCCGAGCAAACTCAGGTCTGACAGGTTAGAATACCCGATATTCGCCAGCGGCAATTCAATTCCGTGCACTAATTCCGCTGTTTGTCTCAGGGTTTTCTGATCTCCGAGAATATAGACAGTTAATAATTTATCTGGCGGTCTCAATTCATAAAAATCAATGAAGAATTGAAATGCTTTCTCCAGTCTGTCGGCCGCTTCACTTACACTGGCCAACGGAAATTTTTTTGAGGAAACAAACACATATCTCCGTGCTGTGTCAATCCTGTATTGATCGCCTACAATACTCCTGACCTTTTGAACAGCTTTCATTTTCTGATCAACAGGAAACAACCTCGATTCCAATTCCTCCGATGAAACCATCTTAGCCAGGTTGATCGTCTGATTTCCACTGAAGCAATCATATACCCTTCCCAACTTCCCTCCCACACTTGCCTCTGGTAATGTTATATTGCTGATGTAACTAAAATCAGGGTTTGCAGAAACAGTTACCTCCTGCGAATCGGGAGTTTGATTGCATGAAATGATCTCTTTTTCTATAAAAGTCTTCTTACTCCCTTCCAGTTTAAAATTGCTAATGATCTTGTTGAAGCAGATCACAGCACTCTTTGGGTGGCCATCAAGACAAAGGCTTTTGGCTATAAAATAATCCACCACGGCATTCTTACCATAGACTTCTTTTCTCAGTTTGATAGCCGAGTCAAATGCCTTTTCGTAAGCACCTGCATTGAGTAAGTCAATAAAATATTGACGATCTACTTTCTTCTGGCTCATGCAATCAATGGAACAAAGCATCATACCAGCAATGATTATGATTTTTGAGATCATGGGTTTTCATTTAGGGGTGAAAAGAATTTTTCTATTTCGCTGAGTCTAATCCCTCCATATACTCATCAATTTCTGATGGGTCAATCTTACCTTTCTTTACCTGCTTCCCCGAATTTTCAGGCGCTTTTTGCGTTCCTGAAATATTATAAGTATTCAGGTACAGGGGCATATCTTTTACTGTAATTTCCGAATGGGTAAGAATAGTGGTCATCATCAATACGGTACCCATCAAGCCAAAGATGATACCCGGTGAAGATGATACTAATTTGAATTTTGTTTTTTCCTGCACACTACCTTCTAACTCTGTAACTTCTTCTTTCAATTTAGATATAATGAACACAGAACCAACAATGGCCAGGATCATACCTGTAAAAAATCCCAGGTATTTAATATAGATTCTCGACATCAGCAGCACACCTCCCTGGTTGTACCTGCGATTGATGCTTAGTTCCTCCATCTTTACCAGTGAATACCATTCTAAATATTTCGCATTCTGAAATCCTGAATCAGTGGGTGCAGGTATCTCCAACTCTGACCTGTCCGCATTCCCTTTATAAACAAATTTCTCAAAGCCATTTAGTTTGACAGTACCAATGATAATGAATGCACATATCAGCACTGATGGAACTGCGATCATCCAGGGCATCAACCTGTTCTGCCATTGAAACAACTGCTTATTTTTTTGTAATTCTGATTTTTCCTGAAATGTTGAACCTTCCATAACTAACATTATTTGGGGGTAAGAAATAAAGGTTAGTAGGACTCGTCAGAGAAAATTGGATTTGATGTTACGCTTAACGAAGCGCAGAGCCTGTATAAAATTAAGAATTTACATTCTAATAATCAGAATAAAATACATAGTTTATGTAGAAGGATTTTCTGTTCTTAACCCGGATCAACTGCTACCCTGCCCAATTATTCTTTACTTTTACCGTCATGAAATTATTAAAAGGCAGTTGCTTCATTCCTGCTAACCGTATTGCTTCGGAAAAATTCACTGAAGAAAATTCCGGCGGCAGTTTGTGGTTCTGCATTTCAATACTTTCACGATTAGCCACGGATACTTACAGAAAAAATCTTTCAACTCAAATCGCATTTTTGCAGATGAAACTGTTTCGCCCGGCCTTAAAAATGCCAGAGAATATGGATGACATGGCAGGAATGAGAAAATGAACTCAGCTAAAATATATCAGAGAGTGATTGAAAGATTTTTGTTGGGTTTTTAAAAATTGAGAACTGATATCTATACATGAATAAATTTATATCCACCTTAGCCCTTTCCATTTTATTTATTTCATCCCGTGCACAAGAAGTGCAAAGGATCTATTGCAATGAATGCTGGGACGCAGATTCACTCGGCAACCATCGTGCTGTAGTAAGAGTGCCGGGAGGTAACCAGGCTGCCCTGGCCATTCTTCCCTGGTATAGAATGGATCATCATCCACAAGAGAAGGGCATTATCATTATCGACAGCTCACAAGGCAGGCAGGTAACGAACATAAAGGTAGAAGCGCTTTCTGCTGATACCGGAAAGATAATTTTCGAATCATTTCCCGAAGGTGGCACCTACTACATCTATTACCTGCCATTTAAGAACAAGGGAAGCAACAACTACCCTACCAGTGTCTATGCCAAAAATAATTACACGCCTTCACCAGATTGGTTGAGTGAAGTCAGGAAAATGGACCATCTGCCTGTAGCCTTACTAGAGCGGTTTGAGGCGGTCGACTCATTCAATACCTTTTACCCAATGGAGGTAAAAGCAAGTGATAAAGAAATCTCCGCTCTTGTTATTAAGAATGCAAACAAAGGCTATCTTGTTTTTCCTGAAGACCGGTTGCACTCTATCCGAAACACTCATTTCATTCCTAAGCGATGGATCGAAAAGCCGCAATTCACTTTTTCTGATACGGCTGCACGTGGTGAAAACTTTTCCTATCAGTTAGGCATATACGCGTTTCAATTCCTCAAGAACGTAACTGTTTCTTTCAGCGATCTCAGGGGAACCTCCGGTACCATTTCGAAATCGGAAATGTATTGCATCAATACCGGGGGCATTGATTATACCGGAAAACATTTCAACAAAACGGTGAACATCCCTGCCGGAAATATTCAGTCACTCTGGTGCGGCATCAATGTACCTGTTGCTGCAAAGCCGGGTATTTATAAAGGTACCGTTACCGTCAACTGCAAAAATTATCCTCCGAAGAAAATTTCGATTCAATTAAAGGTTACTTCCTCAAAGGTCGAAGAGGGCAATGCCATTCAACCCTGGAAGATCACAAGACTACCCTGGCTCAACTCGGTAATGGCTCAGAAAAACACAGTAATCGCACCTTACACTCCACTGGAAGTAAAAGGAAGAGAAATTTCACTCCTCGGCAGAAAACTTATCATTGGCCTGACCGGGCTACCGGAGTCTATCCTCAGCTATTTCGATGAGACCATGACTTCTTACAATGACCATCCTGAGAACATATTGGACAGAGCCATGCAGTTTAAAGTCCGCTCCGCTAACGGTGTTTTGATCAGCCCCATTCAACTCTCATTTGCAGTGACCGACGAGGAAGAAGGCACTGTAAAATGGCGATCTACTTCCAGGTATGGTGATCTGAAAATGGTTGTCAGTGGCGCTCTTGAATTTGATGGTTTCAATACATATTCCGTTGAACTCATTGCAGGAAAAGACATGCAGGTAGATGACATCTTTTTGGAAATTCCTGTAAAGAAATCCTTTGCCAAATACTTTATGGGACTTGGAGAAAAAGGCGGTGTACGTCCCGGAAGTATAGACTGGAAATGGGATGTAGCCCACAAAAACCAGGACGGTGGCTGGATCGGAAGTGTAAACGGCGGGTTGCAATTTTCTCTGCGCGATCAGCACTATACACGACCACTTAATACCAATTTCTATTTGCAAAAACCACTGTTACTGCCGGTTTCATGGGGAAATGGAAATAAGGGAGGTATTAAAATTTATGAGAATGGCAATACGGCCACTGTTCAGTGCTACAGTGGTACAAGAAAACTAAAGAAAGGCGATACACTTTATTTCAATTTCAACTTACTTATAACACCATTCCATACACTAAATACAGACTTCCAGTGGAAGACCCGTTTCTTTCACGCCTACAAACCTGTGGATACCATCAAGGCTACAGGCGCTACCATCATCAATATTCATCATGCTACTGCCATTAATCCGTGGATCAACTATCCATTTATTGCATGGCCGAAGATGAAAGCGTATATTGACTCCGCACACCATCTTGGACTGAAAGTAAAAATCTACAATACGATTCGTGAACTCAGCAACCATGCGTATGAAACTTTCGCATTACGAAGCCTGGGTACTGAAATCTATTCACCGGGTAAGGGAGGCGGATACAGTTGGCTACAGGAACACCTGGACAGCAACTACATTGCTGCATGGTTTGTACCTGAGATCAAAGATGCCGCCATCATCAACAGTGGCATGAATCGCTGGCACAATTACTATGTGGAAGGCATGAACTGGCTGACCCAACATGTAGGCATAGACGGAATTTACCTGGACGATGTTGCCTTCGATAGGGTAACTATGAAGCGCATCAAACGCGTATTGACAAAGGATGGACATCCGGGAATCATTGACCTGCATTCTGCCAATCAATACAATAACAGAGATGGATATAACAACAGCGCTAATCTGTACATGGAACATTTCCCCTACCTCAACAGGCTTTGGTTTGGTGAATATTTCGATTACGAAAATAATGGTCCTGATTTTTTCCTGACGGAAGTAAGTGGCATTCCATTTGGGTTGATGGGTGAAATGCTGCAGAATGGTGGTAATGCATGGAGAGGTATGGTATATGGAATGACCAATCGAATGCCCTGGAGTGATAATGCAGACCCACGTCCTATTTGGAAAGTATGGGATGATTTTGGAATTGAAGGAAGTAAAATGATTGGATATTGGGTATCGAATACTCCCGTGACTACTGACAACGCTAATGTGCTGGTAACTACCTATATGAAAACCGGGAAAGCCTTGATATCATTGGCAAGTTGGTCAAAAGGTGACACTACCATTCATCTAAATATAGATTGGAAACAATTAAGTATTGATAAAGATAAAGCAGTGATTAAAGCACCTTTTGTGAAAAATTTCCAGGAAGAAAAAGAATTCATACCTGGTGATCCAATTCCTGTTCAAAAAAACAAAGGATGGCTATTGATTATTTCAGAAAAATAAAACGAAACATAACCATGAGAACACTTGCCTGTGTTTTGTTGCTGGCATTTCACCTCAGCAGCACCGCGCAAAACAAAATTGAAAATGTACTGCTCATCACCACCGATGGGCTACGCTGGCAGGAAGTTTTCAGAGGAATGGACTCAGCCATTGCCAACAACAACGACTACAATGAAGGAAAGGGAAAGGATATTTATAAAAAATACTGGGCGGAAAATGGAAGTGAGCGAAGGGAGAAACTACTACCCTTTTTCTGGAGTTACCTGAAGGATAATGGACAAATATATGGTAACCGGGATCTTGGTAACAAAGTGAATGTGTCTAATCCCTATTGGATTTCTTACCCTGGCTATAGCGAGATATTATGCGGCTACGTAGATACTTTGGTTAATTCGAATAGCTACAAGGCAAACCCCAACTCCAATCTGCTTGAATTCCTGAATAAGCAAAATGGTTTTAAGAAAAAAGTAATGGCATTTGGCGCCTGGGATGCCTTTGACAGGATACTGAATGAGCAACGCTCCGGATTTCCTGTTTATTCTGCATTTGACAGTGTAGGTGGAAAACATCCTGATGTCCGGGAAATCCTGATCAATAACATGATGCGGGATTGTTATAAGATCATGGGACTCGGTGAAGTGCCCGATGTATATACACATTACAGTGCATTCGAAGCATTGAAAAAAGACAAGCCACGTGTACTCTACATAGCTTACGGAGAAACAGATGAATTTGCCCATGAAGGAAAATACAATTCGTACCTGGATGCGGCACATCAGTTTGATGCATGGCTTAAGGTTCTGTGGGAATATATTCAAAGCCGGCCACGATACAAAAACAAAACAGCCATCTTCATCACTACAGATCATGGCAGAGGCGATAAAATAAAATCACAATGGACTGACCATGGCTCCGGCACTATCGGAAGTGATGAAATCTGGTTTGCTGTAATGGCACCAGGCATTGTACCCAATGGAGAAGTGAATCAAAAAATGCAGGTGTATCAAAAACAATTTGCGCAGACGATAGCTTCGATATTGGGTTTCAACTTTACTGCAGAGCACCCTGTGGCAGATAAGGTGAAAGAGGTTTTTGAGAAATAGTTTTTAAGAATCTGAACTGTGCCTTGTTGATCTCTTCATTTGCTCAGCATCTGTCGTAACACCACAGCATCATTGTGTTCTTCGTCTTTCGCTGCATAAACGAGAGTCACCTTACCGGATGACATCCTGCTTTTGATCACGGACATTTCCTCTTTGTGTCCTTTTAATTCCTCACCATACTTTTTCTGAAATTCCTTCCACTTTTCCGGATCATGTCCAAACCATTTTCTCAACTCCGTAGAGGGAGAGATTTCCCTGAGCCAAAGATCTACTTTAGCAGTCTCCTTTGAGAGTCCGCGAGGCCACAGCCTATCGATCAGAATCCTGTACCCATCTGCCTCATCCGGTTTTTCATACACCCTTTTGATAGCAACTTTTTCTTTCATATCGGCCAATGTTTATTTTTTCAAACCACTTATCACAAACTTAATACCGAATCATCAATGCATCGTATCTTAGAACCTTATCATTCAAAACTTCAGCATTATGAAAAGATTTTACGCTACGCTTACACTATTGTTGTTTTTGGGGCTCACGGGACTTGCACAGTTTCCAAACTTTCAGCGGCCTAAAAAAGCTGTCAACCCTGTTATCCAAAACATGATCAATGAAGAAACCAATAATTCACAACTCAAACAAATTGCACATGAACTGATGGACGAGATAGGCCCAAGGCTTGTTGGTTCTCCTAAAATGCAACAGGCACATGACTGGGCTGTGGCCAAATACAAGGGCTGGGGTATAGAAGCACGTAATGAAAAATGGGGTGAATGGCGTGGTTGGGAAAGAGGGATCACTCATATAGACATGATAGCTCCCTGGGTAAAAACCCTGGCTGGTACTCAATTAGCCTGGAGCCCGGGCACTAAGGGTAAGACGGTAACCGCTGATGTGGTCATATTTCCTGACCTTGCTGACAGCATTGCCTATACGAAATGGATGACTTCTGTAAAAGGAAAATTCGTAATGATCAGCATGGAGCAACCGACAGGAAGATCTGATGCCAACTGGAAGGAATACGGTACGGAGAATTCCGTTAAGAAAATGCATGATGAACGTGATGAACTCACCAAAGCATGGAACAGCAGGCTCCGCAAAGCAGGATATTCTTCACGTACATTACCCGTAGCACTTGAAAAAGCAGGAGCCGCAGGCATTCTCACCAACAACTGGAGCAAGGCACTGGGAGCCGATAAGATTTTTGGAGCTTATACAAAAAATATTCCTACCGTGGACATTGCTTTAGAAGATTATGGACTTGTATATAGATTGGTAGAAAACGGATCTCCTGTAAAAATGAACATCAAGGCAGATAGCCGCGAAACAGGTATGCAGCCTACATTCAACACTGTAGCAGAAATAAAAGGAACAGAGAAGCCCAATGAATATGTAATGCTTTCAGCACATTTCGATTCATGGGATGGAGCCACAGGAGCTACTGATAATGGAACAGGTACTTTAGTGATGATGGAAGCTATGCGTTTATTGAAAAAATATTATCCGAATCCGAAAAGAACAATCTTAGTTGGGCATTGGGGAAGCGAAGAACAAGGATTAAATGGTTCACGTGCTTTTGTGGAAGATCATCCGGAAGTTATCAAAGGATTGCAGGCCCTGTTCAACCAGGATAATGGAACGGGGCGTGTACAGGACATTTCAGGACAGGGCTTTCTTTATGCCTATGAGTACCTCCAGAGATGGCTTGATGCAGTACCTGACAGCATTCGCGGAGAAATCAAATCTACCTTCCCGGGATTCCCCGGTGGTGGAGGTTCTGACTTTGCTTCTTTCGTAGCTGCCGGTGCTCCAGGTTTTTCTTTAAGCAGCCTTAGTTGGGCTTACTTCACAGATACTTGGCACACGAACCTCGATACTTATGATAAAATTGTTTTCGATGATGTTCAGAAAAATGTCATACTCGCAGCAATTTTGATATACATGGCGAGTGAGGACCCCAGTTTCTTTAACCGCGAAAAGTCAGTTTTGCCTGTAAGCCCTTTTACAGGAGCACCCGGTAAATGGCCGGAAATGCGCTCTCCTACCCGCAAAGGAGGAGTGGATTAAATTATTAACCAGCGAAGGCAAAACACCATAAGTTTTGCCTTTTTCCTTTTATAAAAGAGATAGTTATTCTTTAATTTCAAATTCTTAACCTTTAAACGATAAATAAAAAATGAGTAAGCAATTATTGATGTTTTGTGCAATGATGCTAATGGCGAGTTCTGTCACATTCGCACAGCGCAAAGAGAAACCTCCCACTACTACAAATGTTCCGGTAGAGCAAAAACCTGCCACTCCCTTCAGTTACAAGTATTCCCAATCCTCGATGACCAATGGAACTGTAACGGTGGAAGGACAGGCGATTTCGTATGAAGCGAAAGCCGGAATATTGGTACTTCGCAATGCAATTGATACACCTGTACTTGCTATGTCTTATGTTGCTTATTTCAAATCAGGAACGGACAAGAGCAAAAGGCCTATCACCTTTATTTACAACGGCGGCCCTGGCAGCGCTACTATCTGGCTGCACATGGGATGTTTCGGCCCTCAAAAAGTTTATATCAGTGAAGAAGGAAGAACAAGCGCTCCATTCAAAACAGTGAATAATGATTACAGCCTGTTAGACGCAAGTGATTTAGTCTTTATTGATGCACCGGGTACAGGGTTTGGCGAGGTGGTTACAAAAGCACGGGGAGGTGCCGGAGATGGAAAAGATTATTTTGGTATAGACCAGGATGGGAAAGCATTCACAGATTTTATTCAACAATTCATCACAGAAAACGACCGGTGGAATTCTCCCAAATATCTTTTCGGAGAAAGCTATGGCACCTTCCGTTCAGCAGTTGTTTCACGCATGTTGCAAGACAGAGGTATAGCACTCAATGGTGTGATCCTGCTTTCTCAATTGCTATCATACAGTAATATGTCAGAGTTGGCGTCTTCCAATGTGGGTTCTGATATTCCTTACGTATTGCTCCTGCCCTCTTTCACAGCCACAGCCTGGTATCATCACAAACTTCCAAATCAAAGAAATGACCTTGAATCGCTATTAAAGGAAGTTGAAAATTTTGCACTCACAGATTATACACTTGCACTCGCCAAAGGCGCTACACTTGACGATGCTACGTTTCATAACATTGCAAAGAAATTGCACGAATACACCGGACTTGATCAGTCATTGATTGAAAAAGGAAGCCTGAGAATTTCAGGTCCTGTATTCGAAAAGAACCTGCTTGGCGATAGTGCGCAAATAACCGGAAGACTTGACAGTCGTTATGCCGGAGATGCTTTTGATCCATTAGGTGGAGAACCGGAGTATGACCCTATGGATTCCTATATCACGCCTGCATTTACTTCTACTTTTAATAATTATGTAAGAGACCAGTTGGATTTCGGTCAGAGTCTGCAATACAAGACATTTGGAAATGTAGGCCAATGGGATTTCAAAAGAAGAGGTTATGTAGGATTTCCGAATGTAATGAATGACCTCGCCCAGGCAATGATCTATGATCCAAAAATGAAAGTGATGCTCAACATGGGATACTTCGACCTGGGTACTCCATATTTCGAAGGTGTGTATGAAATGCATCATCTCCCCATGCCTAAGGCATTGCAAAAGAATATTGAATACCACAAATACATGTCAGGACACATGGTTTACCTGCACAAGGAATCTCTCAAACAACTACACGATAACGTGAAAGCGTTTATAGAAAAAACGTATTCAGCAAAATAGACTATTGCATTCGCATAAATTCCCATTATATATACAATGATTCCAAAATTGTGTATGTAATGGGAATTTTGTTGTGCGAAATTTGTCCTATGAAAAATTCAGAAAATACAACCGGCGAAATCATTCTCCCTCTGTCAGGAGTAGAAAGTGAGCATTGCGCACTTATCGTGGATAAAGGATTACAAAATGTTCCCGGCATTGCTTCACATAAAGTAGAATTGAATAATAACATGGCCGTGATCACATCTGCCGATGGCAGTGAAGTGATAACAGAGGCCGTAAAAAAAATCCGTGATCTTGGTTATGGTGTGGAAACAGTGAAAAAGACGTTTCCGGTTCTCAACATGAGTTGTGCATCCTGCGCGGTAAGTTCTCAAACCACTTTGGAAAATTTGCCAGGAGTCATTCAAACCAATGTAAACTATGCAAACGCAACTGCTTTGATCGAATATGTACCAACAATCACAAATCCTCAGCAGATGAAAGCTGCTATGCAGAATGTTGGTTACGATCTGGTGATCGATGAATCTGAAGACACCAACCAGGTGCTGGAAGACGCACATCGTAAAAAATATACATCACTCAGAAATCGCACCATTGGCGCTATTGTCCTTTCCATTCCACTGGTGCTGATCGCGATGGTGTTTATGCATATTCCTTATGCGAACTTCATTATGTGGGCATTAGCCACGCCGGTAGTACTTGTTTTTGGCCGGCAGTTTTTTGTTGGTGCATGGAAACAGGCAAAGCACCGTTCCGCTAATATGGACACGCTTGTAGCACTCAGCACCGGAGTGGCATATATCTTTAGCGTATTCAATACTATATTTCCCGAATACTGGACCAGCAAGGGTTTGGAGGCACATGTTTATTTCGAAGCGGCAGCGGTGGTGATCGCTTTCATTCTACTTGGCAAAATGCTGGAAGAAAAAGCGAAAGGAAATACCTCTTCTGCTATCAGGAAATTAATTGGCTTACAACCCAAGACTGTTACTGTTTTAAATGAAGAAGGACACCAACATGAAGTACCGATTTCATCTATCAATGTGGGTGATATCATCGTAGTGAAGCCCGGTGAAAAAATAGCAGTAGATGGTTCTGTTATTTCAGGAAATTCTTTCGTAGATGAAAGTATGATCAGTGGTGAACCGGTACCCGTAGAAAAAATAAAAGGCGCTAAAGTATTTTCCGGTACGATCAACCAAACCGGAAGTTTTCAGTTCGAAGCGGAGAAAGTTGGTGGCGATACCCTTCTTGCCCAGATCATTCGCATGGTGCAGGAAGCCCAGGGAAGCAAGGCTCCTGTTCAGAAACTTGTTGATAAGGTTGCGGCGATTTTTGTACCTGTTGTTTTGATCATTGCAGTGTTAAGCCTGCTCATCTGGATCATTGCAGGAGGAGAAAATGCTGTGACACAGGGAATGCTTGCATTGGTAACCGTACTCGTGATCGCATGTCCGTGTGCATTGGGACTGGCTACTCCCACAGCTATAATGGCCGGAATGGGTAAAGGCGCTGAACAAGGCATCCTGATAAAAGATGCTGAGAGCCTTGAATTATCCAGGAAAATAAATGTGCTGGTGCTTGATAAAACCGGAACCATTACCGAAGGTAAACCGGAAGTATCCGCAATAAAGTTTGGAAAAGAAACGGATAAGAATGAAGTATCGAATCTGATTTTCAGCATTGAACAATTATCCGAACATCCATTGGCACAGGCAGTAGTTCGTTTTCTAAGATCTGAAAATGCACAAGCTGTTGTTGTCGGTCATTTCGAAAATTTACCCGGAAGAGGCGTAAGAGTTGAATACAATAGCAAACATTACCTTTTGGGTAGCCCTACCCTGCTAAATGAAAACAATGTTCTTCTTGAAAAGGAATTGCAGGATGCCGCTGAAGAATGGCTACACAATGCACAGACTGTAATATGGCTGGCTGATAAAACCAATGCACTGGCTGCCATAGCGATTTCAGATCAGATCAAACCTACTTCTGCAGAAGCTGTGAAGTCATTGAAAGAGGAAGGTATTGAAGTGTATATGCTCACCGGAGATAACGAAGCTACCGCGAAAGCAGTGGCACAGCAAGCCAACATTGAACACTACAAAGCAGGAATGTTACCTGCTGACAAAGCAGCCTTCATCAAGGGATTACAGAATGAAGGAAAAATTGTAGCGATGGCTGGTGATGGTATCAACGATAGCAATGCATTGGCCCAGGCCGATGTAAGTATCGCTATGGGTAAAGGCAGCGACATCGCAATTGATGTAGCGAAGATGACAATCATTTCTTCTGATCTCAACAAGATACCGAGGGCTATCCACCTGTCAAGATCAACAGTGCGTACCATCCGCCAAAATCTATTCTGGGCATTTATTTACAATGTGATCGGTATTCCCATCGCGGCAGGAATCTTATACCCATTTAGCGGCTTCCTACTAAACCCTATGATAGCAGGAGCAGCAATGGCCCTGAGCAGTGTGAGTGTGGTTACAAACAGCCTGAGATTAAAACGAATAAAACTGTAAACAATAATTTTAATAATTAATAATAAAAAAAACGATGAAAGAAGTATCGGTAAAGACAAACATTATGTGCGGATCGTGCATTGAAAAAGTAACACCTACCCTCAATGAGGCATTCGGAAGCGGGAATTGGAAAGTAGATACGCTCAATCCCAAGAAAATTCTGAAAGTAAATAAAGAAGATGTTACGGAATCAGATGTGATCGCTGCGGTAGCACGTGCGGGGTACAAAGCGGAGACAGTTGAATGATTTTGCAAAAGTTGATGAATGAAGTTTTTTCATTCGAAGGATGATTTGAAGTACCTGAAATTTCATTTAACAGATCAATCTATAGAATTTCGTGTTGCCTAAATTGTGGTATTTTCAAAGTATGAAAACAGCCAACGATATAGTACCATTGATACCCACTTATGTGTTTTGAGAAGTAAAACAGGAAGACCTCGATTTCTCGTCGGACAAGTCGTTTATAATCCCGGGGATTTTTGAAAGAGGAAAACTGGAAGAAGTGCTCGGTATTATTCATATATACGGCAAGCAGGTAGTAGAAAACGTTTTAACCGGCAATAAATATTTAGACCGTCAAGGGTTATTTCACGCCCATACTATTTTGGGACTACCATTACAACATATTAAGTACTATGCTCAGGTTATACACGATTGACCCACAATTCGGTTTCATGCTTCAAAATGTGGATTCAACATAGAACAAGAAACCCTTATTCAGGAGTGGTTGAATCTGCATAACCAAGGCGATTTTGTTCTTGTCTTCCAAATGGATTTACAGTGTACCCTTTATAAAAAGTACTATCCGTTTGACTTGGAGTTATGCAAACATAATATTTCAATAATGACAAAGCCCCACAAATTGTGAGGCTTTGCGGACCGGACGGGACTCGAACCCGCGACCTCTGCCGTGACAGGGCAGCATT
>CAZGNJ010000057.1:14138-22904 GCA_964526985.1 uncultured Ginsengibacter sp. | reverse complement strand
GCGTAATTATCATCACCAGGGTATCATAGAGTTTGAGGATACGGGGATGGTTCTTTTTGAATTTGTGAATGGGATGACAGGTACAATGAATTATACTGTGAACAGTCATAATAAAAATATGGAAGGTTCACTTGCGATCTTTGGTGAAAAGGGGACTGTCAAGATCGGTGGTCAATACCTGAATGAACTGGAATACCTGGATATTGAAGGGTATGAGATCAGCGGGTTGCCTGCAGGAAATCCACCCAATCATTACGGCCATTATGTGGGTAGTATGAGTAATCATGATAAAGTGTATGCAAACCTGTTAGACGTATTGCAGAATGGTGGAAACATTGCTGCCAATGGGTTTGAAGGGATGAAGACGGTAGAAATCATTGAAAGGATTTACCAATCCTGAATTCACCTCCTGTTGACGGAGTATCCACTACATGCGGACAAGGTGATTTTCCTCCCGCCATTTAGGCAGCTACTTCTTCCAAACTTTATTACTGTACGTATAGGTATTCACATCTGATTTCATATTCACCTTCTGAAAATTATGCAATCCCGTAGTTTCAAAAATTATCTCATCCTTCCTTTCAATCCCGCATTGAAAGAAAGAGCCAAAGCCTTGAGGAAGGCAGGTAACCTGGCAGAGGTCGTGTTTTGGAATGAGGTGAAAAGAAAAAAGGTTCAAAGGCCTTGACTTTGACCGGCAGAAGATAATGGGCAATTACATTGTTGATTTCTTTTGCACATCATGCATGGTGGTGGTAGAAATAGACGGTAAGAGCCACGATAATAAGCAAGAGTATGATGAGCGACGGAATAAGTACTTACGATCATTGGAACTTACTATAATTCATATTCGCACTAAGGAGGTAATGCAGAAGTTGCCGGATGTCATGACTTGGCTTCATGGACATCCTGCATTTGATGTGGATTCCGGGAAAACAATACCGCCCGCCTGAGGCAGATGCTCCTCCGCAGGAGGAGGAGAGTTGAAGCAAGCCAACCGCCTGTGGCGGACACCCCTCCATGGGAGGGGAATATACCGGAAAATGTAGTGGGAACTACCGAGTTCAATGCGTTTTTTATGCCCTGTCGGCATAACGGTACATTTCCATACTATACAACCTCCTGCGACCTCATGCACCAATTCCCCTCCCATGGAGGGGTACCCTTTAGGGTGGGGTGGTTCTTCATCCCTCTGAAGGGATAACTGCCAGAGGCAGGCGGAGCGGTCTTTCTTCCTCCCACGTAAAGAATGCCACCAATCCTGAGCAATCTTCCTTACACTTGTGATAAAATGACCGCCGGTCATTCCATATATTCAAAAACAACAAAATGAAAAACTATTTCTCACATCCATCAGCCATCATTGACGATGGTGCCATCATTGGCAACGGTACTAAGATCTGGCACTTTTGTCATGTAATGCCGTCGGCAATAATAGGAGACTATTGCAACATCGGCCAGAATGTATTTATCGACAATGCAGTCGTCATTGGCAACAAAGTGAAGATTCAGAATAATGTTTCTGTCTATAAAGGTGTCAATTGTGAAGACGGTGTATTCCTCGGCCCGTCAATGGTATTTACAAATGTGATCAACCCGCGTGGATTTATCGAACGTAAAGAAGAATTTAAGAATACCCTGGTGAAAAAAGGAGCGACTATTGGTGCAAATGCCACCATTGTTTGTGGCAACGAAATTGGAGAGTATTCGCTGATAGGAGCGGGTGCCGTTGTAACAAAACCTGTCAAGCCGTTTGCATTGATGGTTGGTAATCCTGCCCGGCAAATCGGGTGGGTGAGCGAGCGTGGAGTGCGGCTGCATTTCGGCACCAACGGAGAGGCGGTATGCGATGAAAGTGGAGAGCGTTACCGGTTGCAAGAGGATAGGATAGTAAAAGTGTCATAAGCGTTTCCTGGAATTGTGTTCGGCCTTTCAAATGAAAATTCTCTGATATCCATTCCATACTTTTTATAACATCTCTCAACTTCGCTACCAATCCACGTTTGGTAAAGGAAGTACGCCTTGCATTACAGCAGGGATTCAAAGTGGAGGTAGTTTGCTTCGAATTCGATAACTGGAGTTATCAATTCAATCAACAGATCAAAGAGGAGTTCAATAAAGCAACGTTGCATATTATTCACGGAGGCCGAAAGCCCTTTATTCCCTGGGCAGTGAGTGTTTTCCTGGAATCGGCTTTAAGGTTGCTCGGACGGATGATACCACTTCATGGCTGGATGCTCTCACAGGCAGTAACAAGAAGGAACATTTTGTTGATGCGTAAGATTGAAAGAATCGATGGGGATTTTGACCTTATCATTGGGCACAATCCCGGAGCACTGTACCCAACTTATGTTGCCGGCAAAAGATTCCAATGCAGGACTGGTTTTGATGTAGAGGATTATCATCCGGGAGAAGGTGATAATAAAAATAATCAAAGACTCACCAGGTTACTGATGAACGAATACCTTCCTGAAATGGATTATGTAACATTTGCGGCGCCCCTGATGAAGGAAAGGCATATTGACGATCTTGGGTTTGAAAAGAAGGATTGGGAAGTTATTTTGAATTTGTTCAATGGAGAACAATTTTCTTATGTTGAAAGCAAAAATGATGATGCGTTGCATCTTGTTTGGTTCTCACAAAATGTAAATTTTAAACGGGGGTTGGAGCAATTCATTCCTGCGATTAAGGATTTTCACGGGAAAATTCAACTCACATTAATTGGAAACAAGAAGGAGACATTTTTTTCTGAGTTTGTCGAGGGGAATGAATTCATCAAATATCTTCCACCAATAGAACAATCAGAACTTAACAAGTGTGTTTGTGAATTTGATGTTGGGCTTGCTATCGAACAGGGAAAAGATTACAATAACGTTATCGCACTTTCTAATAAATTGATAACCTACTATCAGGCAGGCTTATTCGTACTCGCATCTGATACCCCGGCGCAGCAACAATTTTTTTCTGAATTTCCTTTGCATGGTATTGCTGTTCCCTTACAGGAAGATCAGGTACACACAGCACTTCAAAAATTACTAAATCAAAAAGAAGAAATAAGGAGCGCCAAACGAAGTCGTTTCGATGCAGCCGGCCGCCATAGTTGGGAGACGGAGTCTGAGAAGTTGTTGAGAATCTGGAACGCATCCTGAACAGTATCCATCACACTGAAATAAGGTTGACTGTTTGAAACACTATTAGGCAGGTTCAACTCCACCACGGCGGATCGGAAAGACAGCAATCATTCAGAATGACACGAACAACTCAGATACCCAATGAATAAAAACACTTCTGACATTTATCGTTCACCGGATTTCAACTCATAATTCATCAGGAAGATACTCATCATATCACCACATTTTCCTCCTTCGAATCTGACAGCAGTACATCGTGCGCGGTTCTTTGCCAACCACCTGCCGGCATTCGGATGGGAGCCGGTGATACTCACTGTGCATGAGAAATATTATGAAGAATCACTGGACTGGAACCTTCATAAGTTATTACCTGAAAACCTGCGTATCGAGAAAGTGAATGCCATTGGCGTTACACGGCCCCGCATCATTGGCGACATTGGTTTGCGTGCTTTTTTCTCCATGTACAAAAAAGCAAAGCAGCTTATCAATAAAGAAAAATTCGATTTTCTGTACATCACTATTCCTTCGTTTTATGGTGCTCTCTGGGGGCGATGGTTGCACGAAAAGACGGGTATTCAATATGGAATTGATTACATAGACCCGTGGGTGCATACATTTCCTGGCAGCGAAAAGATTTTCTCAAGACATTGGTTGGCGACCAAAGTGTCTGCTTGGTTGGAACCCATCGCAGTGAAAAAAGCTTCGCTTATCTCAGGAGTGGCAGCAAGCTATTATGAAGGTGTGATTGATCGCAATCCTCATCTCAAAAATAGATGTGCCTTTGTAGCCCTCCCTTACGGCAGTGAGCGGTCGGATCATGAAGTGATCAATCGGCTTACCCTGCACCCGTATTTGTTTCATAAAGGTGGCAAACTGAAAATGGTGTATGCAGGCGCCATGTTGCCCAAAGCGTATGGATTGTTAGAACAGGTTTCTAAATCCATAACCGCACATAGAGATTTGTTTGCCAATGTTGAATTTCATTTTATCGGCACCGGTAAGTCAACTACCGATGCCGAAGGATTTAATATTCGTCCGCTGGCAGAAAAATACAATCTATGGGAAAGTGTGATTTTTGAATATCCTGCACGCATTCCCTATTTAGATGTGTTGGTGCATCTCAATGCTGCAGACGGTGTGTTTATCTTGGGAAGTACTGAAAAGCATTATACCCCTTCAAAGGTTTACCAGGGTGTATTGTCTCAAAAGCCTATCCTCGCGATCCTGCATCGCGAAAGCACGGGAGCGGAAGTAATCAATAAATCCAAAGCAGGAATTGTTCTTGGTATTTCGGGAGAAAGAGATTTAGAAAGGGTGGGGCAGGAGTTTGCTGCATATTGGGATAAATACCTCACATTCCTGAAAGGTTATTCATACGAATCCATAGACCAGACAATGTTTGAAGAATATTCTGCAGAGCGAGTGACGGAGATGTTGGTTCAAGAGTTGAATACTATCACATAATATTGAACAATTACATCCTGCTATTTTTTGAATTTGTATTTTTTTTGAATCAGAATCTTTCGTTCATAAAATACGCTTAGAGTATTTTGTAATCTTTGGCAGGTCTCTTAAAAAATTTGGACAGATAAATTAAATAGTTCTTTTTGAAACGACTCGCCATCATCACCACCCATCCCATTCAGTACAATGCTCCGTGGTTTCGACTGCTGGCAGAGAGAGGGAATATTACGGTTAAAGTCTTCTATACATGGAGCCAGTTGGAACATGAGGAAAAATTAGATCCGGGATTTGGAAAGAATATAGAATGGGACATTCCTTTGTTGGAAGGGTATGATTACTCATTTGTCAGAAACGTATCAAAGCACCCGGGTTCCAAATCGTTTGATGGCATTATCAATCCCAGACTAATTGCGAAAGTTGAAAGATGGCAAGCAGATGTTCTCCTTGTGTTCGGCTGGAAATTCAAGAGTCACCTTAGAGCAATGAAATATTTTCATCGTAGAATTCCAGTACTTTTCAGGGGTGACAGTCATTTCCTTCATCAAGAAAATCCTCTGAAAGAAATCCTACGAAAAATCGTTTTAAAGAATGTATTCAAGTATGTGGATTACGCATTGTATGTCGGCAATGAAAATAAAAAGTATTATCTGAAAACCGGGTTAGATGAGCGACAATTGGTTTATGCACCACATGCTATAGATAACCAACGATTTTATAAGGACGATAACTCATTGATTTCAGGTATCTCTTTTAGAAAAATTCTTAGGATTCCTGAAAACGAGATTGTATTTCTTTATGCAGGGAAATTGGAGCCTGTGAAGAATCCCCTCTTGTTTTTATCCACTGCACAGCAAATTACACATAAGAACGTTCATTTTGTGTTTACAGGAAATGGTCCTTTAGAGCAGGATATGAAGAATAAAAAGGGTGAACGAATTCATTTTTTAGATTTTCAAAATCAACAGTTGATGCCTGGACTATACCAAATGTGCGATGTGTTTGTATTGCCTTCGCTCAGTGAAACATGGGGGCTTGCTGTCAACGAAGCGATGGCTGCCGGTAAACCGGTATTGGTGAGCGACAAATGCGGGTGTGCTGTGGATTTGGTAGAAGACGGGATTACAGGTTACACTTTTCGCTCCAATGATTTGGAAGATCTAAAAAATAAGATAGAGCGAATGGCCTCCAGTAAAGATTTGTTGAAACAGATGGGAGAGCATTGTGCTGAGAAGATAAAGGCCTGGTCGTTTGAAAAGATTGTTGTGGCTATTGAAGAGGTTGTGAACAGTGCGGATTAAAGTTTCGTTCGCCGCGGCGAATCAAATTTCAAGTTTCAGGTTTCCACGACAGATCAGGTTGCGGGTTGTTCGTTTTGGGTTGAATGAGACTTCAGAATCGCAATTCATCTTCCGCGGTGGATGAAACTTGAAACTTTTCAAATTCATAATTTATAACTCATAATCCATAATTCATAATTCATAACTTCTCTCTCATCACTATACCGCCACCTGCCTTCTTTCAAAGGAAAAAAAAGATTAGGTAAAATCCTTTTCAGTCATGTTCTGTTCAAAAAGAAAGAAATGGTCATCTCCTGCAAGAATGGGCTTCAGTTTCACCTGCTCAATACGCATGACAGCGTGGGTAGAGATTTGTTTTTTGACGGAGAATATGAACCTGAAACGATAAAGGCTATTGAACAAAATCTCAAAAAGGGAGATGTATTTGTTGACATCGGTGCCAATATCGGTGCTATTTCTCTACCAGTGGCTAAAAGAAACAAAGTGGAGGTATTCTCCTTTGAACCGGCCCCGCGTATCTTTTCCATATTAGAAAAAAACCAAGAGGAAAATAATCTCAATAATGTTCATCTGATGCGATTGGGTCTGTCAGACAAGGTCGGCGAAACGGATTTCTACGAATCCGACCGGATGCACGGCTGGAGCGGCATGGTAAAAATTGACAGCTTTCAAAAGTGCAGGGTGCCAACTACCACTTTGGATATATTTGCTGTGGAAAATAAAATAGAACGAATTGCAGTGTTGAAAGCTGATGTGCAGGGGTGGGAATATTTTGTTTTCAAAGGTGCCGAAAAATTATTAGAAGAAAAGCGAATAGACGTAATTGTATTTGAGTTTGAAAGTTGGGCGGAGGGGAATGCAGGATTGGAATTGGGTGCTGCACAACAATATTTGATAGACAAAGGATATTCTATTTTTAGGTTGAATGGTGAGAGAGTCGAAGTGACCTTGAAAAGCGGAAGTCTGATCCTTGTAGCGAAGTGTTAGGTTAGAATTTCGACTGCTGTGGTGGATCAGGTTTCGACCCCAGTGTGTCGCAAAATATTCGATTCGTTGCTGTGAACAAAGTTACGAATAACCAATTCCGGTTCTCTGATTTCGAATAACGAATATCGAATTCCACCCGAATTGTACAAATCCCAAATCTCAATTCTCAATTCCATAATCCATTCCGCCACGGCGGACATAATCCATAATCCATAATCCATAATCCATAATCCATAATCTATAATCTATAATTATTAATTGTTCTTCCCTACTCTTTTTAATGTAAAGATCAACTGGCTTGCGTATTCTCTTGGGTTGGTGGCTGTGGTTATCATCATTCCGGATATTTCCATTTGGAGGTTTTTGGCATTGGCCATTGCTGGTCACCAATTCTTATTATTGTTTTATGCCTATGGTTATGTGATCCCTGTTCGTTACTGGGCAGGAGCAATGGCCTGTCTTCAATACCTGGTAGGACCTTCATTTGCATACAGTGGCCTCGATAAGCAAATGTATTTCAAGTATCAGATGCAGGTACCAGAGGATGTGTATTTCGCGTATGCAATACCGGCAGTGATATGTTTTTTATTAGGCCTTCACATTACAGGGCGTCTGTATGGAGAAAAGGTAGATGAGAAAGCAGTCAGGGATTTCGTCAGTTCCAATATGCAGTTACCTTATATTTTTATAGCAATTGGTTTTTTGTCTTCTGTCGTTTCGGGTTTCTTTGGCTCTGAACTGGCCAATGTGTTTTATATTTTGAGTAGTTTCAAGTTTATTGGATTGTTCATGCTCCTCTTAGGTGGTCATCAGGTAAAGTGGCTGCCGATGGCCATAGTGGTTGGGTCAATTGTTGGTTCATCTCTTCGAAGTGCTATGTTTCATGACTTGCTTACCTGGGCTGTTTTTGTGTTGGCTGTCCTGGCAGTAAAGTATAAACCGTCTGTCATTATTAAAGTATGGTTTACAGTGGGAATGGTCATACTTGTAATTATAATTCAGCAACTGAAGGCAACCTACAGGTCAAGCATTACCTATGGCGAGGGAAATTTGGACCAATTTGAAGAAACTTTTCGTACTGTCAACAAGGAGGGCGGGGTATTTGATTTGAACAATATTGCCGAAAGCAATGTACGTATCAACCAGGGTTTCATTGTAACGTATGCGATGAGTCACGTACCAGAGAAAGAACCGTTTGCAAAAGGCGAAGAATTGTGGAAAATCATAGAGGCTGCATTCTTGCCAAGGATTATAGCCCCCAACAAGTTGAAAGCCGGGGACAACAGCCTGGTTTTGAAATATACGGGTATGCAAGTGCGCCAGGGCACATCCATGAGCATCAGTGCTCTTGGAGACTTCTATGTCAACTTCGGAACTTTCGGAGGTTGTATTTGTATGTTTTTGTTTGGGTGGGTATTCAATTTGGTGTTGAATGGCTTTCATAAATTCGGACGCACCTTTCCTGTTATCATTCTTTTCACGCCGTTGGTTTTTTATTATCCTATAAGGCCGGATACGGCACTTCAGACAGGTTTGGGGCATCTGGTAAAAGCCAGTTTTCTCCTCTATGTGATGATCATCTTCTGGAATAATGATCTGAGCAGGAAAGGGATTGAAAGAAAGCTAAAGGCACAGAGAATGGCAGCAGAAAAACGTGTTGAACTAAATGCGCAATATGGAGGAGCAAACGCGTGAATTGGTTTAACGAGTTTTAATATTATGGCTGGTGGCTAAGCTTGTCAGACAAGCCCCGGCCTCGTTCGACAAGCTCAATGAACGAATAGTGCTGCTCCCTGAGCTTGCCGAAGGGAGATTACGTGGATCAAGATTAATGGTTTTTGGGAAGTTCATTTCGGTACTGACGCTCCGGTCAGTATTTAAAACTC
>CAZGNJ010000057.1:10753-14038 GCA_964526985.1 uncultured Ginsengibacter sp. | reverse complement strand
GGACGCTTCGGTCTGAGTCAGACAAGTATTGACTTCGTCTGACAGGCTCAATGAACGGTTATCATTTCGGCAAGCTCAATGAACGAAGAGTGCTGCTCCCTGAGCTTGCCGAAGGGAGATTGGATGGATCAAGATTAATGATTTTTGGGAGTTCATTTCGGTACTGACGCTCCGGTCAGTATTTAAAACTCGGACGCTTCGGTCTGAGTCAGACAAGTATTGACTTCGTCTGACAGGCTCAATGAATGGTTATCATTTCGGCTCTGACGCTTCGGTCTGAGTCAGACAAGCATTTGCTTCGTCTGACAGGCTCAATGAACAACTATTATTTCGGTATGTTCAATGAACGATCATTAGTTCAGCAGGCTCAGCAACGGTCAACGAATAACGAATATCGGATAACGGGTAACGAATAACGAATAACGGGTAACGAATAACGAATATCGGATAACGGGTAATGAATAACGAATTGCGAACATCGACCAAATAACGTCCTATCAAAAAAAAAATCTTCATAACCATCCCCTGGTTTCTTCCTGCATTCCGTGCCGGAGGTCCTATTCGATCTATTGCCAATCTCGTAGATCAGTTTGATGAGGCGGAGTATTGGATATTCACAAGTGATACGGATGTTAACAGCATTGCTTTGAGTAGTATTGAAACAGGGAAATGGACTAACTATAATGATTACACTAAAGTGTGGTATGCAGCTAAGGGCAGAACCAGTCAACAACTGACACGGCAAGTGGAGGTAGTCCAGCCGGATGTTTTATTTATCGTTGGCCTTTATTCCTGGTATTTCACGATGGTGCCTTTACTATTTTGTAAGGCTCCTTTAAAAATACTTTCAGCACGGGGTATGTTGCATCCCGGGGCGCTTTCTCAAAAAAGCAGCAAGAAACGAATGTACCTGCGTGCGTTAAAGTTGTGGGGAATTGGAAGAAAGGTTTGGTTGCACGCTACTGATGAAGCAGAAGTGAAGTACATTCAAAACCAATTGGGACAAAATGTTCGGATAACAATAGCTGAAAATATTCCGATGAAATGTAGCCCGGTTCGAATTATTTCAAAATCTGTAGGTGAGTTAAGAATGGTAACGCTTGCATTGATTTCTCCCATGAAGAATATTCTGAAAGTACTGCGGGCACTGCATCTGGTGAAGGGACGAGTGAACTATGAAATATTCGGAGCTATCAAAAATGACAATTACTGGGAAGAATGCAGGTCTGAAATCAGGATGCTTCCGGACAACATCAAAGTAGATTACAAAGGGGTAGTTCCATTCAATGTTACAAGTGATGCATTGGCTTCCGGTCATGTTTTCATCATGCCAAGTGAGAGTGAAAACTTTGGACATTCGATCTATGAGTCGCTCGCAATTGGGCGACCTGTTATTACCAGTATGAACACTCCCTGGAATCATCTGAAACAAGAATATGCGGGACTAAATGTAGAACCTGATGGTTCAGAACAATTGGCACAGGCAATAGATTTTTTTTGCGCAATGGAGGAGGAGACACTGATTCATTGGTCAGATAGTGCGGTGAAATATGCAAAGAGGCACTTTGATCTTTCAAGGGCTTTGCAGCAAAATAGAAATATGTTTTCATTAAAATAGTAAATCGATAGGAGGTATAGAGATGGATCGACTCTCGTAGCTTTGCCTTTCTGCATAGATGAAATTTCCATTAAAATATATTCTCAAGTTTCTCGGTATTTTCTGCTTTCTCTATTTTGGAACGCAGGCTGTGATTGCTATGGCTGCTCCCGGAGGAAATTATCATAGTGATTTTATCGAAAATTATTTCGATTATGTCAGTTGGATCAAGTTATCACTCATGCGTGCACCCGCTTTTATTCTGAGTATTTTTGGAATTGCTACCCATGAAGAACCCGGCTTTTTATTGAAATTTAACGGCGGCAGAGGTGCGATCATAGCATACTCTTGTGTGGGATATGGGGTGTATAGTTTTTGGATTGCATTTGTTGCGGCCAATAAAGGAAATATTTGGAAGAAGTTGAAATGGATCGTTGCAGGAGTTTTTGCATTATGGTTTATCAATGTGATTCGGATTACACTATTCATTACTGCTATCAATAAAGGATGGCCTATGCCATTGGGAATAGACCACCATACCTGGTTTAATATTTTTGCATACCTTCTTATTTTCGGGATGATGCTGTTGTATGACAGAAATCTCAGAAGTACTTCTAAAAAGGATACTGGAGTTATGAATTCATCTTTCAATCAGCAGTATAATTCATGAACATCATTGGGATCAATGCTTATCATGCTGATGCATCTGCCGCACTGATTGTGGATGGCAACCTGGTAGTAGCGATAGAGGAGGAACGATTCACAAGGAAGAAGCACTGGGCCGGTTTCCCTTCACGAGCAATTTTGTTTTGTTTGAGAGAAGGCGGGCTTACGCCTGATGACATTGATTACTTTGCTATTGGGCGCGATCCTAAAGCAAAGCTCCTGAACAAGGCCTTTTACCTGCTCAGTAATCCTGGGGGTAGTTGGGGTGCAGTGAAGGACCGCCTTGGCAATAGCAGAAAAGTGTCTTCCATTAAGAGTGAATTATCACATCTGCTTGGAAAGCCTGAATCATTTTTCCGCAATAAGATTCAAAACATAGAACATCACCGCAGTCATATCGCTTCTGCATTTTTTGCTTCGCCCTTTGATGAGGCTGCGTGTATTTCCGTAGATGGTTCCGGTGATTTCACAACTACGATGACAGCATTCGGACATTCCAACAAGATTGATGTGATTCGTTCTGTTGATTTTCCGCATTCTATCGGTTTGTTTTATACTGCATTTACACAGTTATTGGGATTTCCCCATTATGGTGACGAATATAAGGTGATGGGAATGGCCCCTTATGGTAAACCTGTTTATGCTCATGAGGTAGCAAAGATCATACGGTTGAGAAATGACGGATTGTTTCGATTGGATCTTGATTATTTCAGAAAAGGCACAGAAGGTATTATCAGTTATGATGAAAACTATTCCCCCGTTGTGGCTCCTTTGTTCAATAAAAGAATGGAAGCTGAATTTGGTATGGCAAGAACACAGGACGAATCTTTGACACAAAAGCATTTCGATCTTGCTACATCTGTACAGCAGGTTACCGAACAGGTGCTCTTTCATATAATGAATCACGTGTATGAACAAACGAAGTGTACGAATCTTTGTGTGTCAGGAGGCGTGGCTCAAAATTCTGTGGCCAATGGTAAGATTCAACTCAATACTCCTTTTAAGAAGGTTTACATTCCATC
>CAZGNJ010000057.1:0-10743 GCA_964526985.1 uncultured Ginsengibacter sp. | reverse complement strand
ATGACGCTGGTATATCAATGGGTGCAGGGCTTAAAGTTTGTTTTCAAAAGAACCGGAAGGCTCCAAGGCATCACATTCGCAGCGCGTATCTCGGAAGCAGATTTTGCAATGAAGAGGTAAAGTCTTTTTTGAAAGACCAGGTGCAAAAGTTTTTGGAAATGGATGATGACACGCTTTTTGAGAAGATATGTAATGTCTTGATTGGGGGTGGGGTAGTAGGGTGGTTTACCGGAAGAGCCGAATTCGGTCCGCGTGCCCTTGGCGGAAGGTCTATCCTTGCTGATCCCCGGAGACATGATGCCAAAGAATTATTGAACAGTAAAATCAAAAGAAGAGAGAGCTTTCGTCCGTTTGCTCCTTCTGTTTTGAGAGAATATGTTTCAGAATATTTTGAACAGGATGATGAAGTGCCTTTTATGGAAAAGGTGTTTCGGATTCGTGAGGATAAACGGAAATTATTACCAGCCGTAACTCATGTAGATGGAACCGGAAGATTGCAGACTGTTGATAAAGAAATTTCGTCACGGTATTATCTTTTGATCGAGACATTTCGGAAGTTGACAGGAGTTCCCATCTTATTGAATACCTCGTTCAATGAAAATGAACCGATCGTAAATACCCCTTCTGATGCATTGAATTGCTTCATGCGCACCGATATGGATATGCTCGTTATGGAGAATATTGTATTGTTGAAAGAAGGTATTGATGGCATTCCAAATACTATTGAAGATCAAATCAACACAGCAGGATATAATTCATGAAAACAAAGCCAGGGACCGACCTGTAATTGTCAAAAAAATATGCTGGCCTGTACGAAAATTCCTAACGTAATTCGCTTACAATCATGGCTTTAGCCTGAGCTACCCGGGATAGAGCCGGAAATCCACCATATTACATTTTAATATGAACGAAAAATATATTTATTTCACCGTCACTACACTGAATGAGAGTATCAATTATCACAGTTACACTTAACTCTGGACGGCACCTTGCAGAGTGTTTTGATTCTGTACGAAATCAGACTCATAATGATATCGAATATATCATAGTCGATGGCAGGTCGAACGATAATACTCATGAGATCATCACACAGAACCAGGATATCATTTCTCATTTTATCTCTGAACCAGATCGTGGGATGTATGATGCGATCAATAAGGGAATCAAGTTGGCCACCGGTGATATTATTGGCATTCTTAATAGTGATGATGTATTTGCTACCCGGGATTCTATTGCAACTATTGTCTCAACTTTTGAGAATACTATGACAGATTCGGTATATGGTGACCTGGTGTATGTAATGCCGGACAGTACTGATATTGTGACCCGATACTGGAAAGGCAAGGAATATAAAAGAAGTAATTTCAGAACAGGATGGATGCCGGCACATCCTACTTTCTATATCCGCAGGAAGCTTATTCAACGGTATGGCTTATACGAAAATCATTTTCATACCGCAGCCGACTATGAATTCATGGCGAGATACCTGTACAAAAATCGTTGCAGTGCAACCTATATTGACGAAATCATTGTGAAGATGCGAAACGGTGGAGCGAGCAATGGTAACCTGAAGCGGAGGCTGAGAGCCAACCGGAGAGATTATCTTGCTATGAGAAAGAATAAGATACCTTTTGCTTTTTTTGTAAGTATTTTGAAACCTCTCAGCAAATTGCATCAATACAAGACCTCTTTATTAAAGCAGGCTCGTTTGTCATTAGTTTCCAAACCCAATGTGAAGTATATTCGCATCTCTTCAGAGAGAAATTCGGATGTGGAAGTTTTTAAATAAGAAGAAACCGGTTCTTACATCGTTTTCATGGCTCAAAAGGGATATTCATTCTCATTTGCTGCCGGGCATTGACGATGGCTCGCCTGATGTAGATACATCTATCGAATTGCTGAGGCACTTGTCTGCTGCCGGTATCAAAGAGTTTGTTTGTACACCACACGTAATCCAGGACTTGTACCGCAATACTCCAGAAACCATTAACAAGGCGCTTCTGACTCTGCAAGGAGCTATTTCTAAAGAAGGACTGGATGTGAAAATTTCGGCTGCTGCGGAGTACATGATGGATGAATTTTTTCTTCAGTCGCTCAGGAATGGCGATCAACTGCTGACATTGAATGGTAACCTGCTCCTCACTGAATTTCCATTTGCGATACAACCTTCCAATATTGACGAAATATCATTTGAACTCTCTACAAGCAGGTATCAACCGCTACTGGCGCATCCTGAACGATACGGATATCTGTATGGAAACAAAGGAGCTTTTTCACGTTTGAAAGAGCTTGGTTTTCTTATGCAACTCAATCTACTTTCCCTCACCGGATATTATGGAAAGCGCGAAGCAGAAACAGCACGGTACCTTTTGAAAGAAGGAATGATCGACTACGTGGGTACCGATCTTCATCATGCAACGCACCTGGCCAACCTGACCGACGTACGTTCACAAAGAATTTTTGAAGAACTGTTGGGAGACAGGATTTACAATGACTGGTGAGATTTCGTGATTCCAATCTTTCCCTTTACAATTTGCCATTCGCTGCCCAATATCCTAACCAATCGATCATACGTGAAGTAAATCCGTATTCATTATCGAACCACGCGCTTACGCGTACCAATTTTCCTACCACGCTGATTTCTGTTCCGTCAATGATGCATGAATGAACATTTCCCTTGATGTCCAATGACACCAAAGGTTCTTCGGTGTATTGCAAAATATTCTTGTACTCCGTTTCTGCAGAATTTCTGAACAGTTTTTTAATCTCTGCGACAGAAGTTTCAGATTTCATCTGTACAAAAAAGTTAGCATAAGCCCCATTTGCTACGGGAATTCTCGTAGATGATGCTGACATCTTGCCGGCAAGTGCAGGCAGCAATCGTTCAAGAGACTGACAGAGGTCTATATCAACAGGAATGATAGATTCAGCCGCGGCGCGGCCTCTCCGGTATTGATTGTGTGCGGTGTCAACAAGTGCCTGGCGTGAAGTATATGAATGCAGCACATTGATCATGGCGGATTCTATACCCAGGCTGTTCAGCAGGTACAGCACATGTACACTGCAATTCGTCATACATCCACCTGGAGATAGCATGTCAAGATCAGCAATATTTCCATTTTGATTAAATCCGAAAACCCGGAGTTCGATATCTTCTTTTCCAGTCGTTGACAACAAAACTTTTTTTGCTCCTGCTTTCAGATGCTGACCTGCAGCTTGTTTATCCAAAAATTTTCCACTGCACTCCAATACAACGTCGATATCATCTTCCTTCCATGGCAGTTTTGAAGGATCACTTTGGTTATAAACCTTGACTGTTTTGCCATCAATTTGCAGTTGACCATTTTCATAGTTCACCTTTCTTCCAAATGTTCCGAATATGGAATCATATTGTAAGAGATAAGCCATATTTTCGGCAGGGATAACATCATTGACAGCTACGATTTCATATTTGCCGGCTTCCCATATCCTGCGGAACAAGAGACGGCCTATACGTCCCATTCCATTAATTGCAATGCGCATGTTCTTCTGAATTTTTCTTGCAAAGATACGAGGGAGGGAAGTTGGGAATTATAAATTATAAATGATGAATGGGGTGTGCTGTAGTTGTGAGTTGTGTGTTGAGCATTTTCAACTTTCAACTTTCAACCTTGAACTTTCAACCTTGAACTTTCAACCTTGAACTTTCAACTTTCAACCTTGAACTTTCAATTCATAAACAACGCATAATACACAAACACAAATGGTACTGCTACCAGCAAAGAGTCAAACCTGTCAAGAAATCCACCGTGCCCCGGCATGAAAGTACCACTGTCTTTGACTCCTGCCATTCTTTTTAATTTGCTTTCCAATAGATCTCCGATAGTGCCTGCTACGGCAGTGATGAGGCTGATGAATAACCAATCCCACACACGAAAATATCCTGTTGCCCATCCGATCAAGGTGATCGTAACCACACAAAGGATGATACCGCCGAGTGTACCTTCGACAGTTTTCTTGGGTGATATTTTTGACAAGGGCGTTTTGCCAATTAATGAACCGCTGATGTATGCCATAGTATCATTGATCCAAAGTGAAAAAATTATTCCGCAAGGAATAACCTTCAACAAATTATCATCAAGCTCAGGTGGCGGTATCCGTATCAATATAATCAGTACTACCGGCAACGTGATATACAGCAATGCAAGGACAAACTTTAGCAAATACCCTTTTGAGAAAATTTTGTTAGTCAACTGAAAAAATTCATACCAACCCCCGAAGTGAATTATTGTAAACAACACAATGAAACTCCATTGATTCCAGAGCAAACCTGTCAGCATTACTACTGCAAATACAATTGCAGTAATTGTTCTTGTTCTGAATGTTTTGGTATCGAGCGCCATTGTTATATCAATTATTCTTTGCTATCCAATCATGAAAATCATCCGGATCGTCAGGTTCATTATATACAAATTTTTCCCGGATTTTGACGGATTCTCTTCTGAATTGAATGATTGCCAATATCAGCAACAGCAAGGCTATAGCTCCTGACCACAAAGGGAAATTCTCTTCAAGGTCTTTTGCCTTCACATAGTCTGTAGTCTTGACAGCATACATTGCAGATACCTGTATGCCATTGAAGAGAAAGTGCAGCAATACAGACAGCCAGATACTGCCACTGTAATAATATATCAAACCTAATACTACGCCAAGCGCGAACCGTACAAGGAATCCATAATAGGAGAGGTGCACAAGGCTAAAGATTACTGATGTGAGCAGTATTGCTGCTAATGGTCCGCCAAACCAGCGTATGAAAAGATTTTGCATGCCGGCCCTGAAAAAAAACTCTTCAAAGATGGCTGGTAATATCGCGATAATGAACATGGACAAGAGGTACTTTGGAAATGTGTTGATATTGATAAAAACAGATTCCTGTACCCGGCGTGCATCTTCTTTTTGCTGAAAATAATTTGCCCAATCCTGTGGTATTGGAATGATCTTATTCAATTCAGCAAGTGCGCCTCCTACCGGGAATACAAGAATCACCATGACGATGACCCAGAATATTTGTTTTAATGAAACAGTTGTACCGGTACCTATGAATTTGCCTGAGTTGTGATAGCATATCTTAGCATAGATCACTGCCGGCAGAAAAAACAAAACGAAAGTTGTAACTGCCTGGATCACCATCATTGCATTATAGTAGGCCGGATTTGTCATGTCTGATTCCATGGCAAGCAGAGGCCTGTGCGTCATGGCAGCCCAGAGTGCACCTGTGAGGATAACAGCCAACACCATACCTACGCCAGTCAGTCCGAGGAAAATCCCTAACTGCCCGGGATAGCTAAAATTTTTTGAATTTCTGTCTTGCAGCATGAAGTATTTTTTGAAGTGCGTAAATTTACAGCCTTGCTTTGCGGTGAGCAAAACAATTTGATCAAACATAATTTTTATTTTGGTACGGATAGCAAATATTGAACTGCCTGATTTCCCATTATTGCTGGCACCGATGGAAGATGTAAGCGATCCTCCATTCAGGGCTGTGTGCAAAGAAGCAGGCGCGGATCTGATGTACACGGAGTTTATCAGCAGTGAGGGGCTTATCCGTGATGCCATCAAGAGCCGGAGAAAACTGGATATCTTCCAGTATGAAAGACCGGTTGGAATTCAGATTTTTGGTGGTGATGAAGACAGCTTGTCTATGGCTGCGAAAATTGTAGAAGTTACCAATCCTGATCTGCTCGATATCAATTTTGGCTGCCCCGTTAAGAAAGTAGCATGTAGGGGAGCCGGTGCGGGTGTGTTGAAGGATATACCACTCATGGTGCGACTGACTGATGCTGTGGTAAAGAGTACTTCACTGCCAGTAACCGTAAAGACACGGTTGGGTTGGGATGAGGATACAAAAAATATCGAAGAAGTAGCAGAACGCTTACAGGATGTGGGCATCAAAGCATTGTCGATTCATGGCCGTACCCGCACTCAAATGTATAAAGGCACTGCTGACTGGACTTTGATCGGGAAAGTAAAGAACAATCCAAGAATTAAAATTCCGATTTTTGGGAATGGCGATATTGATTCTCCTCAGAAAGCAGTGGAATATAAAGAACGATATGGCGTAGATGGTATCATGATCGGCCGTGCGGCGATAGGTTATCCGTGGATATTCAGAGAGATCAAACATTTTGTAAAGACCGGTGAAATGCTGCCACCGCCCACCATTGAAGAAAGAGTGTATGTATGCAAGAAGCATCTTGAACTTTCAGTTGAATGGAAAGGCCCGATTGTTGGTATCAACGAAATGCGCAGGCATTATACCAATTATCTGAAAGGGCTTCCTAACATCAAGGAGTTTCGTTTGAAGTTAGTTACACTCAAAGAGCCGGAAGCCGTGACGGAGGTGTTGAATGAAATAGAAAGCCATTATCAGGGATTCGAATTTGAAAAACAATCCATTGAATTAATCAACTATCACGAGAAGTGTTCTGTCTGATACCTGTCAATATTTCCAATGAATAGAAGTGATGAGGATTTTATGAAACTGGCCTTGCGTGAGGCAGAACGTGCATTAGCCATTGATGAAGTTCCTGTGGGTGCGATAGTGGTAATGAATCAACGCATCATTGGCAGGGGATACAACCAGGTAGAAATGCTCAAAGATGCTACGGCTCACGCCGAAATGATAGCGCTCACTTCAGCATTTAATTTTTTAGGAGGTAAATACCTTACCGAAGCTACTTTGTATGTTACCATCGAACCCTGTACCATGTGCTGTGGCGCATTGTATTGGAGCAAAATTTCAAGAGTAGTGTATGGCGCTTCCGATCCCAAACATGGCGGTATTTCATTGCATGGGAATTTACTACATCCAAAAACAGAAATTACGGGAGGCATTCTCGCCGATGTATGCGGAGGAATGATGAAGGATTTTTTTGCGGGCAAGCGGTAAGGATTGGGAATAGGCATTTATTTAGCATCAACTTGTAATCCTTCTATAGATGCCATCGTAAACAGAGTTGGCATTTGAATAGATATTCATTCCGAACAGGACAGCCATTCCGAACAGGACGGTCATTCCGAACTTGTTTCGGAATCTCAATTGAATTAGTGAGAACCTGAAACGAGTTCAGGTTGACGTTTACACGTGTGAGAACCTGAAACAAGTTCAGGTTGACTAAACCAAGTTCAGGTTGACTAAACCAAGTTCAGGTTGACTACAGAAAATCCTACGATTGAAAATGCATAATTGCTGATTGGATGACTGTGAAACCAATACTCAATAAAATGCCCAATTTTCTGAATTATAAAAAAACTTATGGGAGCCTATAGTTCCTGATTTGCTCCTCTGAAAACCAGTCAGCGGCAAGGTCTTTCAATTCAGGATTCAATTCTTTTATTAGATTCCATTTCCAGTCTTTATGCCAATTTTTCAATTGCTTTTCCCTTGCTATTGCCTGGAGCATTCCCGGAATTGATTCGTAATAGAGCAGATCAAATAAATTGTATCTGCTTGTAAAAGTGCAACCCTGTCCTGATTTGTGCTGAAGTGTTCTTCTTTCCAGGTTGCTGGTTACTCCTATATACAAGGTAGTCCGATTCTTGTTGCTCATTATGTAAACAAAACCGGTTTTCATATTATGAATGTCGTAAGATTCTTTGAGAATATAGATTCTATTAATAACGCAGTCATTCCGAACAGGACAGTCATTCCGAACAGGACAGTCATTCCGAACTTGTTTCGGAATCTCAATAGAATTCGTGAGAACCTGAAACGAGTTCAGGTTGACTGAAACGAGTTCAGGTTGACTGAAACGAGTTCAGGTTGACTGAAACGAGTCCAGGTTGACTGAAACGAGTTCAGGTTGACGGATACAAGTTCAGGTTGACCGTAAAAAAAACGCCCTGCAATTTGCAAGGCGTTTCTCTAAATCTTAAAGAACATTATTTTGCTTTTTCAAAATGCTCTGCTACTTTCTTCCAGTTGATGGTATTCCACCATGCAGCGAGATAGTCAGGGCGCTTGTTTTGATACTTCAGATAATAAGCATGTTCCCAAACATCCACGCCTAAGATCGGAGTGCACTTGCATTCTGCAACATCCATGAGAGGGTTATCCTGGTTGGGTGTGGAGCACACAACCAATTTACCACCGGCAACACCAACCCATGCCCAGCCGCTACCGAATCGTCCCCCTGCGGCAGCGTTGAATTTTTCTTTCAATGCATCCAGGCTTCCGAAACTATCATCAATAGCCTTCGCCAAAGCACCTTCGGGTTTTCCACCACCATTAGGCCCCATCAATTCCCAAAAGAAACTGTGATTCCAGTGGCCGCCTGCATTGTTTCTTACAGCAGCTCCAGCCTTGCCTGCCGATGCCAAAATTTCTTCCAGTGATTTGTTTTCATATTCCGTACCCGCGATAGCCTTGTTCAGGTTATTGACATATCCTGCGTGATGCTTGTCGTGGTGAATTTCCATAGTCTGCTTGTCAATGTGCGGCTCCAGTGCATCGTATGCATACGGCAAAGGAGGTAATGTAAATGCCATAATTTAATAAATTTATTAGTTAAACAATACTTCTCAAAGGTATCACAAATGGAAAGCACTAGTGAAATCATTCATTTGTTCTTACATGATTCGTAATATCATGAGCGATTATCCAATTCGCAAATTTTATGCCTTTAAGTTGATAGCGACAGAATGGCAAATTAATTATGAATGATTAATTATGAATGATGAATGTCTTGTGTCTTGCCCTGTAGTAGTTTGACAGGCTCAGCAACCTGGCAACGAACAACGGCATGTCCGCCTTGGCGGAAACAACAATTTACTATGGTGGCCACGTGTGATAATTGATATTTCAACCTAAAAACCTTACAACCTAACAACTTTACAACGTTAGAACCTAAAACCTTTGACCTCAACCTCCTCACGGCACCGGATCATGTCCATGTCCTCCCCAGGGATGGCACCGGCCAATTCTTTTGAGCGAAAGCCAGAATCCTTTGATGGGGCCATATTTTCTGAATGCCTCCAATGCGTATTGCGAACAGGTAGGAGTGTAGCGGCATGAAGGACCGAGCCACGGTGAAATAGCCAATTGGTAAAACCGGATGACAGCAATGAAAGGTAATGCCAGAATATTCTTCAAGGTCATCCTGCAAAAGTACTAATGCTTTGACAAGTTGCCGATGATGACGGCTGCCATGGCGATTGCAGTGTCTTTGAGTGCATTCATTGTAAAGAGCGATCTTGCTACTGCATCCTTTGCATGTATCATTCCTGGAATGTCAATGGAGAATACAATGATCAGTAACAGCAATGCCAGCAAATAACCCGCCAGCCTTGCCATCCGGTCAATGATAAATGCAACGGCGGCCAACAGCAGTGCACCACCAGAGATGTAAGTGAATATCTGTGCAGCCGGTAAAAAGCCGGGTACATTTTGTGACATATTCGCAGCATTCAATATTTGTGTAGCTCCGAATAGTCCGATGATGATACTGAATACAAAAATGGGAACGTTGGTGGGGATAAAGTTTTTCAAAGCAAAAATTTTATTTAAAAATAAAGAATTCAATAATAACTCATCGGATTAGCGTAATTGTACCTTTCTGGTTAATGTCCGCGCATGCCGAATTGGCTTTGATTACGTAAACATATACCCCGGGATCCTGAGGTTGCCCTCTGAATGTTCCATCCCAACAATCTCCCGCGTTATTTGTTTGAAAAACGACTTGACCGAATCGGTTATAAATCCTGAAATCCAGGCTGCTTACAGGTCCCCATGATTTCAGGTTGACACAGTCGTTAATACCATCACCATTTGGTGTAAACGCGTTAGGTAACCCTGCAAATACTTTACCTGTATATTTCACGATCACCGAAACAGTATCAGAATTCGTACAACCGTTCGCGCCCTTTGCAGTTACAGTATATTGAGTGGTAATTGTTGGTGAAGCAACAGGATTTGAAATCATATTGTTTGAAAGACCAGAACTTGGTGACCAGAAGAAGTCATTACCTCCAGTTGCTGTTAAGTGACTCGAACTTATAGTACAATCAATATCGTTAGAGGAATTTGCAACTATATTCGGTAATTCCTTTACAGTAATGTCAGACCACAAGGTATCAGATAAATTGCAAGCCTCATGATGAATCAATACCCAATATTTTGTACTATTTTCCGGAGTTACTACCAGCTGAGAACCACCAGCCTGATCTACTGTGGCATTGTGTCCCCACTTGTATTCCCCTCCCCCTGAAGCCTGTAATGTAACTGTTTCCTTAAAACAAATACTGGTATCTGGTGATAGGGAGAAAATGGGTGATGCAAAAACATTCACGGCCACAGAATCGGAATATTTACAATTAAATTGATCAGTGATTTCAACATAATAGGTTGTATTGTTTACAGGACTTGCTATAGGTGTCGCCGAGTTCGAATTAGCAAGCGTTAAAGTTGGAGACCAGACATAAGAATTCCCTCCTGAAACAGATAATTGAATAGAATTTTTCTCGCATACGGAAGTATCGCCGGTAATGTTGATAGTAGGTTTAGGAAAGTGTGAAACATTGAAGGATGCTGTATCTGAACAGCCATTCACATCAGTTCCGATTACTGTGTAACTTGCCTGAACTGCAGAATAAACTAATGGATTAGGAATATTTGAGTCACTGATATAACCTGATCCTGTCCATACAAAGGCAGTTCCTCCCGAAGCAGTCAACTGAGCAGAATCAAAGTCGCAAACAGATGCATCA
>CAZGNJ010000056.1:0-23437 GCA_964526985.1 uncultured Ginsengibacter sp. | reverse complement strand
TGAATACACGAGAGAATTGGCGCCTTGCACCTTTTGTGGTGGTATGGGTAAAATATGTGTAAGGTTTGTAATGGAACCGGGTTTATCAATTAAATAAATTACAATCTCACCAGATTTTTTTTGAACCTACTCCCGCAAAGGCGGAAAATTCTAATGGGTTGTTTAAATAATATTCCCCTGCTGCTGTTGGCGTCCCGCCACCAGTCCCCTCTTTTCATATTCCGATTTTAAAATTCATTGAAGTGCAGAATAAAGCTAAAGTTTTTGATTCGTGTTTTCATAAAACTTTGGTGATGGATATTTATAATTCTCCGGTGCATCGGCTATAATTTAATTAAAACTCGTTCCGGTTAAAAAATCCGTACAATAATTTTGAAGTATTCTTAAAAATAGAAAATGCTTTAAATGAATTACAATTTAAAAACAAACCATAATTTAAAAATGTTGTTGGCGGGGACGCCAACAACAGCAGGGATGCCTACATCAGCATGGTTTACTTTGTAAGAATCAGGCCCCATGAATTGCAATAATCTTTTTCGCATGGCGATTCCGCCGGCGTCTGTATAGGTAAGGAACAAAATATTTTGGAGGAGTACATCTGTCTTCAGCAAAATTTTTCCGATGCGTGCCGTAAGGATTTGGGGGGTTCCGGTCCCGGCAATGACCATTACCGGGCCTTCAATGGTATCTACTGCCTGGCGCTGCTTGTCCTTTAATTTTTTATACTCGTCTTCTTATTTTTTAATAAAATTTCTCTGTATGCTGACATCAGACGAAGGTATTTTTTTTGGGCACGGATAAGATGGATTTTCGGCCACAGATTACACAGATTTCGACAGATTAGGAAAAAGCCACGAATTGCACGAATTAAAGAAAGGGGGTTTGAAGAAGAAATTGTGGTAATTTCTTTGTTTACTGTACGTAAAATCTCCTTATTTTTAAAACACGAAAGCCTTCGGTTAATAAATATTATTAGAATGAAAAATAAAGGTTAGCGTGATAAACGCTGTTTAAAATTCTTTATTTGTTGTCACTTTTACTTATTACATTTTTGTGATTAATTTCTATTACCATGGAACCAATTAATTTATTTCTCCTGGCATTTACATTTGCAGGACTCTTGAGTGTACAACAAGTTTTTGCTCAATCACATCCGGATAGAAGAGCAGATTTTGACGCCAACTGGCGCTTTCAATTCGGCGATGTAACTGGAGCGAAGGAAGCAGATTTCGCAGATAAACCATGGCGACAATTGGACCTTTCACACGACTGGAGCATTGAAGGCGCTTTCAATAATGATAACCCAGCGGGCGTGGACGGCGGCGCATTACCCGGTGGTATCGAGTGGTACCGGAAAACATTTACTCTATCTGAAGTTGATAAAAATAAATCAGTATTCATTGACTTCGACGAAGTGTATATGAACAGTGATGCATGGCTAAACAGGCATCTTCCTGGCAATCTCCTTATGGATAAAGTTCGTTCCGTTACGAGTTGACACCCTATTTGAGTTATGGTAATAAACCAAATGTAATTTCTGTGCGTGTTGATAATTCAAAACAACCAAACTCCCGCTGGTATTCGGGTTCCGGGTTAAGCAGTTCTTCTGAAATAAACAATCCATATCCTGGTAAAAAAAACCGGAATATAAATCAGCGATGCTTCATGGTGGCGAAAACATGGATTCTATTTATTTAAAATGATCTGAAATAGATATTGGATAGAAAGAAAAAATAAAAACACAACTCCGAATGATGAGTATTTTTAAGACTAAATCGTTCTTCGTATTTGTTCGCTGCTTGTTGAACTTTCGTTCTTATATCATCATATCCCTTCCTTTTTTTTTATTTTCCTGTATTAACAAAACAAACCCACCTCCGGTTGCAAGGCAAGGGGAAATGGATTTGTCGTCATGGAATTTTCAAAAAGACGGTAATCTGCCTTTGAATGGTGAATGGGAATTTTATTGGCACCAACTTTTGACACCGGCGGATTTTAAAGACAAGAGAGTTCCGGCTACGGGCTTTATGATGGTAATAGGTGAATGGAATGATGGCACAGTTGGTGGCAGCAAACTCCCGGGTCAGGGTTATGCAACCTACCGATTAAGAATAAATAACGCTTCTTGTCCTGGTCTGTTTGCGTTAAAGATGCCCGATATTAATTCTTCCTACCGCTTATGGATAAACGATAAGTTGGTAGCCGAAAATGGCACGGTATCTGAAAAAGCAGATTCGGCAATTCCACAATTTCTGCCGCTCGCAGCCGTATTTGCAGATTATTCAGACACGCTGCAAATCATCATTCAGGTAAGCAATTTCTTTCATGCCAGTGGCGGTATTCTCAAAACCATTTACCTTGGAAATGAAGCAAAGATTACTGCAGAAAGGGACGCCGAGCGGGATATGCAATGGTGCGTGGCCGGCGCCATGTTTATTTTATTTATATACCATTTAATGATATTCCTGTTGCGCCGAAAGGAATATGCTTCTTTCTGGTTCGCATTGTTATGCCTGGATGCAGCGTTGCGCATGATTATTACGGGCCAGCGTGTATTTTATAGTGTGTTTCCAGGTTTTCCACTTTCTATCGGACTCAGGTTAGAATATTTTACAGTTACACTCGGTGTTCCTATTTATGTAATGGTCGCTCATGAATTTTTTAAAGATGAACTTTCAAAAAAAATCCGGAACCTTATTATGTACATTGGTATTACGGAATCGCTGCTGGTGTGCATTCTCCCTGCGAAAATTTATTCCGGCAAATTCTTAACGATTATTCAATTGATTGTTATGATTGAATGCATTTACCTGATGTATGTGGTTGTAAAGGCTATGATCAACAAAAGGGAATTTGCTGTAATTTGTTTCTTTACTTACTTATTACAATTTGTTGCTATTATAAACGATATCCTTTATTCGCAGCTTATAATTAATGGAGGGTATATGCTCTTATATGCATTCATGACTTTTCTGCTTGTGCAGGCATATATTCTTGCCTACCATTATTCCAGCGCATTCAAATATGTGGAAGACTTATCGGGGAAGTTGAATGCTGCGAACCTACTTCTGGAAAAAAAAGTAGAGGAACGAACATCTAAGTTGAAGGAATCCAATGGTCAATTGCTTTCTGAAAAAAAGAAAGCCGAAGATTTGTTGCTTAACATTCTTCCTTCTGAAATCGCAGAAGAATTGAAAGAGCATGGTTCCGTTAGCGCCCGACGTTATCCTTCCATTACAGTTTTGTTTACTGATTTTATGAATTTTACACATACCAGCGAAGAACTTACGCCAGAGCAATTAGTCCGCGAGATTGATTATTGCTACCGGGCTTATGACGATATCATATCAAAGTACGGACTGGAAAAAATAAAAACCATGGGCGATTCTTACATCTGTGCAGGTGGGTTGCCGAGGATGAATTATACTCATCCTGAAGATGTGATAAAAGCTGCGCTGGACATTAGAGATTTTATGGAAAAATATGCTGCCAACAAAAAGCTGAAAGGGGAACCTTCATTCGCAATACGAATCGGTGTAAACACCGGTCCTGCGGTAGCAGGTGTAGTTGGCGTAAAGAAATTTGCTTATGACATTTGGGGCGATTCAGTTAATCTTGCTGCCCGTATGGAAAGTAGCGGGCAAATAGGGAAAGTAAATATCTCGAATAACACTTATCAGTTGGTAAAAGATAAATTTGCCTGCACCTATCGGGGAAAAGTAGAAGCAAAAAACAAGGGCGAAGTGGACATGTATTTTGTAGAAAGGAAGCAGTAAAAGATTTCAAAACAGTTATTGATGATATGATAAATTGTTATTGCCTCCCTAATAATCAATGAGAAATTAGTAATCTCAAATAATTGTTCTTTTACTGATTAATATTCCATTCACCACTCACTATTTACCTTTGCGCCCTTCCCGGTGCATCTCCTTTCATTAATCCTTTTACTTCACTAAGTGTAGCCTGATTCAAATCACCCGGAATAGTATGTTGCAATGCAGAAGCGGCTACTCCAAATTCTGCAGCGTCTTTCAAACTCATTTCTGAACAAGACCATAAATAAATCCGCTTGCAAAAGAATCGCCACTGCCTACGCGATCTACAATACGTACCTGATACTCTTTTGAATGATAAAATTCTTTGCCGTCATACACTAAAGCGCTCCCCTGCTGCTGTTGGCGTCCCGCGAGCAGCCCTCCTTTCCATATTCCGATTTTAAAACTCATCGAAGTGTTTAATAAAGCTAAAGGTTTTAATTCCTGTTTCATAAAACCTTGCTGACGGATATTTATAATTTTCCTGTGCATTGGCTATAATTTAATTAAAACTCGTTCCGGTTAAAAAACCCGTACAATAATTTTGAAGTATTCTTAAAAATAGAAAATGCTTTAAATGAATTACAATTTAAAAACGCTGTTGGCGCGGACGCCAACAACAGCAGGGTGCACCCCCTTTGTTGGCGCAAGCCTCCGCTTGTGTTAGTAAACAAACAATTATCGTCTATTCCTATTCTCATACAAGGCGTTTCAGTACCAGCACAAGCGGACGCTTGCGCTAATTTATAAACTACAAACTTGCGCCAATTAGGGGATGCTCTATTATCCGACAAGCATGCCTATCCTCAATTTTAAGAAGCCAAAAAAACAAAGCTGAAAGATTTGCTGGCCAAACAAAAACCCGAATGGATGCAACAACCTGCTGTAGTAGATCAAAATACACGGCTCAAAGAATCTGACAAGATACTGAAAGCATTGGGCAGATTTTATGATGAAGAAAGTGAATACAAATTGGCGCTACATGTTTTAAACCCTGCCTACTTTATTTCCAACAATAGGCAAAGCACAAAATCATTATTCTTAGAAGTGCAATTTCGATACGAAGTCAATAAAGACAGAGGCTTCTCTGCAAGGCTCTTTAATAATTGGGAAAAGAACTTTGATATGGATGTGTTGAAGAAGATGGTGGAATGAACCAGGTGAAATAAAATGTCTCCAAATAATTGAAATGAATTTGGGATACCAGGTCATATTTCATAGCCCGCGATTTAAATCCTGGGCTATGATTTTTTTATGATTGTCCCCGAATGTTATCCAACTGTTTTTAGAACATAAATTTATTTTTTATGCATTCAAAAATTTGGGTGCATCCCAAATCCGATAGCAATCGGATTTCGACTCCTGTTTTATTACAGGTCGGTGGAGACACCGACCTGTAGCGGGTGTTACAGGCGGGTGTCTCCACCCGCTTGTGTTCCAATAGTCATCGGAATTGGGCTGCACCAAAAAATTTTGCCGCAAATATCCCCAATTAGATTATACCTAACTTGCATCGCTAGTGAAAACCAAACTGCCACTTCATGCCATCCATCCCTGACATAGAAAAGGAATTGCTGAATCGATTACTCCAGGATGATGTGTCGGCTTTCAGGGAAATCTATGAAAGCTACCAGGGCAAGGTTTTTCTGTTTGCATTGCGCCTGACCAAGACCCGGGCCGATGCAGAGGAAGTGGTGCAGGAAGTGTTTGTAAAACTTTGGGAAAAAAGAGCAGGGATACAGGTAGAAAAAAATTTCGGTGCCTACATACTTACCATCACCCGCAATCTGATCCTGGATAAATTGAAGAAAGCCGCGCGAGATAAGAAGATCCAGCAAAAGATTTATCATAATATGCAGGAACTGGAAAAGATAAACGTAAATACACTGATCGAAAAAGAACTCCGGAGATTGCATCGCCAGGCCGTAGATCGCCTCTCGCCCGCTAAGAAAACGGTTTACCTGCTCAGTCGCGAAGAGGAACTCAGTTACGCAGAGATAGCTGAAAGACTTGGATTATCTATAAATACAGTTCGCAACCAAATGTCGGACGCGCTGAATTCCATACGCGAATTTTTATCACAACATCCTGACCTGGCCTGCATTGTTATTGCTTCTGCAGCAGTAATTCCTGTTTCCTGAAAAAAAGTTTGGTAGCAGGTAGTACTATTTCATTTCTCAACAGTATTATAATTATATGGGCGCAGGAATTGCCTGTATTGATATTTCAAAAAATTGAAAATGCCTGGAAAAGAAACGATAGAAGAATTATATAATAAATATCTCAACAATGAGATATCCGTGGAAGAACTGGAACAGTTTCTCATGGAGTTGGATACCGATAATGGTGAGATGATCGTATCCAAAATGATGGACGGCACCTGGGAAGAAATGTATGAAACGGAACAGGCAAGGGTGATTCCAATAACGAAACGTTTGTGGCTCCGAATTGCCGCAGCGGCTGCAGTCATTTTATTTCTTGCAACAGGCAGTTATTTTTTATTGCATAAACCGGATGATAAAGTAATTGCGAAAAGCAACGCCACTCAACCTGCTAACGATATTGCTCCAGGTGGCAACAAAGCCATTCTCACCCTGGCTGATGGAACAAAAGTAATTCTCGACTCTGCCAACAATGGTGCCATCACGAAGCAGGGCAATGTAACCATCATCAAACTGAACGACGGCCAACTCGCCTACAAACCCTCAACTTCCTCAACCTCCTCAACCATCTCAACCATACTCTATAACACCATATCAACTCCGCGCGGCGGCCAGTATCAATTGGTACTTGCTGATGGCAGTAAGGTATGGCTGAATGCGGCATCATCTATTAAATTTCCCAATGCATTTCCGGGTAAGGATAGAAAAGTTGAAATCACTGGCGAAGCATATTTTGAAGTAGCGCACAATGTATCAAAACCTTTTTATGTAGAAGCAGGTGGCATGGAAGTGAAAGTGCTGGGAACGCATTTTAACGTGAATGCTTATACGGACGAATCCTCAGTGAATACGACATTGTTAGAAGGATCGGTGCTGGTGAGCAAAGGAAGTGAGAACGAGAAGATCACTCCGGGAGAGCAAGCGCAGGTGAGTGGTAATGGCAGTATCCGTATATCGCATGTGGACGTGAATGAAGTAGTAGCCTGGAAGGATGGAAAATTCAATTTTAACAATGCCAATATTCACAGTATTATGAGGCAATTGGAAAAATGGTATGATATAGAAGTAGTGTACCAGGTACCAGATACCAACGAGACATTTATGGGAAGCATTTCGAGGAATGTGAATTTTTCGCAGATACTCGATATGCTGGAAAAGACAGGCTCACTGAAGTTTGAGATCGTTGGCAGAAGGGTGATAGTAAAATAAAAGAACCAGGAGAACGAAATAAAAAACCGGAGATGTTGCGAGCAAATCCGGTTGGCATTAGTTCTCAATAAATAAAAACTTTCGGAATCTCTATTTTAAAAACTAACAAAACAAAGTTATGAATTTGCGACTATGTAGGATCAATCAGCGGATTGATTTGACAGAGGGTAGATTTTTCATGAAGCCTTCCCCACAATTTCTAAAGAGCATGAAACTGACCATTGTTTTCCTTGCCTTGTTTTTTGCTACGGCATCCGCGAAAGTCCATTCACAAAATGTGACCCTGAACTTTCAGAATTCGCCGGTCGAAAATGTTTTCAAGGCTATTGAAAAGCAAACGGGCTATGGGTTTATCTATTCCCGGCAGTTGCTGAAAAACTTTTCAAAAGTTACTGTGAGAGTAGAAAACGCACCGTTGAGCAAAGCGCTCGAGATGTGTTTCGAAGGCAGGAACATCAACTACACCATTCAGAACAACACTATTGTGCTGATGAAGCAGGAGCAACCACAAAATACATTCAGTATAAATGAGACGCAATTGATTACTCCGCTTACTGTGAATGTTTCGGGCAAGGTTACCAATGAAAACGGGCAACCGCTGGAGGGCGCTTCTGTACAGGTAGTGGGTACAAAGTTTGGAACGAGCACCGGTGCAGGAGGTGCGTATTCATTGAACGGCGTAGAAGAGTCTGCTGTGTTGAGGTTTTCAATGGTAGGATATGCATCTCAGACTGTTTCAGTAAGAGGCAGGAGCGAAATAAATGTTGTTTTGAAGGTAGAGGTGAAAGAACAGAGTGAGGTGGTAGTAGTCGGATACGGTACCATGAAGAGAAAGGATTTGACAGGGTCGGTGGCTTCTATACCAATGGAAGATATTAAGAATACACCATTCGTAAGTATTGATCAGGCACTTTCAGGAAAAGCTCCGGGAGTGCAGGTAGTGCAGGCAGATGGTTCACCCGGTGGTATGACAAAAATCCGTATTCGGGGAGGTACCTCATTAATGGGAGGAAACGACCCTCTTTATATTATTGATGGTATTCCTGTAACGATTCAAAACCGTTACCTGCAGAGTGCTGCTGAGATTGTAAGTCCGGTAGAACGATATGGAAATGACAATCCCGATAATACAGTTTCCGGATCATTTACCCGAGGACTGAATAGCCTTGCAGGATTAAACATCAGCGACATTGAGAGTATTGATATTTTAAAAGATGCTTCTGCAACTGCTATTTATGGGTCTAAAGCTGCGAATGGTGTGGTGATCATCACAACAAAAAAAGGAAAGCAAAATCAGAAGCCCATTCTGGAAGCAAATTACTATGCGGGTGTTAGTGTTCCCATAAAAGAAAAGTTACTCAACGCACCACAATATATAGCTATCATGAAGGAAGGTGCGAAGAACCTGAATGATGCAAGGGCTGAAGCAGGCCTTCCACCGAATGCAGTTGCTACCAATATCCTTACCAACCCGGCAGCACTTGGTACTGCTAATACTGATTGGTTAGGGTTGGTCTTACGGAATGGCTTTTCCCAAAATGCAGATATTTCCGTTCGTGGCGGAGGGTTGAATTCGCGCTATTATACTTCACTGGCCTATACCGGACAACAAGGTGTTGTGTTAGGTACAGACTTCAGCAGAATTTCCGGTAAGATCAATATGGATAATGAGATCACTGACAGATTCAGAGTAATAGCCAACCTTGATTACGGATTTGTAAAAAATAATATCACCAATGGAATGTACACTCAGGCACTTTATATGCCACCAACGATTCCTGCTTATAATCCGGACGGAAGCGTTCATGTAGTTAAACCTTCTGATATTGGAAGCTATGCCTATCAGGGATTTCAGAACCCGTTGCTTTTATTGAATGGTGTTAATAAGTCCAATACACTTTCGTTGTTAGGTTCCCTGTCGGGACAATATGAAATTATGAATGGATTGCAATTCAAAACTCTTGTGTCCGTTAACTACTCAGGGTATCACCAGGATAACTATGTGCCTTCAACGGTTCAGATTTCTTCTCCAAGCGGAACTACATCTACACCGGGAATTGCTACTCAATCTCAGTCACAGGATGTAAATATGTTCTTTGAAAACACCCTGACTTGGGATAAAAAGTTCAATGAAAATAACAGGATCAATGTGTTGGTAGGTACCTCATGGCAGAAAAGCAGGATGAATTCATTTTCTGCCAGTGGCCAGGGATTCCCTGATGATAAGTATCTCAACAATTTGTCATCCGCTGCGCTATCATTGCCTCCGAGCGGCATATCCGGCCAGAGTTCCTTGCTAAGCTTTTATGTCAGGGCCAATTATGCGCTGAAGGAAAGATACCTGTTTACATTTACAGGCCGTTCTGATATTTCATCAAAATTTCCTAGTGCCACCCGTGCTGGATACTTTCCATCCGGCGGTGTAGCGTGGAGGATATCTGAAGAGAAATTTATGAAAGGCCTCACCTGGCTGAGTGACCTGAAATTGAGGGCTAGTGCTGGATACACAGGAACACAAAATATTGGCGATAATTTATTTTATACATTATATAGCCCCGCAAGTTATGCCGGTACCAATGCATTAGTTCCGAGCCAATTGGGCAACAATGACTTGAAATGGGAATCGACTCTGCAAAAGGATGCTGGTCTTGATATTGCCATGTTTGATTCAAGAGTACGCGCTTCTTTCGGCTTATATGAAAAAACAACGGATGGGGTTTTATATACTACTTCTGTTGCTCCAAGTTCCGGATTTTCCAGCCTGGTCTCTAACATTGCCATAATCAGGAACCGTGGTTTTGAGTTAGACCTCAGGGGTGATTTTGTTCGCAGGAAAGATTTTCAATGGACTGCGGCATTCAATTTATCTCAAAACCGTTCTAAGGTTCTTGCTATTTCCAATGATCTTGTTTCTCAGGATAATGGATTTGTTCAATTTGGAAATACTGCGTTGCAGGTGGGGCAACCATTAGGAATCTTATACGGAAGAAAGTTTATGGGCCTAATAAAGACGCAAAAGGAGTTGGATCAATATAAGGAAGACAACTTACTTGCACGTTACGGTTTCTACCCTTATATGAATATTGGCGATCCAATGTATTTACTTCAAAAGACAGGTTTCGTTGGATACTTTCAGGATACTACTATAGGCCATGCCGAACCTAAATTCTATGGTGGATTTACAAATACCTTTACTTACAGAAACATCAGCCTGATTGCGCTGTTGACTTTCTCTTATGGAGCAGATATGCTTTATGTGGCAGATATTCAAAACCATGATCTGGGTTCTTATACGAATAAGACTACCCGGATTCTGGACCATTGGTCACCGGAAAACCCGAACTCAGATTATCCAAGATTGTTATTAGGTCAAAGTGCATCGGTTTATACTGCAAGTAACAATGTTTTTGATGCATCCTATATCAAATTAAAATCCATTACAGTTAATTATGAATTTTCGAAAAAGATAATGGATAGGTTAAAAATGAGGAGTGCCTCTATTTATTTCTCAGCCAGCAATCTGTTCACAATTACCAAATATCCTGGCCCGGATCCGGAGGTAACCAATGATCCTTACAGTATCATCGGTGGTTATTCTGATGTGAGCGGATACCCTACAATCAAGCAGTACAATGCAGGGTTAAGAGTTGGATTCTAGTACCTACAAAAAAAGTAAAATGAAAAAATTAATAGTTAGCATAATCGTATTGACTGTATTATTCACACAACAGTCATGTAAGAAAGATCTGAATGCTCTCCCTGAAAATTCAAGGGTAGCTGAGGTAGTCATAACTGATGGTAAAACAGCAGAGATTGCATTGAATGGCGCCTATTATTCATTTGCCAATGGTTCTCCGCTTAAAACCAATTGGACAAACCATGAACGATTCCCGGCAATGTATGCGGGGTACCTCGGATATGGTTTTGGCATGATGGGGGAGGAGGAAAATCAAACTGATGGAGACGGATCTGTATATTGGGAGGAAGAGTATCGGTTGTTGAATGCAGTGAATGGATCATTAAAAGGCGTTTCCAATTTATCTGATGATGCATTTGAAGGCAATAGGAAAACTGAGATAGTTGGAGAGCTGCATTTCCTGAGAGCTTATGCTCATTTTAAATTACTGAGTTATTATGGTGTTTGGTTTGACATCAACAGCCCTTTGGGAGTATTGCTGCGTGACGAGGCGTCGACAAAATCTAATATTTCTAAAGCTAGAAGTTCTGTAAAAGACAGCTATGATTTTATCCTTACTGATATAGATGATGCGATCCAAAATGCTCCTGCAGTAAACAAGAGTTATTATGCCACAAAATGGGCAGCTATTGTATTGAAGATGCGCGTGTTAATGAGCAGGGGCGCCAGCGGTGATTATGCTGAGGTTGTTACACTTGCTAACAATGTTATTCAAAATAGTCCATACATCTTAGAACCCAATGTTGTTGACCTTTTCCACTCAAAAGGGTTAAGCAGTAAAGAGGTGATCCTTGGACTCAAGCCTCAGCAGAACCAGGAGAAAGATTATTATAGCAGAAGCCAGCAATATTGGCCAATGGCTTCATCTTTGTTTGTTGCCAAACGGGCATTGAAAGATTTGTTAGCAGGCGATCCGCGTGCCGATTGGATGATAGGGAGTCCCAATCTTTATTCCGCTTACAGCCCTGATACCTATTACTTTACCAAGTATATGATCCAGGGTGGCACACCTACCCAGGTTTCAGAAACATATTATGCTATCCGGCTTTCTGAAGTGTATTTGTTGAAAGCGGAAGCTTTAGTAAGATCTGGTGGAAGTTTGATTGATGCGAAAACTGCTGTGAAGGAAATTATGAGTCGCGCAGGAGTTACAGATTTTTCTGCCGTTGATAATGCGGCTACCCCGGATGATCTTCTGATGCAGATTTATATCGAAACTTCAAAAAGCCTGGTCGCTGAAGATGGACAGGTATGGCTGGCATTGCTCCGTTTTGATTTGAACACTGTTCAGCAATTGAGACCGACAATTAAGTCAACAGCACAATACATTCTGCCTGTGCCTCATGAAGAGTTTGTTTACAATCCGCAATTCGGAGAACAAAATCCCGGGTATAGTAAATAAGAAAAATCACATTTCGATATCTCCGGCTATCGTGATTTGATAAAAAAACAGCAAAATGAAAATGATAGTAAGGACTGGACTTTTTGCAAGTTTTATTTCTTTATTGTGCCTATGTGCAAAGGCTCAGGAGAAAAATGAGTTGCGTATCGGAGACCAGGCACCTTTGATAAAGGCGGAGTGGTTAAAAGGACAACAGGTCAGTCATTTCAAGCAGGGCAATGTTTATGTCCTCGAATTTTGGGCTACCTGGTGTGGCCCCTGTATTAAGGCGATGCCGCATATTTCTGCATTGGCTAAGAAGTATTCAGGCAAGGTGGCTTTTGTAGGCATAAGTGTATGGGAAAGGGGAAAGCCGGGACAAACCATTCATACGTTGGTGAAAAATTTTGTAGATCAAAAGGGTGATACCATGAGCTACAATGTTGGTATGGATGGTGCTGATGCATATATGGTTGAAAATTGGTTGCAGCCTGCTGCTATTTCCGGAATCCCCTGCACGTTCATCATCGGCAAGGATGGCATGGTTTCATGGATTGGCCATCCGATGGAAATGGATGAGCCTTTAGCAGCAATTATTAAAGGGACATTTGATCGTTCAGCTTTTGCGGCGAAGTATAACAAAGAGCAAGTAGAAAAATTAGAAAGCCAACGGCAGCAACGCACTGCGATGAAGGCTTTGGAAGTAATAGAAAAGACTGTGATTGATAAGGATTATAAACGCACCCTTTCCTTGTATGATAGTATTGTCAGTGTAAATCCTGTTTTTAAGAATTACCTGATAGGGTATTATCTTACAGCACTTGCAAATGAGAATCCGGATAAAGCCTATAGTGAAGTAGTTGCATTAAAGGATTCTGGAAATGTTGCTAATTTGATTGCTCAGCTTTTTTCAAAGACCGATGGATTAGAGAATAGGTTTTATGAATTTGCGATTGAAGTTTATAAATCGCAACCTGATAACGTTTTCAATTTGGATCCGCTGAGTGCAGCATATTTTCATTTAGGGATGAAGAAGAAGGCTGTGGACACTTTGCAGAAATTTTTAGATGTAGCGAAGACATGGACATCACCGCTTCCTGCAAGTTATTTAGAAAAGGAGATTTCGAGGTTGCAAAAATACAAGGAGTCATTGTAGTTAGAATGTAAATAAAGAGGGCTGAGAAATAGCTATTGGTTTTTAATTCCAGCATTTTTCCTAAACAATTTTTAGTAAATCAATTTAAAATCAAAAATGAGTAAAATATTTCAATCCATTTCCATCGTAATCTTATTATGTTTTGCTATGTCTTCTTCTTCAGCGCAAGATGAAATAACGCTTAAAATAGGTGATCAAGCGCCTGAACTAAAATATTCAAAATGGATCAAGGGTGAACCTGTGAACACTTTTGATGGTGATCAACTTTATATTCTGGAATTTTGGGCTACCTGGTGTGGTCCGTGTAAAGCAGCCATGCCGCATCTAACGGAACTACAAAAAGAGTATGAAGGAAAAGCTACTTTCATTGGCGTGAATGTTTGGGAGAGCAAGAGTGACGAAGGAAAGTCCTATGATTCAAATCTTCCTGCTATTGAAAAATTCGTAAAGGGAAATGAAAGTAATATGGGTTATTCAGTGGTGGCAGATAATAACGATGAGTTTATGGGTAACCAATGGCTTAAAGCTGCTGGACAAAATGGAATCCCATCTACATTCATCATTAAGAACAATCAGATTATCTGGATTGGCCATCCGATAAAATTAGATACCACTCTACCCAAGATTTTGGATGGCAGCTATAATATGCAAGCATACAAGACGTCTTTTGAGAAGTCATCAGAAGTATCACTAAAACAGGTCGCTGAGATGAAGGCAGCAATGAAGCCGGTGCAGGATGCATTAAATGCGAAAGAATACCAAAAGGCCCTTGAATTGATGCCACAGGCAAAGAAGGATGCTCCTATTCTTTCCATATCATTAGACAACATGAAATTCACTACGTTATTGAAAAATATCAGTGAAGAAAAAGCGATCGAATTTGGAAAGGAATGGCAGAAAGATTTTAAAAGTGCTCCGGTCTATATGTTGAGTGGTGTGTCCGGTACAGACGGTCTTAAGAAAAGTACCTATTTGTGGACAGCAAAAAACTATGCAACATCGGAAACAGAGTCTGAAGCAAATCCAGTCGTATTTCATTTGCTGGCATCTTGTTATGCGAAAGGTGGGGACTATAAAAATGCTGTTAAGGTTGAAGAAAAGGCTATTGAAGGCGCAAAGTTGGCATTGAAGGAAGGAAAAATGATTGGAACCATCATGGACTACACCGTTACAGAATATGAGCAAAAATTAGCGGAGTATAAGAAATCTTCGAAATAAATGTGCTGCAATTCAGAATCGAAATGGCCTATTCCAAAGAGTAATAGTTGAATCAGTATTTTAATTACTCATGAAACTGTAAACAAGTATGACAAAAACTCAAATTGTAAATATGATGTTCCCAAGAATTCTTTTTTTCTCAATTTGCCTGCAGGTGGCTTTCTCTATCACGGTTACCGCTCAATCCAAACCGTTTTCCATTTCCGGTACCATCACCGGAAAAACAAATTCGTATATCTATCTCCGTTATGAAAATGGAGATGAGATGAAAATAGACAGTGCTATGATTACGAACGGAAAATTTTCCTTCAAAGGACAATTAGATGGAGCTGCACAGGCTTATTTGATGGCAGACAGAAGCCCGGTGTCTATGGATAAGTATGGCGAATTGTATCTCGTTCCGGGAAGCATGCAACTCTCCATTGATTACAATAATTTCAGAGAAAGCATGGTACTGAAAGGCTCGTCTGTACAGGATGAAGCTGATGTGCTGAAAAAATGGCGCGATCCGATTATGGTCAAATTGAAACCCTATTCTGAAGCATACAACAAAGCCAATATGGCTTACATCAATGCGAGAAGAGAAAAGAAAGAGGGAGTCAACCTCGATTCTCTGAAGGAATTGGCAACAAAAGCAAAAGACCTGACGGAACCTTTTTATGAAGAACTGAAAAATGCTGATGTAGCTTTTATGGATAAATATCCAGCTTCCTTCGTTACTGCTTCCATTATGCGATACAGAATATCAGATATGAAATTAGCGGAAGCAGAAGAGAGATACAGCAAAATTCCTGGTGCAATAAAAAAAACCAGCCTGGGCAAGGCAATCCAAAAAGAATTGGAAGGCTTAAAGTTGGGTTCGCCAGGGTCCAAAGCTTATGTCTTTGGTTCCAAAGAACTGAGAGGCAATTGGCTCAGCCTTGCAGATTACAAAGGAAAATACGTGCTTGTTGACTTCTGGGCCTCATGGTGTGTACCATGCAGGGCCGGTAATCCTCACCTCCTGGCACTTTATAAAAAGTATAAAGCAAAGGGATTTGAAATCATAGGAATTTCTGATGATGACTCCAATCCGGATGCCTGGAAGAAAGCGGTAGAGAAAGACGGAATCGGTGTATGGAAACATGTACTGCGTGGATTGAAATATGATGGAAAGGATTTTGATCGCACCAATGATATTTCGGAACACTTCGGAATTCATACACTGCCAACAAAAATCCTTATTGATCCGAATGGTGTCATCATTGGCCGCTATGGCGGAGGTGGAGATAATGACGAAGCGATGGATAAAAAGCTTTCTGAAATTTTTGGAGAATAATTAAACAAAAACTCAAATAGAAAATATTATGTTTCTAAGAATTCTTTTTTTCTCATTTTGTTTGCAGGCAACATACGTAAGTATCGTTACTGCCCAATCAAAACCTTTCTCCATCTCCGGCACCATCACTGGTAAAACAGATTCGTATATCTATCTCCGTTATGAAAAGGAAGATAAGATAGTATTGGACAGTTCTATGATTACGAACGGAAAATTTTCCTTCAAAGGACATTTAGATGGACCTGCCCAGGCTTATGTGATGATAGATCGGGGTGCGATGTCTTTTGAAAAGTATGGAGAGGTGTATCTAATGCCAGGTATCATGCAACTTTCAGTTGATTACAACAATTTCAGAGAAGGTATGTTGCTGAAAGGCTCTTCTGTACAGGATGAAGCCGATATTCTCAATAATTCAAAAGCCAGTGTTATGGCGGAATTAGCGCCATTGTCAGCGACGTATGATAAAGCAAACATGGAATATATCTATGCCAGAAGAGCGGGAAAAGATGAAAGCACTTTAGAGCAGCTAAAAAATAAAGCAGACGAAGCCAAAGATGTGATGGACCCCTATTACGAACAGATAGGAAAACTTGATAGGCAATTTATGGATAAATACCCTTCTTCCTTTGTCACCGCATCCTTGCTACGGTATAAAATCAGCGGCATGCCACTGAAGGAAGGTGAAGTCCGATATGCCAAACTTACCAATGAAGTTAAACATAGTAATTTAGGTAAGGCAATTGAAAAAGAATTAAACGGCCTGAAGATGGGCTCTCCCGGTGCTAAAGCCTATGTCTTTGTTTCAAAAGAACTTCGCGGTGAACCACTCAGCCTTGCGAATTACAAAGGGAAATATGTGCTTGTTGACTTCTGGGCCTCATGGTGTGTACCATGCAGGGCCGGTAATCCTCACCTGCTGGCAATTTATAAAAAGTACAAAGCAAAAGGTTTTGAAATTATTGGGATTTCTGATGATGATAGCAATCCTGATGCATGGAAGAAGGCGGTAGAGAAAGACGGAATCGGTGTGTGGAAACATGTGCTGCGCGGGTTGAAACATGACGGAAAAAATTACGATCGTACCAATGATATTTCAGAGCATTTTGGAATTCATACCTTGCCTACGAAAATACTCATAGATCCGAATGGCGTCATTATTGGCCGCTATGGTGGTGGTGGAGAGAATGATGAAGCGATGGATAAAAAGCTTTCTGAAATTTTTGGCGGATAAGAAACCGGTTGCATACCGGTCGCAAACCGGTCGGCACCGACGGTCAGACCGGAAAGAAGACCGGAGAGATTTGACAACCGCCGTCTGACCTTTGGTACCGACGGTTATTCTTAATGACAAAACCTTTAAGGTCTGGATGAACACAAGATTTTAAAACTTTAAAACACAATCATGAATTCAAAAAAACAATTTCTATTCTTTGCACTTCTGTTTTCTACAGGAATTGCATTTGCACAAAAAGCTAAAGTCACCGGAAATATTTCCGGACTCAAGGCTGACTGGATCGTTTTTAACTATGGCAACGCTGAAACACCGCACACTGACTCTGTCGCAGTGAAAAACGGGAAGTTTACCTGGAGTGCAGCTATTGCAGAACCACAAAAGATCTACATCATGTTTCCTGACAGGTATTTTGAATTTTTTGCGGAGGCAGGAGATATAAAAATTAATGGTAAAGCTGATGCCATACAGGACTTGAAAGTTACCGGATCGAAGATGCAGGATGAAGCCGATGCTTACAAAAAATCATTGAGTGACATCAGCAACCAGGAATCTCCTCTTTATCAGAAGTGGGGTAAGGTGAGCAAAGAAGAACAGGTAGCATTGGAAAAGAAAGTTGATGAACTGAGGAATCAGAGGAGAGCACGGGCGGCCAAATATATTCAATCACATCCTAAGAGTTTTTTCAGCCTGAGCCTGGTAGAGGATAGAGCGATGATGGGAGCATATAGTGACGTGAAAGAGGTTTTCGATTTGCTGGACCCAGTCATGCAGAATTCAAAGGGAGGCCTGGATGTCGCAAAGAGAATGGAAGTTTTGAAACGTAGTTCATTGGGAGAAGCCATGTTGAATTTTACACAAAACAATACCGAAGGGAAACCGGTTCGCTTTGAAGAATTCAAAGGGAAGTATGTGCTGGTTGATTTTTGGGCAAGCTGGTGTGGTCCGTGCAGGGCAGAAAACCCGAATGTATTGGCAGCCTACAATAAATACAAAGACAAAAATTTTACAGTGCTCGGAGTGTCATTGGATGATGATGGTGACAAATGGAAGAAGGCTATCAAAGATGACGGTATGCCCTGGACACAAGTGTCGGACTTGAAAGGATGGAAAAATGAAGTGTCCACTTATTATGGAATTATGGGCATACCCAGTACACTTCTTATCGACCCGAATGGAAAAATCATAGCAAAAGATTTAAGAGGAGTTACGCTGAATGAAAAGTTAGCTGAACTTTTTGATTAAAATTTTATTGAAACCTATTTTATTGAAACCTATAAGGTTTTCAAAACATTATTTTATTGAAACTTGTTTGAAACCTATAAGGTTTTCAAAACCTTATAGGTTTAACGTATAGGTTTAGCTTGTATATTTATAGAATGGAAAGTAAAGCAGCACCGGTATTTAATAAACGGATTTTCTGGGATGTGGACTTTGAAAAGATAGACTATGATGCCAAAGCCCGCTTTGTAATTGAAAGAGTTTTTGATCATGGTGATGTAGAGGACATTCGTAATTGCCGCCGGTATTATGGAGACGAAAAAGTTACGGAGGTGTTGTTAAATGCTAAATTCTTATCTGAAACAACGATGTATTTAGCCAGCGCAGTTATCAACCGGCCATTAAAAGATTTCAGATGTTATACACTAAGACAGTCGAACCCGGGGCTTTTTCCCTACTGAAAAAATTAATGGAAATTCCCGAGTTAAAAGAGTTTTCGTTAGTAGGTGGTACCGCACTTTCTCTGATATATGGGCATCGGAAATCAGTTGACTTAGATTTATTTTCGGCAGAGAAATTTAAAAATGAAAAGATTATTGAGGTACTCAAAAATGTTTTCGCTTCATCGTTAGTAATAAGAACATCCACTCCATTTGGTATCTTCTGCTTTATCGATGACGTAAAAGTTGATCTGGTTCGTCACCCGCAACCATTGATCGGATCTGTAAAAATCATAGAAGGTATCAGAATGTTTTCAACAGAAGATATCATCGCTATGAAAATACAGGCTGTTCTGGGGCGCGGCAGAAAGAAAGACTTTTGGGATATCGCTGAATTACTAAATCATTATACGCTGGACGAATTTATCCAATTTCATAAGAGAAAATACGCAGGGCAAAATTTGCTCATTAGCGTTCCACAAGCGCTTACTTATTTTTCGGATGCGGAAGAAGATGTAGATCCTGTCAGCCTCAAAAATCAATCGTGGGAAAGAGTAAAAACTTTCATCGCCAAAAAGGTAAGTGAGTACCTGAAATAATGAAAGTAATTCCCAACCGCCGTGGTTCGTGGGACACGAACCACGGCTCGGGTGTCGTTCGTGTCTCACAAACCTATAGCCTCGGTTCGTGTCTCACGAACCGAATAGAAAACAAAACAAAACAAAATTTAAAAAACAAAATACACTCAATGAAAAAATTAATCAACCTCTCTGTCATTGCAACAATTATTTTTTTACTGTCCGGTTGCGGGCAAAATTCTTCGCCTGACGGATACACGATCAGTGGAACATTGAAAGGAATTGATTCCGGTCTTGTAAAATTGCAAAGGAACAATCAGGAAGACAGAACATCATCCACAATAGACAGCGTAAAATTTACCGGTGGAAAATTTGAACTGAAAGGAAAATTAGAATCTCCGGAAATGATGAGCGTTGTGATAGAGCCAGGGAACTGGTCATTTCCTGTATTTGTTGAAAACAGCGCTATCACTGTATCAGCAGATACTTCAGGCTCATCACATTTTGACTGGACGGCCTATGGAGGGAGTGTGGGTGCTGAAATGAAAACATTTACCATAACCGGTTCCAAAAGCCAGGATGAATTGATGAAATATGAAGACGCTCCTTCATTGAAAGTTTTCGAACCTACTTTCAAGGGATTGCGTAGTGCTTATGATTCTGCAAGCGCTAAGAAGAATAAGGACGAGGTAAATCGGATCAAAGATGAAATGGATTCGGTAAGAGGTTTATTAAATGCACTACAAATCAAATGGATTGACAGTTTTGTTACTGCTAACCCTTCTTCTGCCGCCGGCGCCTATATGCTGAATCAGTATTACATGTTCAAGGAAGATTATCCACTCAAAGATATGCAGGCGCTGATGGCAAAATATACAGGCCCGGCAAAGTCAACGGTGTATTATGATATTCTAAAAAAAGCTGAGGTAAAAAGAGAAGCATTGCAACCGGGAAATGCAGCACCTGATTTTACTCTGATGCAAAGAGACAGTTCAAAATTAGCGCTCTCTTCATTGAAAGGGAAATATGTGATGCTCGACTTCTGGGCAAGTTGGTGTGTGCCATGTCGTAAAGCCATTCCGCATTGGAAAGAAGTGTATGCAAAATATCATGATAAAGGTTTTGAAATTCTGAGTGTGACCAACGACAGCCGCTGGAGAGATTGGTTCAAAGCCCTCGATGATGAAAAGATGCCGTGGCTGCAAGTAGCAGATGAATTTCCTGTGAAGAACATGCCTGCTAAGATTGCTGAATTGTATATGATCCCATACCTGCCTTCTTATGTATTATTAGACAAAGAAGGAAAGGTGATTCTGCACAATGGTTCAGAACAGCAAATAGATGAGGAACTTAAAAAGATTTTTGGGAGTTGAGAACCTTGCATTCTTGAATAGAGGAAGTCACTATAAAATCATTGATCAATCCGGCAGGCATGGCTATACAGGCCTGTCGGATTGATATTTAGTTAAGTAAATTCAGTAGATTGATTTGCCGGGTAGGTTACCCAAATATCCTCTTGAAATGATTTTCCAGATGGCTTCTCATACCATTTCTGAATTGTTCGGGTGTGCCATCTTCAAGGATGTCCACCAGCCCTTTGTGGGATACAAAGGTGTTGAGTAAAGGTTGTTTTTTCAGAATGCCACTGTGATGTACATAATCAAAAACAGGGAGAAGCATTTCCTGGAATTTCTTTAGTGCCTGGTTGCCCGAAATCTGATAAAGCTTTCCGTGAAAAGCGATTTCATGTTCTATGTTGAACAAATGATATTTCGGTTGAGGAGGTTCATTAGCTACAATGGCCCTGAGATCCTTTATATCTTTTTTTGTGATGTTCTGAAAAAGGAGATCGGCCATCCCTATTTCTAAAATAAGACGCATCTCGAAAATATCCTTTAATGTTTCATCGTCCATTACCTGGGGATGCATGCTCTTGCTCAGGTTGCCGAAAATATCAGGGCTCGTGATCACGGTTCCTTTCTTCTTTTTTGTTTCTACCAGCCCCATCAGTCTTAGCCGTGTAAGCGCTTCGCGAATGACAGTACGGCTCACACCCAACGCATCGGCAAGTTCCAGTTCTTTTGGAATGGTATCTCCGATTTTGAATCTTTTTTGTTGAAGCAGGTTTACAAGCCTGGACTCCACCTTATCTACAAGGCTGCTGTTGTCTATCGCAGTAAAAGATTGGTCTGGTTCATTCATAAGTTTACTTTCTTTTTTTCGTTTTGAATGACTTGTTTCAAAAGGGGTGTTAATGAACAAAGATGTTGCATAATTTTCAATTACTAACCAAATGAATAGATAACAATTTTAAGAAATTTTAAAAAAAATTTTGTTATAAAGATAAATAATCTCATCTTTATTATGTCATACATAATAATCACTTAAATAATTTTTATGAAATTTCTCTCCAAAACAATGGTTCTTTTTCTGGGGTTTTTGTTTGTGATTGCCTCGGCAAACGCACAGGCCAAGACCGTAAAGGGGAAGGTAATTGGCTCTGATAGTGGTGCACCACTATCGGGAGTAAGTGTTTTGATTAAAGGATCAAACACGGGAACTTCTACCAATGCCGAAGGTGAGTTCACCATTCAGGCATCACCAAAGGATATCCTCGTTTTTTCGTCTGTTGGACATAAGACGGTAGAACAGGTTGTAGGAAATGAAAGTGAGTTGATGATTGCAATGGACCCTGTAACGGGCAAGATGGAAGAAGTGGTAATTGTAGGTTATGGAACCGTAAAACGTTCCAAACTGACTTCTTCAGTTTCAAAATTGGACGATCAGATATTGGAAACCGGAATTCGTTCTAACCCGGCTCAGGCACTATCGGGTACCATACCGGGGCTAAGGGTGTCAACCGGAACGGGAAGACCGGGATCGTTGCCCTCCATCATTTTGAGGGGTGGTACTGATTTTGACGGTTCAGGTAGTCCGCTCATCATCATTGATGGACAACAGAGAAGTTCTTTGAGCGATATCAATCCTGATGACATAGGAAGCATGGAGGTGCTGAAAGATGCATCTGCTACTGCGATATATGGGGCAAGAGCAAGTAATGGAGTAATATTGATAACTACGAAACATGGTAAGGTTGGGCATTCTTCTATTGAACTTGGCATTAAGAGAGGTATCAGTTTTTTAAACATCCCTTATAATTTCCTGAGTGCTGAAGATTATATCAAGTGGAGCAGAATGGGTGTGGTGCAGGCTATTATTAATGGTACATTCGGAACTGTTAGCAATAATACAGCGCTTTCGGGTGTTGGGCCACGGGCTACCGGAAATCTATATAAAGATCCGATTACGGGAGCTATATTAGACGGTAATTATGATAACCGTGCTGTTTGGAGCGTTATGAGGCTTACTCCCCAAAACCAGGAATTACTGAGTCAGCCGGGATGGCACCAGATGAAAGATGCGGTGAAGACCAATGCTAACGGGAACTATGACCCGAACGGATCTTATGCTGATCTGATCTACAAAGATTTCAATTATGGTGATTATGGTCTATACAAAAGGGCCGATGTTCAGGACTATAATATTGGCATGACTGGAGGTAATGAAAAGGGTTCTTACTATGCTAATGTCGGGCTGTATGATGAAGGCGGTTTGTCTCTCAAAACTTTTTATCGCCGCCTTTCTTTTACTTTAAATGGAGATTATAAACTGAATAGCTGGATTACCTCCTACAGCAGTCTTCAATATAACAAGGCTAACTGGCGTGATCAATCCTTGCAAAATGGAGAGAGTAATTATTGGGGGAGAATGCTTTCTGCTCCTCCGACAATGAGAGGTACGAATGAAGCAGGAGAATTAATCCTGGGACGTGATGCCAGTGATGGTAACCCTATCGTAAATATTGATAAGTACAAGCGAAGCAACCAAACGGATAAGTTCACCTTAGGGCAGTCGATAAAAATTGATATTCTGAAAGATTTAAATTTAAAGATCAGTGCGATATGGTTTTATAATGAAGGTGTAGCTGAATCTTTTAATAAAGACTTCCGT
>CAZGNJ010000055.1:0-23773 GCA_964526985.1 uncultured Ginsengibacter sp. | reverse complement strand
GACAATGAACTTTAATCCTCCGGTATCTATCTTACCGGAAACATGAACAGAGTCGTTCTGTGCGGATAATTGAAGTGCTGATACGATAAAATATACAAACAAGAAACTTTTAAGCATCGCTGAATGATTTGAAAATTTTATGAGATGAAAGAGATTGCCTGAACCTCCCCGGCAATCTCTTTCAATTTTTCACACTTATGCTACTGTGCAGCTAACACAATGATTGGCTGCCTGGTTACACCAATTGTTTGCTGCTTGCTGACAGCCTTCCTTGCTACCGGTGCAGCTACCATAAGAACCAGAATAACCAGGTTCAAAATCACAACTAACAATGTAGGTTTCCTTAACTCCACCCATAATACGTTTCATTTCATCTTTAGATAATTTTTTCATCACAATAAATTTAGAGAATTAATAAATTATTTTGGCATGAAATTGTTCGGCTTTGCTCTGTGCTTTTCCATCATGAAAAGTATTTTAAGAGACAGCCTCCCTTATTTCACTTCACAAAATTCAAAGCGTTCATTCATATATAATCAGCATGAAAGGGAATATTGAAAAAAGTTGCTCCACCTGAAATTTTTCTCAATTGATTGGCGGAAAGTTCAATTGGCTTATTTTCTATTGTTGATTTCTTTTTTTCAAAAAGATTCCGGGTAACATTGCCATCTTCTGAGTAAAAGTAGCTTTTCAACTTTCTGGAATACTCAATCGGAAATCCCTGTTCTCTCATTTCATTTATGAAAATTACAGTATGGCCTTTCGATAGTTTTAATTTCCTTGCAAGCGAGGATAAATCACCTGTCGCCTTCCTCCTTATCAGATCATCTACATATTTCAGTCGTTCCATGTAAGTGCTTAATGACATAGTGTTTTATTATTATTTGGTGATAGATAAACCTTCAAGATTTTGCTACCTGTTATATGGCAAAACCTTCAAGGTTTTGCTTTGATGTTTCCAGGTTAAACCTTGAAGGTTTTGCTCTGGCTGGCCAAGACATGAAGGGTAGTTCGGTATCCTGAAAATAATTGTATTTTTATGAAAAAAGTATGGTCAAACCAATCCATGTAAAGGCACTTCCGCAATACCGAATTCAAGTACTATTCGAGGATAATACAGAAGGAGTCATTGACTTGAGTTCATTTATCAATGAAGGAATTTTTTCAGGATTAAAAGATGAAAATTTCTTTAGCAAAGTGTATGTCTCCAAATCCGCTATCGCATGGTCAGAAGACCTTGAAATAGATAGTGCCTCCATTTATTCTGAAATAAAGCAAAGAACTCCTGAGGAATTATTTCATTCATTTCCATCCTATGCCGCAGATTAGCACATTTCTTGGCATCATTATAAAAATGTTTTACAGGGATCATAATCCTCCGCATTTCCATGCGGAGTACGGGGAATTTGAAGGATTGATTGATATTGAAAAATTGGAATTATGGTCCGGGCATTTGCCTCCGAGAGTTCTCGGTCTTGTAATAGAATGGGCTGCCATACATCAAAATGAGTTATTTGCAAACTGGGACAAAGCAAGAAAAAACGAAACACTGGACCGTATAAAACCTTTAGTTTAACTGGCTAAACCTTCAAGGTTTTCACTTCGGTGCCATCGATTTTACAATACCATAATAAATCCTTTGCAGCAGCCGCATATCTTTCGTAATGATCAGCGCCTGTGCACTCAATCCGTTTTTGTATTGGAATTGTATGCCCTGGCTGCTCACCAATCCATTCTTCAATGAAGCATGCGCAAGGAATCCGCTATCCGTAGCAATCGGAGAAATGTATTGGATCGCTGCCTTTACAAACCCTGCCTCCTGGTAAGGATACGCGTCGAATCGAAGTTGCACCTGCATACCACTGTCTATCTTTCCAAAATTATTTTGCGGCAGGTACATCTCCGCATAATATCGCGTGTCCGCAGGGTTCACATAGGCTATCACGCTGCCGGCTTCTATATATTTATACTGTTGTAACGGAATACTGAAAACAATTTTTCCATCCGCAGGCGCACGGATTGTATATTGATGCAGCCAGTCGTCAATACTACTTTTGAACGTTTGTAGCGCTTGTGCAAATTTTATTTTTTGTTGTTGTTCATCATGTGAAATCTGATCCATTTCCTTTCGCTTTTCGCGCCGAATGGTGGCATTGGAGAGCATGCTTTGATCGTACTGCGGCAATGACAATTCTTTACTGTTGTATTTGCTCACTTCCGTTCTGTATTCTTCCGGTGAGATCACTTTTTCATCCAGCAGGTACTTGTTCATCTCCAGCGTTCTCTTTGCAGAATCGCGGTCTTTGAGGCTGATCCGCTTTTGCAGGGCGATGAGTTCATTCACCTCGCTCAGCGATTCCATGTCACTGGCCAGCATTTGCTTTTTTCGTGTATAATAACCATTGACCCAATAATCATTGTATTCCTGCAAGGCTGTGATGAATACCTGGTAAGGAGATTGCAACTCGCCTAAATTTGAAAATCTTTCGTGGAGCAGCGCGGGAATGGATTCAAATCTGTTTTGTGAAACAAGTACGGAACAGCTATCGATGACAAGGGATAAGGCAATAACATTTTCTGTGCTTGCGGTACTCTCTATCCATCCGATCATTGCTCCTTTTTTTACAATGGCTCCATTGCGCACAAAGAGTTTAATGAGTTTGCCGGTACGGAAGCCGACCACTTCCATTGGCGCATTCCTTGCGGTCAATTTTGCATTGGCATGAATGATATCCGGATATCGGATAAACCAGGTACCTGCGAGGAGCATCAGCATGACGATCACAAAAAACAGCAGGGCGCGGCGTTCGATAAAGCCGCCTCTGCGATTGATAAGTTCCTGCGCGGCTTCGGAGCGCAGGGAGCTGGTGGTGAGTTTTTTGGGAAATACTTCTGCGGTGGTGGTGTCTATTGTTCTTTCTTCGGACATGATGATATTATTGTTTGTGCGGTCGGTACCGAAGGTCAGACTGCGTTGCCTGGCAGTCGGCACCGAAGGTCAGACTGCGTTTTTAAGCGGTTAACTCAATACGGTCTGACCTTCGGTACCGACCGTATTGTAACTTTCGTTATTGACCGTTTTGAACAGTTCGGATAAAACAAAAACATTTTTCTAATTTTTTTCCCGTCACTCCACGATGGCCATACGGCCTGACGGCAATGGCACTATCAACGCCTCTGAGAGATATCTTCTTCCCTGCGCTCTCTGTGCCTCCGCGTGATATTTCTTTTCAAACTCTCTATTCCACCAACTTTCTCTAACACTTTAGCTCTTCAAAAAACCAGCAGTACCTTGATTAAACAGATTCTTCTCTTCGTTCAGAATGACAACTTCTTTTGGGCATTGGTGCTTCGTTCAGCAATGATCACAATTTTCTTAACCATCCCGACTAACTGAACTACCTCACCCTGCTAAACCCAGAACTCTCAACCAATCTTTTTACGAAGGCTTCGCCACTTTGAATCACATGTATTTTGATTTCAGATTTTTTTTTATTCTCTCACTCTTTAATTCTTAAGCCGAAAACAACTTTTCATTTTTATCCGTTAGTCCTCGATAGCCATCGGGCCAGACGGCAATTGCGCTCTCTGTGCCCCTGTGCGAAAAATTTCTTCTCTGCGTTTTCTGTGCCTCTGCGTGATAGTTCTTTTCAAACTCTCTATTCCACCAACTTTCTCTAACACTTTAGCTCTTCAAAAAACCAGCAGTACCTTGATTAAACAGATTCTTCTCTTCGTTCAGAATGACAACTATTCATGAGCATTTGCACACTGATAGATATTGTGATCCCAACAAACTCATCTATCTCAACATTCTCAATCATTTCAGCATTCCTTTCTACCGGTACCGACCGTATTGTTCACGGCTTCGCCGCTCTGAATCACATGAATTTTGATTTCGGAAATTGATTTTTGTTATACGGCTGAAGCCGGAATACTTTTCTATTTTCTATTCCGTCTGTCCACGATGACTATCGGGACACACGGCAATTCACGATTTAACTTTACTTCTTTCACTCCTCTCATGGTCTCATGCTTTTGCCTGTCAGACAAAACATCTATTATGCCTATACAATCCTTCTAAACGATTAAACCTAACATTGGAAATTCTTAGCAATAACCTGCTTCTGATAAAATCTACAATGGTCTTGCTAAAGGTGAGCATGAGTTGTGCAAGCAACACGATCACCACGTACTGCATGTTTTGCACATTGATTCCACTGTCGACAAGGCCTTGTGTAAGAAATGGGAAAATCAATTGTATCACTGAAACAATGAGCAATGCGAGTATCACCTGTGCTATCTGTCCTCTGCTCTGCTTCAGGTACCTAAGTATCAGTGCCCAGCTTAGTTTGTTTTCTTTTTCTCCTGCTTCTTTGTAAAAGGCCGGTGAAGGTTCCAATAGCAATGCGATTCCCATCTGCCCTTCTTCCTGATCTGAAGACAGCCATTGATTTGAAAACTCAGTCTTATTGTAAGTCAACATTCCTTTAGCAGGATCGGCAATGCGAAATTGCCCCCCCCCCCCCCGCGTCTTCCCGACACGGAAACGAGCACTACAAAGTGATTCTGGTTCCAGTGCAGCACACAGGGCAGTGTCGCTTCGCTCAACTGATCAATTGTCAACTTTACGCCCCTGGTGCGAAAGCCAATTTTTTCGGCGGTGTTACTGATTCCAAGAAGAGAAACACCTTCTTTGCTATAACCGGAAATACCCCTCAGTGTATCCGTATTATAGTGCCTGCCATAATATTTTGCGAGCATCCGAAGGCAGGTAGGCCCGCAGTCCATCGCATTGAGTTGTTTATAAAAGGTAAAGCGCATAATCCGGCTGTCAGAAGTAAGCAAAAAATAAAACCCTTACGCTGCAAGTCCTGATGAAAAGAAAACCCCAGAATGAAAATTTTCTGAACCTATTCTCCACAAATGTAAAATTAATGTACTTCAATTTCAAGGGACAGGGTGTTTTAACCCTTTTTTAGTCAGGAAGTTATGGAGGCTTATGTGCACTGCAGAGCAGTTGATTTCTGAAGCCGGCGCGAGTGTAAAATGGGACTAACCGTCGTCTGGTCTCCGACCAGCGACAAGAAAATATTCCCCTTTCTGAGTTTACTTGATGCCATAGGTCGGAGACCTCACGGCGGTAACAGTGTGAAATGTTCAGAAGGTTTAGCTGAGCCTTATCCAATTTAAAGGTTCAAGGCTTTGTACACTCGGAGCAATGGATAGCGATACGCAGTCTGACCTTTGGTGCCGACTGCTTACCGTCGTCTGGTCTCTGACCAACGACAAGATAATTAGCACGTGTGACACCGTAGGTCGCAGACCTCACGGCGGTAAGCAACTAAGCCTTGAAGGTTTTGCTACGCCTTACCAGCGCATCCCTTAAAGGTTTGATTCATTTATCAGAAAACCGGAATTCCGGCAGTGGTTTTTTATTGTCGTATTTGATAAACCATTTGTCGTTTTCATCTGAGTCTTTGTAATACTTTCTGACTTCTGATAATTTCTGCATAAGTTCCTTCCTGACTTTCGCATAAGCCGGGTCGTTATACACATTCTTCATTTCCTCCGGATCTTTTTCCAGGTCATAGAGTTCCCATTCATCAATGTCATAATAGAAATGAATCAGTTTATACCTTTCAGTCCGTATCCCGTAGTGGCGCTTCACCATGTGAATAACCGGGTAAGCATAGTAGTTATAATAGACAACATCCCGCCATTTATTGCTTTTCCCGTTCATGAGACCTCTAAAAGATTCACCTTGCATATCAGCAGGCACTTTCACTCCAGCGTAATCCAGCAAAGTCGGTGCAAAATCGAGGTTCTGTACTAAATAGTCCAACCGCTGACCGGCTTTGATCTCTTTCGGATACCTGATAATAAGTGGAGTGCGCATGGACTCTTCATACATGAATCTTTTATCGAACCAGCCATGCTCACCCAAATAAAATCCCTGGTCAGATGTATAAACCACGATTGTGTTTTCATCAAGCCCATTTTCTTTTAAAAAAGAAAGCAACTGCCCTACGCCATCATCAATCGCCGCGATGGTGCCCATATAATCCTGCATATACCGCTGGTATCTCCATCTCATCAAATCAGTTTTTGACATGTGAGGATAGTCATGCTCAAACTTTCGCATAATCGGATCATACACCGAATCCCATGTTATTCTCTGATCGAAAGTCATTCTGCCCAAATTCTGGATGTAAGCATTTCTCCCCCAGTTTGAAGCAGGCTTTAAATCCAGTTCATCCATCAATGACGGCGGTATCTTGTTATCTCCCGCCCAATTCATATTTTCATAAATACTCATTTCCGCTTCTTTGGCTGCCGTGCCACGACCCTCATAATTATCAAATAGTGTCTTAGGTTCGGGATAATGTTTTTTCGTGTATGCGTCAATGTATCTCAGCGCGGGCATCCATTCCCTGTGAGGTGCTTTCTGGTGATACAATACACAAAAAGGTTTGTTCTTGTCTCTGTTCTTTATCCAGTCTAATGTCATCTTAGTGGTCAGATCAGTTACATATCCTTTTAGATTTACAGTGTCTCCATTGATGATAAAATCCGGATTATAATATTGACCCTGGTCCGGCAACACTGCTGAATAATCAAAACCCTGTGGCCGACCTGCGAGGTGAACCTTTCCGACAACAGCCGTTTGATAACCGTTTTGATGTAAGTCTTTGACAAAATTATCCTGGTTCCAATCAAATGTGGAATTGGAGATATCGACTTTCCCATTGATGTGACTCAGCTTACCGGTGAGTATCACTGCACGGCTGGGCGCACACAATGAATTGGTAACTGTTGCTCTCGTGAACAAGACACCTTCTTTTGCAAGGCGGTCAATATTGGGCGTCTGGTTTAGCCCGTATCCATAAGCACTCACTGCCTGGTAGGCATGGTCATCGCTCATGATGAACACAATGTTTGGCCGATTCTTGCCGGATGATTGCGCAGAAATCCAATGAGGTGTCAGCAATAATAAAATGGTGAGCGTAAAAAATATTCTGTTCATAAGATCAAAAATTTTAAAGGTAATCCGAATCTAAAGCTTAATATATTGATTGCAGGTATTGTCATTTATTTTTCGTTGCTTCTTTCAAAGGTCATAGTATTCATGTGAAATCTAATTCTCTTTAAATTTAAATGAAGGAGGAATAGCGCCTGGCGCTGAAGCCCAGTGTTTATTTGGGTATTTGCCCATCACAAATTCTAATTGTCCGCCTTTCATCAAATCCTTATGAGAAAACCAGGACTTATTCCACTCCTTTCCATTGAGCTTTGCGGATTGGATATATTTATTTTCCCGGGAATAATTGTGACAAATTATTTTAAATGTTTTCCCATTCTCCATTTTAATTGAAACAGTTTTGAAAACCGGACTTCCAATAACATACATCGGCAGCCCGGGTGTAACCGGATAAAATCCCATTTGCGAAAACACAGCAAAAGATGTCAGTCCTCCCCCATCTTCGTCTCCCGGTATTCCCATCAGGTCGTTACGAAACCATTGTGTCAGCAAACTCCTCACTCGTTTTTGCGTGCGCCAGGGCTGGCCTGCATAATTATAAAGATACGGGATGTGCATTGCAGGTTCATTGCCCATCGAAAACTGTCCCACATTACCGGTTTGGTCAGGTAACATGGAATAAAATTCCCACCGGCTTTTTCCCAAAGGAGTAGAAAACATTTCATCGAGGTTTTTGACAAAAGCATCATTACCTCCCATCAAATCAATCAGGTCTGCAATATTGTGAGGTACGTCCCACCTGTAAACCCATCCATTGTTTTCATCATAAGCATTTCTCGCTCCCAGTCCGCCAGAGTAGCGGTAGTCGAATGGTTCTATAAAAACACCAAAAGAATCTTTCGGATGAAAAAACTTTGTTTTCAAATTGAATATTTTGTGATAGTCAAGACTCCTCTTCAGAAAGTATTTCGATTCATCCTGCTTTCCGAGAGCGCCTGCAATATTTCCCAAACACCATTCATCATAAACAGTACCTAATGTTACTGCTACCGGTTGTCTTTTTTCCCATGAGTTTACTTCCGGCACTGTTTCCTTTTCATTCGGCGCCAATGCGGGGAAATACCCTTCCCTCTTGAAGAAATCATCTAAGACTCCTGCTTTCGCACCGGACCACGGAGCCAGTGTTTTTTCTGTGATAGCTGCTTTGCAAATCGTGTATGCCTTATTGAGATCGAAGTTTCGTACTCCCTTGTTGTATGCGTCTATGAATGTGGCGACGCCATGATTTCCATTCATGCGATGCGTATCACCCTGCACTTCAGGATAGGTGGGCATCCAGTGATTGTCCCGTTGGTATGCCATCCGAATGTAGGAATTGAGCATGTCTGTTTCCATCTTTGTATCAATGATGAGGCGCAATGGATGTGTGGCGCGATAGGTATCCCATATCCAGTCGTCCACATAAAAAGGAATGCCTTCATCATTATGTACGCGGTGGTCATAACCGCTATAATATTTTCCATCTTCCGAAATGCAAACCATCCGTTCGCAAATTCTATAAAGGGATGTATAGAATACGACTTTATCATCATGACTGCCACCCTCAATTTTTATTTTTTCCAATTCCCTGTTCCAGGTTTCTTTCCCGCGTGAGGCTACTTTTTGTAAATCATAATCACTGATTTCTCTTGCCAAATTTTTACGAGCTTGTGCTGTACTGATAAATGAAACTCCGTAACGAATTTTAATTTTCCTTGTTCCTGGTGGAAACTTTAAGGACAGAAATACACTGTCTCCATTTACTTCTGAAATGTTGTTGACTGTAGTAAACTTTGTGTCCGCTTCTAAGTGCAGGAAAACTTTTGTTTTATCATCAATATTTTGAAATCCTGAAATGGAATTACCATTTTGTTCAAGTGATCCTTTCAGAGTTGCTATTATCAGGTATGCAGGTTGGTTGGCAGCAAAGGTGATTTCATAGATGGCTGATTGATGAGATGGTGCAAACGCAACATGAATATTATTCTCACCAACATCGGCACTGTAATAATATGGTTTGATGATTTCATTGTCATAACTCAAAGGAATGACTGCTTTGATTTCATCTTCCCTGCCCTGGAATGGCGACAAAGAAAAAGCCGATTTTCTCCGGTGTCCGGGAACAATGACGGGAAGCCCCTCTAAAAGATCGTCAGTAAAACTTTCTCTCTTAGGATATATCCGCAGCATGCTATTGGGCAGATGAATGGTAGGATAGGTTGGTACCAATAAATGACTGATGTTACCAATATAAGGATTCACATAATCTACGGGAGACAGGTTGTTGATTTCTTTTTGAGCATGGACAAAAAAAGGCGAAGCCAATAAAGAAAGTATTACCAATATTGTTTTCATTCTCATCACTACTGATAACTTTTAATAGGTGAACCCTCTTGAGTTCAATTTTTCTAATTCTGCATTCGATAGTTTGCCTCCGGCAAATAATGCAGCTAACAAAGCTGAAACTTTTGGTTGTGTCAAAGCCTGGTCATAGTACAATCCAAAACGATTTTCAGGAATTGCTTTCTGCGGTTCGTCAAATGCTTCGTAATAAAGTACCGACTCGATATTCGCATTCGTATTATTTACAAATACATTCAAATGTTTGTAAAGGCTTTTGAAACCTGTTTCTGTTGCTGGCTGTCCTTCTTCATTTTCATACGTATGGCCGTCAACAAGCGCTTTACCCGGCGCTCCTGCATATATCTCACCACAATTAAATTCATTGATGTGAATCGGCATATTGAATTTTGCCAATTGTCCTAATGCGCCGCCCTCGCCATACCAGGGATCCTGATCAATGGGCTTGCTCGTATATCGCAGGTAAATGTGATATCCTACTATATCGAATTTCACACCCTGCTCCTGCATGAAAGTTAAGAATCCATACCGATTGCTTACCGTTCCGAGAATGATCCGGAGTGGCAGTCCTGAAGCCTTTCTGACATCATCAATCGCTTTTGACATTCCTCTTAGTGCGGCTGCCTGCAACCGGCCGGCAGGCGTATCATAATCTGAAGCATTGCGCCCGTTGGTACCCGCCTTATTCATATTTTCATAGAGCGGCACTTCATTTTGAAGTTCGTAAACCTGCACTAAGTCTTTTAATGTTTCTACTTGTGCTTTAGTGTTAGTATAGGCTGTTTGTTCCACCTCCGCCAAATCTGCATCATAATCTTTATTCCTGTTTTGCCCTTTAGAAAATACAGAATAAAGAATAGCTTCTGTTGCTATCCCATTTTCTTTGAGCGATGTAACGACATCCCTGAAAGACGATGCGCCCCAATAGTCCATTCTCACGATCTTATAGTTTCTCGACTTTAATTCTTTGGCCAGACTCTGTGGTGCATCTCCTCCTCCGTGTATATTCATTCCCCACTTGATCGCATTTGTGAATCCCCATTTAGCATAAAGCGTTACATCCTTCGTTATGACACCTGTTTCAAAATTCCACAAGTGAATACAATCCGCTTCTTTGTACCAGCCGCGAAAAACTTGTCCCTGTTTCGTTGGGGCATCCGGTTCTTTCACGAGGCTCCCACTTGCAACCTTTTGCTCACTTACAGATGAGCCACCTTGAGAATTGAATGTAACAACTATTTTCCCCTGGTCATGATCAACCTTCGAACAGGATGACAGCATCAACGTCATTGCTGCACTAACAACTATAAAATAAAATACATTCTTCATGCTTTACTGCTACTAATGGTTGATAATAATTATTTTCCCTTCACAGGACTGCAAAACACCATTGTCCTTTCAGCATTGCGAAAATGGAATCATTTTTCATTTTTTATTTTGTCCAGCAATGCTGCTAATTCTTTTACCTTCTCCGGGTATTGATTGGCAAGGTTGTTTTGCTCTCCGATGTCTGTTTTTAAATTGTACAATTGAGGTTCTTTCGAACTTCCCGATTCTATATTTACGAGTTTGTAAATTGCCGGGCCTGCATGAGGTTCTATATACTTCCATCCATCTTTAGTAACAGACAATGCTCCTCCCTGCAGCACGAGTTGTGAACGACCATGAGCAGATTTACCCAGGAAAGCAGGGAAAGTATTCTTGCTGTCTTCAGCTTGTCCGTTAGGAATTGATTGGTGCAGCATCTTAGCAAACGAAGCCAGAAAGTCCACCTGGCTCACGAGGGCATTGGAAACCTGCGGCCTGATCTTTCCCGGCCAACTGATGATAAATGGAACTCTTGTACCTCCTTCAAACGCGCTATTTTTTCCACCACGTAGTGGCCCGGCAGGTGTGTGTCCATCGTTCATGGTTACAGCACCGTCCTGGTAACCATCATCCAGCACAGGCCCGTTATCACTTGTGAAAATGATGATCGTATTTTTCTCTAAACCGGAATATTTTAATTGCTGCATGATCCGTCCTACCGTCCAGTCCAATTGCAGTATAGCATCACCTCTGAATCCTAATTCACTTTTTCCTTTAAACATCGTAGCAGGCATTCGTGGCACATGCGGTTCCGTAAGGCTGAAGTACAAAAAGAATGGATGATTTTTATTTTCTTCAATAAATGCTAATGCTTTCGACAAAAAGGTGAGCGACACTTCTTCGTCTGTCCATCGCGCTGTTTTTCCTCCCGACATAAAACCTATTCTTCCAATACCGTTTACAATCGTGTTGTCATGCCCGTGACTGGATTTCATCTTTAGCAATTCAGGATGTTCTTTTCCTGTCGGATCATCACCTACTTTAGTATGATAATCCACAGCAATAGGGTCATCGCTGTTCAACCCAACTACATTGTGATTCTCTAAAAAAACTGTTGGTACCCTGTCGGCAGTAGCCGGAAAAATAAATGAATAATCAAATCCTGTTTCGTTAGGACTTGGCACAATCGCCTTGTTCCAATCTTTGGCAACAGCATCTCCCAAACCTAAGTGCCACTTACCTACAATCGCCGTTTTGTATCCGGCATTTTTAAACACTTTTGGCAATGTGATTTTATCCGTAGGCACTATCATCGCTGCATCACCGGGGAGTATCACTGCACCAATACGCCAGGGATATCTTCCCGTCATGACTGCATATCGCGAAGGTGTACAAGTGGCAGAAGTACTATGCCCGTTGGTAAAGCGAACACCCGACGAAGCAAGACGATCCACCTCTGGCGTACTTATTTTTTTTGCACCGTAGCAACTTAAGTCACCATAACCCAAATCATCCGCATAGATAAAGATCACATTGGGTTTCGTGTTGGTAGCCCCAATTTTTTTCTGAGCGACTAATTGCGAATTCAAAAAAATGAAAACAAGAAAAAATAAATACTTCATAATAACTTTCTTGCGATAGCGTGTATTACAGAATTTCATTGAATGGAAAAGAAATGATTTACCACCCATTGGGTTTCTCTGATACCAACGGGTGGTTTTATATATTTATCAAAAGAAGCATGATCTGATCGACCTTGTCGCTATTTCAGATTAGGATTGATATCCTGCTCTCTCTGTGGTATCGGCCATTTCTCATCAACACCTACTCTGAATGCCTTAGAAGTGACATACCATCTTGAATGAGGATCAACAATACCACCTTTCTTTCTCAGGTTTTTCGCTCCGGGGAAAGGTGCACCATAAAAATCGCCCTGCAGCACCTGGCCTGCGATACCCCAGCGCAACAGATCCCAATACCGGGTTCCTTCCAATGCCAGTTCATTTCTTCTTTCTCTCCTCAAAATAGGCCGCAGTGTAGCAGCATCAGTTACAGTAACCGGAGGCATATTTACTGAAGCCCTGCCTCTTACTTTATTGATGGTAGCATCCAAAAGTTCTTGTGTGATTTCATCACCGGCTTCCAACTTGGCTTCTAAGTAACTTAACAATACTTCAGCATAACGAATGATGACCATGTCTATTCCTGAGTTCGAAAGATCTCCTGAAAAACCGTTCTGAATATATTTCCTGATTGTAAAACCTGTTCTCGTTGCCTGCTTTGTAGTTGTAAGCTGATCTATTGACTTGCTCGAGTCAGGATGAGAAATATATTTTAACCCGCTAAAGGTTTGATTGTTCATCAACACTGTATAGCTCAATCTTGGGTCTCTATCCTGTTGCAGATTATCGGGATTATATCTTGGATCAGAATAGGAGAAAGTTGTTCCATCTGTGAATTCGTAAGATTCTACAAGGCTACCCAACGGACAGTATATCAACCAGCCACCAACCATTGCCGGTGCCAGGTGTTGTTGCAAAGGATTCTGAGCCTGATCGGCTAAGAACTGTGTCGCGAAAATTATTTCTTTGCTGTTTTCATTTGTTCCATCGAACAGACTTTCAAAGTCGGGATCAATAATGTTCTCATTCAGATCAATGATGGTCTTGTAAGCAGCGGCAGCTTCGCTAAATCGTTTTTCGGCCAATAGTGTACGGCCCAGGAATGCTAATGCAGCCTGCTTTGTAGCACGTCCTCTTTCTGCTGATGTCAATTGATTGCAGGTTGGTAAATCTGCAGCAGCCGCAGTAAACTCATCAACTACAAATTTTACGACATCTGCTTTTGAAGCCTTTGTCACATTGTTGGCCTCTTCCAAAGAAAGTGTTTTAGTAACCAGAGGTACATCCTGGTAATACTGCGACAAATAAAAATATTGGCAAGCCCTGATAAAGCGTGCCTCAGCAATAAATCGTTTCAATGTTTCAGGGCTGACAGGAGTTTTGCTTACATTCTCCAGGAAGTAATTGCATCTTGCAATACGATCATAGCTTAATTTCCAATAGACACTCAGGATACTCAGGTTAGGAGTAAGCGTTCCATTGGAAAGCTTGTTAAAAATAGAATTATCGCCTCTGCGATCGTAGGCATTATCTGAGGCAAATTCTAAAAATAAAAGTCCACTGTAAGACCACCAGTCTGTAGGATTAGGCTCGGATGGACCAGCCATTTTAATACTGCCCCGGTAAATTCCAGTGAGCGCCATCAAGGCATTTTGCTCTGACGTCCAAAATGTCTCATTAGAAAATTCGGTAAGCGGCGCTTTATTCAAAATTTTGTTGCATGACAAACTAAATGGAATGGTCAATAGCAGCAATAACTTATATAAATTATAATTGATTTTCATTGTAGTACTTTTAGAAGTTAACATTAAGACCTACTGTATAGTTTTTCAGAATGGGATAATAATTACCGCGTAGGCTCACGTTAATTTCAGGATCCCATCCCTGGCGATAATGACTTTGTGTAAACAGGTTTTCGGCACTCACATTTACACGAATTCCCTTTATAAAGGTTGTTTTCAGCATCGCCTGAGGAATATTGTAACCCAACTGAATATTCTTTAATCGCCAGTAGGCGCCATTTAAAGTCCAAAATGAAGAAGTGATCGTATTGGGAGATCCTGCGTTTGAGATTACCTGAAGGCGCGGATATGCCGCTTTAGGATTAGGATTCTCAGTACTCCAATGGCTGTCAGCCTGCCAACGCTGCACACTGCCACCCTGGTAAAATGCCCATCCTGCATAGTCTGTCAAATATCCTGTTACTCCCGAAACACCTTGTATCAACGCTGATACATCAATTCCTTTGTAAGAGAAACCGAGTGAAACACCGAAGGAATATTTGGGAATATTGCTGCCGAGAACCGCGCGATCATAATTCGGATCTACCTTACCATCCGGCACGCCATCAGGTCCACTGAGATCTTTGTATTTGATATCACCGGGTTGAGGATTGGGATTCACAGCAGGCATGCTGGCGTTCGCCTTCCAATTGGCAACATCATCTGCATCTTTGAACAAACCATCTGCCACATATCCGTAGTACATTCCATAAGAATAACCTATGAAGCCAATAGCAGGATTACCCACCATTCCATTTGGCTGAACAGTATTGCCAACACCCAAATCGAGAATAGTGTTTTTCAGGATCGTAAGATTTGAATTGATCCAGTAAGAAAAGTCTTTAAATGCATCGCGGTAACCCAGGGTAAACTCCCAGCCCTTATTGCTCAGTTTACCGGAATTTTGACGGCCTACTCCGAACCCTAAAACAAATGAAACACTACCACCGGGGCTTGCGAGAATATCATAAGTATATCTGTCAAAATAAGTAGCACTTAATGTCAGTTTGTTATCAAATAACGTTGCATCCAACCCGATATCCTTTGTCCTGGTGGACTCCCAGTGAAGTGTAGTATCGGTAATGGTTGTACGTGCGGCACCTGGAGAAAGCGTTCCTCCGAAAGGATAGTTGAAGCCGGTAGCCAATAGGTTCTGATATGGATAGTTACCGATATTCTGGTTTCCTAAAGTACCATAAGAAGCCTTCAGCTTCAAGTCGTTGATCCAGGTGATATTGTCTTTAATAAAATTTTCTTGCGATATTCTCCATCCAATCGCTACCGCAGGAAAGGTGGCGTATTTTCTATCGGTGGGGAAACGGGATGATCCATCATACCTGATAGTACCTTCTACTAAATATTTTTTCTGGTAATTATACTGTAGCCTTCCAAAAAGAGATTGCAATGCATATTCATTTGCATCAAAATCATTCGTCTGAGTACCAGGATCACCCAGGTTTAAAGCGGGAAGATCATTACTTGGCAAATCACCCCTGAAACCGGTGAGGGTTTCAGAATAGGATGATTCTACAGAATAGCCACCCAATACGTCAACCTGATGATTACCAAATCTCTTGCTATACTCCGCCAAAGCCTGGAAGGTTTTGTAATTAGAAAAACCGGAAGCCTGGGTAAGAGCGGATGGTCCCAAGAATACAATTGAATTGATCCTTTGTGTGGCAAGGAAGCGTTTGCTTTCACTCTGCCCCTGTGTATATGCACCGATAGCTGATAATTTCAGCGAAGGAATTACCTGCCAGTCAAGTCTTGCATTACCAGCCAGGTCTATTCCCCTGCTTTTGTAGAATGCCTTGCTATCTAACCATGCAACAGGATTACCCTTATTCACAACGCCGGCACCCCAATCACCATTACTCAATTTGATTGCATAAATAGACGGATACCGAATAGCGTTTGCAATGATATCGATCATACCTGTTTGATCCAGAGTGGCAGGTGTTACAGGTTGATGATCGAATGTCTGAATAGCTGACAAACGGGTGGTGAGTTTCAGATTTTTGCTGATCTTAGTCGCAAGGTTTAGCCGCAGGTTGTAACGGTTGTAGTCATTCTTGGCTACAATACCGTTTTGATACATATATCCTGTTGACAGCACGTATTGTACTTTTTCATTGCCATAAGAAAGGCTTACGTTATGCCCTGTTTGTAAAGTACCTTTCTTAAAAACACTATTGATATAATTTGCATTCGGGAAATTGTCAGGATCACTTCCGTCTTTAAATTTTTGTATTTGCTCATCTGAATAGGATCCGGGAATCGCTTCATTCATCAGGGTTGCGTATTCCCATGAATTCACATAATCAGGAGTAGCACTAAGCCGCTGCGTACCTACATATCCATTGTAATGTATGGACATCTTATTATTGGCGCTCCCTGCTTTTGTAGTTACCAATATTACGCCATTGGCGGCCCTGGCTCCGTAGATGGCTGCTGTAGAAGCATCTTTCAAAACAGAAATGGTTTCGATATTATATGGATCAATATCGTTAAATGATCCTGTAGGTATTCCATCCACCAATATCAGGGCATTGGGATTTGCACCAAAAGAGCCTACACCTCTTATCTCAATGTCGGCGCCTACACCTGGCTGACCACTGTTTTGAATAACTGTAACACCCGGCATCTGGCCGGTGAGTGCAAGAGAAAGCTGACCTACTGCACGGCTGTTAATATCTTTAGCTCCTATCTGGGATACAGATCCGATTAGTTCTGATCTTTTTTGAGTACCATATCCTACAATCACTACTTCATCTAATCCTGAAGCACCTGATGACTTCATGGCAATGTCAAGCACCTTGTTGCCACCAACAACAGACTCCACTGCATTGTACCCAACAAAGGTGAATACCAAGGTTTGTCCCTCGTCTGCTTCTATACTGAATTTTCCATCATTGTTGGTACTGGTTCCTTTGTTTGTACCTTTTACTATTACTGACACTCCACCGAGCGGCCTCCCTTGCGCATCTTTAACGGTACCGGTGATGATGGTTTTGGGAGATTCAATAGATTTTGACAACTCTGTTACAGACAAACCCGATCTCAAACTATTGGCAACACCGGGCCCTGTTTGAAAAATAGAAACGGTCTTTTTTGTAATAGAAAAACTCAGTGGCTGGCCTTTCAAACTCTCTTCCAAAGCCTTTGCTATGGTCTGAGATTTTACATGGAGGGTTACCCGTTTTGCATTTTGCAAAATCTCCTTGTCATAAAAAAACACATAGCCTGTTTGCTTTTTGATCTCCTTGAAGATGCTTTCCAACTTTGCATTAGTGACAGACAAACTCACCGTTTGCCCCTCCACAGGATTTCCATTTACAGAGAGACAAGCCATAAAAATCAATGCGACGGTCATCTTCATAGCCAGGAATAGTTTATTAGGGTTTTCATCTTGCCTCCTTCTCCGACGAGTCAGATAAGAGGTCATAAACAGCAGCCGTTTTTTACTAAAAACGTGCTGGTCGTTTTTGGCTTTAAAAAGCATACCTTTGGTTTGTTTTAGTTATAAAATAATTGGTTCACTTCATCTATTGTTATATAACTAGACTTACTTGCAGGGAAGTGGCTCTAACACTTTCCTGTTTTTGTTCTAATTACTATTTTCTATTTTTTTTGTTTCACATCGGGCAAGGCAAAACACAATACGTGCCTGACAATGAGAAATCCTATTGCGAAACAATCAATTCCTTTCCTACTATTTCAAAATGTATTTTGTTCCTTTCTAAAATCTGAATGATCTCCGACAGGCTCAAATCCCGCTGCATTTCCCCTGCAAATCTTTTCTTCGGAACTTCCCCTTTATATACCACTTTCACATCATACCATCGTGATATGCGCTCCATCACATTCTGCAGGCTGGCATCATCAAAATGAAAATATCCATTCTTCCATGCCATTACTCCATTCACATCTACATCGGTTACAACTTTCAAACCCTTGCCCACCCTGGCCTGTTCGCCTGGCTTCAGCCTCACCCCGGCCCTCTCCGAAGGAGAGGGAGAAGGCACAGAAACATTTACCGATCCTTCCAATAGAGTAACCTCTATATCATCACCATCGTCCTGGAAAGCATTGATGTTGAAGTGTGTGCCCAATACTTTGACGGCTACTTTATCTTTAAATACAGTAAACGGTTTTGACGCATCATGTGCCACTTCAAAGTAGGCTTCTCCGGTAATAGACACACTGCGCTCTTTACCCACAAACGCTACCGGGTAGGTTAATGCAGAACCGGCGTTTAACCATACCTTACTGCCATCTGCCAGTACCATTTGAATTACTTTACTTCCACGCGGGTTGGACAAGGTGTTGTACACCAATTTGGTACTGAGTTCTCCTGAAGCGTTTTGATATGCAATTTCACCTGAGGGAAGTTTTACCAATTTCATATTTCCCTGCACTGCTACATTTCCCGTTCCTGCACTATCGAGATACACCTTCGTTCCATCTGCAAGCGTTACCATTGCTCTGCTTGCTTCAGGCGCTTTCACATCATTGGTAACCTGGGCTATATGATCCGTGTTCTTGCCCGAAGGTTGATTCAGCATTCTAAAATAAATCAATGAAATCGCAATGATGGCTACACTGGCCGCAGCATACCAATAGATGCGGCGCTTAGGGATACTGTGTACTTTCCCCTGCTTCTGTAGTCCTGTTCTTTCCCTGATTACTTTTTCAATGGATGCTTTTATTTTCTTTTTCTTATCATCCTTCCACTCGAAACTTCCGGTATTCTTAAGCTGCTGATACCATTGCTCCACTATCTCCCTCTCGGCATCTGTACACTGTCCGTTTCCGTATTTCTCCAGCAACTCTTTTATCTTGGGTAAGTTCATTTTGTTCAACCTGCTTTATATAATTGTCAGGTAGCTCAATCCGAAGGGGTAAAAGAAATTGAACTTTTTTTTATTTTTTTCTTTCCTTGTTAATCTGGCTGTACTGAAGATTTTATTTTTCGGGTCGAAACAATGAAATAAATACCTGCAAGAAACACCTGGGGGTGTTCTGAAAATTGCTATTGCAGAAAAATGCAACGATACAGGATGATAATCCTGCATTCAATGACGCAATTGATCCCACCACATTGCAGAAAATTCCTACAAAAAAATACGATAAAAAATAAAAGTAATCGCTACTGTTTGTGACATCATTGATGCCTTGATAAAATCCATCGCATGCTGGATGTGTTTCTTTACAGTCTCCGATGAGATATTCAGCATTTGGGCTATTTCCTTGTGGCTTAGATATTCATCGCGACTGAGCCTGTAAACTTCCTGCATTCTTGGGGGCATCTGATTCACGACTTCGTGCAAGGTTTCTTGCAACTCTTTTAATTGAAGGTTCTCGGTGATGCTTTCGGTGTGATATGTCTCAATGGTTTCAGCCAGGCGAGTGAGGTAATCTTTCCTGGTGATATTCTTTTCTATGTAATTAATGCACTTATATCGCACACTCGTGTGTAAGTAGGCCGCGAGATCACCGGTAATATTCAACTCATTCCTCCTGTTCCATAGCGCCACAAAAACATCTTGTACCACATCAGCAGCAGCCTCCTCGTCTCTGAGTGTTCGGGCAGCAGATACAAAAAGATCTTCCCAATGCTTTTGATAGATAAGACTGAATGCTTCTTCATCTGCGTTGCCGAGACGATTCACCAACTCATTGTCGCTGACTTCACTTTGGTATCCAGTTATTCTTTGGTATTCAGGCATTTTAAAAAAGGGTTTCGACATCCGGAAAACATGTGATACTAAACCATTTAAAATCTGATAGCACTCTTAACCTTTCAAATTGAGTTTCAAAAAAATCCTGTCTCTCTTCACTCACTCTTTTCAAGGCTAACACAAGTGAAGGTAAAGAGAGTTTTTGATAGAAAAAAGATGAATTAGCTATTCAACACAAAATCATTTTCTTGTTTAGTGTAAATTTTTGAAGCTGCTGAAATTGAAAATCATTTTCTCCACATCACCCGAAATCATCTTATGGACTTACTGATGCTGAACAATAAATGTTTAAGGATTACTTTCCTTTTTAATACTGGATTTTCTTTATTCTAAATCAGCTTTCTTGCAGATCTAATACTACCGATAAACAACCTATGCTTGTGAGATGATGGTTTATTTTGATTGAATCATTTTTCAAACGAATCCAATTTATTTTTTCTTCTCCGGTGTAAAGATGCTAAGATCCCATTCGCGAAAAAAATGAATTTCCATTTTTTCTGAAGAAGTAATGGTGATGGGGAGAAAAACATATTGCGAATGAGTGCCGCCATATCCGTTCCACCTGTCGCCCATATACAAATATGCATCTTTGTATCCCGGAATTTTAAAAATGAAGCAAGGCTGCGAGTTGAAAGAATTGTTACCTGCATCTCCGACAAAAGGTGAACCTTGCAAATTATAAGGGCCCGTAATAGATGCAGCGGTATAATAATGTCCCTGGTTGGGTCTCCATCCCGTACAATCGCTGGTAAGCATAAAATATTTTCCATCTTTCTTTAAAATCCCCGGCCCTTCGCAGTGCGCTTCAATATCAATATCGTTACTGGTAACATCCAAATAATCGGCAGTAAGTTCAACGATCCTGATAGTAAGGTTCACGTGGTCAGCAGCATATCCAATGTATGCCTTTCCTGTTTCTGAATCCACGTAAAGTCCGATATCTCTTGACTCATGACCATTAGGTCTGAAATGTTTTTGAAGCACAAACGGGCCTGTAGGATTTTTGCTGACAGCGACTCCCAATTCAGCGAGTGAATATCGCCGGGAACCAGGTTTACCATCATTACCATCGTAATGGAACCACATTACATACCTTTTATTGATCTTATCGTAAATGACTTTAGGTCTTTCCATGATTTCTATTTTTCCTCTTTCCATTACCACTCCTTCGTTCTTCCAGTTGAACAGATCTCTTGATGAATAACAGGCTACACCCCGCGGATTTCCGTAATGCTCTCCATACCAAAAGAAAGTATTTAAGGAATCCACATAAATAATATTTCCTCCGTGACAGTCGATTGGCTTGCCATCATCCGCAATCCAATCCTGGCCCGGCCTGAAAGAAGTATAGCTGGTCGTTTGCTGCGACAATCCAAAATCGGACAGAAGCATAAGAATCAAAAGCGAAGTACAATATCTCATGTCCATAATTTTTCTATTCATGATTTAATGTCGTTTAGTTAAGGGATTAAACGTGTTTTCGGCCACTAAGACACGAAGACACGAAGGACTAAATAAGGGGTAATTGTAAGTAATTAGTTTTTGTGTCTTAGTGACTTTGTGGCAAATTTTTCTTAATTAAACGACATTGATTCATGATTCCAAAACTATCTCATTTTACACTTTCTAATTACGCAGGTTTTACAATCTATTTACGCTACTGTTCATTTGTGCTTCCTTGCTAATTATTTTCAAGAGCCGCTGATTGATATTATTCTGTAAGACAAAAATTTCCAAGACTCATCCAATTCAAACCCGATTGCATTCTTAATTTTTCAAATTGAATTTCAAAACTATTCCATGTTTTCGTTCGCAAATCTTTATTTTTATCACTTCCTACATTCAAAAGAAAAAACGCATTAATGAGAAAAAACCTTTTGCTGCTTTTGTTCCTCACAATCGCATTGCGGTTATCTGCCCAGGAGCAGGTCAACGTAAAAGAATTACTGACACCCGTTCCTGTATCGGTAACCCAGGGATCCGGATTTTTCACAATCCATTCCAACACACATATCGTTTCTCCAAACAATCCCGACGCCTTGCGTGTGGCACATTTTCTTGCAGACAAAATTCACAAAGCTACCGGGTGGACAATAAAGGTGTCTGAAAAAAAATCAGCAGCACCTGCTAATAATGAAATCCAGTTTTCATTGTCAAATGATGCGAGTCTCGGCAGCGAGGGATATCATCTGAATGTAACTACGGAAAAGACACTCGTAACAGCCAACAAACCTGCCGGATTGTTTTACGGGCTGCAATCATTACTCCAACTGATGCCCAAAGAAATTGAGTCCAACGATATAGTCAAAAATGTTTCATGGAAGGTGCCCTCATGCGCCATCAAAGATTCACCCCGATTCGGATGGAGAGGTTTGATGTTTGATGTGTCGCGACATTTCTTTACCAAACAGGATGTAAAGGATTTCATTGATGAAATGGTGAAATACAAATACAACCTGCTGCACCTGCACCTGAGCGATGATGAAGGATGGAGGCTCGAGATCAAGAGCCTGCCTAAGCTAACAGAGGTAGGTGCCTGGAGAGTGAAGCGGACAGGCTATTTTGGACAAAATACACCGCCCTCTCCTGATGAGCCAAGAGACTATGGTGGATATTACACACAGGACGATATCAGGGAAATCGTGAAATACGCACAGGATCGATTTGTAAATATCTTACCTGAAATAGACGTGCCCGGGCACAGTCTTGCAGCGATCGTTTCCTACCCTGAACTTTCCTGCACACCCGGTGCTGATAAATATAACGTGCGCTCCGGCGAGCAGATCATAGACTGGTCGCGTGGTACTCCTCCTTATGCACTGATAGATAACACGCTCTGCCCGGCCAATGAAAAAGTCTATGAATTTCTGGATAAAGTAATGACAGAGGTTGCAGCGCTCTTTCCGTTTCAGTACATACACATCGGTGGTGATGAATGTTCAAAAAACTTCTGGGAGAAAAGTGATGCTGTGAAAGCATTGATGCAAAGAGAAAAACTCAAGAATATGGAAGAGGTACAGAGCTATTTTGTGAAACGGCTGGGAAAGATTGTAGAATCAAAAGGCAAAGAATTCATCGGATGGGACGAAATTCTCGAAGGCGGACTTGCACCTGGTGCAGCAGTGATGAGTTGGCGTGGAATCAAGGGTGGAATCGAAGCTGCAAAGATGAAGCACGAGGTAGTGATGAGCCCGACAGATTATGCTTATCTCGATTATATGCAGGGCGACTCGATCATAGAATCACGAGTGTATGCGACACTCCGGCTGAAAAAAGCTTATGAATTCGATCCATTGCCGGATGGTGTAGATCCCAAATACATCAAAGGCGGCCAGGCCAATCTGTGGACTGAACAAATCTACAACACTCGTTATATGCAATATATGCTTTGGCCGCGTGCCCTGGCAATAGCAGAAGCCGTTTGGTCTCCGAAGGAAAAGAGAAACTGGAGTGATTTTGTTCATCGTGTGGAAGTACAAATGCCACGCTTCGATGTATCAGAGACGAAGTATGCGACCAGCATGTTCGAGCCAATCTTTAAAGTAAATAAACTTACAGACAGTACCTTCAGCATTGAGTTAAGCACAGAAGCTGAGGGCCTGGATATCCACTATAGTTTTGACAATTCTTTCCCTGATTATTATTACCCGAAATATACAACAGCGTTAACTGTACCCAAAGATGCCGTGCAATTGAAAGTAGTTTCTTATCGTGGTAAAAAGCAAATGGGCAGGATATTGACGATGCCTATTGAAGTGTTGAGAAAAAGAGCGGGGAAGAAGTAGGGGATGGATTATGGATTATAGATTATGGATTATGGACAGATAGCTTTCGGGTGAATTAGGTCAGCCGAAGATGATGAAACCTGATTCGCCGAGACGAACGAAACCTGAAACCTGAAACCTGAAACCTGAAACCTGAAACCTGAAACCTGAAACC
>CAZGNJ010000054.1:0-23849 GCA_964526985.1 uncultured Ginsengibacter sp. | reverse complement strand
GGAGAGATCATATTCGCCGCGGCGAACGGAGGTTCGATCCCTCCCTTCGCAACAAAAAAAGGCTATCAATAAAATGGTAGCCTTTTCTTTTTTTTAGACTTTATGGAGAGATCATATTCGCCGCGGCGAACGGAGGTTCGATCCCTCCCTTCGCAACAAGAAAAAGGCTATCATTCAGTTGATAGCCTTTCTTATTTACAAGAAATTTCAAGGAGAGATCATATTCACCGCGGCGAACGGAGGTTCGATCCCTCTTCAATCGCCGACTTGCAGTACCGATGGCAATCTCATGTCTCCGGTCGGCACCGGTCAGGCCAGAGACTCCCGAATCTCCATTCCTGATTCAATGTCGTTTAATTAAGAAAAATTTGCCACAAAGGCACTAAGACACAAAATATAATCACGTACAATTACCTCATATTTAGTCCTTCGTGTCTTGGTGTCTCCGTGGCAGAAAACGTGTTTAATACCTTAACTAAACGACATTGATTCCTGATTCCAATTTGAAAGTCAGAAGAACAAAAAGAATCCCTAAATTGAGCCACTAACCATATTTACTTACATCTATCATTCCGATTTATGAAATGGATTCTTTGCCTGACTTTTTATTTTATCAGTGGAACCACCTTTTCGCAGGATGTCAGCCTCGAATTGCAAAAACCGGTAAGGCTTTCAAAAGTGGCCCAGCAGGAAAGATGGAACAGAATGCCATCACAAACGATTGTAGGCTTTGGAACCAGCAGCGTTCGCTATGCACAAGAAATTCCTCCGGCTGATAAAGTTTCAGATACATGGAACGTAACAGGTTGGAAAAATGAAAAACTTCATACGCAAATAGTAGTGGCATCTAAATCTCCGATTACAAATCTGAGTATATCCGCTGGTAACCTGTCAGACAACAAAGGAAATATCATTGGTCATAAAAATATATCAGTTGGATTTGTGCAATATGTTATTACAGATGAATTTCGTAGCGGTTGCGGCTACCGCAAGTCAACTGATTTTGATTCTTCGGAAGTAGCAGATATCATCAATACCCAAGTCAGTAACACAGAAGTTGCAGCACACACAGTACAGCCGGTGTGGGTCTCGATCAAGATTCAGAAAAATACACCGGCCGGAACCTACAAAGGTGATATCCGTGTCAACGCGAAAAAAGAATACAAATTACATGTATCCATTACCGTTATAAACAAAAAACTCCCTGATCCGAATGAATGGTCTTTCAGGTTGGATTACTGGCAACATCCGGCTGCCATAGCAAGAGTTCATAATGTACCGCTGTGGAGCGATGAACATTTTAATTGGATGCGTAAATATTATACAATGCTTGCCAACGCCGGCCAAAAGATAATCACAGCAAGTATTGTCGATGAGCCGTGGAATCACCAGACCTACGATGACTATCCAAGTCTCATCAAATGGATCAAAGAAAAGGACGGAACCTGGAAGTATGATTATAGTCTCTTTGATAAATACATAGACTTTGTGATGGATTGTGGTATCAAAGAGAGAATCAACTGCTACAGCATGGTTCCCTGGAAAATCGCTTTTAAATATTTCGACGAGTCTTTGGGCAGAGACACCATCTTTACGGATGAAATAGGTACACCGGCGTACAACCAGTACTGGAGAAGGATGCTTACTGACTTCACAAAGCATCTGAAAGAAAAAGGCTGGTTCAATATCACCACCATAGCTATGGACGAGCGCCCGATGAAACAAATGCAAGCGGTCATTCAATTACTTAAATCAATTGACCCCAATTGGAAAGTATCCCTTGCAGGTGATTATCACCCGGAGATAGAACCTGACATTTACGATTATTGCGTAGCATCAAGATGGACCTTTCCGGGCGATGTTTTAGCCAAACGCAAGAAGCAGGGAAAAATCAGTACATGGTACACCTGCTGCACAGAAAAGTATCCCAATGAGTTTACCTTTTCACCACCGGATGAAGCGGTATGGGTTGGGTGGTACACCGCTGCTACAGGCATGGATGGATTTCTTCGCTGGGCATACAATAGTTGGCCAAAGAGTCCATTGACCGACAGCCGTTTTACTGCATGGCCTGCAGGCGACACTTACCAGGTTTATCCGGGGCCGCTTACTTCCATACGCTTTGAAAAACTCATTGAAGGCATCCAGGATTTTGAAAAAATCAATATGCTGCTGAGGCAGTATAAAGAAAATAACCAAACTCAAAAGTTGCAGGAGTTACAGAATGCATTGAAGACATTTTCAATCAGTAAACTATCAAAACATTCAGCGGAGGAGATGGTGGAGAAATATAAAGTGCTGTTGAATTGAAGCATGAAATAAGCCTATTGAAATAAACCTATAAGGTTTTGAAAACCTTATAGGTTTTCTTGAGATAGGTTTTCTTGAGACGGATTTTGAAACCTTATAAGTTTAACTGAGACTAAAACTATTATTATTTTGAAATAAGCCTATAAGACCATTAAGAGCTTTCTTAAATTGAATTAATCATGAATCCATATCACCAGCCTTTAATTCCTGGCGAATCCTATCACCTATTTTCAAGGGCTGTGGGAAATGAAAATCTTTTTCTTAATCCCGAGAATTATCGTTTTTTCCTTCATAAGTTCCATCACCATACCAACAATATCTGTGATTTATATTGCTACTCCCTACTTCCCAATCATTTTCATTTGGTAGTAAGGATAAAAGTACAAGAGATTGTCGTTGAACAATTTCAATTTGTAAAGAAAAAGAATTATGAACCTCTCAAACACGATATCAGTGATTTTATTATGGAAAGATTTAGCAATTTTCTGAATAGCTACACAAAAGCCTTCAATAAATTCAACAATCGGAAAGGCGCTTTATTTGTGGACTATATGAAGAGAAGCAAAGTAAATGAAGTCTCAGATTTCACCTCATTCATCTGGTATGTACACAAAAATGCGGTACACCATTATTTGGCTCAATCCATAGGTGATTGGCGTTACGATAGCTACCACGAACTAATCAGTGATCAACCAACTACTCTATTAAGAAATGAAGTGATAGACTGGTTTGGAAGCAAGGAAGCATTCATCAAATTTCACCAACAAACCATTGAATTGAAATCTGTTATTGGGGATGTTTAATGTAACCTATTTGATTAAAACAAAACCTATAAGGTTTTCAAAACCTTATAGGTTTATTTTTTCTATTGGCTCAAGCATTCGCTTATGCAAGCAACCAAAAATTCATAAACATACTCTCTTTTAATCTACAACAGTAAAAGCGAAAACTTGGGCTCAACGGGTACCACCAGGGAAATCAGAATTCAATTTGGCCCCTTATTTCTCCTCCCGGAAAATTAGGTGTGTGTATATTGACATAATACATGCCATTCAGCAGGTCGTTTTCGGAAAGTGCTACTCCATCTACCTTGACAGAATTTGTGTATGTACCTGAAGTTGTTTTAGGGATCAATGCAGAGAAGTTATATTTTACGGAAGCATTGACACCCTTTGCAGCAGGGCCGTGGATGTGTGCACCTGCCGGGTTTCCTGTCAGGTTTTTCCAGGTAATAGTGAACTCCAACATGTTGTTACATTTGTCATACACAACTTTCAATGTTCCTGTTGCACCAGATTCATTTGCAGGCACCTCCTGGTTACCTCCCATTTTTAGATTTTCATTTTTCACAACACATTCGTTGTGATCATCACAATCTTTCTTACATCCCCAAAAAATGAATGAGCAGACAATACATATAAGTAAAATTCCTTTAAGAGTTTTCATGATCGATAATTTTATTTGGTGAATGAATAATTGAAAAGCCTTGCTTTTGAACTTGTAATTTGAATAATGCACCGTTGAAGATCGGATATGCGGCAATAGCAATAAGGAACCAATTAGCAAACGGTATCCACAATTTAGCAAACGGCATTTTTATTGTTTTCCAATACAGTTTGGTCAATTTGCATTGAGTTGACCCTAAACCCCTGAGAATAGGTGAGCCTTTATTGGCGCAAGCCTCCGATTGTGCAGACCACCAAAAATCAATAAACATTCTGTCTTTTGATCTATTTCAGCACAAGCGGACGCATGCGTTAATTTGGGTAGATTATCGTTCCATTCCTGGTTATGGTAATTACCGACGGAAGATTTAAGAAATTGTATCTGATACTGCTAATCCTATTATTGCCACCTGAAATCAAATCGCCATTGGCATCATAACTATAATCAGTTGCGCCTTTCGTAGCAGAATCGTATTTGAAGTCGCCTAATTTGCTGTCCAAGTCAACCAATGCATCTTCCACTTTGGAAAGTTTGTTGCTGTTCGATTAGTAGGTATAGCTCAACTGGTATATCAGTGGCGAAGAATATATCTTCAATCCATTTTGATTCATGCCATGATGTTTCCATTGGCATCGTAGCTCATGTTACTCATACTAAAATCCACTCCGGAGGTCATATTAAAACTGCTCCCGGTGTATTAAATAAAACCAACAAATCAAAGCTACTCATGCCAGAATGAATCGTCAAATCTGATTTTATAACCGTTGTCGTATGAGTTTGACTGTAACAGAATATCGGCACCATTATATTTTGCCAGATAAAAGGATTGCTTTTTACTCCATATAAAACAAATTCTTTTAATGGAATCAACTGCTAAAAATGAAAGTGTGTATATTTCTTTCAAATTATTATCAAAGCAAAAAGAAATATTAGTGTCAATATTTCTAAAGTATTTCCCATCATATATAGTACGCCCATTAAGCAGAATAAGGAAGCGGAACCTTTTTAAATCAACTCTATTGTTTTCGTGTTTTATTCTAAACTGAAAATGTTGTTCTGAAATTTTTGAGCAATTTGAATTCTCATAAACTTTTAAATTAAGTTCCTTTAAAGGAAAAGATGTTATTGACAACATATTTTTTGAATCATTACATCCAAAGCTAAAAAGTAAGATCAAAACTAAGAAAGGAATATTTTTCATATCCAACCATCTATTTTACTGTTTTTTAAAAGGGATAAAATTTCTAGGTAGTCCCATTGGGGTTGTTCCAGGATATATTGGACGAATCGCTTTTTTTTTGCACAGCGTCTCCGGCACGGGACATTTAGATTTGCATTCTGATTATTTTATTAACGTATTACTATTATTACTATTTCTTTTTTGTTTCTTTTTTCTTTGTGAATATCGGCAAAACTGTGAATAACTTACATTTACAAAGCAACCTCCCAGCACAAGCGAATACTTACACTAACTGGGACTTGCATTGCTGACAAATCTCAATCTACATCAGTAATGAAAGTGATGGTGAACAAGAACAAATTCAACACGCTCGTTCCCTTACCAACTCTTGCAGCCGATGATCCGAAATTCAATCCACAAAAGGGATACTGGCGTGGGCCTGTTTGGTTAGATCAGTTCTATTTCGGAATAGAAGGATTGTTGAAATATGGATTTAACAAAGAAGCAAATGAATTGAAGAAAAAACTCTTGAGAAATGGAAATGGACTACCGGGCAATCAGCCGATTCATGAAAACTATCACCCGATTACTGGCAAGGTATTGAATGCAGCAAATTTTAGTTGGTCTGCTGCGCATATCCTGATGATGTTGGCAAACTGAAAAAACCTCTGAAACAAAATCAATTACCATCGTATAGTTGATTTCAACTAAACTATTTCAATTACAATTGCAACGCAGACTAATTCCCTGCCTTCATAATTTTAATCAGATTATTCGCATTGATGACAGGAGGCCTATCGCTCAGAATGGATTTAAGATCTTTGGTATTGGAAGTAATGAAATTGAGTATCTCAATTTCTTTAAAGGTCATTTAAAATGTTAGTTTTGTGCTAATGCATGACAAGAACCTTTACATAATAGCCGGTTGTAACGGAGCAGGAAAAACCACCGCCTCTTTTACAATTCTTCCGGAAATAATTGCCTGTAAAGAATTTGTCAATGCCGATGAAATTGCAAAAGGGATTTCTCCGTTTCAACCAGAAAAGGTTGCATTGGAAGCAGGTAGAATTATGTTATCCAGAATAGATGAACTTTTGAAAAATGGAATAACCTTTGCCTTCGAAACAACACTTGCATCCAGGGTTCACAAACAAAAAATCCTTTATGCTAAAAGAAACGGATACACAACAACTTTGCTGTTCTTTTGGCTTCAAAATGTTGAATTAGCAAAGGAAAGGGTCAAAATAAGAGTCTCGGAGGGAGGCCACAGTATTGAACCCGCAGTAATACAAAGGCGGTATTTAAAGGGACTGGTTTACTTGTTTGATATTTATTTACCAATTGTACACAATGCTTTAATCTTTGATAACTCATCTGAAAAGGCATCACTTATCTCAAAAAAAGGTACAGATTCAAATATAGAAGTCGTAGATACACTTAAATTTAACCTGATAAAAAAATATTATGACAGCCACCGAAAAGCAAAATGATCTCTATAAAAAAATCCTTGGGGGTATTTCCAAAGTTTATGATAATCTGATAGAGTACAAGAAACGAAAGAATTCTGTACTTGTGATCATGAAAAACAATAAGATCGTAAAGATCAAGCCTAAATAATTCATTAAAGACAATTCAGATTGGAGACATTTTCTAATTATGGGCTACATTGATATAAAAATGATTATGCCCCCATCACCCACCAACATCACCTTATTCAATATTACTCATCCTTGCATCCTTTCACTATTGATCTATAAACTCTCAGAAATAGCAGGGTTCCGTTTCAAAAGTCATCTCAATATGATTTCGTTTTTAAAGAAGATCAACCCGGCAAGGAAGTAACCATAGTTTATTTCGTTCAACCTGAAATTTATGACCACTACTTTGACAGATATAAAAGAAATAGCTAAAACCTGGTACGGCCTGAATGTTGATGCCAAACCATTGAAGGGCTATGATGAGAAAAACTTTCTCCTTACGGCTTCTTCAGGAGAAAAATACATCTTAAAAATTTCATCCGGCAATATTCATCCATTGCATCTGCAGATGCAATATGAAATGCTACAACGACTGGCCGCATCTCCTATCAAGCAATATTTTCAAAAATTTATCCCAAGTAAAAATGGTGAAGCGATCATCTCTTCTGAATTGGAAGGAGAGAAAGTTTTCATAAGGTTGCTCACATTTCTGGAGGGTGACTTTTGGTATGCTGTTAATGAGAAGCCACAAAGTCTTTATGAAGACCTTGGGCATTTCCTGGGCCGTATGGATAAAGAACTGCAGGGATTTTACCATCCTGCAGCAGAGCGACATTACGAATGGGATACCAGCAATGCAATGGACGCAGAGAAAAATCTGAATTTTATCACTGACCATGAAAAGAGAAGGATCGCTTCTTATTTCTTACTTCAGTTCAGAACAGAAGTACTTCCGGTGCTTCACGATCTGCGTCACACGTGCATTCATGGCGACGCCAATGATTACAACATTCTTATTAAGGATTCCAAAGTTGCCGGTCTCATCGATTTCGGTGATGTTGTTTACGCACCATTGGTCAACAACCTGGCCATCGCGTGTACCTATGCCATGTTGCATCTCGACAATCCGATTGACGCCGCTGCTTTAATTGTAAAAGGATATCATACAGCATACCCCTTAAAAAACCAGGAGGTAGATCTGTTGTATTACCTGGTTGCCGCTCGTCTGTGCATTAGTGTTACACAATCTGCAAAACAAACTGCTACCGGTAGCAACAACGAACATCATTTCCTCACAGAAAAAGCTGCATGGAAATTATTATTCCAACTCATTCAAACGAATCCCGTCAAAGCAGCCAATACATTTAGAATGGCATGCTGGTTTCCGTCCATTATCAATACAAGTGATGACTACAAGGAATTGCTTGATGAGCGCAATCAGCATATCGGTCATAACCTGAGCATCAGTTATAATAAACATTTGAAAATTATCAAAGGCGCCTTTCAATATTTGTATGACGACAAAGGTGGCACCTATATCGATTGTGTCAATAATGTAAGCCATGTAGGACATTGCCATCCTGTGGTGGTGAATGCCATGCAAAAACAAATTGCCACCCTCAATACCAATACAAGATACCTGAGTGATCTGATCGTTGACTACTCAAAGCGGCTCACAGCAAAACTTCCATCAGAACTTTCAGTTTGCTATTTCACTAATTCCGGAAGTGAAGCAAATGACCTGGCGATCCGGATAGCACGTCATTTTACAAATCAAAAAGATGTCATCGTATTGGATCATGCCTATCATGGCACCTCTACCCTCGCGATAGAAATGAGTCCTTATAAGTTTGATGGCAGAGGCGGAAGCGGCAAGCAGCCCTACATTCATAAGGCTGTATCTCCTGACCTGTACAGGGGACAATTTCAGTATGGTGATAATGATGCGGGGAAAAAATATGCTGAAGACGTCTTAAGAATTCTAAAGGAGTTAAAGGCCCAAAATAAATATCCAGCAGCGTTCATTTGCGAAACGCTATTGGGTGTGGGTGGACAAATTCCATTACCTGACGGATACCTTGAAGAAGTATATCGACACGTAAGAGCATTTGATGGTATCTGCATTGCCGACGAGGTGCAGGTTGGTTTCGGCAGAGTTGGTAAGAAATTCTGGGGGTTCGAATTGCAGGATGTAATTCCGGATATGGTGGTCTTAGGAAAACCAATTGGAAACGGGCATCCATTGGCAGCAGTAGTGATGACAGAAAAACTTGCTGCAGCATTCAACAATGGAATGGAATACTTCAACACATTCGGCGGCAACCCGGTGAGCATGGCGACAGGGCTGGCGGTACTTGACGTGATAGAAAATGAATCGCTACAATCACATGCTTTAGAAACCGGAAAAATATTACTGGATGGCTTAAGCAGTTTGATGACCAAACATCCCATCATCAGTGATGTCCGGGGTACGGGATTATTCGTAGGCGCAGAGATGGTGAAGGATAAAGTAACTAAAGACCCCGCAGTACCTGAGATTGACATTGTGGTGGAAATGATGAAAGAACGTGGATACCTGCTGAGCACTGACGGACCGCTGCACAATGTTCTGAAAATAAAACCACCGCTTGTATTCAATAAAGAAAATGCTGAGGGTTTGGTTAGAAATCTTGATGAGGTTTTGTCTGAATTGAATTTTTAGAAAATCCTACTCCCATCCTAAATAGTTTTAGAAATCATGTTGAAGGAAAGATTCACGTGTATCTCTTAAAAAATCATACATCTGATCGATTTTAATAATATTGTTTTCTTACCTTGAACCTATTATTTAATATTTAAATACCAGGCAATGGAAAATAATAGCGAACAAAAACCAGGTCAATCCGTTTCTACCAACGCGGAAGACACTTTAAACAAAATTGCAGGGAATAGAAGCATCATCCCAATTGCCTTTGCGGCAATCATCGTGCTGTTTTTCTTTTCATTTGTCAATTTCAAATGTAATGGCTCCAAAGTAGCTTCAGTAACGGGTTTCAACCTTGTAACCGGAACTCATATCAAATCACCGATGAGCGGATTAGATAACATGGATAACTTTATGAACAATGGAAACAGTTCTTCAAAGGAAACTTCCAAAGGTGAAAAAGTTCCATCCAACAAGTGGGCAATTATTGCATTTCTATCAGCGATTGCAGGCGTAGCAGTTTTCTACAAGAAGGTAAAGAAGGAAGAAATCATCGGGTTGATCATTGGAATCGTAGGGATTGTGTCCTTGCTTCTGTTGCGTGGCTCAGTAAAGGGTGAAGTAGGCTCTGAAGTGCAAAATGGAATGGTCAATATAGAAGTGGATTTTGCAACTGCGTATTGGCTCTCGTTGCTCCTTTTTGTCGTAGCAGGAGGAATCAGCTATTTAAGATGGAAGAACCCACAGAAGCCTGAAGTGAAAAATGTACCATCTACTTCCGGCGATCCCGAACCTGTTTAGTCTTTTTGTTGACAAGGTTGTAAGAATCAAAAATCATTTTCTTCAGAAAATCATTTTTCAAAGTTCCATTTGCCAGGATGGTATTCCAATGTTTTTTATTCATGTGATATCCGGGTAATATCGAATCATATTCTTCCCTTAGAAGAACAACTTGGTCAGGATCGCACTTTACATTGAATTGAACAGGATTGCTTTCGAGTGCCAGCAGGAGAAAAATCTTGTTGTTTACTTTGAATACAAGCGTATCAGGCCCGAAAGGCAAATACTCTTCCACTTCCGGGAGTGACAATGTGTATTCTCTGATTTCTTCCGTGTTCATCCTTTGTGAGCAATAGGCAACAGGCTGTAAGCTGTAAGCAATAGGCAATGCAACTCAACCTTCTAAACTCTTCTAAACCCTCCTAAACTCTTCTAAACTTTCCTCTAATCACCAACTTCTGTTCACATCAAAATTCTCTAATTCTTTCGCTACTACATTCAGGAATGTAGAACCCAACGCTCCGTCAATGATCCGGTGGTCATAGCTAAGCGATAAATACATCATGTGGCGAATAGCAATGCTGTCACCTTGCGCTGTTTCAATAACAACAGGTCTTTTCTTAATAGCGCCGGCAGCCATGATAGCTACCTGTGGTTGGTTGATAATGGGCGTACCCATAATGCTTCCGAATGTGCCGACGTTGGTGAGTGTGAAAGTGCCACCGGCAGTATCATCCGGATTCAGTTTGTTGTTGCGGGCAGCATTGGCCAAATGATTGACTCTTTTGGCAAGGCCGGTAAGGTTCAACTGGTCTGCACCTTTGATCACAGGTACGATCAGGTTACCTGATGGCATTGCAGTTGCCATTCCGATATTGATATCTTTTTTGATGATGATCTTATCACCATCCACACTGCTGTTCAGCCACGGATATTTTTTGATTGATCTTACAATGGCTTCGATAAAGAGTGGAGTAAATGTGAGTTTCTCACCCTCGCGTTTTTCAAATTCTTTCTTCACTTTTTCTCGCCACAACACCATGTTGGTAACATCACATTCTGTAAAACTGGTAACGTGAGCGCTTGTGTTCTGGCTGTCAATCATGTGCTTTGCGATCATCTTGCGCATGCGATCCATCTCGATGATCTCGGTATTGCCGCTGTAGATCACAGGAGAAGATTCTACAGGCTTGCGTTCCGGAAGCTGTGCAGGTGGAGCTACTTTTGAAGATGGAACTTCCTGTTGTGGCTGTGACACCGGAACTGCTCCGCGATTTTTCAGATAATTGATAATATCTTTCTTACTCACTCTTCCATCCTGGCCGGTTCCGGCTATCTGCTCCAATTCACTCATGGAAATTCCTTCACTGGCCGCTATGTTCAATACCAGGGGAGAATAAAAACGAACCCCTGAAGTTGATGGTTTTGAAGCCCTGATCTCTTCAGGTGAGTAAGGCACTTCCTCTACCACATCCGCATCTTCATGTTCTGTTTGTGAAGGAGCACTCGCTGGTTCAGCTACTGCTGCACCGGAAGTCTGAATCCTTGCAATTACAGCACCTACAGGTACCACATCATTCTCATTATATAAAATCTCAGCTATCGTTCCATCTGCCGTAGATGGAACTTCACTATCCACTTTATCTGTTGCGATATCCAATACTGTTTCATCCATTGCCACAGCATCACCCGGCTTCTTATGCCATCTCAAAATGGTAGCCTCAACAATACTTTCTCCTAATCGTGGCATTATCAGATCAACCATACTCATACAGTCTATAATTTAAGGTGTCAAAAATAGCAATAATAATTTATTGCCTCTTCAACCGCTCATGTAAGGGTTGTACCCTTTAGTAGTAGAAACTCTGTGATACTAATTTAGTTGTCGTTTACGACTGAGTTATTTTTCATTGCTTTCAATCCATCCAGCATGGCCTGATGCAGAATGGTAGCATGGTCTTCTTCCGGCAGGTAATCAAATATTGTTTTCACACCGGATGATTTACTTTCCCTGATCTTTTCTGCCAGCAATTTGGCATCCACTTCCATCACATGAGGATGCGTGCCGGGTGTCTGACCTTCTTTGCCTACGGCAATGAAAACATTCGTATGGTGACGCCAGGAACTTTCCAGCAAAGGAGAAGATGCACGGAGCAATGATCCGTCATCCCACCAGAGCGAAGGGCTGACGATGAAATAATTGTCGAAAGTCTGCGGTTGTTTTAAGAGGATTTCAGTAGCCAACAATCCTCCGAGCGACTGTCCGATCAGTGAAGTATGGCGGGAAACTTTATAATGTGAAACAATGTAAGGCTGTAATTCATCTTTAATAAACCGGATAAATTTTTCTGAACCTCCTGCTGTCGGATATAATTTGCTGAATGCTGTATCTCTTGTTGGGAAGGTCATATCACGTATCCTGTCCGTATTGACAATACCCACCACGATGGCCGGTGGAAACCAATTGATCCACGGAAAACTTGTAAACTGGAACAATCCCGCGATGTGAATAAAATCTTCATCCATGCCGCCATCAAGCAAATACACAACAGGATACCGTGAAGTATCATTTTCCTGATACCCTCCAGGTAAATAAACATTCAACACTCTTTGTTCGTGCAGTATATCAGAATAAAGAGAAACGGATTCGCCGATAATAATTGGCTTTGCGATTTTGCCCTGTCCCGCACAAACAATAGGTAAAAGAAACCAGAAAAATAGGAGACCTTTCATTTAAGATTCGAAATGATAATTTGGTAATTCAACCTGCATGATGTTATTCTCAGTAGCAACTGTGCTCACAGGAAACCAAACAACTTAACACCTCAACAACTCGCTCCGCCACGGCGGACACAACTTCACAATCACTTCCTCTTAAAATCTCCACGCTTCCATGCCTTAATAAATTCAGCCCAGGCAAATGGATTGAAAATATTTTGAGGTGGCAATTGACCGGCACTGTAATACTTCCTTGCATTCTGCTGCATGAAATACTGGTTGGCTTCCTTGCCACTTACCGGGTAGGTATTCATCAACGCTCTCCTATTGGCTTCAGACAAATTCTTTCGCGCAATTTCTTCTTTATCATCAGGCATCACGGTGCTTGCAAATTCCCGTTCGAATTCCTCCCGTGTAGGATATTTTTTTATAATAGTTGTAGGAAGGTAAATAGTGTCCTGCACCAACAACTGTATCATGCTTTGCTGGTTACCTTCAATATTTTTAGGGATGGTTACTAATTTTGGTTTGTAGCCTACACTGGTAAATTCTATCTTGTCGCCTTTCAGAACAACAATCGAAAAAACACCATCATCATTAGAAACAGTACCCTGGTTTCTACCCATCACACTGATACTTACTCCAGGCAGCGCCTGCAAACTATCCGCAGACATGACAACTCCATACAGTTGAACAACCGAATCTCTGAAAGATTCGAATTGCGCCTGGGCACTGTGAAAAGTAAAAAGAAAAATAATTATGGCAGGTAAAAATTTCTTCATTTCCTCAAAATAAGCTTTCTGCAAAAAGTATGGAAATTAATAATTACACAATTTCCCTATTGCACAAACAAAGTAAACCCATCAATGGTTAATTTTGCGGCAGCTAATTGTTTTTAACATAACATTCAACCATGAGAGAATCCGAAATTTACAGAGCACTCTCCAATGTACAGGAACCTGATTTGAAAAACGACCTTGTTACACTCAACATGGTAAAAGACATCCGCATCAAAGGCAACGATGTATCCTTTACCGTAGTGCTCACCACACCTGCCTGTCCCATGAAAGACAGGATCAAAAAAGACTGTAATCATTTCATTAAAGAAATTTATCCGGAGGCTAATGTCACCGTTATTTGGAGCAGCAATACTACCTCTGCACGTATGGATAAAAAAGATGTACTGAAGGATGTAAAAAATATTATTGCTGTTGTGAGCGGGAAAGGTGGAGTTGGCAAGAGTACTGTTGCCACTAACCTCGCATTGGCAATAGCATCCAAAGGAGCTAAAGTAGGGTTGATGGATGCTGATATCTACGGCCCAAGCGGGCACATCATGATGGGAGTGCGCGGAGAGCGTCCGCAAATGCGGGATGTGGGTGGAAAAGGAAAAATAGTACCGATTACACGGTATGGAATTCAATTGATGAGTATCGGCTTGCTGGTAGATGAGCGCCAGGCAGTAGTTTGGCGTGGTCCTATGGTGAGCAGTGCTATTCGCCAGTTTGTAAGTGATGTGGACTGGGGCGAATTAGATTACCTCGTCATAGATATGCCTCCCGGTACAGGGGATATACATCTTACCATTGTACAGTCCGTTCCGGTAACGGGTGTAGTGGTAGTAACTACGCCACAGTTGGTTGCTCTTGCAGACGCTAAAAAAGGTGTTGCCATGTTTAATCAACCCGGACTAAAAACACCTGTCATCGGCCTGGTAGAGAATATGAGTTATTTCACACCTGCAGAGTTGCCGGAAAATAAATATTACATTTTTGGAAAAGAAGGAGGCAAAAAGTTAGCTGATGAATTTGATATTCCATTCCTGGGTGAAATACCTTTGGTACAATCCATCAGGGAAGGAGGAGATATAGGTGTACCCGTGATGATGGGCGATGATGAGATCAGTAAGAAAGCTTTTGAAGAATTCGGCAATAGTGTGATTCGTCGTATTTCTACGATTAATGCTGAAATAGCAAGTAAGACTGAAGCTGCTGTCGCATTATAACCCGGAAACAGTTTGCTTTTCATTTTGCCAAATGGCGATTTTTATTGATTTTTGCTAAAGCATGGATCAGCAAATCATTGTTACAATAGATGGGCTTTCAAGCTGCGGCAAAAGCACTCTTGCGCGCCAGTTAGCAAGGAAATTAGGCTACCTCTATATTGACAGCGGCGCCATGTACAGAGCTATCACTTTATACTTTCTGCGCAATAATGTGAACTGGAACGAATCGTCGGAAGTGAAAGCGGCATTGAAAGATATCAACCTTCACTTCTCCGTAAATTCATTCACTCACCAATCAGAAATCTTTCTCAATGATGAAAATGTCGAGTACATCATTCGTGATATCGTAGTTGCTGAGAAAGTTTCAGAAGTAGCTGCTATTCGTGAGGTGCGTGAGTTTGCTGTGGCCCAGCAACAAAAGATGGGACAGAAAAAAGGAATCGTGATGGACGGAAGAGATATTGGCACTACCGTATTTCCTGACGCACGTGTCAAAATATTCATGACCGCAGACGAAGCGGTTCGAGTAGAAAGAAGATATACTGAAATGTTTGAAAAGAATCCAAATATCACTATCGACGAAGTGAAGGCAAACATTGCCATGCGTGATTACATTGATAGTAACAGGGAAATTTCGCCATTGCGCAAAGCGGATGATGCACTCGTTTTAGACAATACAGATCTTTCTGAAAAAGAACAATTGGATTTGGCCATGAAGATGGTGCAATCACAGTTGCAGCCGGCCTGATCAATCGGTCATTCTCCCGAATTTTCTTCCATAACTTTTGTAAACTTACCCAGGTCTCTTCCCGATGGAGACTGAAAAATATCCAACTCAAAAAAGTGAGCTGCCGCCAGCACATGATCGAAAATATCTGATTGTATATTTTCATATTCAGCCCATTTGGTAGTATTGGTGAAGCAATATATTTCGATTGGAATACCAAATTCACCGGGTGTAAGTTGACGCACCATCAGGCTCATACCATGGTGAATGCCCGGATGGCTTTCCACATATTTCTGAATGTAAATTCTAAACACGCCAATATTAGTGAGACGGCGTCCATTGATGAGCACGTCTGTATTTACATTTCGTTCATTGTTGAAAGTTTCTATTTCATTTTGGCGTTCCCTTACATAATCTTTTACAATATCTATTTTCAAAAATTTCTCACGCATCTTCTGATCAACAAATTTGATAGAAGCCATACTTACCTGGATCGATCTCTTGATGCGCCTCCCCCCACTCTCCTGCATGCCGCGCCAGTTTTTAAAGCCTTCCGTAATAAAAAAATAAGTAGGTACCGTAGTAATGGTATTGTCCCAGTTTCGAATCTTGACAGTATTCAGATTGATGGCAACGACATCTCCATCTGCATTATGCTTTGGCATTTCCACAGCATCGCCTATACGTACCATATCATTTGTAGAAATCTGTATGCTGGCTACTAATCCCAAAATAGTGTCTTTAAAAATCAACAGCAACACTGCTGTCATCGCACCGAAGGCGCCTAACAAATACACCGGCGATTTACTCAGAATAATTGAAAGCCCGAGAATGAAAGCAATAATGTAAAGGATGATTCGGAATAATTGAAAATAACTGGCCAGCGGCTTTTCAATAAACAACTGCGATTGAGACAAATGATCTTCCGTTGCCTTCAGAAAAACAATGATGATACGCACGATCACAAAAACAAAATAGGCGTCAATAATCCTGTTGATATAGACAAGTGTCTTGGGAAAATCTTCAAACAGGGAAGGCGCTGCAATTTTCAAAACAATTACAGAAACCAGGTATCCAATTGCCGAAAAGAGTTTATGCCTGATAAGCAGGTCATCCCAGTTATTCTTTGTTCGTTTAAACAACCGTCCTACAATTTTTTCCAGCACCTGCTTCGTGATAAAAACACTCAAATACAATAGCACACCTGCTACCAACAACACAGCAAGGAATACGATATATGGAATGATATAATCTGGAAGATTATGCCTGTCGAGGAATTGTTCAAATCGAAATTTCAGTTCTTTCACAAGGATTGTTTTTTACGATTATTCTTAGGGCGAAATATAACAAACAAATCGGCACAATTTAATATTGATTGCAGGAAATATTGAGGTCCGCAGGATCAGAAGCAAAATTCAGAAATGTATCAATCTATGATGCATTGACTCAAATAAAAAATCCCGGAATATTTCCGGGATTTTATTTATGATCTATAAAAATTATTTCAGGTCTTGATTTTTTTCCAACGCGACTGAAGAAAAAGAATGATATGGAAGGCGAGCAACATTTCCACTACAATGGTTTTGATAAACATAGGCTAAGAGTTTTTTAAAGGTTTTGGACTACTTTCCAAAACGTTTAAATCTTTCATTTATTGTAAAATACAGACAATCAACCAAAAGGCTGATCATCGTCAAACTGGCTCTCATTCATCCGGCTGCTCTTCTGAATGAATATTTTAGCCCCATCATCCTCAAAAGGTTCAAACTTCTGAATCTGGAGCAGGGAAGAAAATTCAAGGGTATCCAACTGTCCATTCCTGTGTTTTGCTATTTTCAGATAAGCTCTTCCTTTCAATGATTCTCCATTTGCATCAGTACCCTGGTCATGGTATTCAGGCCGGTACAAAAACATTACAATGTCCGCATCCTGTTCGATAGCACCTGATTCACGCAGGTCACTAAGCTGAGGAACGAATTGCTTATCTTTTCTCTTTTCTACTTCACGGCTGAGCTGGCTTAAGGCAATAATCGGCACTTGTAATTCTTTGGCCAAACCTTTCAGGTCTCTTGATATACGGCTGATCTCCTGTTCACGGTTACTGTTCCTGTTTTCTCCTGAGCCGCTCATCAATTGCAGGTAATCGATTATGATAAGGCCAACATCATGTTTGTTTTTTAACCGTCTGCATTTCGCTCTCAACTCAAAAATATTCAATGCAGGAGTATCATCGATATGAATAGGAGCCTTGGTCAAGGCCTTTATTCCTTTGGTATGCAACTGGTTCATCTCATATTCCTGCAAAGTACCTCTCGCAATCTTTTCCAACGCTACTTCACTCTCCGCACTCAGGATCCTTTGCACCAGTTGGCTGGCACTCATTTCGAGTGAAAATACAGCTACAGTAGTAGGCTTGCCATGGTGCAATGCCGCATTCCGTGCGAGGTTCAGCGCAAATGCGGTTTTACCAACTGAAGGCCTTGCTGCCAAAATGATCAGATCACCAGGTTGCCATCCATAAGTAATTTGATCCAGTTTGTGATATCCGGTCGGGATACCTGTGATTTCCTCCTTGCTCTCACGCAATTCATCAATTCGTTTGATAGTGTCCACCAATACATTACCTATAGCAGCCGTTTCACTTCTCAGGTAATTATTGGCAATTTCAAAGAGTTTTGTTTCTGAAAGATCCAGCAGATCGAAGACATCTGTACTGTCTTCATACGCATCGGTGATGATCTCGTTGCTGATCCGGATCAGTTCTCTTTGAATGAATTTCTGGAGGATGATGCGTGCATGAATTTCTATGTGAGCAGAAGATACAACCGCATTGGTAAGTTTGGTAATGTAAAAAGCACCACCCACGAGTTCCAGTTCCTCTCTCGATTTCAGTTCCTCCACCACGGTTAGCAAGTCAATCGGGAAATTTTTTTGCTGCAGCGCCTGCATGGCTGCAAATATTTTTTGATGAGCGTCGAGATAGAAACACTCCGGTTTCAAATGTTCAAAGGCGATATCAGCCGCCACCTTCTCCAGCATTAAGGCACCCAATACAGCCTCCTCCAGTTCTCTGGCCTGTGGTTGCAATTTGCCAAATACCATGTTGCCCAGTTCAGGAGTCCCTTTGCGCCTGACTTTTCGCTCTTTGTTTAGGTTAGTAAGATCCATTTTCAGTTATTCAATCAGTTTTTTGATGGTTTTTAGTTTAATAAATCATGGCATGTTTTCTATTAGGGGACGGCTAAGGTAAAGGACATTTTTCTACCAATCCAACCAATTATTCCTTAATATTTATTCCACCTGAATGCACATCTCTGATCACAATCACTACTGCTTGTTTTCCACAATTTAAGACACATAATCCCCAAATAAAAAAAATAATCAGATTATTCACAGTGGTTTTGCACATTGTTATGTGCACAAAAAAAGTGGTGCAAAAAGTGGGATGCAATAACATTTTCACTCCCAAAAAAAATCAAATTCCGGGAAATTTTTCATCCAATTTGTGGTATTCCTTGTGCCATCAGCATTTCGGCAGAAAATGTGCCCAATTTATTCGAAAAAAATTCCATTGAACCATGATTTCCCTCAAGAAGTCTGCTGAATTTGAGCCAATTTTAAGAGTTTTCAACCACTGATTTATCATTCAAAAGCAATCATTTTTCATTCAATTCCGGTAAACGAAGCAACGCTTTCTCAAAACCTTTTCAGTTTAACAAAGGACTCTTCAACTTCCACCACACCAACCATTTCGCCACAATCACTGTCTAAACTCGCGAAACTTCTCTCAACCATTCTAAACTTTTGTAAACCCTACCTGATTCACCTTTTCATTCATTAATTTTGGCGGGCTCAAGAATCACCGTTTGACGAATTTGAAAAGAGAAAAAATTTATGAAGATCAGTTATCGTTGGCTAAAAGATTACTTACCTGCTTCACCCGCATTCGATAATTATATCAATAATGTTGTGCAACTCTCAGATATTTTGACTGCTGTAGGACTGGAGGTGGAAAATATTGAAGATTACGAATCTTATCCAGGAGGACTTGCCGGGCTTATAGTGGGTGAAGTACTCACCTGCGAAAAACATCCGGATGCAGACAAACTTAAAGTGACCACAGTCAATAGCGGGACGGAGACCTTACAGATTGTTTGCGGTGCTCCAAATGTAGCAACGGGTCAGAAGGTAGTGTTGGCACAGGTTGGCAGTACATTGCATCCTAAAGATGGAGAACCATTCACCATCCGGAAAGCAAAAATTCGCGGTGTTGAAAGCAATGGTATGCTCTGCGCCGAAGATGAGATTGGAATTGGCAAATCACATGACGGCATTATTGTATTGCCTGGAAACTCCAAAGTTGGAACAAAACTTTCTGAAATATATTCCGTTTATACGGATCATATCATTGAAATAGGACTTACGCCCAACAGGATGGATGCACAAAGCCATTTGGGTGTAGCTAAGGATGTATGTGCATGGCTCAGCCATCATACCGGGCAGCAGGCAAGAGTATTGTCACCATTAGGATCCTCATTTGTTCCGGATAATAATTCTTTGGATATCTCAGTAGAAGTCGTTGACAGGGAATTGTCTCCGCGTTATTCCGGAGTTACCATCTCCAATGTCAATATTGCTCCTTCTCCTCAGTGGCTCCAGGACAAATTAAAATCACTCGCGCTAAAACCTATTAATAATGTGGTGGATATTACCAACTTCATTTTGCATACCACCGGACAGCCGTTACATGCTTTCGATGCTGATAAAATTTCGGGTAAAAAAGTTTTCGTAGAGACATTACCATCAGGAACCCTGTTCACAACACTTGAAGGCAAAGAAAGAAAACTCAATGCAGACGACATCATGATCTGTGATGGGAACCATACACCCATGTGTATAGCAGGTGTATTCGGTGGTGTGGAAAGTGGTGTAACGGAGCAGACCAAAAATATTTTCCTGGAGAGTGCGGTGTTCAATGCAGGAAATATCCGCAAATCAATGATTGCTCACGGATTACGTACAGACGCGGCGGTCAGATTCGAAAAAGGTATTGATGTCAGTAAGACAGTGGAAGCGTTGAAGTATGCGGCTTCATTGATCAGGGAACTGTGTGGAGGAAAAATTTCCTCAGGTGTAAAAGATATCTATGAAAAACAGGAAGTGGCACCCATATCATTTACCTATCAATACCTGGAACGGCTGAGCGGAAAGAAATTTTCTGAGACTGAGGTGACCAACATCCTGGATAGCCTTAATTTTTCCATCTTAGAAAAGAGAAAAGATGCCCTGATATTAGCTGCTCCTTCAAGCAATCCGGATATCAGCAAACCTGCAGATGTGGTGGAAGAAATTTTGCGGATTAGCGGATTGGATTCTATTGCCATACCACGGCAGGTAACGATGACACCAGGATATGGTGAGAATAATTCAGATTCGCTGCTGAAAGAAAAAATCACTTCCTGGCTTACAGGTAACGGTTATTCGGAAATATTCACCAACAGCATTTCCAATAAATTGTATTTCGATGGAACATCCGGCATGGTAGAGATCATTAATAGCCTGAGTGAAGGATTGAATGTGATGAGGCCGGCAATGCTTCCAACAGGACTCGAGAGCGTAGTACATAATCTCAACAGACAAAATAAGAACCTGCTATTCTTCGAGTTTGGAAAAACCTATTCTTTCATTGCAGAAAAATATAGCGAAAGCAACCATCTGGCTGTTTATTGTACCGGGGAATACCAGGGTAAATCGTGGAATCACACAGCGTACACCTGTGATATATTTTATCTGAAAGGCATTGCTGAAGCTATCCTGAACCTGGTAGGAATATCATTTCAAAGCAAGTTACCGGATGATACAGAGACCATAATTTTTACCTCCGGAAAAAATCAATTAGGGCTTGTACAAAGTGTGCCTGCAACAATTCTGGAGAAATTTTCCATTCGACAGCCAGTATTCTATCTTGACCTTGACTATGATGTGATCAGCAGTTTGGTGAAGGAAAAGACTACAACCTACAAACCGGTTTCAAAATTCCCAATAGTGTTGCGCGACCTGGCAATGATTGTTGATAATACTATACCCTATTCTGAAATAGAGCAGCAAATCGAGTCTCTTCGAATCAATAAACTGAAAGGGTACAAGATGTTTGACCTCTATGAAAGCGATAAATTAGGGCCAGGGAAAAAATCTATTGCCATGAGTTTTTCATTTGCTGATCCACAAAAGACACTCACAGATAAAGAGACTGACAATCTCACGAGCCAGATCATCCAAAGGTTGGAGGAAAAACTTAAAGCCCAAATAAGAAGCCATGCCTGATCAATTGTCAGAACAGATACAACGAATTTCACGACAGCTCAGGCAGGTAGCAGAGCAGCAACGACAGCATATAAAGGCATTAGAAAAGTTACAAGGGGAAAACAAAGAACTAAAAGAAAGAGAACAGGAATTATTGCAGGAAGTCAGGCAATTGAAGGAGCAGGTGTTCCTGTTGAAGGCATCTGCAGAACCACTGAATGAGGAAGACAAACACTCATTCACAGAAATGATCAACGAATACCTGTATGCCATAGATAAATGCATCGCTAAATTGAAAAGATGAAAAAGGAATTGATCCCACTGAATATTACCATTGGCGACCGCAATTATCGAATCAGGATATTGCCTGAAGACGAAGAGCATGTAAGAAAGACGTTGAAAATCATCAATGATAGGATCCTGGAATTCCGCGGTCAGTTTGCCGGCAAGGACATGCAGGACTATATTTCAATGGTATTGATTTGGTATGCTACGCAACCACGGGAATCCTCATCACAATTTGCTGCCGACGACATCAGGTCAGCGTTAGACAAGTTGGAAGAACAATTAAAAAGCCTCAAATAATTTTTAATCCCCTATCCTATTCCCGCGCTGTAGTACCGACTGGAAAGCACTCACATATTTTTCAATATACCGATCCTTGGATTTCGACTTGTATTGCATGATAAACCTTGGATGCTCCAGTGGAATGATCTCTCCAAAAAGTTGATGTTGTTCATTGAGTTGCTTTATAAATTCAAGATTCTTTCCTGTACCAAAACAAAACACCACCTCAGACACTACTCCTAATTCAAACTGCTTGTATATATTTTCGATGATGAATGGCATGACAGCCTTTTGTAACTTTTTACTATCGTAATAATTATAATTCACATCCCTACCCTTGTCATTTCTGATAGTGTATCCTAATGGGCTAACAGACTGAATAAAAAAATCAGCATAAAATTTTCCAGGTCCACCCATTGCTTTTACCACTTCATAAACAAAAACAGATGAAGGCTCATGCGTTTTTAGTCCAGGGAAAGCAATCTGGCACTCACTCTCCAATCGTTTAGTATCAGTAAATGGTACACCGGTACATCCGGCACCAAACCTACCGGGATTGATCCCCAGTATCAGAAACCGCCGGTTATTATCATCATAATACTTCTTGTAAAACAACTTAGAAACCTCCATTGCCACAGGGTCAGTAAAAGGATTCATCACACCAATTTTCGGTGGCAGTTTACCGGAAAATTTGAGTTGTTGATTGAACTGGATCATCCGGTCAGCAAACGTGTTCATATCATCAAAATTACAACGATAAAGCATTAACCACTATCCATGGGAAAGATATCGCTTTTGTTGACGAAGTCCAATTATCAAATTTTCACTCTATATCCAGTACCCGAATGTTTGCAAAAAGTTTTTCATCCATAGTGAATACCCTTCCTGATTTCCAGGCTTCATTCTTTCATGCTTAGCCGCCAGACCACTTTTTGTTGTTTAATCCTCATCACCTTCAGCACCATATTATCGATAAAATTTTGGTATCATAAAGGGAAGATGTAATATTGCAGCCCAATTCAAAATCAAAAACGCCCGGGTGGCGGAATTGGTAGACGCAGCAGACTCAAAATCTGCCATTCGCAAGGATGTGCTGGTTCGATTCCAGTCCCGGGCACAAGGCTCTGAACCCTTTCAGGGCTTTTCTTTTTATGAGATTCTTCGTTTACATATTGTATTCACCAGCGTTTGACAAGTTTTATGTCGGACAGACCAATGATGTCTATGCAAGACCACAAATAGCGCTGGCCTCCCGGCCAGTGCTGAATTGTTACTTTCTGTAAAAACGCTTAGTAACGTATAGACACCGGGCAGGAGCCCGGCGCCTGCAGATTAAGAAAAATTTGCCGCAAAGGCACCACATAGAAGAAAAAGAAGAAGATATCCTTTGTGTATCCACCCCGGCGGCCAGGTTCGTGACTTTGTCGCAAAAAAAAATCAGATACGGTTTCCAATATTTCAATTTTCTCATTTATAATAACGCTAACTTATATGTTGAGGTAATGCAAAATTCTGAAGAGAACAAATTCCAAAACACTTGCTGGCACCGACTTTGATGACATTGCAATGATTTATTTGTTAACCTTTAAATACAGGAGGAAATTATGACAATTGTAAAAAGAGATGGCACACAATCCATGATCCCCACCATC
>CAZGNJ010000053.1:24495-24870 GCA_964526985.1 uncultured Ginsengibacter sp. | reverse complement strand
ATCCGGTGTCCAAGACGATCATCTTTTCAGATGCACTCGACTTTGAAAAGGTGGAACGTATTGCCACCTTTTGCAGAGGAAAGATCGGCGCATCGTTTGGTATCGGCACCAACTTCACCAATGATGTAGGGCTCACACCGCTTAACATCGTTATCAAAATGACAGAGGCACATCCGCAACATGGAGAATGGAATCCTGTAGTAAAACTTTCTGATGAGCATGGAAAATACACAGGCGATCCTGCAGCGATTACCCTGGCGAAAACGGTTTTGAATATTTGAGGAAATGGTGAATGGATAATTGTGAATGGTTAATTGTTAATGGATAATTGTTAATGGATAATTGTTAACGAGCAAATAACTAAACTTGAAACCT
>CAZGNJ010000053.1:12583-24485 GCA_964526985.1 uncultured Ginsengibacter sp. | reverse complement strand
TGAAACCTGATTCGCCGCGGCGAATGAAAATGGAACTTGAATCCTGGAACCTGGAACCTGAAACCTGGAACCCTATCCGCCTCGGCGGACTAAACCCTCAACCCTAACTCCTACCTCACAAACACATCTTTCTTCAAGAACCCCACCAGGGTAAACCATTGCGAAAGCCACACCATCCGGCCTTTTGACGGCTGGCCTTTCAAAAGATAAAGCACATAAAGCGCTGTGCCCGCAATCACCTTTGTAAAATACTCCACGCCTTTGCCAAAGATTCCCTTTTGCTCAGAAAGCAATCTTCTTTTCTCTTCATTACCCGTTTTCAAAAACAACCTTTTAAAATTCTCCGGAGCCAATCTTGCTGCATCTATGTAATGGTACAGCACTACATCAGGAAGGTAATAGATTTCATCCGTCAGTTCTATCACTTTATGAAAAATGTATTTATCATCGCTCCTGAACTTTAATTCATCATTAAATCCTCCTGCCCTCTCCAGCAAAGACTTCCGGTAGATCATATTAGCGCCTGCCGGGTACTTCATAGTAGCATCAAACTTTTTTATCTCATCTCCATAAAAAACTTCACCTACAAATCCTTTCAGGTATTTACTCATCCATACCGGTTCCTTGTCTTCATATTTGGGGATCACTCTTCCTCCGGCACCTTGAGCTTCAGGCTGTGAAGAAAAAAATTGATGCAACTCTGCTACGTAATTTTCAAACAGTATCACATCATCATCCACATAAGCCACGATATCAGAAGCAGCCTCCCGCCACCCACGGTTACGCGCACACGATAATCCCTTATTGCCTTCATAAACATAGCGGGCATGAAGCAAAGGGTTCTTCGCAATAAAATCCTGAACGATCGCAGCCGTGTCATCCGTACTCGCATTGTCCACCACAATCAATTCAAAAACCTGCCCGGGAACAGCCTGTTTCGCAATACTGCCAAGTGCCTGCGGCAGATAGCGGCACCGGTTGTACGTACAGATCACAATTGATATCACAGGCATTGCCTCCATTCACAGATGTATTGCAGATTATTAGGCAAATTAATATTATTTTGTTGCCCAATAGCCATCACCACATGAAAACTGTTTCATTTCTTTCAAGATTCACCATCATCTGTAATATCTGCTTTGTGTTGTTTGCATTTTTCGGACTGATTGAAAAAGCAGGAAGCACCAACAGCCTGCCCGGCACCGTCGAAAAAATCCCCTTCCTGAAAGAACTGATCATCATCCTGGGCTTTCCCGCCATCGTGATCAACCTGCTGATGTGCATCACTTATGGCGTATTCTTCCTTTTGAAAAAGAAACATCTTATACCGAAATGGCTGGCACTGGTCAATCTTGGATTTCTTATTGTGCAGTTTTATTATTATTTCTTTTTGGGATAAGGAAGTTTAGGGTTTAGTCCGACGCAGCGGACTAAGCCCTCCTAAACTTCCCTAAACTCCCCTAAACCCTTCCTTCACCATTCCTGCTACAATCTTATCAATCGGCAGGCTCAGCAATTCAGGGCGAAAATTTTCTTTTGAAACAAACCGGAATGCTTCCTGGTCTGCATGAGGATTTTTCTCAAATGGCTCTGCAACATTGTCGATATGCACGATGGAAAGGTCTATCTCTTCCAAAGGTTTCACGTAATAATAAATCGAAATCAACTGATCACCTTCTCTGAAGGCACTTGCCTGGTAAAAATCTGTGGTATAAATATGACCACCTACTTCGACATTCAATTTCATTTCTTCCATGAATTCCCGCTTCAGGCACTCGCGTGTCCCTTCTCCGAATTCCATGCCGCCGCCGGGGAACTTAACATATTCCTTGCCTCCTATCAATTCATCACTCACAAGAATTCCTCTTTTCTCATCTAACAGTATGCCGTACACGCGAATATTAAATCTCATTTCTCTATTAATTCTATGTTTCCTGAAAATACAAATTCTGCAGGACCTGTCAGCCAGATATCATCATAGCCGGCTCCTGACCTTTCATAGCTTACAGACAAAGCGCCGCCTTTGGTCTTCACCTTCACCTGTTGTTTACCATCTTTTTCTTTTGCTACGGCAATCGCTGAAGCAGTGACTCCTGTGCCACAACTGTAAGTCTCATCCTCTACACCCCTTTCATACGTACGAACGAAAATACTATCGTCGGCAATTCGTTCTACAAAATTCACATTCACGCCTGCATCCTTGTATTGCGGACTGTATCGCACTTCCCTGCCTTCCTCCACGATATTCAATGTGGCAATTGAATCTGCAAAACGGATATAATGCGGCGAGCCGGTATTGAGAAATACATCTGCATTGATCTTTTGAACTTCGTTGACAGCATTCATCTTCAGGCTTACCAATCCATCCACAAACTTAGCTTCGTGCGGGCCGTCAAAAGCAATGAAACTACACGTATTACTTACGATTCCTAATCGTAACGCGAACGCGGAGATACATCTCCCACCATTGCCACACATACTTCCCAAAGCGCCATCCGCATTATAATATTTCATCTCGAAATCAAAACCCGCTGCATTGTCCAGCATCATCAGCCCGTCCGCACCAATGCCAAACCTGCGGTCACACAGCCATTCGATATTGTCTCTGTTCAAACTATCATATATACCTGTTCTGTTATCCAACAAAACAAAGTCATTTCCTGTGCCCTGGTATTTCGAAAATTCAATTTTCATTTTAAAGATTTTCTGACATGATTTGCAAGGCGCCTTTGATCATATTCTCAACCAATGTATGAGGATCAGCGCTGAATTGTTTGCTCACCCTGTTGGCTATGATAGAGTTTACTGACAGGCAATGATGCCCCAATAATTTTCCCAATCCGTAAATAGCTGATGTTTCCATCTCGAAATTAGCAATCCTGTGTTGACCGAATGAAAAATGACTAAGGCTGTCGACAAAGGCCGGGTTAGAAATACCCAACCGGAGCACACGCCCTTGTGGCCCATAAAATCCGGGGCAGGTAACAGTAATACCGTGATGGTATCCTGTAGTGAATAGCTTCAAAAGTGAAGGTGCAGCACTTGTGATGTAAGGCATCCCAATGCTATTGTGCAGTTGCGTTTGGGTAATGAAACTCTGAATCAACTGCTTCTCCTCCTCATTGCTCTGCAGGTTATAAAAGTTCAGCAGGTTATCCACTCCCAGACCATGTGTGCCGGCAACAAAACTATCAATCGGAATATCAGCCTGAAGCGATCCTGAAGTGCCAAGGCGTATGATATTTAGTTTTGTGAGTTCCGGTTTAATGGTTCTTGTTTCGAAATCGATATTCACCAAAGCGTCCAGTTCATTCACTGCAATATCAATATTGTCAGGGCCAATCCCGGTACTCAATACGGATATTCTTGTCTTGCCAATAGTACCTGTGTGTGTGATGAACTCCCTGTGGCGGCTTTTGAATTCGATACGATCAAAATGTTTACTCACCATCGGTACCCTGTCCGGATCTCCCACAGTGATCACGTTGGTGGCGAGTTCTTCAGGACGCACATCGAGGTGATAAACGGCGCCGCGCGGATTAATGATCAATTCAGACTCAGCTATTTTATTGGCCATAATTCATATTTTAGAACCTTAAAAAAAAAATTCTGTAGCAAAAGTAACGGTATCATTTATTAGAATTGCATTATCATTGATTAAAATAAACCGGAAATAAGAGTGCACATCATATCATTGGTTCCGTCCCAAACAGAATTGCTCTACGACTTAGGCCTTGATGAATCTGTAATTGGCATCACTAAATTTTGCATACACCCCAATGAATGGTTTCAGAACAAAACGAGGGTTGGAGGGCCAAAGCGATTGCATATTGACACTATCAAGAATTTGAATCCGGATTTGATCATTGCCAATAAAGAGGAAAATATCAAAGAGGAAATTGAAGCCTGCCGGGAATTCTGTACCGTGCATGTCACGGATGTTTCCAATTATGATGAAGCATTGAAGATGATTTGCGAAGTAGGAGACATTACCAACAGGAAGAAGGAAGCTCAAAATATAATCCTCGAAATAAAATCTGCATTCGGCGGACTGAAAAGAAAGTCATCACAACGGGTAGTGTATCTCATCTGGAAAGACCCGTTGATGACCATTGGTGGTGATACTTTTATAAATGACATGATAGAACGGATTGGATGGACAAATATCTATTCAAAAGAAAAACGTTATCCTCAATTGACCGAAGAGGAATTCGTCTGCACCAGACCTGACATTCTTCTACTCTCTTCAGAGCCATATCCATTTTCAGAAAAGCATATACCTTATTTTCAGCAACTCCTACCAGGCACAAAGATTCTCTGCGTAGAAGGAGAACCATTTTGCTGGTATGGCAGCAGGATGCGGTATGCACCGGAGTATTTTATGAAGTTGGATAGTTAGCCAAATAATTTCAATGCTATTGCTTTAATCTGCATGTGCAGGTATCCACTCAATATTCTTTGTTTGAAAATATCCGGATAGCAAGAAATCCAAATATTCCTGTTAAGGCGACTATTACCAAATCCAATATATTATTACTCCATCTTCTCTTTTGTTTATTGATCAGGTACATTGAAAACGCAAGAAACAAAAGCGTCAGGATAAACCAATGATAACCGGGCGACTTTTCTAATTGTAAAATAACAAAAGATGAATTTGAGGACTCCGCTTTAATCTGAAACGGGAATAAGTAACTGAAAATAATTCCCTGTGTCATTTGAGATTTTTGAGGTATTTCCTTCTTGAACTGATCGACCAATTTATAATTCCTATCAAGTGTATAGACACTTATCTCCGAATCATCAAAGATGGAAAAATTCTTGTTGAAAATATTTCCTGAAAGGATCATCGATTGCTGTTTAGGATTGTAACCCGGAATAGGGACTTTCGTAAATGAATAGTCAGTATTCAATGTGTATAATTTATTCTCATCAGTTATAAGCATCGCATAGAATTCCCTCGAATCGAAGTCATTGCATTGTATCATCTTTATGCGGATATTATCAGGCTTTGTGATTTTCTTGAAAAAAACATTGCCCTTTATCATTTTCAAATGATACAATGATCCTTTGCTGTCTGTAATGAACCAACCGTCATCCCTCCGCTTCATTACACTGGGAATGCCCGCTATCACCTTTGCCGGAAAAGAAAATCCTTCCCTGGTAAATACATCATTGAATATTTGGCTCTTTTTCTCTTCAACCTTATTGGATTTTGCATTGATAAATTCAATTCTGTCTTTAATACGAAAAACATCTTCGGGAAGTTTCAAACCAAAATCCGGCTCGGATTCAAACAATGGATAGATATGATAGGCCGGATAATTCAACATCCTGGGATCAAAAAATTGCCAGATACCCTGGCGCTGCAATTCACGCGGATCCAACCTGACGCCATTTACGCTGTCAGGCAGGGTTCCTTTCGACAAATGATAGGTATAGTTTTCCACAGGTGCCATATCCATAAAAGTGAACTGGTCAAAAAATTTCCCTTCCCTGTTTACAAAAGCAGGCTTACCATCTTTTGGCTCCATGAAATAATAATCTTGCGTAAGCGAACTGTAAGTTATGAATGGCATATTGACACGGGTATCAAACAAAGTGTGATAAATGGCCGGCAACGCATAAGCCAATGAAAACACCGTAACAATAATCAAAAAGTATCTGCTGATTTTTGGTAACATATTACATTTCTCCTTTTCTGAATCTATAAATTGAATACAACAATGATATGCTGATGAGGGTTGCCAATACGATCAATGGAAACAATGAGTATTTATAAGCCGCAGCTATATCACTCACAAAAAATACCTGGATAAACAAGGTGGCAACCAACATGTAAAAAATTCTGTTTTTCCAGACTGGCTCCAATACGATCAAAGCAAGGAAGAAGTAAGCAGCCATTCCGGAAACATACCAGGGCAACAAAGTGATTATTGAAGGGAAGATAATCTCATCGGGAAAATAGACTGCGCCCCAGCCCCAAAAAATTCCAAGCTCCACGAAATAGATGGCAAGCAATGTCATTGCCCCAAAAATCATCATTTGCAATACGGCCCTCTCTTCATTGAGTGGCAGGTGTAGCGTTAGTTTCACACGCTTGTCTATGATCTCGGGAATAAACTGTGCCAACGAAACAACGATTCCTGTAATCAGGGGAAGGAATTTGAGAATGGAATAAAAGATCATTCGCTGCCCGGTAATTCTATCCCAATAAATCTCTGCATCAGTAACAATGAGGTCATGGCGTACAGTGAAATATATTCCCGCAATAACTACGATACCAACCAACAACAATACCTGGGACACTCGCCTTATCTTAAGCCACTCTTTGTAAAAAATTGATTTAATCATGTTTTCAATATTTTCCTGTTAAGCCAATAAATGCATCTTCCAAAGTCATATCTACACTTTGGAAATTCTGATAGTGAATTGATAAACTATCCAAATAAGATTTCACCGCATCCTCATTCGAGTAGGTAAACAACTCTACCCTATTTCTAATCTGTTCGTAGTTGACTACAATACCATCTTTATCAAATGCAACATTGGTATCTGTTTCAAAATTGAATTGCCGGAACTTTTGCATGAACTCTTTGAGTGGCATGTATGCAAGTACACGATTGTAATCCATGATCATGCAGTCATCGATCAGACGTTCCATATCCTGGATAATGTGAGATGTAGTGAAGATGGTCTTGTTTTCCGCCTTGGCATATTCCCGCAGGTAGTCTATAAACAACCTCCTGTATCCTGGATCAAGTCCTAAAGTAAAATCATCTAACACCAGCAATTCAGGGTCCTGGGCAAGGATCAGCCCCAGTGCCACCTGGGAACGCTGCCCACATGACATCGTTGAGATTTTCTGCTTTGGTGTTACTTTCAATTTCGACATGAGTTCATAATATGCATCGCGCTTCCATTGCGGATAAAATCCCGAATAGAATTTTTCTATCTGGTGAATATTCATAAAGGCATACTGAATATGTCCCTCAATCAGGAATCCAATTTTGGATTTCACTGCCGGTGAAAGATTTCTGGAATCCTCACCTAAGATGATGCACTCTCCTTTGCGTGGTGTCAGAAACCCGTTGATGATATTTATCGTTGTGGTTTTACCGGCTCCGTTTTTTCCGAGGAGCCCAAGGATACTCCCACGTTTAATATTGAAAGAAAGATTTTCATAGACCAGTTTTTTTCCATAATAGTGCGTGAGGTTTCTGCACTCTACTATATTTTCCATCAGATAATAAGAGGTTTAATTGAACGCCTCACTCAAGGCGGTCATCATGAAAAAAAAAATAAAAAAATCGCTTACTGTCTGCCGTCGCGAGGGTTTTGTTCCATAAGCGAATTCAGAGTCAATACTTTTTTAGGAATAGGCAAAACCCAATTGTCATCTCCGGGAGCCAGCGTGATGGTTTGCCCGTCATACTCTCTCGAAACACTCTGTGCAGATCCCGGCAACTGGTTAAATCGTTTCAGATCAAACCATCTCCACGCAGTCTGAAACAATTCTACTTTCCTTTCTTTCAACACCAGTTGCAACGCTTCTTCCTGAGTCTTTCCCGTAGCATAAGGAACAAATTTGGCAGTTTCAAACCTGCTCTGCCTGAGTGTATTCAAATCCTGCATTGCATCGTCAGGATGATTCAACCGTGCATTTGCTTCGGCACGAATCAAATATAGATCAGGTGTAAAAACTCCTGCCCTGTAAAATCGGTCTATAGTAAATAAAGATTTACCATGCATAGCTGGACCAAAAATAGCTCCATCGATTTCTGTAAAATGCAACCTCCGATCTCCATCATCATACAATGCCCTTTGTTCGTCTGTCATATAAACAGCAATCATGTAAATAAACGGAATACTCGATTGCTTGTGCCATATATCTTCCATATTATCCTTAGCCTGGTTAGGATATCCCAGCACACCGAGAAATGGTGGCATACCCGGAATGAAATCAAAATTATTCAGGTCGTACAAGAATGAATGAATCTGCAATGCCTTTTCAGCATAAGTCTTTGCCTGTTCCCATTTTCCCTGGTAGAGATACATCTGGGCGAGCAATCCGTCAACGCCTGCTTTGCCGGGATGGTAATTAAAAGTGGGTTCTGGCGGCAGCATCTTTTCTGCATCCAGCAAATCCTTCTCTATCTGGTCATAAACCTCTTTCACAGTCCCCCTTCCTTTCTTTGCATTGATGTCCGGTTTAAGGTACAATGGCACTGCGAGATCCTTTTCATAGGTGGCGGGATTATAATGCTTCGCGTACATATTAACGAGCATGAAATAGGAATAAGCTCTTTGCGCGAGTGCATCTCCTTTTGTTTGCTGGCGAAGTACTTCATCATTTCCCTGTGCATGTTCTATATTATCGAGTACTACATTACACACATAGATTTGCCGGTAAAAATTATTCCAATCCCGATCGTTGTCATCTGCATTTACAAAAAGGTAATCTTTCCACAGGTACCCATTTAGGAATACATCAGCTCCATAAAAAATCCTGTTCACTTCATCTTTATAGACTTTGATTTGATCGCTCAGGTAGAACATATTGTCTGTACTAGTGATAAATCCGTAATAATCATTCATCAGATCCGAATAGTCCTGAATAGTCTTAGGAATTACTTTTCCTTTTTCGTCTATGTCAATGTATTTATTGCAAGCACTCAGTAAAAATGCAACGCTTAATATGGTGAGAATCTTTTTCATTCTGAAATTCGTTTAGTTGATTAAAAATCCAGTTTGAGGCCCAATGTGTAAGTGGGTGATGTACGGATCCCCAGGTCTCCGTACCGTAAATCAATAGCCTCCGGATCAATATCTTCCTTATTCTTGACCCAAATCGCGGCATCAGTTATCTGTCCCTGCAATTGGATGTTTCTAAATACGGAAGTATGAACGATTCTTGAAAGATCATAAGTGAGGCTGACACTGCTAAGCCTTATGAATGACGCACTGGCTGTGCGGTTATCATTGGAAGCATAAAACTGCCGCCTGATATATGGCTCGTACATATTATCAAATAATCGTGGTACCCAGGTAGAGTTTTCATCTCCTGGTTTTTGCCACCTTTTTCCAATATCAGACATTACAGGTGCTACTGACCTTACATATCCTGTTGGCAGTCGCATTACATTTCCAAATCTGAATATGGCAATTGGTGTAAGACTGAATCCTTTGTACGACAAGGTTGTCATCAACGTACCAAAGTATGTAGGCAAAGTGGTTCCCGCATATTTTAGCCACTTTACATTTGGCTGTATTCCCCCGGTTTGCCATGATACGGCTTCTCCCTTATCATTATATACCTGCGGTTCTCCTTCATTAGTGAGTCCGGCCCATCTATAATTATAAAAATAATCAATCGGCTTACCTTTTATTTCTCTTCCTCTTCCCCCAGTCAGGTAATTATCGACTGATGGCGTAGGGTTAAACACTTTTGTTACTTTATTTTTGTTTTGAGAAAGGCTGAGTGAAGCATTCCAATCAAATGCCCCCTTGATAATATTTGCTGTAATTCTTAAATCGTAACCAACATTTTTCAACTCCGCAGTATTCTTATATACTTTCTCAAACCCGACAGACGGATCTGCATCTACAAAACCAAGTAAATCATAACTGTTCTTTACATACACATCGAAGCTTGCAGAAATCCGGTTATTAAACATCACCGCATCTATACCCAAATTATTTACTGTCGTGCTTTCCCAACGTAATTCTTTGTTTTCCGGGAATTCTATCTTCAGGTAATCCTCACCGGTGGTGTATGAGTTTTTCTGTGGTATGGCAATCAGCACCTTACTGGTCTGCTTGTCCACGTTTCCATTAACACCGGTGGTTACACGAAGTTTCAGATCATTAACCCATTTCACTTTGAAAAATGGTTCATTAGAAATATGCCATGCAGCACCTACACTGTACAATGGAGTCATCTTATCATTGGTACTGGCTCCAAACAAATTTGATTTATCGATCCTGGCACTTGCAGAGAGAATATATTTCTTATCAAACTCATAAGACCCATTGAAATACATGGAAAAATACCGGTTCTCAATCTGCTGTATTGGTTTGTACATAGCAGGATAATATTGAAGTTGTCCGTTCCATCCTGTTACACCGGCTGCAAGTGTTTGTTCATCTATCAGATTGTAAGTCAGTTTTTCTTTACTGTAATTATGGTAACGATCCTGCCTTGAATCAATCTGGTTCTGGCTTACTTCTGTACCTACAATTGCGTTGAGGTTGCTTGATTTGGCACCTTCAAAAGTTTTGTTCAGTTTCAATTGGTTTCGCCATGATATAGTATTGATATGATTTACAGAGGCATAGTAAATGGTGCCCCTGGGTATCTGGGAGTTCAATCCACCACCCGGAACCTGTACAGTGAATTGATTGATCAAATCCCTTGTATAATACATTTCTTCATTATAGTAAGAATCGCTTCTGTAGTCGTTTCTTTCGTATTGGAAACGACTCTCATAACTCAGGAAAGGCAGTACATTGTAGTTGATGCCAATATTTAACCGTGGTGAAAAGTTCTTTGTTGCATTATCATTATTATCAAAGTCCCTCTTCAAATTATTGGCCCAGTCCAGGTACCCCAATGACTTGAGTTCTTCCATCCTTTCCAGGGATCTGTAAGGTTCATATAATGGTAAATAATTTCCATTCTCATCTACAAATAACCTATATGGCCTTTGCCTCTGAAATTGATAAACGGACACACCATTATTTTGGGAATTGATTAAGGATAAATTGATGGAAGCATCTACGGTTAATTTTGGAAATAGATCATAGGTATTCTTGAAGAGAAAAGTATAGCGCTCATCCTTAGTGCGTTTAGAATAAGGTTGATTGTTCTGATAATTCAATGATGCATAATACCTGTTCTTATTTCCTGCACCGGAAATGGAAAGATTGTATTGCTGCATCAGTCCTGTTCTGAAAAACAAATCTTTCTGGCTCAGGTAGTTGGTGCTCCTGAACTTGTTGTAAGCAGCATTCGCTTCAGCTTCCGTGATTTCGCCATTCTTTTGCTTACGATAAATTTCATAGACAGGAGAATAACCCGAGTTGTTTTCCGGATTGTTCAGATTAAACCACCCCTTATCAAGTGCTTCCAATTCCACATCTACAAAATCACTGGAGTTTGCCAACTTCAGAGAAGAAAGATCAGGTAAGCTTTGAAAAGTCAATGATGAATTAAATGAAATCTGGGGCTTGCCATTGGGAGCATTGGTCCCCTTTTTGGTAGTGATAACAATGACACCATTCGATGCCTTTACCCCCCAAATAGAAGCGGCAGCGGCATCCCGCAAGACAGTGATACTCTCCACATCATTTGGATTAATGGTCGCGAGCGGCACATCTGTCGGAAATCCATCTACTACAATTATCGGAGACTGGTTCGCATTAATAGTTGTCTTACCCCGAATAATTGGATTTCCATCGCTCATCAGTACTCCGGGTAGCAGTGTTCTGAATTTTTCAGAAATATCAGTTACTGCCAATTGCTTGCTGAGGTCTTTACTACCGGTATAGGCAAATGAACCTGTCGCGCGTTCCTTTGGTAAAGTCTGGTATCCTGTATTTAACTCCACAGTAATTTCTTCACCCAGGGTTATCTTCTTTCTTACCCTTACATTCAACACAGTACGACCATCCAGTTTTATCTGCTGAGTTTCAATATTTGTTCCACTAAAGATCAAAGTTGCGTTCTCATCCACATCACCCAAACTGAAATAGCCATTCTCATTGGTAGTAGTTCCCTTTTGGGTTCCTTTCACCAAAACAGAAACTCCCGGCACCGGTTGGCCATCTTCATTGAGAACCCTTCCGGTAACATCAATCGATAATACCTCCGGCAAAACAAATGCGGATGCAGGATCTGGATTGA
>CAZGNJ010000053.1:0-12573 GCA_964526985.1 uncultured Ginsengibacter sp. | reverse complement strand
CAATCGTTTTGTTCCTGATCACAAAATCAAGCGGCTTACCTGCCAGGCATTCTTCAAGAACACTTTCTACGGTGGCTTCTCTAACATGGACGCTTACACGTGGCATTTTCTCCAATGTCTTTCTGGTGAAGAGAAATCCATAGCCGGTCTGGCGTTCTATAGCTTTAAAAACTTTCTCCATCTTTACATTCTCCATTGAGAGTGTCACCTTTTGGGCAATACCGTTAGCGGATGCTTGTAAGAGAAAAGCTGTCATTAAGATTACAACTAGTTTCATGGCTTTAGATACTAGAGGTGGTAAGGATAACCATGGCCTCCGATTAAGAACTAAATGCATATTTTTGCAATGTTTGGGTTAAGAAAATTGTTTCGTTCATTTTTTCGCTTTTGCGATTGAATACCTACAGTCATTTTTCCTGTCAGTTGAATGACCTGTACTTTTAAATTTTTAGCCCAAAAAATTTCCTTAGTGTTGCTCCACTTTGGATTGCCCGCTTCCGTCACGAAGCGGGTTTTTTGAGAATATTATCTACCTTTTATAAGGCTCTACATAAACCCTTCTACCCTGAATCCTGAATGAAACTGCCTCTGTGGATTCAAGCATAGACAGCACTTCTGAAATGGATACATTTCTCGAAATAACACCCACAAATTGTTCCGTTGGCAAGTCTTGTCCATACACAACGTCAATATTATACCACCGGGATAGTTGGCGCATCACCGAATAGATATCTATATCCTGAAAAATGAATTTTCCATTTTTCCAGGAAACCTGGGATTCAACATCTACATCTTTTACTTTAATTTCTTTGCTTCCTCTATTTAAGATAGCTTGCTGCCCCGGAATAATCACAGTAGTCTGATCACCTGCTTTAATCCTGACTGCCCCATTCACAAGCGTCGTCTTAATACCTGATTCATCAGGATAACTGTTGATATTAAATTCTGTACCCAACACTTTTACTTCCATCCCATTCACCTTCACATAAAATGGTTTTTGGGCATTGTGGGCTACTTCAAAATATCCTTCGCCTTTTAATTCAACATGCCTTTCATTTCCAATAAATGCAGAAGGAAAGGTTAATTCGGATTCTGCATTCAACCAAACCTGCGAACCATCAGCAAGCAAGATCTTGTACTGCCCTCCCCGGGGAGTAGAAATTTTATTGATAACTGATGAAACGCCTGAATTGTCTTCTGTCTGGTAAGTCAAAGAACCATTCTCCTTTAAAACATTTACACCACCCTGATTCGCGATATTGCCTGCTGCAGCAGAATCCAGCGATACCATTCTGCCATCAGCTAATGTGAGCACAGCCTGATTTTTACCGGGAGTGATGACATCCTTGTTGATTTGACTTATACTTTGATCGGCTGGCTTTTTATTATTGTTGTTGTTCCAAAACAAAACCGAAAACACAATAATTACAACTGCAGCTGCTGCAGCCATCCATTCGTACCTAAACTTTCTAACCTTAGCAGGTTTGGTCAGAATGTCTATTTGATTCCATATTCTTTCCTTCCTTTCCGAACCAAAATCAAGTCGTTCAGAAGAAAGAATCACAAGAAGTTGTAGCCTCGCTTCCTGCATGGCTGAAAGGTTCTCAGGATTTCCTTCCTTCCATTCATTCCAGAACTTATCAGATTCAGGTGTTTGATACTTCACCCATTCGATGAAAAAGTCATCGTTGAGAAAATCATCAATGTTATATGATTCGTAGCCACTTTTCATTAAAAAAAAATCAAGTTTCAGTTACAAGGACAGGGAAATGATTTTTATTACCCCACAAACAACAGAATTATTTTTTGGGGACTCAGGATTTATTTTCCAAATGAAAAAAGTGCTAATACTGTAAGTAATAGAGGCAGATCAATCAATTGCCTGAGGCTTTCAAGTGCACGCGCGTTTAATTTATAAGAAGCCTTGGTAGTAATATTTAAAACTTTCGCAATCTCTTCAAAACTCATTTCTTCGTAAAACCGCAAATAAATAAATTCCTTTTGCCTTGATGTGAGTTGATTTAATGCATCCTTAATTTTATCAGCCTTTATTTTATTTGATTCCCTATTTATAAATTCTGATTCTGCTGAGAATACCAGGTCAAAAACTGATTCATTCAATTCCTGGATCCGCATTCTGGTATGCTTTTCCAGCCTGTTATAAATAGCACCTCTTAAAGAAACGAGCAGGTAAGGCTTTACTGAAGTTACATCACCCAGGCGCGATCTGTTATTCCATATTTTTATAAATAATTCCTGGATGGTATCTTCTACCAATTGGGTGTCATTGCTGATTCTGAAACCGTATTCAAATAAACTATCATAGTATTTCTCATATATCTCCTTAAAAGAATTCCGGCTACCTGCTTTGAAAGATAGCCACAATCCTGAGTCGATATGTGAAGAATGGGTCATCTTAATTATCCACCATTAAAAAATGTAATTGAAAGAGAATACAATTTCCTGACAAAGAAAATACATTTTCATTTTTTCTTTGATTCAGTTTTGATGAACGGAATATCGAACCCTCTGCTTTTTCTGCTCAACTATCTGCGATATTGATCTAACCATTATCAAGGCACCCATTTTTTCCCGTTTGGTAAAATGCTTATCCGGATACTCTCCTATTGTGAACCAATTTATCTTTCGTAAGATTCAACCATAATTACCAACCTCTATCATTTAGCCATCTGAATTTTAAGAATATGGTTTGTGACTATTATGAGCGAAAACCCGTATGGATGAGGATTGAAATAATTACCACCATAAATAAATACAGTACAATTGAAATCGTCCTGGTTCAGTGTTTATGCCCATTCGGAAATCTTTCAGATGGACAATAATTATTATAAACCAGTGATATGCTTTCAACCGGTTTATCTTTTCCACTTAATAACTCTCTAAAGTTTCCTGTTTCCACTTTTAATTACTTACTTTTGTAAACTTTTTTCAAACAATGGTCTCGTGGCCGAGTGGTTAGGCAGAGCTCTGCAAAAGCTTCCACAGCGGTTCGAATCCGCTCGAGACCTCTTGATAGTTAATAGTTAATAGTTAGTAGTTAATAGTTAATAGTTAATAGTTGGTAGTTGGTAGTTGAGGGTTTAGAGGGTTTAGTCCGCCGCAGCGGATAGGAGGGTTTAGAATTATTAATTGTTCATTCAAAACCTACTTATTGCCAGCGCAAGACAACTGATTTAGAATTACCCTTCCTTTTCACCATTCACTTTTCACTTTCCACTATTCTCCGCCGCGGCGGATCACTTATCACTTTTCTCATCGCCGGAACACTTTACATTTTCCACTCTCTCCCAATAATCACGACCCGGAAGTACCCATTACCAATTAATCATTAACAATTAACAATTATTCCCCCATTGTCCAAAAGCGCCACAAATCTTGCGCTTACCATTACAAAAATTCGCCTAATTGACCTATTTTTGCCGACCTTAAAAAAATAAGTAATACATTTTTATTATGACGAATTTGGTTTATGCGATTCCGGCTATGGCAGCGGTCGGGCTTATTTATACCTTCCTGAAGTATTCATGGGTAGGTAAACAGGATGCCGGAAATGACAAAATGAAGGAAATCAGTGATCACATCGCTAATGGCGCGATGGCCTTCTTAAAGTCTGAATACAAGATACTTTCTTACTTCGTGATCATTGCAGCACTGTTGTTGGGTGTGATGGGTTTCAGTAGCGAAAACAGTCACTGGTCTATCGCGATCGCTTTCGTAGCGGGTGCTATCTTCAGTGCCTGCGCGGGTTTTATCGGTATGAAGGTGGCAACCAAAGCGAACGTGCGTACAGCGCAGGCTGCAAGAACCAGTCTTTCAAAAGCATTGAAAGTTTCCTTTACCGGTGGTAGTGTAATGGGGCTTGGTGTCGCAGGTCTTGCAGTGCTTGGTCTTGGTGGTTTGTTCATTATTCTGAAAGCAATATTTGCTCCTGAATCTGCTGTGGACAGTTTGGAAATGGAGCGTACCATAGAAATTCTTACAGGCTTTTCACTTGGCGCGGAAAGTATCGCGCTTTTTGCACGTGTGGGTGGCGGTATCTATACCAAAGCTGCTGACGTAGGCGCTGACCTTGTTGGTAAAGTAGAGGCAGGTATTCCTGAAGATGATCCGCGCAATCCGGCTACCATTGCAGACAACGTGGGTGATAACGTAGGTGACGTAGCAGGTATGGGAGCTGATCTTTTTGGTTCTTATGTAGCTACTGTGCTGGCAACAATGGTATTGGGCCGCGAAACATTCTCTGAGGATGCATTCGGGGGCATGGCTCCGATATTATTGCCTATGCTGATCGCCGGTATCGGTATTCTCTTTTCAATAATAGGCACATTCTTCGTAAAGATTTCTGAAGGTGCAGGCTTGCAGACATCTGTAGTGCAGAAAGCACTGAATATGGGAAACTGGGGTTCCATTGTATTAACAGCCATCGCATCATTCTTCCTCGTAAACTGGCTGATGCCGGATACGGATATGGTTTTGAGAAATGTAACTTTCACAAAGTGGGGTGTATTTGGCGCTATCATGGTTGGATTGGTAGTAGGTACTTTGATGAGCATCATCACTGAATACTTTACAGCAATCGGTAAACGCCCGGTAAATTCTATTGTACGCCAGAGCAGCACCGGCCATGCTACCAATATCATTGGTGGTATCGCTGTGGGTATGGAAAGTACTATGCTTCCTATTCTCGTGTTGGCTGCGGGAATTTTTTCATCTTATTATTGTGCGGGATTGTATGGTGTGGCTATAGCGGCCGCAGGTATGATGGCTACCACAGCGATGCAATTGGCGATTGACGCTTTCGGTCCTATCGCGGACAATGCAGGTGGTATCGCTGAGATGTCAGAATTACCAAAAGATGTTCGTGAAAAAACAGATATCCTCGATGCGGTTGGTAATACGACTGCGGCTACCGGAAAAGGATTTGCAATTGCGTCTGCTGCATTGACTGCGCTTGCATTATTTGCAGCATTTGTGGGTATTGCAGGTATTGACGGTATTGATATCTATCGTGCTGATGTATTGGCCGGACTGTTTGTCGGTGCAATGATTCCATTTATATTTTCATCACTCGCTATCCGCGCTGTAGGTGAAGCCGCCATGGCGATGGTGGAAGAAGTGAGAAGACAATTTCGTACCATTCCGGGCATCATGGAAGGAACCGGAAAACCTGAATACGAAAAATGCGTGGCTATCAGTACCAATGCATCTATTAAGAAGATGCTGGCTCCTGGCGCTATTGCTTTCATTGCTCCATTGGCCATTGGATTCACACTGGGGCCTGAAGTGTTAGGTGGATTTTTGGCAGGTGCTACCGTGAGTGGCGTGTTGATGGGAATATTCCAAAACAATGCCGGTGGTGCATGGGACAATGCGAAGAAATCTTTTGAAAAGGGCGCTGTCATCAATAATGAAACACATTACAAAGGAAGTGAACCACATAAGGCTTCTGTAACAGGTGATACTGTAGGTGATCCTTTCAAAGATACCAGTGGCCCGAGCATGAACATCCTGATTAAATTAATGAGTATTATTTCATTGGTCATCGCTCCTACCCTTGCGGTGATGTTCCAGAAAACCATTGCTCATGACCGTGAAGTGAAATTGGAAAATCTGCAGATACTTCAGAATAAAGTACAAAGCGGACATCAGCAGGATGTATGGAAGTTAGAGTCCGGCAGCAAAGAAGCAGATGTACAACAGACGATCAAAAAATTCATTGACAAACTTTCTGCCGATGGAGTGATCAAGGGTGATTCTTATTCTGTAGCTGTTCAGGACGGTGCGTTGTTTATTGATGGAAACAAACAAAGCGCTGAGGTTGCCGACAAGTACAAAATTTATATCCAGGCTACCGGTAATTTTATTACGAAACAAAGTAAGCCGTAGAGAATACAAATATTGTTTAGTGAAGATCCTCTGCTGTAATGGTGGAGGATTTTTTTATCCATTCCCATAGCGGTTCACATTACATTACCGGCATTCAATGCGGTCAGGGCTTACTCTGCAAACGTTCCATCACCGCCTGCTTATAAAACCTGCCAATAGGAATTTCAATGCTACCCAATTGTACTGCAAGTCCGTTGTACCCCGAAACACGTTCTAAAGAAACAATGTAGGAACGGTGGATTCTCATAAACCTTTGATCCGAAAAAAGATTTTCAAGAGCCGTGATGGATTGTTTTACGAGAAGATAATTGCCTTCTGCCAGGAACACCTTTGCATAATCTCTCCAGCTTTCAATGTACATGATATCATTGATAAAAACCTTTTTCATATCCTTATCTACCTTCAGATAAACGAATGCATCAACTGTAGATGCAGATTCGGTTGGAGAAATGTCCATTTCAACTCCAACCAATCGATTCAGTTTGGTAACCGCTTTCAGGAATCGTTCGAACGACACCGGTTTTACAAGATAGTCCACAGCATCCAGTTCAAAGCCATCTACAGCATATTCACGGTAGGCTGTTACAAAGATCACCTTAGGCGGATGGTCAAGATTCTTTAAAAAATCGGTACCGATAATTCGAGGCATTTTAATGTCAAGAAAAATGACATCAACTTTATGATGCCGCAGCACACCAATGGCTTCAATGGCATTCACACACTGGCCTACGATCTCCATTCCGTCAATGTCCGAAATGTACCGCGATAATACTTTCAGTGCGGGCGGCTCGTCATCAATAAGCAGGCACCGGATTTTCATTGCTTTGCGATTGCGAAATAAATGTAGTGACCGGGTATGTGGTGGTGGCACCTAAATTGATCATGAGTGATACTACAAAAAAATCACCTTCATCGTTCAGTTTCAGGTCGTGGTTATCAGGATAAATGAATTCAAGCCTTTTCCTGATATTGGCAATGCCGATGCCATTTGTTCTGTGTATTGCTAGTTCGTTCTTACTGTTAGCAATTTTAGCTTTCAACGTATTTCCTATCACTGAAATATCCACACTCAGCCATGATTTTTCTATTTGATCAGAAGTGCCATGTTTAAATGCATTCTCTATAAAAGGCAGCATCATCAGCGGTGCAATAAATTTATCATTGACTTCTCCGGCTACATTCCATGATATATCGATACTGTTGCCATAGCGTTCCCGCTCCAGTTCTATATAGTTATTCATAATTCCCAATTCTTTTTCAAGCCTCACTTCGGCAGCTTTGCAATCATACAACATATAGCTGAGCAGGTTTGATAGTTTGAGAATCAGGCCGGGTGTTTTGGGAGAATTCTCCAGCGAAAAGGAATAGATGTTATTCAAAGTATTGAACAGGAAATGTGGATGCACCTGTGCTTTCAGCAATTGCAGTTCGGCAGTGATCTTTTCCTGTTGCGCACTCAGCCAGTCCCGCTGCTTCATATTCCAGTGTTTAAAAAATTTGATAATCATTGGTACAGCCGCAGAAGTGGTGAGGCATAGATAGCAGAATGCAAGCGGGCCTCTTGGAAGAACATCAGTGAACCCCATCCATTCTTGTATCGGGATATAAATGTAAGACCTGAACGAAAGATCAATATACATCCCGGCAATACCCCAGACAAGCATGAGCAGTAAGAACTGAACCAGTTTGCCCTTCATCAGCAATTGTGGCACTGCCCAGTAAGCCATCGGGTAGCCATACAAAATAAAAATTGGTAACCACATCGACATATTGATCAGTTCGCGGCCATAAGAGCCGGGGCTTCCAATCATCTGCCAGATAGCAGCCCATAAAAAGGTATGGACAACCCAGAAAATAACATGGCGTAAAATCCTGTATCGTGGTGAAAAAATGAAATCATTGTACAGGAACGTGTTAATGGATTCGAGCGATCTTTTCATTTGTAAATATTTAGCCGCTGCCTGATAAAATATTTTATTCAACCGAAGTTAAGCTTTCACACATATTCATTTCCACTAAAATGACAGAAAGCATGGTTTCCCGACAAACGACATTATAACCCAAATATAAACCGTCCGGCAGGTAATTGCGTTTTCTGTTGGCCCATCATTCGTTTAGTCGATTTCTTAAAAATGAAGGTGTTTTCTGATAATACCTTAGTGCAAAATAACCACCATGAATATTCGTAAAAAAATCTGCAACATCTTCAGTGCTGTTTTTTTATTCATCTTAATTACACAAAATACTATGGCCCAAAAATCGGCTGCCGAAATGGTAAAAGCAGCAAAGCAGGAAATTGAAAATCTTACCCCTAATCAGGCTTTGGATGAAATCTCCAAAGGCAATGTAACGGTAATAGATATTCGTGAACCGGGTGAGCTTGCCCAGACAGGTAAGATTGCCGGCGCAACAAATGCACCAAGAGGTATGCTGGAATTCTATGCAGACCCGACACTTCCCTCGCACAAGCCGGAGTTCAACAAAGAAAAGCGCATCATTCTGTATTGTGCTTCCAGCGGTCGTTCTGCACTCGCTGTAAAAACGCTGAAGGAGATGGGCTACACAAATGTAGCACACATTGATGGAGGACTGAAGGCATGGAAAGATGCCGGCTTCCCATTAGTAAAATAACCGGGACTGTCAATAAGTGTGGTGATCCAAAATATTGTAAAAGGTGGTAAAAAGAGCTTTGGATTGAAGAATAGTGACGACGTCCGTACCCCTATTTTTCAATCAGGATATAGATTAAAATCATTCTAATGAAAAAAGGCAAGTCAAAAGCAGGAGGCCGATCATCAGCAAACAAAAGGACTGAAGTGCGCGATGCTCAGGATCGTTATTCCAACCTGGAAATCCACTACCCGGCGAAAGGACATTCAAAAAAGGATGCCCTTTCGTCGAAAAAGAAACCGCGCAAAAATAATATCGCATTACAACCAGATAAGATGCGTTCGGCCAACAAAAATGTTGAGGCGGTAAGACAATTATTATGAATAGGTATCACCTCACAATGGATAATCAAACTGAGGTATTTTCTACAAAAAAAATAATTCAATAAATCAAAAGATTGTTGTTATGAAACAAATTTCACTCTCTATTCTTACTTTCTTTTTCTTCTTATTCACCAAAGGACAAAGCGTGGGCATTGGCACACCTACTCCTGATGCTTCTTCCAAATTGGAAATACAATCCAACAATTCCGGGTTACTGATTCCCCGCCTCACAGCCGTTCAACGAATTGCCATTAGTAACCCTGCAAACGGGTTATTAGTATTTGATATTGATTCCGCTGCATTTGCTTACAGAACAGGAAGTACATGGTTATTTTTAAGAGGTACCGATACAAAGGCAAATGCCTGGAGTACCACCGGTAATAGTGGTACCGATCCTTCCACACAATTTATCGGGACTACTGATACGAAGTCATTGCATTTTAAAATTAATAAAATCAATGCCGGTGTAATAGATACTTTTGGCTATAACACAGGGTTAGGTTTCAGGGTGTTTGATTCAGTTACCACCGGGCAGTACAATGTGGCATTAGGCTATAAAGCATTTGTGAGTAATACTACTGGAGGTAGTAATACTGCTTTGGGGACAAATTCGATGCGATTCAATACTACCGGGAAAAATAATACCGCAACTGGCCTACAGTCACTATCCAACAATACTACAGGAAGCTACAACACAGCTAATGGATATCAATCCCTGACATCCAACACAACTGGAAGTTATAATACAGCTGCAGGAGAGCAATCGTTAGCTTATAATACCATTGGAACCCAGAATACAGCCATGGGTTTTGCTGCACTTTATACAAATACCACGGGGAATAACAATACTTCCACAGGATATGGTTCTCTTGGAGAGAATTCTACGGGCAGTAACAATACCGCTACCGGGATTTATGCACTGGGTAGCAATACAACCGGAAATAATAATACAGCTAACGGAAACTTTGCACTCGCATACAATTCGGTTGGAAGCCATAATACTGCAAACGGAGATAGTGCATTATCACAAAACACCACCGGACACTCCAATGTAGCAGTGGGTACAAGTGCATTGTATAGCAATACTACCGGGTCAAATATGGTAGCAGTTGGCGACTCTGCACTATTTAGCCACACCGGTAGCAATGGATTCAATACGGCGGTCGGATCTAAAGCGCTGCTTGCGAATAGCCTTGGCGCAATTAATACCGCATTGGGTTATGCAGCCGGCGATTCCAGCTACGGTAATTACAGTATCATGATAGGAAATTTAGCAGGGCATAAAAATGGAGGATACTGGACTACCATCATAGGGACAGATGCAGGTAAGTATAACAAAGCCTGGGGAAGTGTTTTTGTGGGTTCATCAGCGGGAAGGGAAAATACCAACGGTGCCTATAATACCTTTGTGGGAGATAACGCAGGAGCTTTCAACACAGATGGAGCCGGTAACACTTCCATGGGAAGTTTTGCCATGTATTCTAATACAACCGGGAATGATAATACTGTTTTTGGAGCCAATGCCTTATATAATAATACCACAGGAGTTTCAAATGTTGCAAATGGCAATTTTTCGCTCTATTCAAACACCATAGGAGGAGCAAATACGGCTAATGGTCAACAATCTCTCTACAAAAACACAACCGGGAATAGCAACACTGCTTATGGTTACTTCGCATTATATAACAACACTACAGGAACATCAAATACAGCAGTTGGATACCGTTCAGATGTGTCTTCTGCAAACTTAACCAATGCTACTGCTATAGGGAATTATGCGGTCGTAAATGCCAGCAACAAAATAAGATTGGGCAATGCTAATGTTACCGTTATCGAAGGCCAGGTGCCTTTTACTTCTCCTTCTGATGGCAGGTTCAAAACCAATATTTCAGAAGATGTGAAAGGGCTGGATTTCATCCTGAAACTGCGTCCGGTTATTTACAATTTCCAGGCAGGAAAATTTGAGGCATTTATGAAAACCGGAAAGGTGAATGATGCAAAATTTGCCTCGTACAATGGAGACTATTCTTCAGCAGAAAAAATACGTCACAACGGTTTCATAGCTCAGGAAGTAGAGAAGGCCGCAAAACAAACCGGGTATGATTTTGACGGAGTGATCGCACCCAACAACAGTAAAGAGGCCTATGGACTCTCCTATTCGCAATTTGTAGTGCCATTAGTAAAAGCAGTACAAGAGCAGCAACAAATTATTGAGAAATTAAAGAAGCAGGTGGAGCAAAGCGAAATCCCGGCGATAGTCGGGAAGCAGCAGGAAATGATTAACAAACAGCAACAAATCATTGGACAATTGCAAAAAGAAATACAGCAACTGAAAGAAAAGATGAAATGAACGGGGGTATCATTTATCCGGATGGTGAGACCCCAGCAGGTAAGAAGATGAATAATATCTATCCGGATGGTGAGACACCGACCGGTAAAGGGAAAAACAATAAACGAAAAACTTCTACAGATATGAAACAATTTACCGCACTACTCTGCTTTTTATTCTGCGGATTCTTATCCTTTTCCCAAAACGTTGGCATCGGCACCACTGCGCCCGACAACAGCGCACAATTAGATATTGTATCTACCTCCAAAGGGTTGTTGGTGCCGCGGCTGACCACCGCACAAAGAACCGGCATCGGCACACCCGCCAAAGGGCTATTGGTATTTGATACCGACACCAACGGCTTTTGGTTTTATAATGGCACGGTGTGGATAAACATGCAAACGCTCACCAATGCATGGTCACTTGTCGGCAATGCAGGTACAGACTCACTGATAAACTTTGTAGGTACTACGGACAACAAACCTTTGGTATTTAGAATCAATAATACTCCTGCGGGCTTTGTAGGTAATAACGGCAATGTGTTTTTGGGAAAAGGAAGCGCCACCGGTAGCAGCACGGCTTTTTCAAACATAGCCATCGGCATAAATGCACTGAAAAACAATACCAACCGTAGCAACTTAATTGCCATAGGCGACAGTGCTTTGTACAATAACGGAACAGGGGCCACCCTGCCTAATCATGCAACAAATAATACAGCATTAGGCAGCAATGCACTCTATTCCAACACCACCGGGTTTAACAATACCGCCAATGGTTACGAATCACTTTATTCCAACACCTCCGGATATTACAATACCGCCATTGGCAGCCTCTCGCTTCAATCAAACACCACAGGAAATTACAATACCGCCAATGGCAGTCTCTCGCTTCAATCAAACACCACAGGAACTTACAATACCGCCAATGGTACTTCCTCGCTTTATAAAAACACCACCGGGAATGACAATACCGCCAATGGTTATGCATCTTTGTATTCCAATACCACGGGACATGCCAATACTGCCAATGGTAGTTTCTCACTTTATTACAACACCACCGGGTATAATAACACAGCAGTTGGTTATTATGCGGATGTTTCAACCGGCAGCCTGACAAATGCAACGGCCATTGGATATAATGCCAAAGTAAATGCCAGCAATAAGGTGCGTATTGGTAATGGTTCAGTATCAGTAATAGAAGGTCAGGTGGCCTGGTCTTTTCCATCTGACGGACGCTTTAAATACCATATTCAATACAATGTACCCGGCCTCGATTTTATCACCCGGCTCAAACCCGTTACTTATTATTTCGATACCAAAAAATTAGACAACTATACCCGAACCG